>NZ_JABGCB010000004.1 GCF_013149295.1 Novosphingobium sp. SG751A
GTGATAACCTCCGACACGGACGCCTCCTTCAGTGGTGTTCAACACCTCCACTATGGCACATCGATGCCGTCGGGGGGCGTCCACCCCATCAGCTTTATCTGGGGCCTGAGGCCGAGCAATTGCGCCGCCTCCTCTCTCATCGGCCCGATTGAATGATGCGCGGAACAACCTGCGTGAGCTTATCAACCGGCACGGCAAACTCGATTCCCGCCGAAGCATCCGACGGGCCGTAGGGCGTGAAATCAGCTATGGCCGCAAAAGGGCATGATCATGCGGGTCTTTCAAGCGCCCCTTTGGCTCAGCCTATTGTATGGTGATGATCCCAGCCTTGGGATGCCACACGCGCGGTCCCAGCAATCGGTCATGCACCAGCCGGACCGAATGCAGCACAGCCTCAATGTCGCGCCGCCATGCGTCAAGAAATCGGCGTAATTCCGGGAAATGGGGCGCCTCATCGTAAAACTGCCACACAAAAATCTGCAACAGCGAAGGATAGTCGGGCATGAAATAGCTGATTTCTGCGGTGGAGAGGCCATAGCCTTGCAGTTGCCGTGCAAACTCATCATGTCCGCTCATGTCCCGTTCTCCTGTGCTGTGTTGATCATCCCTGTTGGTTCGTCTGTGTGGCATCAGGATTTGTAATTCCGGTCTTTGTGTCAAGTCGGAAATGGTGCGGAATATGAGTTAAGTTGATCGTTTATATAGAAATTTTGGCACTCTCGGTCATCGGGTGCCAAAATTGCATGAACCCGCTTGTCTGATGGATCAAAAGCCCGATCCGCGATCCGCTCTCCATGGCACGTTGGCCAGCGCGGCGCGCAGAGTTTGCAGAAAAGCATTGGTGCGCCCGCTGCGTCCATGCCGCGCATGCAGCAGCGCCACGACATCCGCCGCAGGCGGCGCCCAGTCGGGCAGAATTTCCACCAGCCGTCCCGCCGCCAGATCCCCGGCCACATCCCATTCGCTGCGCACGATCACCCCAAGGCCCGCCAGCGCCCAGTCGCGCACGATTTCTCCATCATTGCTCGACATGGCGGGATGGACCCGGACGGTCATCCGCTCTTTGTCGGCATGCATAAAGCGCCAGAGCGTGACATCCTCGTTGTTTTCCCGCAACGCAAGACAGCGGTGGGCGATAAGGTCATCGGGCGTGACTATGGGCGGATGGCCCTCAAGATATTCGGGCGCCGCGCAAAGAATCCTTCGGTTGGGCGCCAGTGTCGTCACCAGCCTGTCGCTTTCCGGCAAGGCGCCGATATGCACCACAATATCCCAGCTCTCGCTCACCTGCCGGATGGGACTGTCGGACAATTCCAGCGTGACGGTCATTGCCGGATTGGCCCGCACAAAGGCCTCGACAACCGGGCTGACATAGCGCCTGCCAAAGCCGTAAGGGGCCGCCACGCGCAAATGGCCCCGGATCTGGCTGGTGCGACTGGCCAGCCTTTCGCTCAGGGCTTCGATGGCATTGATGATCTCGACGCCTTCCGTGGCGATCATCTCGCCTTCATCGGTCAGGTTCAGCCCGCGCGAAGTGCGCTCGATCAGCTTGACACCCACCCGTTCCTCCAGCGCGCGCAACCGCTGCGTCACCGCAGGCGGGGTCACATTCAGGTTGCGCGCCGCCTCGGCCAGCGAGGGCGAAGCGGCCAGAACACGGAAAAATGTCAGATCCTCGGTGGTGATCATTAGGTTCGATCTTAATGCTATATATAGATCATATTAATTGCAGCATTCATGCTTTGCCATATCATCGGCGCCCAGGCAACTGGCCCGGCGATGGACAGGTGCCCATTTTACAAAGCGTGAAAGATGCCGCCCATGATCTCTGCGCCCGCATGTGACCTTATCTATATCAACGGCGAATGGCGCCATCCTGCGCGTTCCGCCTCGGCCATTCCAGTCATCAGCCCGGCAACCGAACAGGTCATCGGATCGGTGGCTCAATCCAGCGCCCTTGACGTGGATCAGGCCGTGGCCGCCGCAAGAGCCGCTTTCCCCGCATTTTCCGCCACTACGCCTGCGCAGCGTATCGCCCTGCTTGGCCGCATTCTGGTGCTGATGGAGGAGAGGGCAGAGCCGCTGGCACAGGCTATCTGTCAGGAGATGGGGGCGGCCATCGGTTTCGCCCGCACGGCCCATGTCCCTTTTGGACTGGCCCATATCCGCGCCGCGATCGAGGTGCTGGAACGCTTCCCCTTCCTCACCCCTCAGGGCAGCACCGCCATCGCCCGTGAGGCCATTGGCGTATGCGGGCTGATCACTCCATGGAACTGGCCGCTCTATCAGATTACCGCCAAGCTGGCCCCGGCTCTGGCGGCTGGCTGCACCATTGTGCTTAAACCCAGCGAATTGTCGCCTTTCAGCGCCCATATGCTGGCCCAGATCCTGCATGAAGCCGGGACGCCTCCCGGCGTGTTCAACATGGTCACGGGGCTGGGTGAAGAGGTCGGCGCGGCAATTGCCGCCCATGGTGACATTGACATGGTCTCGATCACCGGGTCCACCCGCGCCGGGGTTCTGGTGGCCCAGGCCGCCGCGCCCACGGTCAAGCGCGTGACTCAGGAACTTGGCGGAAAGTCGCCCAATATTCTGCTCGACGATGCCGATTTTGCCCGCGTAGTGCCGCTGGGCGTCGCGGCGGGTCTGCGCAATGCCGGACAATCATGCAGCGCCCCCACCCGGATGCTGGTGCCGCAGGCACGCCTTGCCGAGGTTGAGCATATGGCTGCCGCCGCTGCCCGGGCGCTGGTTGTGGGCGATCCCTCGCTGGAGACCACCGACCTTGGCCCGGTGGCCAATCGCAACCAGTTTGACAAGGTCCAGCGCATGATCGACATCGGCCTTGCCGAGGGGGCCCGACTGGTTTGGGGCGGGCCGGGCAGGCCCGATGGGTTTGACCGGGGGTTCTATTGCCGCCCCACCATCTTCACCTGCCCCGATCCGGCGATGCGCATCGCGCAGGAGGAGATTTTCGGCCCCGTCCTTTGCCTTATCCCCTATCGCGATGAAGAGGATGCGATCCGTATCGCCAATGACACGGTTTACGGCCTTGGCGCGCATGTGCAGTCGGCCGATCTGGACCGGGCGCGCCGCGTTGCGGGCCGGATTCGCGCGGGACAGGTCCATATCAACCATCCAGCATGGGACGGCATGGCGGCCTTCGGCGGCTATAAACAATCGGGCAATGGGCGCGAATATGGCCGTTTCGGGCTGGAGGAATATCTCGAGACCAAGGCCATACTGGGCTACTATCCGCAATGAGCGACCGCTTCGTGGGATGTACCCCGTCCCGCCGGGCAGATTCATGGCCTATGCCTTTGCCGTGCATGTGTGGCGGGATGCTTAACCCCAGCCTTAATTGAACATGCAAGATCCATTAATTGTGCGCGACATTTACCCTCGGCACAATGCCCCCACAAGACCAGCAAGGAACATGATGGTGAGCCATGCAAACACCCTTGGGCAGACTGCCCAAATCTCCGCTCCACTGCGCCTCGACGCGCTTGAAACGCCCTGCCTGATCCTTGATGCGGATCGCATGGAGCGCAATATTGCTCGGCTGCGAGACAGGCTTGCGCCGCTGGGTGTGGCGCTGCGTCCCCATCTGAAAACCGCCAAATCAGTTGAGGTCGCCCGCCATGTGATGAGCAGCCCGCAGGGTCCGGCCACCGTCTCTACCCTGAGGGAGGCCGAGTTCTTCGCCGCCGCCGGGGTGCGCGACATCATCTATGCTGTGGGCATCACGCCGTGGAAATTGGCCAAGGTCCTCGAATTGCGCCGCCAGGGTGTCGATCTGGCCGTGGTGCTCGACACGGTGGAGCAGGCCGAGGCCGTAGCGGCCGCCTCACGCGAAGCGGGCGTCGCCATTCCCGCGTTGATCGAGATCGATTGCGACGGGCATCGCTCGGGCGTGGTGCCCAATGATGCGGCACGCCTTGTCGGGATTGGCCGGGCGCTGATTGATGGCGGGGAATTGCGCGGCGTCCTCACCCATGCCGGGGGCAGCTATGCCGCGCGCGGGGTTCAGGCCCTGCAACAAGCCGCCGAGCAGGAGCGCAAAAGCGTGGTTGATGCCGCCGCCATCCTGCGCGAGGCGGGCCTGCCCTGTCCGGTGGTCAGCCTTGGTTCTACCCCGACCGCGCATCATGCTCTTGACCTGACGGGCGTTACCGAGGTGCGGGCGGGCGTCTTTGTCTTTTTCGATCTGGTCATGGCCGGCATCGGCATTTGCCGGGCCGAGGATATTGCCATTTCCGTCCTTGCCACAGTGATCGGACATCAGCGTGAAAAGGGGTGGATTCTGGTGGATGCCGGATGGATGGCCATGTCGCAGGATCGCGGGACCGCCAAACAGGCTGTCAATCAGGGCTATGGCGTCGTCTGCGATATTGCGGGCCATGCCTACCCGGACCTGATCATGGCCGATGCCAATCAGGAACATGGTATCATCACGCTGCGCCCCGGTTCGCAAGGCACGTTGCCCGATCTGGCCATCGGGGATCGCCTGCGCATTCTGCCCAATCACGCCTGCGCCACCGGCGCGCAGCATCGCCAATACAATGTGGTCCATGGCGCATCCGATGTGGTGACGGGCCAATGGCAACGTTTCGGAGGCTGGTAATGAACAATGCTCCCCAACCCATCCTGACCGAAGGCGCGCCTGCCCCTGCCGGTCACTATGCTCAGGCGATCCGCGCGGGCAGCGCGCTCTATATCTCCGGCCAATTGCCGATCCGGCCTGACAAGGCGCCGCTGGCCGACATGGGCTTTGCCGCGCAGGCAAGGCAGGCCATCGCCAATATGCTGGCCATCCTTGAGGCCGCGGGTAGCAGCGCCCACGACCTGTGCCGCGTCACGGCCTATATCGTCGGGGTGGAAAACTGGCCGGAATTCAATCGCGTCTATGCCGATATGCTGGGCGCGGCGCGTCCTGCCCGCACGGTCGTTCCGGTGGCCGAGCTGCATTACGGCTATCTGGTTGAAATCGACGCCATCGCCGCGCTGCGGGACTGATCTTTCGGAGGTGAGCCATGTCAACGCCTGATCCGGCCAAATCGGCCGCAGCCCCGCGGCTGCAAAGCATCGATGCCCTGCGAGGGCTGGTCATGATCTTCATGCTGCTCGACCATGTGCGCGAGACGTGGCTTCTCTATGTTCCGGTGAGCGATCCGGTCGATGCGCGCACCATCATGCCCGCTTTGTTTTTCACCCGCATCACCAGCACGCTGTGTGCGCCGATCTTTGTGGCGCTGACCGGCTTGTCGGCATACCTCTACAGTCGGCGCCATACGCCGGCCGAAACCAGCGATTTTCTGCTGCGTCGCGGGGCTTTTCTGGTCCTGCTCGAACTTACGCTGATCAATTTCTCCTGGCGGGCCGAACTGCCCTTTCATTTCGTGTTTCTTCAGGTGATCTGGGCCATAGGCCTGTGTATGATCGCGCTGGCGGGCCTGATCCATTTGCCGGGCAGGGCGATCCTGATGCTGGGGCTGGTCATTGTGGGCGGGCACAATCTGCTCGACGGCATTGCTTTTGCGCCTGACAGCCCGATGTTCATTCCATGGGCGATCCTGCACAAACGCTCGCAGATCGAGCTGGCGGGCATGGTGGTCAAGTTCAACTATCCGGTCGTGCCCTGGATCGGGGTGATCTGCCTTGGCTGGTCGGCGGGGGGATGGTTTGCCGGGCTTTCATCCGAAACGCGCTTGAACCGGCTGTGGCGGGCGGGGACGGCCATGATTGTCGGCTTCGTCCTGCTGCGTGCGCTCAATGCCTATGGCGATGCGCCGTGGTTTACGGTGCCCGGTGATCGGCTGCGCACGGTGATGAGTTTTCTGGCCATGACCAAATATCCGCCCTCGCTGCTGTTTCTTCTGCCGACACTGGGCATGGGCCTGATCCTGCTTGCCGTGTTTGAGCGCGCCAACCATGCCCGCGTCACCCACTGGCTCTCGGTGCTGGGCAGTGCGCCGATGTTCTTCTACCTCTTCCACCTTTATCTGCTGCGCCTGCTCTATCTGGCCGCAAGGGCGATCTGGGGGACCAATCACGGGGATGTGTTTGGCTTCGCTTCGCTGGGCTGGGTTTGGGCATTCTATCTGGCCATCATCGTGCCGCTCTATTTCCCCACCCGCTGGTTCTCGAACATCAAGAAGGCCCGCAAGGACATCTGGTGGCTCAAATATCTCTGAGCCATTCGTCCGATATCGCCCGCTCGACAGAAGGTTATCCCATGCATCCTGTTGTTCAGCCTGTCGCCAGCGACGAGCATTTGCCCGAGGCGGTTGATGTTGTGGTCGTGGGCGGCGGCATTGTCGGCACGGCTTCGGCCTATTATCTTGCGCGGCGCGGCCTGTCGGTGGCGCTGGTCGAAAAGGGCTATGTCGGTTGCGAGCAATCAAGCCGCACATGGGGCTGGTGTCGCCAGCAAAACCGCGACCCGCGTGAGATGCCGCTCTCGCTGCTCTCCATGCGCCTGTGGGATAATCTGCGCGGCGAGATCGGGCGGGATCTGGGATTTCGCCGCACCGGGCTGGTCTATGCCACCGACGATGCGGCGGTGCTGGCCGGGTGGGAGGCCTGGGGACCGGTGGCGCGCGAATTCGGGGTGGATACGCATATGCTCACCGCCGCACAGGCTGCGCAGCGCATACCCCAGAACCGGCGGCAATGGGTCGGCGGGCTGCATTCGGTTGCCGATGGCAAGGCCGAACCCGCGTTGGCCGCACCGGCGCTGGCCGAAGGCGCGCGGCAATTGGGGGCGACCATCCATCAGGGCTGCGCGGCGAGGGGGCTGGACCTGACGCAAGGAAGGATTTCCGGGCTGCACACCGAACGTGGCACCATCCGCGCCGATGCGGTGCTTTGCGCGGCGGGCGCCTGGGCCTCGACCTTCATGCGGCGCCATGGCGTTATATTCCCGCAGGCCAGCGTGCGCCAGACAGCCTTGCGCACCAAACCGACCGTCAATCTGGGCGAGGTGCTCTATTGCCCCGATCTGGCCATGACCCGGCGGCTCGATGGCAGCTATACGCTGGCCATCAGCGGGCGCGCGACGCTTGAAATCACCCCGCAGGGTCTGCGCTTTGGCCGCGAGTTCATGCCGCAATTCATCCAGCGCCTTAAGGCCGTGCAACTGGGACTGGGAGGTTCCTTCTTCTCCGGCCCTGAATCCTTGCCCGCGCTGTGGGGCCGCGATCCCGCCATTTTCGAGAACACCCGCGTTCTTTCCCCCGCGCCCAACCGCAAACTGGTGGGCGCGATCATGGCCAATCTGGTTACGACTTTCCCCCAGCTGGCCGGGCTTGAGATGGATGCGGCATGGGGCGCCTATGTCGATTGCACGCCTGATGCCGTGCCCGTGGTGTCGGCGGTGGAGCAGATTGGCGGGCTATGCCTTGCCGCGGGCTGTTCGGGCCATGGGTTTGGTCTTGGCCCCGGCATCGGCCATCTTGCCGCCGAACTGGTGGCCAATGACCGGCCCAGCGTCGATCCCGCTCATTTTCGTCTTGACCGCCTTGTCGACGGATCAAGGATCAAAGTGGGGTCGCTTTAGCGCGCAAGAGGCGGGTGCGGGTTGCCCAGTGCCTATTCCGACGCAGGTGGCCAGTCCGCTTCTTCCCAATTCCAGATTTGCGCAAAGCCTTGCTCGGTCAGCCATGCCGGAACATGAGTTGCCGGTGCAAAGGCGCGGCTCGGATCGGCCAGAGCGCGAATGCGCCGCAATTTGTCGGGCCTGCCTTGAATGATCGCGGCCATCGCCACGGTCTGATATCTGTCGCAAACGACGGCGCCCAGATCGATGGCGACGGCGCGGCGCGCCTGATCAATATCGTAATGCGGCCAGGACACGCGCATGGTCAACGGGTCCTGAAACCAGTGCTGCTCGATGCCGATGCGTTCGGCCATCGCATGCAGCTCGCCCAGATCCGGCGAGAACATGTGACACATCAGCCGCCCGCGCAGTGCGTGAATGGCGCTGTCGACATAGACACTCATGGCGTTACCGGCGATTGCACTGTTATTCCCGTCTACCTAGTCTGGCTTCTGGAGGCCCGAGTATGTCCGACCATCCATCGCTGATCGCCGCGTTCGACCGGTTGAACCTGCCGGGCGATATGCGCGCATTGATCATCGGCCATCATAGCGAAGCGCAGCGCTACTACCATACGCTTCGACACATTGACCTCATGCTGGGTCAGATCCCGGCCCATCATGCCTTTACGCCCGAAATGACTGCCGCGACGCTGTTCCATGACATCATCTACGACCCGGCCCGCGGCGACAATGAGGAATTGTCGCTGGCCATGTTCCAGTCTGCTTCAGATGTCTTCTTGCCGCCTGAACCGCTCGACAAGCGCCTGGTTGCGGAGATGATTCTCGCGACCAAAAGCCATCATTTCAGCGATGAAAGGACGGCGCAGGATCAGGCGGTCAACCTGTTACTGAAGGCTGATCTGAGTATCCTGTGGCATGCCGATCCGGAAGTGTATGCATGGTACGCGGCGGGCGTTCGCAAGGAGTATGGCTTTGTGCCCGAGGTCCGGTTTCGCGAAGCTCGGGCAACAATCCTGACGCGGCTTCGTGACGATCTGCTCCTCAGCGGGCAACTCACATTGGCCGAACAGGACATGCTGAAGCGCAATATCGGGTGGGAGCTGGGCTGAAGCGGCTTTGGCCGGAGGCGGGCAGGGTGCGCAGACATAGTTTGATACAATGGTGCGAATCAATCGCAATAAATATCTTGCAAATGATAGTGATTCGCATTTACACGCAGTGGCCTCGCGGTTGACGCGAGTTTGCAATCCTTGGGGGCCACATGAACCATCGTTCCTCGCCGCGCGCCGCGCGGCGGACCTTTCTTGCCTTGTCCTGCATCGCGCCTGCGCTGGCCGCGCCCGCTCAGGCCCAGCAGCAGGAGCAGAATCTGGGCAGTTTCGCGGTGACCGACAGCGTGGTGGTTGAACCCACGCGCAAGCTGGAATCGCCCAAGCGCACGCGCCCGGTGCGCGATACGCCCCAAACCATCACGGTTCTTGGCCGCGCCGAGATCGAGGAGCAGAACCTGCTGACCCTGCGCGACGTGCTTTCCACCGTGCCGGGTATCACCTTTGGCGCGGGCGAGGGCGGGGGCGGCTATGGCGACGCTATCACCTTCCGCGGCTATAGCGCCAGCAATGACATCACGGTTGATGGTGTGCGCGACAGCGCGCAATATACGCGCACCGACCCCTTCAATCTTGAAACCATCGAAATCACCAATGGCGCCAATTCGGTCGTCTCGGGCGCAGGATCGGTGGGTGGACAGATCAATCTGGTAACGAAAAAGCCGCTGGCCCACAATGAAAGCGTGCTGAGCGCCGGCGTGGGCACCGCCGATTATTACCGCGCCACGGCCGATATCAACCGCACCATTGGTGGGCAGGCCGCCTTTCGCCTGAACGCCATGGCGCACAAGAACCGCGTTCCGGGGCGCGAGGTGGAGAATTACAAGCGCTGGGGCATTGCGCCCGCGCTGACCTTCGGCCTTGGCACGCCCACGCGCTACACGCTGCAATATGTCCATCAGGAAGACACCAACGTCCCCCAATATGGGCTGCCCTATTATAATGGCTTGGTACAGGGTGTAAGCCGCAGCGACTATTTCGGCTATCGCAACGTTGATCGCCAGCGCAGCGTCGTCAATCAGGCCACCGGCATTTTCGAGCACGATCTGGGAGCGAAAATCTCGCTGCGCAATCTGGCGCGCTGGCAACAGGTGACGCAGTTCACGCTGGTCGATCCACCGCAGGGCACATGGTGCCTGACATCGACCAATCTTACGCCCACCGGGGCCTCATGCGGCACCGTGCCCGCAGGGTATTACCAGCCGAGCGGCCCGCGCGGCAACACGCGCAAAAGCACCAATGACCTGTTCTTCGATCAGGTGGACCTGAAGGCGGTGTTCAACACCGGTCGGATCGAGCATACGATCGACCTTGGCGCAGCGATCAGTTGGGAGAAATTCCATCTCTCCAGCGGCAGTTCGCTGCGCAATGTCGATGGCACATCGCCCGCGCTGCCGTTGATGAACATCGCCAACCCCGACAATGTGGCGGTGGGCAGCAACAGCGCGCTGGTTTACGGCAGCAACACCTATACCGGCCCGATCAACTATATCGAAAGCGCGCGCCAGACCGGTGAGCAGTCGAATTATGCAGTCTATTTCTTCGACACGATGAAGCTGGGCAAGGTTGAGCTGAACACCGGCGTCCGGCTTGAAGACAACACCGGCACCTATCGCGCCGACACCGTATCGACCGCCGCCGCCACGCTGGGCGCGGTGACGCCAGGCACCACGTTCCGCAATTCGGCCACGCTGTTTTCCTATCGCGTGGGGCTTGTTTATAAGCCGGTCGAGCCAGTCAGCCTCTATGTCGCCTATGGCAATTCGCGCACGCCCTCCAAGGCGTCGGTCAATGGTTCGTGCAGCGCGGCCACCTGCAACATCGATCCCGAATCGGCTAAGAATTACGAAATCGGGGTCAAGGCCGAAGTGCTCGGCGGCCTGCTGCTGACCGCGTCGATATTCCGCAATGAACGCGACAAATATGCGGTGGCCTCCAACGATCCGACCATTCCCGATCAACAGCTTAATGGCAAATCGCGGGTGGATGGCATCACGCTGGGCGCCAGTGGCAATGTCACGCCGCGCCTGCGCATGACGGCCAATTACACGCATTTGCGCGGGCGTCTGCTCCAGTCGGTGTCGAATTACTGCATCGCCAATCCTTCGACCACCTGCGGCAATTCGGCGGCCAACCGCAACCCGCTGGGCGGCACGGCGCTGCAAAATACACCCGAGGATGCAGGCAGCATCTTTGCCACATACAGGCTCTTCGACGGCCTGACGCTGGGCTATGGCGCGACCTATCAGGGCAGCTTCGCTTTCGCCTCGCCCACCTATGTCGCGGCCACCAACAGCTTGACCCCGGCCACCCGCTCGCAGGCCTATTGGGTGCATCAGGCCTCGCTGGCCTATGAGATCAACAAGCGGGTCTCGCTCCAGCTCAACGTGAAGAACTTCACCGACAAGCTCTATTTCACCCGCATCCGCAACAATGGCTGGGCCACGCCGGGTGATGCGCGCTCGGCGGTGCTGACCATGAATGTGAAGCTGTAATTTCCAATCTTCCCTGCCTTTCGAGGCGAAAGGCAGGGAAGGCCGGCATGGCTGGATCAAAGCATGTTGCGATCATGCTTTGTGCCGCCATGCCGGTTTTTTGATCCTGAGGGCATCTGGATGATTATCGAAATCCCCGAGGTTTTCTCGCGCGATGAATGGCGCGAGATCCGCCTGTTGCTGGAAACTGCCGATTGGGCAGACGGGCGCGCCACCGCAGGTCATCGCGCCGCGCGGGTGAAGGACAATGAGCAGTTGCCGCTCGATCATCCGCTGGCCCGGCAATTGGGTGACCTGGTGCAGGAACGGCTGGGCCAGACGCCTGCTTTCATTGCATCCGCCTTGCCGCTGCGTTTGCTCCAGCCGCGCTTTTCCCGCTACGATGGGCGCGGGCGCTATGGCAGCCATGTCGATAACGCGCTTTTCCCGGTTCCGGGCAGCGGTGATTTCGTGCGCTCCGACATTTCGGCTACGCTGTTTTTCAGCGATCCGGAAGAATATGATGGCGGCGAACTGACCATCGAGGACACTTTTGCCACCCATCAGGTGAAACTGCCCGCCGGGCATATGGTGGTCTATCCCAGCTCCAGCCTGCACCGGGTCGAACCCGTGACGCACGGCCGGCGCTATGTCTCTTTCATGTGGGCGCAAAGCTTCGTCGCCTCGCCCGAACGGCGGCGGATGCTGTTTGAACTGGACGGGGCGATCCAGCAATTGTCCATGGATGTGCCCGAGCATAGCTCGCTCGATGAATTGACCCATCTCTATCACAATCTGCTGCGCCACTGGTCGGCCACATAGGGCGCGGTGTTTGATCATGCCGGGCGCGGCGCGCAAAAGTGGATCAGCGGCTTCACCATGGCGGTCATGCAGGCTACAGGCCTTGCGATGACCGAGATGAATTTGACCCCGCTCGAACGCGCCGCTCGCGCCATGTACGATAATGTTCAGCCTGATTGGGACTGGAGCGATCCCGACGCCGAGCCCATGCGCAAAATGTACCGCGATAACGCGCGCGTGGCGTTTATGGCCATCATGGAGCCCAGCGCCGCGATGCTCGGCAGAGGTGAAGCCAAGCTTGAAAATGCAGACTGTCTGGCAGTTTGGCAAGCCATGGTGGCGGCCATGCTGCAAGGCGAATGAAGTCGGCCATCCAAAGCGATTGTTGTGATCGCTCCGGATGGCCGTTTTACCAGTCAGGCGCTGGCCTTTTTCAGCGCCGCCTTTTCCCGCTCGGCCTGCCTTGCGGTCACTTCCTCGGGCGTGGGGATGATCTGGCGCAATTCGGCTATGGCCTTGTCCGCATCGATGAACATGGCGGCGGGGCTATCGGCATCGCCGGGATTGCCAAAGGCGACCCACATCCAATCCCCGACCGCGCGCGGGGCGATCATGGTAAACCCCTTGAAGCCGCGCGCCTTGGCCAGCAAGGCTGCATGCAGCATCAGCGCATCCATCTGGGCGAAGGGCGAGCTGATGGGGGCGCTTGCGGTATTTACCTGATAGAAGCGGGAGTTCTTGATCGGCTCCTTGCCGATCATCCGTGATTTGTCTGTATTCCAGACAATTTTACTCAGCCTTTCATAGTCATCCACCTTGGCATAGGTCAGGATGTTGCTGAAAAGCGTGCGGTTGTTGGTGTCATTCTGTAATTGGGTGGCCAGAATGCGGCGGCGCATCACGTCCCATTGTTCGTCGCTGCCGGTGGCCAGAATGCCGGTCAGTTGATCCTTGGTCGCATCCTTGCGCAGCTTGTCGACCAGCAGAAAGCGCGCGCCATAGCTGATCGAAGACCATTCGCTGCGCGCCCCGAACATCCGCCGCGCCTGATCCAGCCTGCCCTCGCGCACCAGTTGCAGGATACCCAGAAAGTCCAGCTTTTCCACCACGCCCGCGCGGTCGTTCTCCGGCTTGCCCTCGGCATCGCGCGCTTCAAGGTTGGCTCGCGCCTCCCCGGCGCGGGCCTCGGCGCGGGCCCAGTCCCCGGCCAGCGCATGCGTGATCGCGGCATCGGCCAGCGGGGCGCTGTTCTTGGAATCGGTGACCACAGCCTGCGCACGCACGATCACCGCCTCGCGCAGGGCGACGGCGGCGGCAAGCTGGTTCTGATCTTCCAGCCGGTTGGCGTGGATCATTGCGCTGGTGATCACCATGCGATCAGCTGCGGCAAGATAATTCTCGGCGAGCCCGCCATCCTTGCGGTTGGCCCAGCCAAAATCCTGGCCGGTCATCACCGGCACAAAGGAATAGGGCGCAGCCACCGCCGCCGCCAGGCCCGCGTCGCGCGCCCCTGCGGCATCGCCCATCCGGATGCGTGCCGCCGCTTCAAACCGGTCGAGCGAGATGCCCATGCTGCGCTGGAAATAGGGGTTGCTGGTCAGGCCCTCGGCTGCCGCTTCGGCGCGGGCCTGCACCACATCGGCCAGCGCCTTGTCATAGTGCTTGGCCTCGATATTGTGCGCCGACCGCGCCAGCAGAAGGGGCAGTCGACGCAGCGTGTTCTTTTCACGATGGGCCGGATCGTCGATCAATTGCGAACAGATCGCCACCCCCGCCTCGCCAAACACACGCTTTTCGGGCGAGGGCAATTCTGGGCGGGGTGCAAACAGGGCCAGCAATGTCACCGCTCCGACAAAGCGTGCGAAGCTTTCCGCATCGCTCATATGCGGCGGGTTGCCGTCACAGCGGATGTGGAGCGAGGGCAGCTTTGCATCCGGCGTGGCGGCCGCCGGGACCGGCACAGGTGGCGGTATCGCTGTGACCTCTTGCGCGGCGACCTGCTCTGCACAGAGCGCAGCCAAAGCCACACCCAGCACGGCGCGCATCGCGCGCCGCGACAGCGAATGATCTTGCATGAAATGTCGTCCCCCGTTTCTTCAGCCTTTCAGGGTAGCGGGGATGCAGGGCGTTGCAAGAGGGTAAGGCGCCGGCATGGAGGAAAGCGGCGCGCCGTTTTTCAATGCAGATCGATGAGCACCGGCCCCATTTCACCGGAAAAGCGTAAGGGCATCGAGATATCGCGGCTGATCGCGGTGCCCGTGTCGCGGCCGATCCCGACACCATCCTGCCCAAAGTAATTGGGCACCGTGGAGGGCAGATGCATCTCAACCGGCTTTGCGCCGTCGACGGAGAGCATCACCTTCGCTCCGGCACCCGGAGCAGAGCCATCGGCAACCACGCGCAGGTCAATTTTGTGCGCCCCCTTGCTCAGCATTGCGGGATGGGTCAGTCGTCCCAGCGGTTGAGGCTCGCAGCGGTAGAGGAAAGTGGCGCGGCCACGGATGATGTAGAGCCCCCAGCCAATGGGGAAACCTCCCTGCGAAATCAGCGTTCCGTTATCCTGTTGTCCGTTGATCGTGATCGGGACATTGAGCGACCAGTTGCGGTTGCGGATATTGGGGAATGCCTCGTCCGAAAGCGGGCGCTCCTGTCGCCAATAGGTGAAATGTGTGCGTCCATTGGCCTAATAGGGGCGCAGACCATCGCGTGTGCGCGGCCCGATCGGCATATCCAGCAGGCCAAAGTCATTCTCATGCATTGCAGAATTGAAACCCTGACGCATATCTGCCAGCAGAGCCGGATTTTGCGCCGCAACATCGCGCGATTGCGAATAATCATGGTTCAGATCGTAAAGCGCCCACGACCACTGGGCCAGCGGGGTCCAGGGTTTGGCCTCCCACGGCAATTTTGGCGGGATGCTCGAAGCCAGCCATCGCGATAGAAGGCACGGTTGCCCAGCATCTCGAAATATTGCGAGCGATGCCTTTCGGGGGCATCGACGTGGCCCAGATAAAGCAGGCTCTGTCCGTCCAGCTTTATCTGGGCCACGCCGTCCACGGTTTCGGGCGGGGTGATGCCGATGGCCTCGTAAATGGTGGGGGCAATGTCGGTGACATAGCCGAACTGGTGGCGCATCTCGCCGGGGCGGGCGATGCGCTTGGGCCAACTGATCACCAATCCGTCGCGTATGCCGCCCAGATGCGAGGCGACCTGTTTGAAATATTGGAATGGCGTGTCCATCGCCCATGCCCAGCCTGCGGGATAGTTTTCCGAAGACCAAGGCTCGCCCAGATCCCTCAGCTTGCCCCAGTCATAGGCCGGCGTGGTCTGAGGCCCATTGAGCGCGCCCAACACCGAGCCTTCCTGCCCGCCTTCCGCAGAGGCGCCATTGTCGCCGTCGATATAGAGGACCAGGGTGTTGTCCCACTGGCCAGCCTCTTTCAACGCGGCGACGATCCGGGCGAATTGCGCATCGCAATAGGCGCGCTGGGCGGCGTGGACTTCCATCAACCGGGCCGCCAGCGCCTTTTGCTTGGCGTTAAGACTGTCCCACGCCGGAATTTCGGCCGGTCGCGGGGTCAGCACTGCGTTGGCCGGGATGATGCCCATGCGTTTTTGCCGGGCAAAAGTTTCCTCGCGCACCTTGTCCCATCCCTGATCGAAATGGCCTTTGAAGCGGGCGATCCATTCGGGCGGCGCCTGATGCGGTTCATGCGCCGATCCGGGGGCGAGATAGGCGAAAAACGGTTTGGTGGGGGCGATGGAGACATGCAGGCGCATCCAGCCGATCAAATGGTCTGCCAGATCGCGGTCGAGAATATAGCCGGGCTGGCGCGGCGGGTCGACCGAAACGGTATTTTCGTTCAGAGCAGGCGTCCATTGGCTGGTCGCGCCGTTCATGAAGCCATAGTAATAGTCGAAACCCAGCCCCGTGGGCCAACGGTCGAACGGGCCGACGGGCGTGGATTCCCATTCGGGCGTGATATGGTTTTTGCCGAACCACGCCGTGGAATAGCCCGCCAGTTGCAGCACCCGCCCGATGGAGGCCGCGCTTTTGGGCAGGATGCCGGTATAGCCGGGCGCGTTGACCGCAAGATTGGTGATCGTGCCCATGTTCACATGGTGGGGATTACGCCCGGTCAGCAGCGCCGCGCGGGTGGGCGAGCACATGGCGGTGGTGTGAAAGCGATTATAGCATAACCCTTGCGCGGCCAGCGCATCATAGGCCGGGGTCGGGATCGGTCCGCCAAAAGTGCCGGCTGCGCCGAAACCGACATCGTCATTCAGCACGATCAGCACATTGGGCGCACCCGCCGGAGCCACCGGCGCGTGGGCAACAATGGGCGTCAGCGCTGGCGGGACCGTTTGCGCGATAGCCGCGCCGGTCAGCAGCAAAGCCAGCGCCAGAACGCAGAGCGAGGCGGCCGGTCTGCGGGGATGTCGTGCCATTTTGTCTCCCATCGTGCTCATGGCCTTTCGAAAAAACGGGCCATGCTTTCCGGCATCTTTCGCCCGGGTCGATAATGGGATTACAAAAACATGGGTTCGCCCGCGACGCCCCATTCGGCTATGGGAGTCATGACTATATGGGTATGGGATAAAAGGTATGGTCGGAACGATCCGCCAGTTGGAAGTGTTCAGGACTGTTTGTCAGGCCGGTTCCTATATGGCCGCCGCCGAGGCGCTGGGGATCACGCAAGCGGCGGTCAGCCGCCATATCAATGCGCTGGAGACGGCCTGCGCACGTCCGTTGTTCACTCGCGCGCCGGGCCGCCCCAACGTTTTAACGTCTGCGGGCGAACATTTCCATTTGGGCGCTGACAGCCTGCTTGAGAGCGCTCGGCAATTGGGGTTCAGCGGAAGCATGGTCGTGCCGATCCGGGTCGGTTCGGACAGTGTCATTCTCAATACGATATTGCGCACATCGCCGATGGAATTCAGCAGCGATGGCCGCAAGATCTCGGCCGATCTCCATACCATTGCCGTGGCGCCGGAGGTGGTGATGGACGCGCTTGAGCTGGATCTGGCCTATTTCACGTGTCCGATCGATCAACAGCCCTTCGCCAATGCCGAATTGCTGGTCACCTATCACAGTGGGCTTTTCGCCGCTCCCCATGTCGCTTTTGATCATGCTCTGGAACTGGCCCATGCCGGAGTGGGCGCGATCCTGATGAGCCAGCCTCGCGCGCGGATCGGACTGGCCAGTGGTATGCTGGTTGCGATGGATGATTTTTGCCCGCCCCATGCGATGGGGCGTTTTGCCATCCAATTTGGAAAGCCGACATCATTCGTCGCGAAAATGCACCGCTATCTGTCTGAATTGATTGTATCGAAATCGTAATCTGTCTTTGTGAGGCAAGCGCCTGATCGCGCAAAGCATCATGCTGCATCAAACCATATTGACCTGTCGGGCAAATGCGGCGATGAAGGCGGCACACAAAATAGCAGGGATGAACCCTGCCAGGCATACGAGCGCGAGCAGCGCCACGGGGCCGTAGAATGGGAAAAGGATCCTATGTCTGCGTGCTATCCACTTTCATCCTGTATTGAATGGCAATTTACCGAAGCCGGCGAGTTGGACGCGCGTTTGCGTGCGGCCAAGGCGGCGGGCTTTGAGCTGGCCGAATTTCACCTGTGGCGCGACAAGCCGGTGGATGCTCTGGCGCAGGCGTTGAACGAGACAGGCATGCGGCTGACCGGGGTTTGCGTTGATCCGCGTCGCTCGATCGTCGATCCGGCCGAGCGCGCGGAATTGGTGACGGCCGTGCGCGAAACCATCGCGGCCACCGCCAAGCTGGGCAAGCCTGACCTGATCGTGGCCTCGGGTTTTCGCGTCGAGGGGTTGAGCGAGGAAGAGCATTTCGCCAACGCCGTCGCCGCCTTGCGCGCGGTGGCCGATGTGGCAGAGGAAGCGGGGGTCACGCTGCTGCTCGAACCGCTCAACACACAGCTCTTTGCGGCCATGTATCTGGTCAGCACCAAGCTGGGCCTCGATCTGGTCGAGGCGGTCAACAGCCCCAACCTGCGGCTGCTCTACGATGTCTGGCACAGTGCGGTGATGGGCGAGGATATGGCGCAGGTTCTGGCCGGGCGCATCCATCTGGTCGCCCATGTTCAGGTGGCCGATATGCCCGCGCGCAACGAACCGGGCACCGGCTCGGTTGATTGGGCCAAAGTCACGCAGACCTTGGCGGATCTGGGCTATTCCGGCGCGATTGGACTGGAATATTTCCCCACCCTGCCCATGGACCAATCCTTGGCGCTGACCCGGCAAAAGCTGGACTGCTAAAGGCCATAATCTGCTGCCACTCGGGAGAGGATGTGGCCATGAACAACACAAAATTGAGCTTTGCCGAACGGCTTAGCTATGGCTTTGGCGATATGGGAACCAGTCTGGCCTATAATATGGCCAGCGGTTTTCTGTTGTTTTATTATACCAACGTGGTGGGCCTGCCTGCGGCATCGGTGGGCACGGTGTTTCTGGTGGCGCGGCTGCTCGATGCGGTGATCGACGTTCTGGTAGGCATCGCGGTGGACAAAACGCGCAGCCGGTGGGGTCGGACGCGCGTCTATTTCCTGTTTGTCGCCTTGCCCTATGCCCTTGTTTCGGTTGCGGTGTTCCATGTGCCCGCATGGGGGCAGGGCGCGCAGCTTGTATATGCCTTCCTGACCTTCAAGGCATTGGGCATTCTCATGTCTTTTCAGGCCATTCCCTATACCGCGCTGATGCCGATGATGACGCTGGACGGCGGCGAACGGCTCAGACTGTCGGGAATGCGCTCGATCGGCACATCGGTCAGCGTGGTGCTGGGCACGGCAACGGTGATGCCTTTGGTGGGCGCGCTTGGCGGGGCGGATCAACAGCGCGGCTTCACGCTGGCGGCGGCGTTGTTTGCCGCTGTCGGCTTTGCCTGCACGGTGGCGCTGTTCCGCAATTGCAGTGAGAGGCATGAGGACCATGCCTCGCCGCGCTTCGCCATCCTGCCGGCGGTGAAGGAGATGCTGCAAAATCGGGCCTGGCTGGTGGTTTTCGGCTCCTGTCTGCTCTATTTTGCGCGCTTTGGCATGATGATGGCGGCCACAGCCTATTTCGCCATTGATGTGCTGGGCAAGCCCTGGATGATCTCAGTGATGCTGCCCGCCGTGGCCGGAATGTTGCTGCTCTCGGCCTTTGTGGCGCCCGCCATTCTGGCGCGCACGGGCATTCGCAACGGCACAGTGGCGGCGCTGGCCATTGCCGCGGTGCTGTTTGCCGCTCTGCCCTTTGTGCAGGATCATGTGGGCCTGTTCCTTGGCCTCTATATCGCCGGTTGCCTTGCCACATCGATCACCATCACGGCCGCCTTTGCGATGATCGCAGAGACGGTGGATTATCACGAAGCCCAGTTCGGCACCCGCCGCGAAGGCTTGCTCTCGGCCGGTATCAGCCTGTCGACCAAGCTGGGCATGGCGCTGGGCACGGCGGGCTTTGCCTATGTGCTGGGCGCCTTTGGCTATGTGCCCGGCCATGTCAGCGACGGCGCGCGCGAGGCGATCCGCTGGACTTATAGCGGCGGCGCGGTGGTTCTGCTGGTGGCCCAAACGCTGGTCATGCTGCTTTGGCCGATCACCGGGCGCGGCAAGACCGCGTGATCGCGCTGACATATTCCGAAACAGGATGGGCGGCGCCCTTCTGATCCAACCTATGCAACGAAACGCGGTCTTACGCGGAGACGGAACTCAGTCATGCACACAGAAACGATCGCAATAAGCCTCGATCTGATCAATCGACACTATCAGGAACCCAACCGGAACCGCTATGAAAGCAAGTATTTCTGGGAGGAGCTTTACAGGCTGATTGCCGCATCGGGCTTTTCGGCCATCGAGATCCCTTATGAGCCGGTGTGGCAATTTGGCGGGCGCAGCGGCGTGCCGATGAACCGCTATTGCGTGAACACCAAATATGAAAGCGCGGCCAATTATCGCGCGCTGCTGAAGGAAAGCGGGGTTGATCGCGTCACGGGCATCACCTTTGATCCCAACCTGTTCATGCGCAATGACAATCTCGGCTTCTATTTTGGCGCAACGGGTCATTTTGCCCATGAGGCTCTTGCCCATGCCGCAGATATGGGCGCGGATTATTTCGCCATCAGCCCATCGCCTTTCTATGGCCGCATTTTGCAATATCATCCCGACCTCGAAAGCCAGAAAGAGGCCTTCACCCAGCGCACTGCCGAAATGCTGGGCGGGCTTGCCACCAAGGCGGCGGAGCTGGGCGTCACGCTGGTTCTGCGCAATGAATACTGGGGTCTGTTCGGCGGTGAGCGGGTTCTGCCCTTGCTCGATGCGCTGCCTGATACGGTGAAGCTTGACCTCGACACGGCCAACCTGTTCGTTGCCGGCACCTCGGCGGCGGATTTTCTTGCGGCGCATGGCGGGCGGATCGGCTGCGTACATCTTACCGACACCGACTTTGTTGATACGGCGGATGTCTGGAAAACGCCCAATCCTGAATTCCCGTCCCATCGTGCAACGCAGGTCTTCCGCGATCCGGGGACCGGGTCGGTCGATCTTTTACAGATCGCGGGCTTGCTGGACCGGCTGAATTATCAGGGGCCGATCACGTGCAGCGCCCGGCAGACGCGCGATCCGTTTCGCGCGCTGCTGCGGACCCGCTCCTTGCTCAACCAGTTTCAGAAATAAGACGGACGGAGAATCCGCGATGCCCAACATTCACTATGCCAATATGAGCCACTGGAAATCGATCCCCTACAAGAAGATCGATAATTTTCGTGAGTTCTATTATGAAGACAAGACCAACAGCGCCTATTATTCCGATTGGGATAATATTCTGAAATATCAGTCTGCGCTTGGTTTCGACGGGATCGAGATTGCGCCGTGGGATATGGCCGACATCCTGCCCCTGTTCGGCTCGCCCGAGAATTTCACGGCTTTTGCAAAAGAGCGCGGGGTCAGCGTGATCGGCATGTTCCACGGTGCGCATGCTTCCCATGCGGCGGATCATTTCGACGAGGCTGTGCGTTCCGGCCGCGAGGCTGTGGACACTATCGTGCGCTTCGGCGGCACCTATATGAACACCTGTCCGACGCAGAACTATTACGGGACCGGGCCGCTGAGCCGCGAAGAGGTGCAGCAATGCGCCAAAGTTATGAATGAGATCGGCCGTTATGCCACCGATCAAGGGGTCAAGATCGGACTGCACAACGAATTTTTCTGTGCGATCAACCTGTCGAACCATCGCGAGCTGATCGAAACAACCGATCCGAGATTTGTGCATTACTGCATCGACACGGCCCAGATCTCGATCATGGGCGAGGATCTGTTGAAGTTCTATGGCGACTATCACGAACGCATCAGCACATTCCACCTCAAGGATACGGCCTCGTCCAATCAACCCGACAGCCTGCGTTTCTCTCAGGACCCTGAGATCACCGATGACGGCACGCGCTGGTTCTGGGAACCGGGCATGGGCGATCTGGACCTCAAGGGCCTCTATCGCCTGCTCAAACAGCATGAGTTCAAGGGCTGGATGTCGATCGAATATGACGGCTCGCCCGACCTTTTGGCCTCGATGGCGATGACGCGCTATTATCTCGATAAGGAGTTGCGCCCGATCTACGATTGAGCGTCAGCCAATTCGGCTGAATATGGGATCACTGCCTGTACCTTTTGCCGAAACGGGGCCGGGTGCAGGCAGTGATCCGATTTGCCGGACTTCAGCATGTGGGCTGGACGATGTTCCCCGCCGCCCTGCGCCCATAGAACCCTAGGACAAGGAGCAGGAAGACGCCCCCGCTGATGCCCAGAGCGGGCAGCAGACTATGGTCCGGGCCTTCCAGAGCATGCGCGAGTGCGTCACCCGCCGCCGTACCCGCCGCACGCACCATGCCCACCGCCAGCCAGTAATACCAGCCACCAACCAATCGGCCCCGACCGCCGCCGATAAAGACCAGCGCCAGCAGACCGCTCAGCCAGACCGTGCCCATGGCGGGGAAGAGCGGCGGGCTGGTCAGGCCGAACGAGGTGAAATCCCCCATGATCGTCCCCCATGCACCGGCCATCATCATGCACAGCCAATAGGCCCAATCCACTTTGGCCGCTCCATTTTCCGCAACGCCCCCACCCAACCGGCGATAGGCCGCCACGGCCAGTACGAAAGCCAGCGACACAACCGGCAACGAGACGGCAAAGCCCAGGTGAAAATCATGGAAAGCATCGCCAATATTGGTGGCGGCGGTGCGTACCGTGATGATCGCCAGCCAGAAGAGCAGGGGCAAGGCGGGCCGCAAGACCCGCTCGGCAATCAGGATCGCGCCGAACAGCAGCGCAAGCCACGGCAGGCCGGACAGATGCCCGATCCCCAGTTCATCGGAAACATAGTCCCCGGTGTTGGTGCCAAACACACTCGCCGCGATAAGAGTGATCCAATAGACCGCATTAATTCTGGGCAGGCTGTTCATGTCTGGCTCCCTTTAATCATCGCGGGAACGAAGTGCGTGCCGGCCCGGCCGGAACGCGACTTGATAGCGATCATCCGTCCAGACGTGGCTTAACCCATTCCGATCAAAGAAGATGGATACAATTTGCCAACCTGATGCCGAGGATCAGGGGGGAGGGGGCTAGGCCCCGGTTCCTAATGTGGGCTGGCGCGACATCGCCTCAATCGCCTGATGGCGGGCCGTAACGAGCGGCGGCACCGGGTCGCCTTCGGGGTAAAATTCCATGGCAATCCAGTCATGATAGCCTAGGCGCCCCAATTCACTGTAAACGCGCCGGAAATTAAGCTCGCCAGTGCCGGGCGCGCCGCGCCGGGGCGAATCGGCGATATGGATGAGGCTGATATCCTTGATGAGCAGTTCGAGCGTTTCCAGAACATTGCCATAGGCTCGCTGCTCGTGAAATATATCGAACAGGATCTTGACGTTCGGCTTGTTCACCTGCTGCAAAATTGCCTTTGCCTGACGCGCGCCGGTCAGGAAGCACGTAGGATTTTCAAACCGGTCGATGGGTTCGATCACCAGCTCGATCGAGGCGGCAGCGGCAAGCTCGGCCGCCTTTTGCAACGCCTGGGCCACGCGGGATTGCTGTTCGGCCGGGGCCATGTCCGGCGCGACCGGGCCCGATACCAAAATGACGCGACCGCATTCCAGCGTGACTGCGCTTTCGATCACCTGCGACAGTTCGGTGAGGAACTGCGCGGTTTCCCCGATTTTTGCAAAGCCCGTTCGCACCCCCGCCATGGCGTCGACGACCAGACCATGACCCCTGATCCGCGAGGCGGCCTCGCGCGTTTCGGCTTTTGTCCAGTTGCGAAATTCGCCAGTCAGCTCGATTCCCTGATAACCGGCCTGGCTGATGATGCCCAACTGGCGCTCAAAGGGAATGTCGTGACCCAACGCCCATGCCATCACCGAAAATCGCGGGGCAGGCGCGGAGGCAGCCCTTGCGGGAAAAGGCGTGAAAGAGGCCATGGAGGCGCCGATGGCCATCCGGCCCAACATGCGCCGACTGACGGGGAAATGGCCTATCCGCATTGTCATCCGGCCCTTTCAGGATGGCAAAGGGCGGCGCCATCGGCCGCATCGGCGGATCTCGAATGCATAGGGTCTGCTCCTTCGACGAGGGCGATTATAGGATCATAGCCGCCCGCCGCGTAACCACCAACTGTTGCTTGCCCGAATTGATGAAGGGCCTTACCGAAAGCTCAAGGACAAGGCATGGTACAGTTTCGGCCGACATACCATCGCGCTGATCCAGTCCGCGATGAGGGCGGTGCCGAACAGCGGCAGGATCATGGACCTGTCGGCGGTCATCTCCATCACTATGATGATCGCCGTCAGCGGCGCGCGCACCACGCCGGAGAAATAGCCCACGATGCCCAGCACCACGATGGCCCCGCTGGGATGGGTGGGAAAGATCATCGCCAGACCTTGCCCCAGCCCTGCGCCCACCGAGAGCGAAGGGGCAAAGATGCCTCCCGGCGCGCCGCTCAGCGCCGTGGCCAGCGTGGAAATCAGCTTGGCCGGGCCGAAGATCAGCGAAGTATGATGTCCTTCAAGCAGGGCCCGAGTGGTCTCATAGCCCGTTCCCCATGACAGCCCGCCGCTGGCGATCCCCGTGATCGCCACGATCAGCCCACATGCCCCGGCCAGAATCAGCGGACGCGCCTTTATCCTTGCCAGCCATGGCGCGCCCGACCATGCCATGACGACCATTGCGCGAGCAAACAATCCGCCCAGCAGGCCGCCGCAGACCCCTGCCAGCGGCACGACGATCAGCATGGTGCGCAGGTCCAGCGCCGCACTCATCGCGCCGAAGTAGATATAATCACCCGACAGGCCCAGACTGACCAGACCCGCGATCATCACCGCTGCCATCACCTGTACCGCGACCTTTTGTTCAAACGCGGCCGCCAGTTCCTCAATGGCGAAGGCTACCCCTGCCAGCGGCGTGTTGAAGGCCGCGGCCACGCCCGCCGCGCCCCCTGCGATCACCACGCCCGAGGTGATCGGCACCCGCAGCATCCGGTTCACCGCCATCATGATAGAGGCGCTGATCTGCACCGTGGGCCCTTCGCGCCCGGCCGATCCGCCTGCCAGCAGGATCAACATCGTGCCGACAAATTTGGCCGCAGCGGTCGATGGGGAAAGCAGCGCCGCGGCCTTGGCTCCATCCGGCTTGTGACAGGCCGCCATCACCTGCGGAATGCCGGAGGCCCGTGCGAGCGGCCAGAAGCGGCGCGTGAACCATACCACCATCATGAACAGGGCCGGGGTCAGGATCAGCGGCGCCCATGGCGCGTGGCGATATAGCGCAAGAAAGGCGCGCTGGGCCCATTCTCCGCCTTGCGCAAACGCGATGGCCGCCAGCGCCAGCGCCATCGCGCCAAGGATCGCGGCGATCCGCGACGCCAATGTTCCGGTCCAGCGCAAGCGAGGATGCAATGTATTGGCTTGTCGGTCAATCGACACAGCGGGCCTCTTGTTCAGAGCCTGAAAACGATGCCCTTAGGCCCGACATGCGCTGTCGTCTAGGCAAGATCGCATGAGACCAGACCGAGGCAATTGGCCCGCATCCGGCGTGGCCTTGCCGGTCCTGCCGCGTTCCTTGTCCTTGCGAATATCCTGCGTCAAAACAGCAGCCCGCGGCTGTTAAAAGGATTTTGCCGGGCATCGAGCTCGATCAGGACATCGACGCGCGGCGACAGGTCGATCAGCATATGGCGGGTCAGACGTTCGTAATGGCTGACGAAACGTTTTACCGCATCGTCATCCATGGCTGCGCGGGAATCCGGCTGGGTTTCGCGCAGCTTGTGTTCCTGCAGCATCCTGTTGGCCAGAACATGGTCGAAAGACGGCGGTTTCAGCATCACCATATGGTCGATGGCGGAAAACCAGCGCGCATAGTCGGTGCGCAGGGCGTCATTGACATGACTGCGCCAAATGCCTTGCGGGTCCTCCTGCGCTTCCAGAGCGTTGATCGGTGCGGTCAGGCTGCTTCGATCCTGTGGTCTTGCCCCCACACACCATCCTTCGAACAGGATGACATCGGGCTGGCCTGAACATTGCCCCCAATTCTGCGGCGGCATACGGTCGTCCGTGCTTTTGCTGAAGCGGGGTATCAACACCCGCGCCCCAGCCCGCAGGCTGTCGATCACCGCCATCCCCATGGCAACGTCATGCGTGCCCGGAACGCCGCGTGTGCGGAACAGTGGGTGGACCTCCTGCGCCATCCTTTGCCGTTCGGCCAGCGGCAGATAAAGGTCATCGAGCGACAGGGTGACGGTCGTGAGTCCGAGCTCGGGCAGCAGGGCTTCCTGAAGGAAACGACAAAGGGTGGATTTGCCACTGCCCTGCGCCCCGTTTATGCCCACGACGATCGCCGAATGTGCCATGCTGTGCCAGTTGGCGATCTTTCGCGCCAGCGGCCGCCACCAGCGATCAACCGTTTCCATATAAGTGTCAGGCAAGCGCTCGTCGGCAATCAGCCTTGATGTAAGGTCGCTCATGATCGACCCTCTCTTGGAGGGCGGCCTTGTGCCCAGTGGTCAAGATTGGCCAAGGCCCGCAACCCCATTGCCAATGCGTCGACCAGCGAGGCTTTATCCTTCACATCGCCCCGCGCGGTGTTGATCAGGATGGCATGCGGTTTCATATGAGCCAGAACCTCTGCATTGATGATGTTGCGCTTGGCCTCGCCGCCCGGCGCCCTGCGTTTGCGGAACTGCGAAGATGCTGCTTAGGGCTTGAGCCGCCATCCGGTGCGGAAAATCCACGCCAGAGCGATCAGGCACAGCGCCATGAACCCGGCGGTGAATGCAAGGCTGGCGCCGACCCCTACATCGCCAAGGCCATAGAAGCTCCAGCGAAACCCGCTGACCAGATAGACCACCGGGTTGAACAGGCTGACCGTGCGCCATGGCTGGGGCAGCATGTCGATCGAATAGAACGCGCCGCCAAGGAAGGTCAACGGCGTGATGACCAGCGAGGGAATGATCGCCAGTTGCTCGAAATTCTTGGCCCAGATGCCGATGAGAAAGCCGAACAGGCTGAAAGTCAGCGAGGTCAGCAGCAGGAAGGCGACCATCCACACCGGATGCAGGATGCGCACATCGGTAAAGAAGGTGGCCGTAGCAAGGATGATAAGGCCGATCACCACCGATTTGGTTGCCGCCGCGCCGACATAGCCGATCACCGCCTCGACTGCGTTGAGCGGGGCCGAAAGGATCTCGAACATCGTGCCGGTGAATTTGGGAAAATAGATGCCGATGGAGGCGTTCGAGATGCTTTGGGTCAAAAGGCTGAGCATGATCAGGCCCGGCACGATGAAGGCGCCATAGCCCACCCCGCCGACATGGCTCATCCGCGAGCCGATGGCGCCGCCAAAGACGATGAAATAGAGTGCGGTGGTGATGACCGGCGTCGCCACGCTTTGCCAGACGGTGCGGATCGAGCGGGCCATTTCGGTGCGGTAAATCGCCCAGATGCCGTGGAGATTGATTCCGCTCATGCCGCCTTCTCCACCAGATTGACGAAAATATCCTCCAGCGTACTGCGGCTGGTGTCGAGATCGCGGTAGGCAATGCCCAATTCGCTCAGGCGATGGAGCAGAGCGGGCATGCCGGTGTCTTCGGCCTGCGCATCGAAACTGTAGATCAGGCGCAACCCATCCTCGGCCAGCACCAGCGACCACTCGGCAAGCTGCTCCGGAATGGCCGCCAAGGGCGCCTGCAAGGTCAGGGTCAGTTGCCGCTTGCCCATCTTGCGCATCAGGGCGTCCTTGTCTTCGACCAGCAGCAGCCGACCTCCGTTGATGACGCCCACGCGGTCCGCCATTTCCTCGGCCTCCTCGATGTAATGGGTGGTCAGGATGATCGTCATCCCCCGTTCGCGCAGCTTGCGCACCAGCGCCCACATGTCGCGGCGCAGGTTGACATCCACGCCCGCCGTCGGCTCATCGAGGAACAGCAATTCGGGTTCATGGCTCAACGCCTTGGCGATCATCACGCGGCGCTTCATGCCGCCGGAAAGCTCCATGGTGCGCACGTTGCGCTTGTCCCACAGCGATAGGTCGCGCAGGATTTCCTCGATATAGGCCGGATCGGGGGCCTTGCCGAACAGGCCCCGGCTGAAGCGTACGGTGTTGAGCACCGTCGAGAACATGTCCAGCGCAATTTCCTGCGGCACAAGGCCGATGCGCTGGCGGGCTTCGCGGCGGGCATGGTCGATGTCATGGCCGGCGACGGTGATAGTGCCGGTGCTGCGGGTCACGGTGCCGCAGATGATGCTGATAAGGGTCGTCTTGCCCGCGCCATTGGGGCCGAGCAGCGCGAAAATTTCGCCTCGTTCGATGGACAGATCGACGCTTTCAAGCGCCTTGTGGCCGGATTTATATTGCTTGCCGAGTGCTTCGATCGAAAGGATCGCAGGCATGGAGCCTCCATGTGGGGGGACATGGACGGCAGGATGCGCCGTCGCGCCCAAGATGGCGCGGCCGGAGCGGATGTCCAGACCGACAACGCGTCGACGGCCAAATATATCGTCGGCGCAACGTATCTCGCCTTGCGGATGGAATCAGGCTAGATTGGTGATCAAACGGGCCAAAGAGCGCCGTGACGGGCAGAGAGGAGCGGCATTGGCCGGTGGATGACAACCAACTCATTGCCACGATGTATGGCGCGGTGGGCGAGGAGCTGCGCTGGACCGCTGTTCTCGATGCGATAAAGTTGCGTCTGGGGGTGGCCAGCGCGGTGTTTCAGAGCCTTGTTGCGCATAAGGACGATCTGGTCCCGTTCATTTGTCGGCGTGATACATGGTCCACACAGGAGGCGCAGCGCCACGATGCCTGGGCCAATTCACCGCTCAACCCCCGCTTTCGCCGCGACACCGAACCGCGCGGGCAGGACGAGATCGAGAGCGACCAGCGCAGTCTGGCTTTCACCGCCGCTGATCGGGAGGCCTTGCGCCATGGTCTGGCCACCTGTGGTTTGGGGCCGGGGTTCTGGCTGGGGTGCAAGACCGCGCCGGGCGAACATACGACCATGATTTTCCATCGCCATCTTGGCGACGGCCGCGACATGACTGAGGCGGATTTGGGCTTTCTAAACCAGCTTTTGCCCCACTTCCGACAGGTTTCGAGCCTTTTGGGCAAGATTGCGGGCTATGAGGCGCGGCTTTCGATAACCGAAGCCTTCATGGATTCAACCAGCCTTGCGCTCATCGCCTGTGATAGGGATCTCAACATTCGGTGGATGAATGCGGCGGCCGAAGGGCTTGTGGGCACGCTGCCGCAGATGGCGCGATCAGGCGGCAGATTGCGGTTTCGCGCGATGGATGCCGATCTGATGGTGCGGGATGCCATCAGGGGGCAGCGGGGCGACACCTGCCGCATCGCCGGGGATGGGCCCGGCGAAGTGCTGCATCTTCGCGTGCTGCGTCGCGATGCCGCCGACCGTCCGGGGGATAATCTCGCGCTTGTCGCGCTCTGCTCGCCCTCCACGGCGCCCAGTATCAATGCGGCTGAAGTTGCCGACCTGTTCGGCCTGACCATGGCCGAGGCCACGCTGACCACGCATCTGGTGGGCGGGATGACGGTCAAGGATTTCGCCGCCCATCGCGGCATTGCCGAAGGCACCGCAAGGATGCAGCTAAAAAGCGCGTTGGCCAAGGCCGGGGTTGGCCGTCAGGCCGATCTGGTCCGGCACGTGTGCCAGTCGCTCGCGCGGCTCTAGGGTGGCCGGGGCGGATTGCCGCCGCCCCGGCCCGGCCATCAGAACGCCACGTTCAGCTTGACGCCAAACTCACGCGGGGCCCCATAGAATTCGTTCGAATTCAATTGGCCCGTGATATATTGCTTGTTCGTCAGGTTGGTGCCCCATGCCTCAACCTTCAGCCTGTTGTTGAGTTTAAGCGTGACAATCGCTGAAAGCAGCTCGCGCGCATTGAGTCGGTCCGAGAGCGGCGAATAGCCGATATAGGTGAATTGTTCGCCGACATAGGCATAGTTCACCCGCGGCGTCAGCGTCACCTCACCGCCCAGCGACAATTCATATTCAAACCCGCCACCCCATGTCAGGCGCGGCGCATAGAGATTGGGGCCGCCCCCGGTGGTTTGGATAAAGGGCCGATAGTCAAAGCAGAGCGGCGGCGAGGATGGCTGGCCAATCGGGCATTGCGGACCCAGATTGGCCCCGCCCAACTGGCGGGTGTTGACGAAGGTCACGCTGGCCAGATGCGAATCCACAAAGGCCACATTGGCGTCAAAGCCGAAGGCGCCAAAGCGTCCCTGCACCTGCGCCTCCACGCCCTTGATCTTGACCGTGGAGATGTTTTCCACGCCCGAAAAGCCGGTGCTGGGTTCGACCACGTTGAACTGGAAATTGGCATATTGGTTATAGAATGCGCTCAACTGGGTGCGGATACGGTTATGCAGAAAGGCCGATTTCCAGCCCGCTTCATAGCTGATCACGCGTTCCGGATCGAAGTTTGACGTGGGCGAATTAAAGCCGCCCGGCTTGTACCCCCGCGCGACCAGCGCATAGAGCAGGTTGTCCCGGTCGATCTTCCAGTTGAGCGCGAATTTGCCGGTCGCCAGCGAATCTTTATGTTCGCCCGCCAGCGAGGCCACGGCAAGGCCCGCCGTGGGAAAGCCGGGAATGCCGCGCCCAATGGTGACATCGCCATAGCCGGTGGCCTTATAGGTCGAATAGCGCGCGCCCAACTGCGCCTCAAGGCCCGGCACGATCTCGTAATTGCCCTGTGCGAACAGGCCGGTGGTCGTGCGCTGGTTGCCGCCGATGATGTCGGTGGGAAAGCCGCCCTGATCCTGAAGAATGCGGATGCGGATGTCGTTGCGCTGGAAATAGCCGCCCAAAATCCAGTCGAACCGCCCTGCCGTGGGCGAGATGATGTTGATTTCCTGCGTATAGACCTTTTCGCCCGCGAAATAGTTCTCCGCCACGCCGCCGGGGCCTGCCGATGCGTCAACATCGTTGAGCGCATTGATCCGCTTGTTCTGATACCCTGTAACCGAGCGGAGCACGATCCCGCTGGCCAATTCCTGTTTCAGTTCAAGGCTGGCCTGAAAGGCCCGCTCGCGGTTGGCTACGGGAGTGTCAAAGCTGAGCGTTCGGATGTCGCCCATGCGATAGGCATCAAAGGGTGTGCCAGGGATCGGGCGATAGGCATAGCCGCCCGTGTTGCGATCATTGAACGACACTTTGGCAATGGCCTGAAATGATCCGGGCTTCCACATGGCGGTCAGGCGGCCGCCTCCCTCCTGCAGCTTGCCTGCATCCGTGGGCACCGGGCCGACGCTGGTGTAATAGCTGCGATGGCTGCGATAGAAACCCGCCGCGCGCAGCCCGAATGTGTCGGAAACCGGCAAGTTTACCGCGCCTTCGGACTGGAACGAATTGTAATTGCCGACTCCTGCCGTCGCATAGCCGCCGAGGCCCTTGTTGAACTGCGGGTTCTGCGTGTTGATGAAGATCGCCCCGCCGGTCGAGTTTGACCCTACCAGCGTCCCTTGCGGCCCGCGCAGCACCTCGACGCCGGCCAGATCGTAAAAGCTGTTGGCTTGCACGATGGGGGGCTGAAACAGGCCATCGACATAGGTGGCGACACCGGCGGTCACGCTGGGCGAATTGCTGGCCAGACCGATGCCGCGAATGTTGATCGACTGGGTAATGCCGCCATCGGAGATCGAGAGGGCGGGGCTGGCGTTTTGCAGGTCGGACAGGTTGGTCACGGCCTTGGCGGCCAGCGAACCGGAATCGAAGGCTGTTGCCGAAACCGCCAGATCCTGCAGCTTTTCCTTGCGCCTCTGGGCCGTGACGATGATGTCGCCCACGCCCTGACTGGGGGCTTCCGGCGCGGCGGCCGTTTCGCGCGATTGCGCCAGACCGGCATCGGGCTGGCAAGTAAGGGCGAGCGCAAGAGCGCCCCCCAGCATAAAGTGAAGTTTCATGTTTCCCTCCCTTTGTTTTATATTTTTATGATTGGGGCTTCCAAGCCGAGGCGGCGGCCATAAATGCCAAGGTTTCCTGGCTCACTTCGCCGTCCTGCGGCGGGAAATAGCTCAGCTTGACCACCACGGTGCGGCTTGCCGGATCGATGTAGACATACTGCCCTTGCAACCCAATGGCCGAATAGGCAGGCGAATTGGCCATGGTCCACCATTGATAGCCATAGCCGCCCTCGGGGCCGGTTTCCGGTCCGGCGGGGGCTTGCGCGGCCTTCACCCAATCGGCGCTGACTACACGCTTGCCGTTGATGACGCCCTGGTCGAGCATCATCTGGCCAAAGCGTGCCCAATCGCGCAGGGTGGCGTTGAAGCCGGCGCCGCTGAATTCGCGCCCGATGCCCGGTTCGCCGTCCATGATGTAGAACCCGTCGGCCTCGGTGCCCAGCGGTTCCCACAGCTTGCGCGCGGTATAGGCCGCCACCGATCCGCCGCTGACCCTTTCGATCAGCCAGCCCAGCACCGCCGTATCGATCGTCTTATAGGCAAAGACCTCGCCCGGCTTGGACTTGCGTTTGATCGTGCGGGCCACATCGGCAAAGCGCGCGACATTCTTGACCAGCGCGTTGATATGGTTGCTGGCCGCGATGCCGGGATTGGCGAAATCGTAGCGTTCCTCATAATCGACGCCTGATCGCATTTGCAGGATCTGGCGAATGGTCACGCCATCATAGCCGCCGCCCTTCAATTCGGGCAGATAGCGGGTGATCGGATCATCCAGTGAGGTGATCAGGCCGTCAGCCAGCGCCGCGCCGACCAGCGTCGAGGTGATCGACTTGGTCATCGACCAGCCCATGAAGCGCGTGCGTTCGTTCGACCCGTTGCGATAGATCTCGGTGACGATCCGCCCGTCCTTCATGATGAGCAGGGCGTTGGTATAGGTGCGCTCCAACGCCTGCTCGGCGGTCCATGTCTTGCCCGCGAAGGAATAGGTGAAATCCATCGCCCGCTCGACGTTGGGCAGGGGCGAGGGCGCCCCCGAATGGCCGACAAGCCGCGTGGTGAACAACTGGTCCATATTGCGGAAGGTGAAAGAGTTCACATCCGCATCATTCATGCGCCAGCGCATCACCTGCGTAGCCACCGGCACATCCGAGCTGACCTCGCCCTTCAATTGGGCGGGAAGCTGCTGCTGGGCGTAAACGCCGGTCGGCCCCATCAGCAAACCGGCCATCGCGCCCACGGCCAGACGAAATGCAAAAGTCATGTTGATCCATCTCCCTGCGGCACAGCTTTCACGAGCCATGCGTTGCGCGGATATTGCCCTGCGCCGAGGAGGGCCGCATGAACCATTTGGTATATGCGATATCAATTTTTCACGGTGAGTTTGGCTTGATCCGCAATTCTCCTCGCCTATCCCGAGGGGAAACTGCGGCGAGATGCGTATGACCTTTAGAGCGAAGGAGGAATGGGTGGCTCAGATTGATGATTGGCTGGCCCGCGCGGCAGGCAATATTCCCGCTGATGGGCTGGATGCGACGTTCTCGGCGCTGGAACAAAGGCTGGGGGAAGAACCGACCCCGATGGCGATGGCAGGCCGACGTGATGCGCGCCGCGCAATGCTCTGCGCCTGTTTCGCGGCCATTGCGGGCTTTTGGGCAATTGGCGGGGCAGATGACATTGCGCAGGCCAAGGCCCAGCCGACATGGATTGCCGCCCCTTCGCAATCCTCGCCCTACAGCCTGCTGATCGGGCACTAGGATGCTGTCCTCTTCCGGCCGCCTGATGCTGTCCACCATCGCCGGGGCGCTGATCGGGGTGATTGTGGCAACGGGGCTGGCCACGGCGTGGGATGCGGCAGGGCATCGCGATTCCGATCTGCATCAAAGGCTGCACCATGCCGTCCCGCTCGACGCGCAGGAACAGGTCACGCTGGATGCCAAGGAGCGCGCCTTTGCCGAGAGGCGCAAGGCAATCGAAGTCGATCTGCAAATGGCCAACGGGCGCCTGGCCGATGCGATTGCCCGCACGCCCAGTTGGTCGCCGCAGGTGGAGGCGGCCACGCGCGATGTTGAAAAGGCCGCCGCCGATCTGCAACGCGCCACGCTGGTCCATGTTTTTGAAATGCGCGCCGGATTAAAGCCCGAGCATCGCGCTGCCTATGATGCGGTGCTGATCGAAGCCTTGCGGCGCGGGCCCCGGTGAATGCCGTCGAGGCCGACCCCGAGCTGGCCTTGCGGGCGGCGCAGGGAGATCGGCGCGCCTACACCGTCCTGATGACGCGCCATGGCGGATCGCTGGCTCAGGCCGCGCGCGCATTTGGCATGCCCGAAACCGATGTCGATGATGTGGTGCAGGAAAGCTTCATCGCAGCATGGCGTAATCTGGCGCAATATGATCCGGCGCGGCCCTTTCGCGGATGGTTGTTTCGCATTGCCATCAACAAGATGCGCGATATGCGCCGCCGCCGCCGGGTACGCGCGTTTCTGTTTGGCGCCCATAGATTGGATGAGCGCCCCGACATTGCCGACGATGCACCCGATCAGGAGCGCAGCGCCATCGCCATCAGCGAGTTTGCCCATATCCGCGCCAAACTGGCCGGCCTCGAAGGCAATCTGGGCGAGGCGTTGGTGCTGACCGCGATTGTCGGCATGACCCAGCCTGAGGCGGCGCTGGCGCTGGGCATCAGCGTCAAGAGCATAGAGGGGCGGGTAGCGCGGGCGCGCAGCAGACTGGCTGCGGTGCTGGATCAGGAAAAATTGCAACAGGCCGAGGGGGAAGCGCCGCGCGGCGCGTAGATCCCATGAAAGCCGATAAAACCGGCTTTTGTGGGGAGTTTTCGTCATTTCGTCATCACGCCTTGCCGCCTGCGCGCTTCTGTCGCTGCTGACCGTTCCTATGGCAGCGCGCGCGGAGATGGCGCCGCCCTATCGTGAATTGCTGCGCCGTTCGGTCGATCGGGCGCCGGTTCTGCTCGAACAGGACGCCAATCTGCGCGCGGCGCGCTCTGATGCCCGACAGGCCCGTGCATGGGCCAATCCCGCCATCGGGGTGGAATTCGAGAACATCGGCGGCAATTCGGTCAACAACAGCCCCAGCACGCCGCAAACCACACTGGCCGTCACGCAGCCGCTGGAGCTGGCCCAGCGAGGCCCGCGCATCGCCGCCAGCGACGCCGAATTACGTGCCGCGCAGGCGCGCGGGGCGCAGGCTGAGGTCGATTATGCCGCCCAGCTTGCCATGGCCTATGCGCAGGCCGAGGCGATGCAGCAGCGCCTGCAACTGGCGCAGGACGATGTGGCGCGTGCGCAGGAGGACCTGAAGGCCACCGATGCTCTGGTCGCGGCGGGCAAGGAGGCGAGGCTGCGCGCCGCCCAGGCGCAGGCCAGCCTTTCCAGCGCCATCGCCACCCGCGCCGCCGCCGATGCCGGTTTGAGCGGCGCGCTGGCCGACCTGTCCGTGCTGGCCGGAGTGGAGCAGGTCTTTAGCGGCGTTCCGGCCTCTTTACTGAGCGATATGCGCGCGCCGATGGGACCGGGCGAGGGCATCTCCCCGGCGCTGGCCACAGCGCAGGCCGAGCGCGATGCCGTGGCCGCGCAGGTCCGGGTCGAGCGCAGCAAGGTGATCCCTGACATTGGCCTGACCGGCGGCCTGCGCCGTTTTGGTGGCAGCCGCGAGACGGGCTTTGTGCTGGGCGTGACCACCACGATCCCGATCTTCAACCAGAACCGGGGCGGCATCGCCGCCGCGCAGGCCCGCACCGAGGCCGCAGAGCAACGCCTCGCCGCCGCCAGACTGGCCAGCGACGCCTTGCGGGGCAAGGCGCTGGCGCAGGTCGCTGCGTCTTCGGCCCGGCTCAAGGCCGCCGCCGAGAGCGAGGAGGCCGCCGCCGAAGCCTACCGTTTGGCCCGGATCGGCTATGAATCCGGCAAGACCGCGCTGCTTGACCTGCTCACCCTGCGCCGCTCCTTGGGCGATGCCCGCGCGCTGACGATTGATGCCCGCCTTGCCCGGATCGGCGCGCTGGCCACGCTGGCCCGCGTCGATGGCCGTCTTGCTTTCGGAGATTTGTGATGGATGCCCCCCGCCAGCAAAACTGGCCGATGATCGGCGGGATTGCCGCCGCCGCCGCTCTGGCCAGTTTCGGCATCGCCCGCTGGACTGCGCCCACCGCGCCTGCGCCGGTGGAGGCCAAACCTGCGGCCAAAGCCGGGCCGGTCGAGCTGACCCTGCCCGACGCCTATCTGCAAACGGCCAATATCGTCATCGGCAAGGTTGAGGCCAGCGGCGCTGGGGGTGAGATCCTTGCACCCGCCCATGTCGCGGCCAGCCCGCAGGGCGAGGCTATCGTGGTGGCGCGCGCCTCGGGCGCGCTTGCGCGGATCACTAAGCGGCTTGGCGACAGCGTGCGGGCCGGGGAAACATTGGCGCTGGTCGAGAGTCTGGACGCTGCCGGTTTTTCCGCCGATCGCAGCGTGGCCGCCTCCAAAGCCGAGCAGGCGCGCCGGGTCTATGAACGCGAATTTAGCTTGTTTAAACAGGGTGTTACTCCGCGTCAGGATATGGAGGCCGCCCAATCGGCGCTGGCCGTGGCGCAGGCCGAGGCACGCCGCGCCGCGGCCGTGGCCCGCGCCGCCCATGTCAGCGGGCCGGGCGGAACCGTGGCCATTGTCAGCCCCATCGCGGGCCGGATCACCGCGCAGGACGCGACGCTGGGCGCCTATGTCGAGCCGCAGGCCGAATTGTTCCGCGTGGCCGCCGATGGCGCGATGCAGGTCGAGGCCGCCGTGGGTCCGCTCGACGCGCGCCGCATCGCGCCGGGCGATCCGGTCAGCATCGCGTTGGCCACAGGCGCCACGGTGGCGGGCAAGGTCCGCTCGATCACCCCGACCCTCAATGGCGCCAGTCAGGCCGCAACCGTGGTGATCGTGCCCGATACGCTCTCTTCGCTGCTGATCGGGCAAGGGCTTCAGGTCCGTATTCGCGCCGGCGTGGCGGGCGGCAAGGTCGGCCTTTCCGTACCGGAGGAGGCGGTGCAGGTGCTTGACGGCCGCGATGTGGTGTTTCTGCGCACCAAGGGCGGCTTTCGCGCCCAGCCGGTGCTGGTGGGTGCGCGCAGTGGGGGCATGGCGCAGATCCTGTCGGGCATCGAGGCAGGCGCTGCCATCGCTACGCGCAACGCCTTCTTGCTCAAGGCCGAAGCCACCAAGGGCGCCGGGGAAGAGGAATGATGGCACGCATCCTTGCCGCCTCGGTTCATGGGCGATGGCTGGTGTTGTTCATTACAACGGTGGTGGCCGCGATCGGCGCGTGGCAGCTCAACCTGCTGCCCATCGACGTCACGCCTGATATCACCAACAAGCAGGTGCAGATCAACACGATCATCGAGACGCTCTCGCCGGTCGAGGTGGAAAAGCGCGTCACCTTTCCCATCGAGACCGCGCTGTCCGGCCTTGATGGCGTGGAAAGTACGCGCTCCTTTTCGCGCAACGGGTTCAGTCAGGTCACGGTGATCTTCAAGGAAAGCGCCGACCTCTATTTCATGCGCCAGCAGGTCCGCGAAAGGCTGGATCAGGCCCGCGCCAGCCTGCCCACAGGGGCGCAGCCGCAGATGGGGCCGGTCTCGACCGGTCTTGGCGAAATCTTTCACTATAGCGTTGAATTTATTCACCCTGATGGCAAGGGTGCCCCTCGCCGTGACGGCAAGCCGGGGTGGCAAAGCGATGGTGCTTTCCTGACCGATCAGGGCGAGCGTCTGACCGACCGGGTCTCGCAACTGGCCTATCTGCGCACGGTGCAGGACTGGATCGTGCGGCCGCAATTGCGCACCGTGGCGGGTGTGGCTGATGTCGACTCGCTGGGCGGCTATGTGAAGGAATATCTGGTCGAACCCGACCCGGCCAAGACGGCGGCTTTCGGCATTTCCTATGATGATCTGGCCGATGCCTTGGAAAAGGCCAATGTCTCGGTGGGCGCCAATTATATCCAGCGTTCGGGCGAAGCCTATCTGGTGCGTGCCGATGCGCGGGTCCATTCGATCGACGAGATCGCCCGCGCGGTGGTGGCCACGCGTGGCGGCGTGCCGATCACGGTTGGGCAAGTGGCCCGCGTCGAAATCGGGGGCGAATTGCGGCGCGGCGCGGCCAGTCGCGATGGCCATGAAACGGTGATTGGATCGGCGCTGATGCTGGTGGGCGCGAACAGCCGGACCGTGGCGGGCGCGGTGGGCACCAAATTGCAGGAGATCGCGCGGACGCTGCCGCCCGGTATCGCCATCGTGCCGACCCTCGACCGTTCGCAACTGGTGCTGGCGACAATCACCACGGTGGCGAAAAATCTGGCCGAGGGGGCGGGGCTGGTGATCGTCATCCTCTTCGTCCTGCTGGGCAACTGGCGCGCGGCGCTGATCGCCACGCTGGTCATTCCGCTTTCGCTGCTGGTCAGCGCGATTGGCATGAACGGGCTGCATATTTCGGGCAATCTGATGAGCCTTGGCGCGCTGGACTTCGGCCTCATCATCGATGGCGCGGTGATCATCGTCGAAAACAGCCTGCGCCGTCTGGCCGAGAGGCAGGCGCATGAAGGGCGTTTGCTCACCCTTGGCGAAAGGCTGGACGAGGTCATCGCCTCGTCGAAGGAAATGGTCCGCCCCACCGTCTATGGCCAGATCGTGATCTTCCTCGTCTTCCTGCCCTGCCTGACGTTTCAGGGGGTGGAGGGCAAGATGTTCTCGCCCATGGTCATCACGCTGATGCTGGCGCTGGCCTCGGCTTTTGTGCTTTCGCTGACCTTTGTGCCTGCGCTGATTGCGGTGATGTTCACCGGCTCGGTCGAGGACAAGGAAGTGCGCATAATTGTCGCGGCCAAGCATCGCTATGAACCTTGGCTGCGCCGGGCGGTGGCGCGGCCGGGGCCGTTTATCGGCGCGGGGCTGGGGATTTTGCTGCTGGGCGTGGTGACCTTCCTTTTCGTCGGGCGCGAGTTCATGCCGACGCTCGATGAGCAGAACCTCAACCTCTCCTCGGTGCGCATCCCCTCGACTACGATTGAGAAATCGGTCGAGATGGACCTGCCCATCGAGCGCGCTTTGCTGACCTTGCCGGAAGTGAAAACCGTCTATTCCAAGGCGGGCACGGCCAGCCTTGCCGCCGATCCGATGCCGCCCAATGCCTCGGACAATTATGTGATTCTGAAACCGAAATCCGAGTGGCCCGAAGGCGTCACCACCAAGGATCAGGTGATCGAACGCATCCGCAAGAAGATGGAGGCGATGGTCGGAAACGCCTATGACGCAACCCAGCCCATCGAGATGCGTTTCAACGAACTCATCGGCGGCGTGCGCAGCGATGTTGCGGTCAAGCTCTATGGCGACGACCTCGACGTAATGGCCCGCAACGCGAAAGACATCGCGGCGGTGCTGAAGAAAGTGCCCGGCGCGGTGGATGTGCGCGTGGCGCAGACCGGCGGCTTTCCGACCTTTGACATTGCCTTCGACCGGGCAGCGATTGCCCGTTATGGCCTGACCATGGAGGGCGTGGCGAACACGGTTTCGGCGGCGCTGGGTGGGCGCAGCGCGGGGCAGATTTTCGAGGGCGACCGGCGTTTCGATATTGTCGTGCGGCTGCCCGCCGATCAGCGCGACAATCTCGATCTGCTGGGCGCGCTGCCGGTCCCGCTGTCGGCTGGTGGCGCTTCGGTGCCTCTGCGCGAACTGGCGCAATTCCGCTTTACCGAAGGGCTGAACGAAGTCAGCCGCGACAACGGCAAGCGCCGCATCTATGTCGAGGCCAATGTTTCGGGTCGCGATCTGGGCAGTTTCGTCGATGAGGCCCAGCAGCGGATCGGTGAAAAAGTCCGCCTCGCGCCGGGCGAATATATCGAATGGGGCGGCCAGTTCCAAAATCTTCAGGCGGCCACCCAGCGCCTGATGATCATCGTGCCTTTGTGCTTCATCCTGATCGCCGCCGCTCTTTACATGGCCATCGGCAGCCTGTCTTTGACCGCCACGGTTTTGACGGCGGTGCCCATGGCGCTGGCAGGTGGAGTCTTTGCGATTGCCTTGCGTGGGATACCGTTTTCGATCTCGGCTTCGGTGGGCTTTATCGCGGTGTCGGGTGTGGCGGTTCTCAATGGGCTGGTGCTGATTTCCGCGATCCGCAAGCGGATGGCCGAGGGGCTGGACAGCGATGCCGCCGTGATCGCGGGCGCGATGGAGCGAGTTCGCCCGGTGCTGATGACGGCGCTGGTGGCCAGCCTGGGTTTCGTGCCGATGGCGATTGCGACCGGCACCGGGGCCGAGGTGCAAAAGCCGCTGGCCACGGTGGTGGTGGGCGGATTGCTGACCGCGACGGTGCTGACGCTTTTTGTGCTGCCGGCGCTGTGCGGATGGCTTTTGCGGCGCGAGAAAGATGCGCCGGAAAGGGGCTGAAACAGCATGACATCGACCTGCCGGCAACCGCACTTTCGTCCGCCTTTCGCGGGCCGGGTTCGGGGCAGTTTGGCATCGGTTATATATGCCGCGCCGCATGGCAAATTTGTGACCGCATTCCGTGGCGCGCGCAAATTCGGCAGCCGACCCGTAAAACTGCCCATAAGCTGTCCATTCCAACGGGCGAAAAGGGCCTGAAACTGCCGCAAAACGGGGAGTTCGTGACAATGATTACCTCTCGCAAAATGTCGGGTCGCAAGCTCCTGTTCGGGGTGGGGCTGATGGTGGGATTGACCGCGCTGGCCCCGGTGGCCGATGCCCATGGCATCTGGTTTGCGCAACGGGCGCGGCAATTGGCGCTGGTCTATGGCGTGGGTGCCGATGATCTGGATGCGGTCAAGCGTCTGCCGTTGATCAATGCCGTCAAAGGCTTTGATGCGCAGGGGTTGCCGGTCAAGGTTTCCTTGCGCACGGCGGGCATTGTGCCGGTGGTGGACAGCGACGAACCCGTCGCTATCGTGGCCGCCGCCATGGACTATGGCCTGTGGACCAAGACGCCCGATGGCGAATGGCACAATAAGGGCCGCGATGAAGTGCCCAATGCCACGCTGGCCGAACATAACTGGAAATATGCCGTCCATCTGACCCAGATGCCGACGAAGCCTGTGCCTTTGATCGAGGGGCACACATTGCAACTGGTGCCCGCGACCACGGCGATCCCGCAGAAGATGGGCGAGCCCTTCACCGTGCGCGCCATGTATAAGGGCAAGCCGATAGCGGGCGCGACGATCATGTCCGATTACGTCAACGATCCCGATGAGGCAGGCGTGAAAACCGGCCCCGACGGCACGGCCACGATCAAGCTGCGCAATCAGGGCATCAATGTGATCATGGCGATCTATGTCGGCCCGGCCGATGATGCGAAGAAGGCCGACCACAGCGAATATCGCTCCTCGCTTTCCTTCGTTCTGCCCCACGCGCCGGAATAATCCCTTTTTAGTCAGGAGTTTTCATCATGACGAAGAAATTCTTTGCCGCAACTCTCGCCTTTATTGCGATCCCCGGCATCGCCGTCGCCCATGGCAGTATGAAGCCCCAGCATGGCGGCATGGTGCAAATGTCGGGCGAAACCGTGATCGAACTGGTGTCCACCCCCAAGGGCATCGACGTCTATCTGACCGATGAGGATGAGCCGGTTGCCGCCGCCGGTTACACCGCCAAGCTGACCCAGACCGCGGGCGGGGCCAAGACCGAGGCCGTGCTGACCCTGGCAGGCGCCAACAAGCTGAGCGCGGCAGGTTTCAAGCCTGTGAAAGGCGCCAAGTTGGTCGTCGCGCTGATCGACAAATCGGGCGCGAAGATCTTTGCGACCTTTCAGGCAAACTAAAGGCAGGTCAGCATGAAAAGCGTGATCCATCCTTCACCGATGAGACGGGTCACGCCGATACTCACCGGATTGGTTCTGGCCGTCCTTGCCTCGCCACTGATGGCCCATGGTGTGAACGAGAATGACAAGGCGTTTATCGAGGGGGCCTCGGGCGTCAACATCATTCCCTATATGTATCTGGGCGCCAAACATATGGTGACCGGCTATGACCATCTGTTGTTTCTGGCCGGGGTGATCTTCTTTCTCTATCGGCTGAAGGATGTGGCGGCCTATGTCACGCTGTTTGCCGTGGGGCACAGCACGACGCTGCTGTTGGGCGTGATGCTGGATATTCGCGCCAATCCTTTCCTGATCGATGCGATCATCGGATTGTCGGTGGTGTACAAGGCCATCGACAATCTGGATGGCTTTCGCACATGGTTCGGCTTTGCGCCCAATCCCAAGGCGGCGGTGCTGATTTTCGGCTTCTTCCACGGTTTTGGTCTGGCCACCAAACTTCAGGAGCTGACGCTGGCGCGCGATGGCATGTTCGCCAATCTGGTCAGTTTTAACATCGGGGTGGAAATGGGCCAGTTCATGGCGCTGACCGTCATCCTGTTGCTGATGAACCTCTGGCGGCTGAGCGACAGTTTCCGGCGCAGCGCCATTCTTGCCAATGCCGCGCTGATGACGGCTGGTTTTGTCCTGATCGGTTACCAGTTGACCGGCTATTTCTCAAAAGGGGTCTGATGATGACGACGATGATCGAACCTGCCGCCATCCGCCCTTCGCCTTCGGGCCTTGCCAAGGCCACGCTGGGCGCGGGCGTTGCGGCGGCGGCCATTCTCACGCTGTTCGTGCTGCCCGCTGAATATAATATCGATCCGACCGGAGCGGGGGCGGCGTTGGGGTTGAAGGGCATGGTGGCCCGCGCGCCGGAAAAGCCTGCCGCTGCGCCTGCCGGTGATGCGGTATCGACCACACCCAGCCGCCAGACCATCGAGCGCGCCACCCCTTGGCGACAGGATGAAATGACCATTACTCTGCCCCCGCACAGCGGACAGGAGATCAAGGCCCATATGGCCAAGGGCGACAGTTTCGTCTTTCGCTGGACTGCCACCGGCGGCCCAGTGAAAGCCGAGATGCATGGCGAGATCGAACATGCCGCCGAAGGGCAATTTACCGATTACTGGAAGGATATGGCCAGCACCGGCGGCCAAGGTGATTTCACCGCCCCGTTTGAAGGCCGCCATGGTTGGTACTTCCGCAACAAGGGTGAGGTTCCGGTGAAGATCACAGTGAAAACCGAGGGCTTCTACAAGGACCTGTTTCAGCCCCACGAATAGGTATGAGGTTTACCATGCCTGCTGCACCACGCCGCGACAGGGCCCAAAGCCGATGGCGCGATAGCCCTCGCGCATGGCGCGGGCATGGAGGGTGAGTTCGTCGCCATCCTCAAGGAAGCTGCGCTGCTCGCCGGTGGGGAGATTGACAGGGTGTTGGCCGCCTTGCGAGATTTCCATCAGGCTGCCCTTGCTGCCGGGGGCGGGGCCGGAGAGCGTGCCGGTGCCGAGCAGGTCGCCGGTATGCAGATCGCAGCCGTTCGAGGCGTGATGGGTGACGATCTGGCCTGCGGTCCAATACATCGCTTCCTGCGCCGTGCCCCGGCTCAATTCCAGCGGCCCCATGCCGCTTTCGCGCATCGCCGCGCTGGCCAGCGTGACCGAGAGGGTAATGGATAGGGCGCCTCGTGCCTGATCCTGTGCATCCCAAAGATGGGGCAGGGGCGCGGGATCGCCCTCGGGCCGTGCTGGTTGCGCCACGCGGAAGGGGGCCAGCGCCTCGGCGGTGATGACCCATGGCGAGATGGTGGTGAGGAAACTCTTGGACAGGAAAGGGCCGAGGGGCTGATATTCCCACGCCTGAATATCGCGCGCGGACCAGTCGTTGAGCAGGCTGACCCCGGCGATCCGGTCCCACGCATCGCCAATCGGAATGGTTTGGCCAAGGGCATGGTCCCCGGCGATCCAGATGCCCAATTCGAGTTCGTAATCGAGGCGGCGGCAAGGAGCATAGGTTGGCTGATCGGCCTGAGGCGATTTGATCTGGCCCTTGGGGCGGGGCACCGGCGCGCCTGACACGCGGATCGAGCTGGCCCTGCCGTGATAGCCGATGGGCACATGCTTGTAATTGGGCAGCAGCGGATTGTCGGGACGAAACAGCTTGCCGATGTTGGTGGCATGATGAATGCCGACATAGAAATCGCTGTAATCGCCAATGGCAAAGGGCAGATGCAATTCAACGCTTTGCGCAGGATAGAGCCATGGGCTGACCGCGCCTTGTTGCGCCGGATCGGTCAGCAGCGCGAAGAGCGCATGGCGCAAGGTCCGCCGCGTGACCGCATCAAGGCGAAACAGGGCGTTAAGCGTTTGCTCGGCCAATGCCGGGCGCAGGACATGGGGCAGCAGACCAGCCTCCGCCAGTCCCGCCAGATCGGCGACATAATCGCCAATCGCTGATCCAATCCGCCGCATTTCGCCCTCGCGCGAAAAGATCCCCAGCGGCAGGTTTTGGACCGGAAAGTCGCCATGGCCGTCGGCGCCCTCGACCCAGCTTGAGGCGGCGGCATCATGGGTGTGGTCGATCACGCGCGATCTCCGTCGCCGGCGGGTTCCTGATGCAGCCATTCCGCATGGCGCGGCGCTCGCTTGGTCCGACTCCATTCCTCCAGCATCACCGGGGCCAGTTCGCGCAACTGCGCATATTGCTCGTCCGTACCGATGTTGCAGGCCAGTTCCAGTCGATGGCCATTGGGGTCGAAGAAATAGATCGAGCGGAAAATGCCGTGATAGGTCGGCCCCAGCACGTCGATCCCCTGCGCCTCGATATGCGCCTTGGCGGCCAGCAGGGCGGCTTCATCGGCCACCTCAAAGGCCAGATGCTGAACCCAGGCGGGCGTGTTGGGGTCGCGGCCCATCGCGGGCTGCTCCGGCAATTCGAAGAAGGCCAGCACATTGCCCCCGCCCGCATCGAGAAACACATGCATATAGGGATCGAAGGCCCCGGTGGAGGGCACATGATCCTCGGCAAAGGCGGTGGTATAGGTCATGCCCAGCACGCGGCCATACCATTCCACCGTCTCTTTCGCATCTTGGCAGCGGTAGGCGACATGGTGGATACGCTGTAATGCGGGAGCCTGTGTCATCATGCCTTCTCCGTCACGTTCAGCGCGCCTCGGCGCAACTGGTCGCGCTCGATGCTTTGGAACAGTGCGGTGAAATTGCCTTCGCCAAAGCCCTCGTCGCGCTTGCGTTGGATGAATTCGAAAAAGACCGGGCCGATCACCGTTTGGGAAAAGATCTGGAGCAGCAGGCGTGGGTTGCCCTTTTCGGTGGAGCCGTCGAGCAGGATGCCGCGCTTTTGCAATTCATCCACCGGTTCGCCATGGCCGGGCAGGCGTTCGGCCAGCATTTCGTAGTAGGTGGCGGGCGGGGCGGTCATGAAGGGCGTGCCGCTGGCCTTGAGCGCGTCCCAGCCCGCGATCAGATCGTCGCAGCGGAAGGCGACATGCTGGATGCCCTCGCCATTATAGGCGCGCAGGAATTCGTCGATCTGGCCGCCGCCCGCTTTACCCTCCTCGTTCAGGGGAATGCGGATCTTGCCATCGGGCGCGGTCATCGCGCGGCTGGTCAGGCCCGTATATTCGCCCTTGATGTCGAAATAGCGGATCTCGCGAAAGCCAAAGACGCGCTCATAGAAATGCGCCCAATGGGCCATGCGCCCGCCATAAACATTATGCGTCAGGTGATCGATCGTGAGGAAACCGGCGCCGACCGGGTAGCGATCAACACCGGGCAGATAGAAAAAATCAATGTCATAGATCGACAATTCATCGCCATAACGGTCGATCAGATAGATGATCGAGCCGCCTATGCCCCGGATCGCGGGCAGGTGCAGTTCCATCGGCCCGGTCTTCAACTCCACCGGCTCGGCCCCGCGGGCGATGGCCGTGGCATAGGCATGGGCGGCATTGCGCACGCGCCAGCCCATGCCGCAGACCGATGGCCCATGCTCGGCGGCAAAATAGGCGGCGGGGCTGTGCGCCTCGTAATTGGCGATCAGGTTGATTCCACCCTGCCGCCACAATTGCACATCCTTGCTGCGATGGCTGGCGATATGAGTAAAGCCCATCGCTGCAAAGACCGGTTCAAGCAGGCCCTTTTCGGGCGCAGAAAACTCTATGAATTCAAAGCCGTCGAGGCCGAGAGGATTGTCGAACAGGTCGGCGGTGGGGGCGCTGTCGGCCATGGCTTTCTCTCCACATTCGGGTGGGCGGCCATGCGGCGGCCCTTGGCCATGGTTTTACGCCAAAACCGATGCGCAGTCCGCGCGAAGTTGGGTGCCATACGGCATTAATATGCGTTAATATTGCAAAATATATCATTCTGATACACACATGACGCATGGATCAACTTGACCGCAAAATCCTGACCCAGCTTCAGGCGGACTCATCGCTATCCCACGCGGACATCGGCGAAATCGTGCATCTGTCCGCCTCGCAGGTTTCGCGGCGGATCGCCCGGCTGCAGCAGGATGGCATCATCCGCAAACAAGTCGCCCTGCTCGACGAGGAAAATCTGGGCCTGCATGTCGAGGCCTTTGTTGCTGTGACCATGAGTTCCTATGCGCCCGAAACCATCACCGGCTTTCACCAGCGTATGCTGGCCATTGATGGCGTGCTCGATTGTTGCGCCACCACGGGCGATTCGGACTATCTGCTGCGCATTCTGGCGCGCGATCTACGCGGCCTGTCCGAAAGGATCAATCAGGACATCCTGGGCCATGGCGATGTCGCCAGCGTCCGATCCAGTGTGGTGCTCGACCGGGTCAAGCGTACAACCGAGTTGCCGCTGGGGGATTGAAAAGCGCTTTCCTGCCGCTCGCTAAGCGCCCTTATCGGCCGGCGCTGCGCGGCGCCGACCTATGGGGCGATCGGGGCCAACGGTGGTGTCCACCATCGTCTGGCGTTCGATCTCGCAATTCACCGCCGCCCCGATCAGCACCGCATAGGCCGACAGATAGAGCCACATCTGAAACGCCACCACCGTGGCCAGTGAACCATAGACCGCATTATATTGCGCGATATGATCGACATAGACGCCAAACCCCAGCGTCAGCGCGATCCAGATCGCGGTGGAAAGGAAAGCCCCCAGCGCCAGCCAGCGCCATTTGGCCGGACGGCGGTCGGGCACCATGCGATAGAAGATCGCAAAGCAAAGGCTGACCACCACCACCGCCACGCTCCACACGACAAGGCGCGCCAATATCAGCACCTGCTCGCCCCACCACGCCATCATCAGCGGTTCAGCCCAAGATACCAGCGCAATGGCCGCCGTGGCCAGCACGCCGATCGCCACCATTCCGGCCGTTACCGCCACGGCCAGCCCAAAGGTGCGCAAGAATGAGCGCTTGGCCGGTTCTTCATAGATCAAATTCATCGCGGAAAGCAGCGAAAAGGCCGCATTCATCGCGCCATACAGCGCCACGCCCAGCGCCATCATCAACCCCAGTCCCTTGGCCGCCGCTTCGGCATTGATCGCGGCCAGCAAGGGCGGGCGCACCACCCGCATCACATCGCCGGGTAAAAATCCGCGCAGTCCGTCCAATCCCGATGCCACCGCATTGGGGTCGCCGATCAGTCCATAGACCAGCACCACCGCGGCAATCAGCGGCACAAAAGCTAGAAATGTATAGAAAGATACGCCCGCCGCCAGCAGATTGAGTTGATGCGCGCCCATCGTCGTCCATACGCGCGCGGCTATCTGGCGCCACGCCGGCCAGGGCATCTCCAGCGGGCTGGTTGCTTCGCAGCCGGGGGGTGAGGGCGGGTTCATGGCCCTGACGAAGCCGCCTCGACCGCACTTGCGTCAAGGCCATGGCCCGCCTGCTGCGCCACGCGCAGACGTGCCTGCATATCGCGCTCCATTGCGCTTGCGGTTTTGCTCGCCTCATCGCTCTTGCGGTGCCACTGGTCATCAAAGCTTTCACGGCGGCATCCCCCCGCCATCAGCGCCAGCACCAGCATGGTCGGAATGCCCAAACGCACGACTCCCGCCCTCCTCAATACCGCTTGCGATAGCGGGCCGTGATCCCGGTGCCGCCAAACTGGCCCGCCTGGCTAAGCAGCGAGAAGGCCTTGGTCAGCGCGATTTCCAACTGGGTGGCCATATAGCCGCGCGTGTCGGTCACCACCTCAACATAGATGTTGTTGGTGATATATTTGCCCGCCGCCAGCGCGGTCTGCCGCCCGGTGGTGGCATCCGCGCCCAGCACGCGCAGGCGGCTGATCGCTGTGGCCGATTGCAGCGTGCCCAGCGGATTGAGCCCGCCCTTTGCCCCGCGCAACGTATTGAGCGAGGAGGCAAGCTGTACCGCCTGAAGCGTCGAAAGGCTGCCCACCGGCCCGCCAAACAGGATGCGTGCCATCAATTCGTCCTGCGGCAGGTTGGGGTCGGATGACAGCGCGATTTGCGGATTGGACCCGGTGCCGGTGATGGCAATGGTGATCGTCACATCCGAAATCGTGCCCGATGCGCTGATGTTGAGCGCCGGATCGGTGAGGTCTCCGCCATTGAGGGTGATCGTGCCGCTGTCGATGGTGAAACTGTGCCCGGCAAAATCGAGCGTTCCGCGTACCGCGCGCACCGTACCGGTGATTGCGGGACTGGCGCTGGACCCGCCTATATGCAGATTTGTCGCCCATTCGCTGTCCAGCCCCATGCCGGTCACGAAGATCTGGTTGTCCGCCCTGACCCTCATATCGAGGTTCCAGTTCGAGGGCAGCGAGCGCACGGGTTCGGCATCGCCGCTGATCCGCTCGGGTCCGATGGCCGGTCTGTGGCGCACACCGCTCAGCGTGGGGACATTGGCTGAGCCCTGACGCACGATGCGGTAATGTGTTTCCGGCAAGTCTATCGTGCCGCTTACCGTGGGTGATTGACCCGGCGCGTTTGTCAGTTTGATATCGCCGCTGGCCCGCGCCGACAGGTCTGCGCCGCTGGCCAGTTGAGCATTGGCCATCGTAATGCCCAACTGTATGGGATAGCCCTGCTGGGCGCTGAGCGAGATAAAGCCGCTGGCCTTCACCGTGCCGTCACCCGCCTTCGCGGTGAGGCTCTGCACCTCGAGCCGATCATTGGTGAAGCGTCCCTGCAACGCCATATCACTCAGGCGCGTGCCATAGCTGGCATTGTCATAGACCAGCTTTTGCGCGCGTACGGTGCCGGTAATGCTGGGCGCATGGGCCGATCCGCCGAAATCGGCCGCAATGCCGATGGGGCCGCTCAGGCTTTGATCAGACAGCGCCGCCAGCGATGCCAGCACATCGGCCGGGCCATTATAGCGCACCCCGCCCGAGAGCGGCGCGGCCATCAGGCGATTGGTCCATGTACCGGTATCCGCCAATCCGGGGGTGGCATTCACCTGCGCCTGTCCGATCAGCGCGCCGCCTCGCCGCACCAGCGCCTGCGCATGGGCTGCTCGATTGTCCAGTTGAGCGGCCAATGTGATGTCCACCGGGGTGGACACTGCAGAAAGACCGGTGCGCGTCAGTCCCTCAATTCGAAGGTTGGCTTTGGCCGTGGGCATGGCCCCGGCGCCTGACTGATCGAGATCAAGGCTGCCCGACATCCGCCCGCCCAGCCCAAGATCAGGGACGAAGCCGTTGACCAACGCCAGGTCGACGCCATCAAGCCGTGCGCGAAAGGCGTTGGCCGGGCCATACCGCCCTTCGATCCGCAGGCTGCCGGTGTTGACCGAAAGCGTGGCGGGGCGCAGCAGATATCCGGGCTTTTGCGGCACGATTTCTATCGCCCCATGCGAGGCGACGGTCACACCGTTGATCCGTCCGTTCACCGCCACACGCCACAGATCGGGCGAAAGTCGGCCCTGTGCCGCAACACGGAAGGGATAGCGATTGCGTCCCTCGGTGAGCAATTTCACCTGCCCCGCGCCATCGCGATAGACGATGTTGGCCCGTGTCTGCGCGAGATAGAAGTCGCCCTGCCGCGCGCCGGCGAGTTGCACATCGGCGTTGATCTGCGGCTGATCGGCCATCACGGCATCGGCATTGACCACCAGCCGGGCGATGCTCAGCCCGGCTTTGCCCGGCAGGCTGACATTCTGGCCTGAAATCGCGGCCTGCGCGCGCTGATGCGCGCCCACCGCAGACAGACCGACCCGTCCGTTCACACCCGCCCCGGCCAGCGCCAGAGCGCCCGCAAAAGGCCCTGCGGCTTGCTGCTGCACATGGCCGGTGATGGCAATGCCCGCCAGGCTGGTGCCGGGGCGCAGATCGACCGCCAGCGGCCCCTTTGCGGTGCTGACCAGCAGATCGGCGCCGATAGGGCCGTAATCGCTGCCGGCTTTGGCATTCACCTGATAGGCCCCATCGGCCCCGCGCACATCGGCCACCAGCGCGACCAGCCCCACGCCTATGTCGGGGCGGGGCGCTTCCATATGCAGCACCGGTTGCGCCACGCTGCCCTTCGCGCTCAACCGGATCGGGCCATAAAGGTCGGAGGAGGCATTGGCGGCAAAAGCGATCTGTCCCTTGGCGTCATAGCGCCCCCGGCCATCGGCAAGGCGAAAGGCGGGCGCCGCGATGGTCAGGCCGTCGAGCGTTGCCACGCCATCGCTGCCATAGCCCACGCGCGCGCTGATCAGCGCATTGCCGCCCAGAAATCCCTGTATCCCATCGCTGAGCAGGCGGGTTGAGCGCGCACTGACCCGCCCCTCCAGCCGGAAGCCGCCATTGGCCTGCGTCTTGAGGCCGATATTGGAGTTAAGGTTGAAAATGCCCACGCTTTCGACGCGATAGCCGTTCACTGTGCCGTTGAGCGTGCCGGTATAGAGCGCGCGGGGCAAATCGGCGATCACCACAGCGCGCGCATCGATCCGGTTGGATCGCAGGTGGATATTGTCCGAGAGCAGCCGCCCGTTGGCATAGCCGAAATCGCCGCCAAAGCGCACATGGTCGAGCAGGGGCGCCACGCTGGCCGATACGCCGGTGATGGCATTGGCCGTGCCGCCTACGGGGATGCGCCAGTGATCCTTGTCGAGCGCGGCGCTGCCCGAAACGGCAAGGCCGTCGATGCGCGTGGCGCCAAAGCCGATATGCGCGGCCTTCATCGCATAGGTGACGCGCGGCGCGACAAAGCTGCCATCGAGCGTGGCGTCGGCGGCGATGCCATCGCCCGACAGATTGGTGGCCAGCACGCGCGGCTGCAGCACTTTCAAGGCAAGATGCATCTGCTGCAGCGTATTGTCGCCCATATCGGCCATGCCCTGCGCGGTGATTGCGAAATTGGCATTGCCGATCTGTGCCTTGATCTGCATCTGCCGCTTGTCGAAGGCAGCGGTGGCGTCCACTTTTGTCTCGGGCTGGAACAGGGCGCTGTTCCGGCCCTTGAGCCATACGTCAGGATGGGTGAGGCCTGCCACGCGGATAGTGCCCGAACGCGCGTTGATCACCAGATCGGCCAGAGGCTTGCCACCCGCGCTGGCCGCCAGCGAGCCGTTCCATGCCTTCCAGTCGCCCCGCCCGGCCAGCCGCAGATGGCGCGCCTCGGCCTGACCGGTCAGCGCGGCAAACAGGCCGTCGGCAGGCGTATCGAGCGCGAAGTCCATGTTGAGCCGGTTGGCCTGCGGCACGGCATCCAGCTTGAGCGCCAGCCGATCGCCCCCCGCCACGCCGGGAGCCACCAGCGCAGCCGCCCGCGAGGAGATCTGCGCGCGCCGATCCGCGATATGGGCCTGACCCTGAAGACTCACGATATGGCGATGACCCGTCAGGGCGGGGGCAATCTCCAGCCGGTCCACCGCCAGTTGGCCTACGTCGATATCCAGATCGGGCAGCAGCGGTTCATTACTGGGCGGGGTGGGCCGCAAACGCGGCGCGCGATCCAGCCGTGCGACGGGGATATGCAGACGGCGAATATCCAGATGCCCACCGATATAGGCCAGCGGCCGATAATCCAACGCCACCCTTTCGGCATGGAAAAACTGCCCGTCCGGATCGCCAATGTCCAGATTGCGAATGGTCAGCGCGCTCAGCAGCGAGCCTTCAATGCCATCGACATGCACGCTCATGCCATTGGCAAAGGGCATGCGCGAAATCTGGGCGGCCACCATGTCGCGCCCGCTCTGCGTCGAAAGCCAGATCCACAGCGCCGCCACCAGCGCCAGCAGGAGGGCCACAGCCATCATGGCATAGCGCATGGCCTCATGCAGCAGGGCTGATCGCGGCAGGGTGGATCGCGACTGGGTGGATCGCGACTGGGCCTGCGGAGTTTCCATCTGCTCCATCAGAACGCCTGCCCGATTGAAACATAGACCGCCACGCGCGATTCCCCGATCTGTCGGTTGATCGGCGTGGCAATGTCAAAGCGCATCGGCCCGAAATTGGTGTAGTAGCGAAAGCCCACGCCTGTGCCAAAGCGCCATGAATTGAAAGTGGGTACCTCGCTGGTAAAGACCTGTCCGCTGTCCACAAAGCCCACCACGCCGAAATTGCCAAAGCGATAGCGCAGTTCCACGCTGGTTTCGGCCTGAGAGCGCCCGCCGATAGGATTGCCGCTGGGGTCTTTAGGGCCAAGCTCCTGATAGCCAAAGCCGCGCACCGATCCGCCCCCGCCAGAATAGAAGCGCCGCGATGGCGCAATGGATTCGCGCGATGCCCCGCCGATCATGCCGACCCGCGCCCGCCCGGCCAGAACCAGCTTGCCGGCGATCGGGTAATAGCCGGTGGCCTCAAAGATGGAGCGGGCATAGGTTTGGACGCTGCTTCCCAAGGATGCCTCGGGCGAGAGCGTTGCTGACAGGCGATAGCCACGGGTGGGGTCAAGCAGCGAGTTTGAACGATCATAGGTGATCTGTCCCGGCAGCGCGAGAATATAGAAGGTGCGCCGCCGCTCGCCTGCCTGTTCAAACGCATAATCCTGCTCGTTCGATCCGATCAGTTCGAAGCCATAGCTGTAGGTCCAGCGCTTTTGCCAGATGGCGGTGCTGGCGCGCGAAATGCGACCCTTGAGCGCGCCGGTGAAGGCTTCATAGGCGTCAAGATTGGTGTGGTTGGCGCTGATCGACACTTCGACCGTGCGGTCGCGCAGCCCCGCGTTGGAGCGGCGGAACGTGCCCGATACGCCCTGCTCGCTGGTACCTGCGGTGGCGCTGCCGATAAGGGCGCCTTCGGGCGGGAAGAGGTTGGCATGGCTCCAACTGCCCACGGCCTTGATGCCTTCGCCCGTGGAATAGCCCGCCTGCGCCGACAGGGATCGGGGCGGTCCGGCCTTCTGGCTGACCACCAGATTGGCATACTCAGTATCGTCGCCCGCGTTGACGCCGGTCTGGGCGGGTTCTACCGTCACCGTGGCGAACAGATTGGTGGCCACCAGCGCCTTGCGCAGATCATCGATGAGGCGGCTGTCATACAGCTCACCTTTGCGGAAACGGGCGATGGTGGCGATGTGGCGGGCGTCGAACACGCTCCTGCGCCCTTTGACCGTAATATCGCCAAAGCGGCTGCGCGGGCCGGGCGTGACGGGCAGCGTGTAGTCGCCGATCCCCGTGGTGGCATCCAGTTCAATGTCGCGCTGGCCGATCTTGGCAAAGGGATAGGCCGATTGGGGCAGGATAACCCCCAGCTCCGCCTCGGCCGACAGTACACGTTCTGCCACGATCGGCTCGCCGGAATGGACCCCGAAATGCCGGGTGAGCAAATCGGGCGGAACCAGCGCTGGTGCATCAAAGCGGATCGCGCCCAGTCGATAGCGCGGCCCCGGCGCCACCGCCAGCGACACGGCAATATCCCCCGGCTTGCCCTGTTCGGGCATGGCGACGGAGGATTGGATGGCAGCATCGAAATAGCCTTGCGAGGCCATGACATCCGACAGCGCCTGTCGGTCCTGCTCGATCCGGGCGGCGATGGCGGCGGCATTGGTCGCCTTGCCCTTGCCCTGTTTCAGGGCGGAAACGGTGGAGAAACTGTCCACCAGCGCGCCGCCGTCGATGGGGGCGACCGGATGGGCATCGCGCAGATTTTCCAGCCCGGTCACCTGCCAGCGATAGGACAGGGTCGGCGCCTTTTCGGTCTTGGCGTCACCGGTTTCATCGCGCAGCGGCTCCTTGTCAAAATCGACCAGCGGGGTCAGCGGCTTGGCAAGGTCGGGATCGGTAACGGAGGCGGGGGCCGATGTGACGGGAGCGGCAGGGCTGGAGGCAGCATCCTCAGAGGGGAGCGCGGCTTCGAAATCGCGGTCGGTGATGATCGGGGATGGCGATGGTGACGCATTCGACGAAGGCGGGGGCGCCTGTTCTTTCACCGGCGAGGGCGAGGGCTGGGCGGATACGGTGCCGGCCAACAGCGTCCCGCCAAGCGCCAAGGCCAACCAGCCGAAATCAGGACCGCAAGTTCGCACATCATAAGGGGTGCTAGCAGGAAAGTCAGCGCCGCTCAGCCTGCACTTCACGCCCATCCCCGGCGCAACTTGTTGAACCTTCCGCAAAAATGGCCCCCTTTTGCCATCAGGCGCCCGCCTGTCTTAAGCCATAACACCTCAAAGCGCATAATGATCCGCAGTCATGACAATTTGACCGACCGGGCGTCTAATTTGAGGCAGGAGGGGCCTAAAGCCGCAGCAGCCATTTTTGCGCCAGTACCGGCCATTCCCCCGCCGGACCATTGGACGGCCCGATGCCGAAGCCATGGCGTCCTTCGGCAAACAGGTGCATTTCGGGGGGATGTCCGGCTTTTGTCAATGCATCAGCCATCATGACGCTGTTTTGATAAGGCACGGCATCGTCGTCCAGCGTATGGACCAGAAAGACCGGCGGCGTCCGGCCCGTCACATGCGCTGCGGGCGAGCGATGCTCGATCAGCGCGGGTTCGGGCGCATTGCCCAACAGGGTCTGGGCCGACCACGCATGGGTATAGGGCGGCGCCATGCTGATGACCGGATAAATCAGTATCCCGGCCTGAGGCCGCGCGTCGATCTGATCGACGCTGTCCACAGGTGCGCCAATCCTCTCATCAAACCCGGTCAGCAGCGATGCGGCCAGATGGCCCCCGGCGGAAAAGCCTATGACCGCAATGTCCTGATCCGAAACGCCATCCTGCGCCGCGCGAGAGCGGATGACGCGCATGGCCCGCTGTGCATCGCGCAGCGGCACATCGGCGCGGTCGGCCCACCCTTCGCCCGGCAGGCGATAGGCCAGAACATAGACATGATAGCCCGCCGCATTGAAAACGCGGGCGACATCGACGCCCTCATTGCGGATCGAGACGAAATTATACGCTCCGCCCGGGATCACCAGCAAGGCTTTGCCATGAGGGCGCGCCGGGCGAAACAGGCGCAGTTCCGGCTCGGCTATATTGCTGAGAAAGGTCTGGGGCCAGTCCGACCGACGCGGGCGAGGGGCAAAACCCGCGCCCGGCACGCCCATAGGCCATAGCGGCACACGTTCCGCCTGCAACCATGGCGCGGGCAAGGGACCGCCGCCATCGGGGATCATAAGCGGTGCTGCGGCCAAAGCGGGCTTGGTCATGATGGCTCCGGCAAGGGCGGCCAATCCCGCCCCCATGGTGTGACGTCTGTTCCAGACCAAAGATCATTCCTTTCGTCACACCGCATAAGGGCGAGGGTCATCGCGCCGATCATTTGGCGACCGGCGCGATGGGAATGGCATGTTCGTAGGAAAGTTTCAATATTTGAACCCGATACGCACGCCATAGGTGCGCGGCGGGGCATAGCTGGCGGTGGTCGAACTCCACACCGGGACAACCGTTGTGGCGATGCGGCGATCTTCGACATTGTTCATATAGAGGTTCACGTAGGCATGGCCGCTAGGGTCGTCATAGCGCAGGTTGAGATCGGTCTTGGTATAGCCCGCGATGCGCCCCTGAACGGCATTGTCGCTGCTGGCAAAGGTTCTGCTCTGGGCATAGAAATCGACCGAAGGCGTGATCCTGGCCCCGGAGGTCAGATCGAAGGCATGGGCATAGCTGAAACGCGCGCTTAATTGCGGCGCATTGGTCAGCCGCTTGCCCGAATAATCGGCCGAGGCGGAGGGAATGGCGGCATAGCCCAGCAAGGGCGCGAAGATATTATACATGGTATCGGCCGAATGCAGATTGTCCGACGCGCCGGGGAAGCTGAGATATTTGGCATCCATAAAGGCCAGATAGCCCGAAATCGTATCATGGCGGTTGGGGCGATAGGAGGTTTCCAGATCCACCCCGCGAATGCGCGCCTTGGCCGCATTGGTGGTGACAGCAATCGGACCTTGCACCGGATCGACCACCACCGAGGAAACCTGAAGGTTGTTATAGTCCATCTGATAGGCGGAAAGCCCGATGAACAGACGATCATTCAACAGCTTGGCGCGCAGGCCAGCTTCATAATTGGTGACGGTCTCGGGGGCATATTGGCGATAGTTCACCGGATTGCCGCTCGATTGCAGACCGCCGCCGCGATAGCCGGTGGAAACCGTGGCATAGGCCAGAATGCCCGGCGTCAGGTCATAATCCAGCCCCGCCTTCCAGCTTACCTTGCTGAAGCTGGCGGCGCTGCGGCCTCGATCATCGGTATAGGCGATGGCAAAGCCGCCCGGGCATGAGGAGGCGTTGATATTGGCCCGCGTGACCGTGGCGCCGGGACAGACCAGTTGCTGTTCGCGGCCGTTCACATTATCCCATGTGGCGCGTAGGCCCGCCGTGGCGCGCAGGCGGTTGCTCAGAGAGAATGTGCCCTGCCCGAACAGGGCGCGCGATTTGCTGCCCTCGCCGGAATAGGTGTTGACCACGTCCACCGCATTGATCGTGCCGATCTGATTGCCGGTGCTGGCCACCAGCGGGCCGAATATATTGTAGACGCCGGCAAAAGGCGCGGGCGCGGTGTTGCCCGCATGCAGCAGGCGCTGGCCCGAGGGGATTTCATCCTGATAGATATAGGCGCCCGTCACCAGCTTGACCGGGCCGCGCTGGAAATTGATATCCAGTTCGTGGGACCAGCTATTGGTCTTGTGATTGATATATTCCTGCGAGAACACGCCCGAGGCCGCCGCCACACCATTGTTGACCAGCGAGGAATAACCCGCCAGCCAGGTCAGGCTCAGGCCGTCGCCGACCTGCCAGTTGAGTTTTGAGCGGACATCATAGCTTTTGACATTGATGCGGTTGGCTGACACCTGATCCAGCCCCGGATTGATCGTATCAAAACTGGTGGGGATGATGGTGACCGCGCCAAAGCTGCCGGTGGTCAGATTGGCTTGCGGATAGTAATTGTAATTGCGCAGATAGACGGCGGGCACCGTGCCGTTGTTTTCGCCATACGATCCGGACACGCGCCATGTCAGCGCCGGGGTGATGGCCCATTTGGCCGTTACGCGCAGGCCCGCCAGATCGGTCTGATCAAATCGCGCGCCGCGCAATTGCGGGCCATAGCCGTCATTGATCTGGCGAAAGGCCGCGATGCGCAGGCCGAAATTGTCGCTCACCGGAAGATCGACGGCGGCCTGCGCGCGGATTTCGTTGAAGCGGCCATATTGCAGGCTGGCGCTGCCGCCCAGATTCCGGTCCGGATCGGCCGAATTGATGTTGACCACGCCTGCGGTCGCATTCCGGCCATAAACGGTGCCCTGCGGCCCGCGCAGCACCTCGACCGAGCCGATGTCGAACATGGCCAGACCCAGCGCGACCGAGGAGGGGTTGTAAATGCCGTCAAACTGAGTGGCGACAGTGGAATAGCCGGAAAAGGCATTGTTGCTGCCTATGCCGCGAATGGAAAAGCCGTTCTGGCTCAATTGGAGCGAGGGTACGGTCGACACCAGCCGGTCGGCGCTGGTGATGGATTGCCGGTCGAGGGCGAGCTGTGAAACGACGCTGACTGAGATCGGGGCCTTGGACAGTTTCTCGCTGCTCTTTTGCGCGGTCACGACGATTTCGGTGGTGAGCGGTTCGCCCTTTGCCGCCGCCTCCTGCGCGAAGGCGGGTGTGGTCAGGGCGGGGGTTGTCAGGGCGGACAGCGCGACGCTGCCAAGCAAGATTGCAGAATATTTCATGGCATCCTCCCAGGATTGGACCTGTGTTTTCCAGCGCCTTGTTCGGCGCCGCTCTCGTGAAGGTTATTGCAGACGACTCACGGCAGTTGCACAACCGATTGCGCATCTGTTACAATCGATAGCATTGGTTGCCTAGAGGGAATTTATTCGGCGTCTTTCCGGTGAGGGATGGTGCAGGGATTCCGGCAAAACACTGATCTTGAAGCGCTATTTCGGGCGCGAGGGAATTTTCGAGAGGGTTCGATGAACAAACGTTTGCAATATGTGGCTGATTCGCATCACCTGCCCGCCTTTCGCTGGACCCGCGATCACGCGTCGCGTTGCGTCCCGTGGCCCGCCACGACCATTCCCGCCTTCGCTCCTTGCCAATGTGCAGATCGCCTGCCGGATCTCGACATATGGGATATGTGGCCTCTCGAGGACATCGATGGCCATGCACATACCTTTGCGCAAGGCCATCTCTGGTTCGCGCTGGCTGCGCCGGTTCTGCCCGACCCGGAGGACCGCCATGCCATCGCCCGTATCCACCTTCTGCTCGAAGCTGCCGATGGTTCCGGCTGGATCGACCACGGCCCGGCCTTTCCCGAAGGTCACACGCCCGGCAGCCGGGAATGGTCCGGCAGCGCGCTTTATGATGCCGAACAGCAGCGGGTTCTGTGCTGGTTCACCGCCGCCGGACGCCGGGGCGAAGCAGCGCCCAGTTTTGAGCAGCGCCTCTTCTTCTCGCAGGGCACCCTGATCTGGCACGCAGATCGACCCGCCATCAAGGATTGGAGCGCCCCGCATGAGGCGGTCGCCGCCGATGGCGCCCTATACCTGCGCGTTCAGGGAAGAGAAGGAGGGGCCGGAACGATCAAGGCCTTCCGCGATCCCTGCTGCTTTCGCGATCCGCGCAGCGGCGAGCATTACTTGCTGTTCACCGCTTCAAAGGCAGGCTCGACCTCTCCATGGAATGGCCTGATCGGGGTGGCGCAATCTTCGGATGGGCCGCTGGGGCCATGGCGCCTGCTGGCGCCGCTGGTCGATGCCGATGGGCTGAACAATGAATTGGAGCGGCCCCATATGCGCCATATCGATGGGCGCTATTACCTTTTCTGGTCCACCCAGCGCAAAGTTTTTGCCGCCGATGGGCCCCAGGGGCCGACCGGCCTTTATGGACTGGTGGGGGTCTCGCCGCTTGGGCCGTTTCGCCCGATCAACGGCGGCGCGCTGATCGCGGGCAATCCCGAAGAAGCCCCCTGGCAGGCCTATAGCTGGTGGGTTCTGAGCGATGGCCGCGTCACCAGCTTTGCCGATTTGCCCGGCGTTGCCCCCGATGCCGCGCCCATGGATGCCGCCGGGCGCCGCAAAGCCTTTGGCGGCAGCCCCGCGCCATGGCTTACCCTGCGGCTGAGCGATGATATCGGGCGAATTTAGGTGGATTCGCGCGGGATGAGTTGGGGGTCGATCAGCACGCTGCCGGTCGGCTCTCCGGCCATGCGTTTCAGCAAAAGGTCCACCATGACCCGCGCGCCATGGCGCAATTGCTGATCGATCGTGGTCAACGGGGGCGTGACCAACTCGCCCAGCGGCAGGCCGTCATAGCCGATCACCTTCACCTGATCCGGCACGCGCAGCCCCAATGTGCCCAAAGCGCGGATCACGCTGATTGCGGTGACGTCCGAGGCCGCCACAATGCCGTCGGGCATCACCGGCAAGGCGCGCAGTAGCCCCAGCGCATCGTCATAGGCGGCGGCCGGCTCGCAATGCGAGGGCATGATCTGCAGCTCTTCGCCCCGTCCGGCAATCGCCAGCGCCTGTTGCACCCCGTCCAGCCTTGCGCCAAATTCAGGCCCCTCCACCGGGCCCAGGTAGGCGATGCGGCGGCACCCTCGCTCGATCAGATGGCGCGCGGCCATCATCCCGCCCGCGCGATTGTCCGAACCCACCGAGCAATGATGCTGCCCCGGAACCTGACCGCCCCACACGACCATCGGGTGATAGCCCAAAGAGGTCGCTTCGATCACCGCCAACTGGTTAGACTGGCCAATGATCAGCACGCCATCGACCCGGCCGGACCGGGCATAATTCTCGATCCAGCGCCCATCCGAAGGGATGACGCGCGAGAGCAGCAGGTCATAGCCGTGATCGGCCAGCGCATCGGCAAGATAGCCGCTCATCGTATTGAAAAACGGATCGGAAAGATGCTGAAGGTCGTCATGGCCCAGCGGCACCAGCATGCCCACCGTGCTGGTCTTGCGCATCCGCATGTTGCGCGCCAGCAGATTGGGCTGATAGCCCAGCTTTTGCGCCAGCGTGATGATCCTCTCTCGCGTCTTGGGGCTGACCCGGCCCGAACCGGAAAGTGCGCGCGACACGGTGCCTGCGGATACCCCGGCCATCTCGGCCAATTGCTTGATATTCGTCGGGCTGTTCAATCCGTTGGCTCCCTGTGCTTGGCCTGCAATGTATCGCCCCGCCTTGTTCGGGCAAGCAAAACCCGGATTAAAGGTCAAAGGCGCGTCGATACGCCGCCAGGCGCGCCGCGAATAGCTGGCGCGAGACCCATGCCTTGGGCATGACCTTGTCAAAACCGTGGAAGGCGCCGGGCAGGACCAGCAATTGTGTGGGCACGCCCTCGGCCGTCAGGCGCTGCGCATAGGCGATGTCTTCGCGGGCGAACAGGTCGATGGAGCCGGTGCCGATGAAGGCCGGCGGCAGGCCCGCGAGGCTGACGGCGCGGGCTGGAACCGCGCGCGAGGGAACTCCAGTCCCACCCGCTGCCTGCCCCAGAAACGCGCGCCAGCCATAGCGGTTGGCATCCGCATCCCAGCCGATGCACCCCAGACCCGGCGCCGGTTGCCATGTCGAGCCGGTGCGATCATCCAGCATCGGATAGATCAGGCATTGAAACGCCAATGGCACCTGCCCTCGGTTGCGCGCGGTTTGGGCCAGCAGCGCGGCATGCCCGCCACCGGCACTTTCGCCCGCCACGGCAATCCGCGCCCGGTCCACGCCCAGCGCAGCGGCCTGTGTATGCAGCCAGAGCAGGCCCGCGTAATTCTGTTCCATGGAAACCCGCCATGTCGCCTCGGGAGCGAGCGAATATTCCACCGAGGCGATGATGCAGTCGAGTTCTTGCGCCAGTTCGATCAGGCCGGGCATTTCCAGCAGGGCCGATCCGGTGATGAAGCCGCCGCCATGGGTGTGCAGTATGGCTGGACGCGGGGCGGCGCCTGCGCGCTCGTTCAGCACATAGACTTTAACCTCGCCCATTCCGCCGCCCACGGGCACTATCGCGGTGCGGATCGGCACGGCGGGGCGTTCGGGCGGGCTGGCAGTCGCAATGGCACCGCGCAGCATCGGCAATTTGGCGACGCCCATCGGATAGAAACCGCTGGTCATGGCGATGATCTGTCGGGCCGCATCGCGCAGTTCCGGATCGACAAAAGGCAGGCCCGTGATCGCGCCCGCTTCGTTTGCCCGCAACGGTCCGCCAGGCAGCAGCGTTGCCATCGCGCAGCTCATCCAGCGCAGGGCGGTGCGACGGTCGCCAGTGAAAATGCTCTTGCCCATGTCAGTCATCCTTGGAATGCACAAACGTTTGCTTTACGACAGCCGACAATCACAATGCAGGGGGAGATTGTATCATGTCTTTTCTAAAACTCGTCGCCGTATCGACCTTATCCTTGACCGCTGCGGCCGGGGCGGTCGAACCATCGCCGCCCGCGCCGCAACTGGAGTTCGTGTTTGAAGCCGAGGTCCTGCTGGCGCCCCGTGTCGAGGTGGGCCAAACCGCCTTTGGCCAGCGCGGCTATATTCCCATCATTGGCGGACAGTTTTCCGGCCCGGCGATCAAGGGCAAGGTCGTTCCCGGCGGCTGGGACTGGCAATTGCAGAGCGCAGCGGGGTGCAGCAATCTGCATGCCGACTATTTCCTGCAAACCGAGGATGGCGTGATGTTTAATGTGGTCAACCATGGTCAATTCTGTCCTGAAAAGGGCCAGCCCTTCACGCCCGCTTTCACCTCACCCCGGTTCGAGGCGCCGATGGGGCGCTATGGTTGGCTCAATCATGGGGCATGGATCAGCCGACTGGAAGGCGGCAAGGATCCGGCCCATCCTTCGGTGGTGATCCGCTTCTATCGCGCGCGTTGAACCGGGTCAGCTGCAGGTGAACTTTTCCGCCTTTTCCGGGTCGCCATGGCCGCGATAGCGGGCGATTTTGGGAAAGGCGCAAAGCGGTCTTTCGCGCCCCGGAAAGGGGGATGCGGGGCCTGCGCGCGCGATCAGCCTTTCGGGCGCCTGCTTTTGCTCCACCCATGCGACCATCGCGTCAAACGCCTGATACTGATCGGTGGCCGGGCCGCCGGTGCAATGGTTCATGCCCGGCACGGCAAAGAAACGCGTGCCGCGCCGGGCTGCATCACCGTTGTGGGCCAGCATGGCGCGATACCAGTCCAGCGTGTCGGCGATGGAGAACACCGGGTCCGAACCGCCGTGCAGCACCATCAGCCGCCCGCCATGGTCCAGAAAACCCTCCAAATAGGTTGAGCGGGCGGAAATATCCTCCCAACCCGATGCGGCAAAGTCGCCGTCCCGCGCCAGAATGCGCTGCTCGACCTTGTCCATATCGAGGCCCATCTGAAACGCCAGGCCGCTTTCCGCGCCGGGCGCAACAGCTTGCGGCGGAACCGAAAATACCGAGGCGAGCGATCCGGCCCCCAGCAGCATGTTGAGCGAGGGAGCCCGCCCATCGGCCGTCCCCAATTGCCACATGCGCCAGTCGGCCGCGCCCCATCCGGCATCCCATGGGAAACCGGCGTAAAGCGCATGTCCCTTGCTGTCGCGCGGGCCATCGTTCACGCGTTGCAACGAGGTGATTTGGGCGCTGGTCAGGCAGGCGTCCGTCTTGTCGCCCTTGCAGCGGATAGCGTTGAATGCGGGCAAAACGCGGGCCGAGGTGCATTGGCCCACGGCCAAAATCATGCCATCGGCCAGACCGTCCAGCTTGTCGCAGGCGTGCAGCATCGCCTGCCGCGCGAGGGCGAAATCGGCATCGGAAAAGCCATGCGCGATATTGAGTGGGGTAAGCGGGCTGTGCCCGTTCGCGGCGGAAAGCGCAAAGCTCTTGGTGTTCCACGCCTCGCCAATCGCGGCGCGGGGCAGGGACAGGCCCGGCGCCGTCACCACCACGCCGTCGAACAGGGTGGGATACCGCTGGACCAGCGCCAGCCCTTCCTGCCCTCCCTTTGAGCAGCCGACGAAATAGCTGTGCTGCGGGGTCTTGCCATAATGGGCGGCAATGACTTTTCTGGCCGCCGTCACCGATTTTTGCAGCGAGGCATGGCCGTAATTGGCCCGGGCCAGCGGATCGAAGCCAAAGGCCAGCGTGCCGCCGCGTTTGGCGTCGAAATTGGCGGTATTGTCATGGCCTGAATCTTGCGAAAGCACCGCATAGCCGCGCGCCAGTGCCGGCGGCGCGACGCCCATTGCGCCAATGGCATCGCCCAAGTCTCCATCGCTGCCGCCGCCGCCCTGAAAGAAGAAGCGGCCATTCCAATCATCGGGCAGGCGCAGATGGAAACGGATCGCGTAATTCTGTCCGTCGCGGCCAGTGCGCTGTTCGGTATGACCGATCACCTCGCAATGAGCGGGCAGGGTTGGGGCGGGCGGCGTATTCACTCCCACAGGCATGGCAGCAAGCGGAGCGGGGCCTGCTATATTGCTGCGAGCACTTTCGATCACCAGATCGGGCAGGTCGGCATGGGTCAGATCCGCGCAGCCGGTGCTTGCCTTTGCGGCGTGACTGTTAAGCGCTGATCCGGCAAAGATTAGGGTGGCGAGCAGGGCGGGGGAGCGGAGGTGGTTGCGCATAGGCGGATCATACCATGCGCAAACCTTTGCGCAAGTAGGGTCTTGCTTCTCGGTTCAAAAGCCTGAGGCGCCTGTCCGGCTGATGACGACCGTTCCACTTGGCCGGGCATTGGCCATGTCCGATTTCCTATCTCTGACCGACGCGAGCGCTTGTATTTGTATACACGGCCTAAGTTTGTGTTCGCCGTGTGAGATATTCCCATGGGTAAATGTTCGAAGATTGGAATTATTGTGCGCAAAATATATAGGAAATCGATTTCCTGCATACATTGACGCGATTCCGATTTGACAGCGCTGTAAACCTGAAATACCTCGTCGCCATAGAAGCGCTGAACTGCATGCGTTGGTCGGGTGATTGCCCTTGATTGCATACATAAAGCAGGCGGCGGGGATGAGAGACTTCTGAAAGAGCAGCCGATGCTGTCCGGCCATGTGTCGGCATCGCGGAATGCCTTTTCAAAACATTGAAAACATAAAATAATTGGGAGACGGACTATGAAAACCAGATTCGCCGTGTCGATTTCGCTTGCTGCCCTGATGCTGGGCGCGGTCGGAACGGCCGCTCATGCCGCCGCCGCGCCCGCCAAAGGTGATCAGAACGCTGGCGTCGTCGATATTGTGGTGACTGCGCAAAAGCGCAGCGAACGCCTTCAGGACGTGCCCGTCGCGGTCAGCTCGGTCAGCGGTGAAGTGCTCAAGGCCGCCAATCTGAGCAACATTACTGACATCCGCTTCCTTGCTCCCAGCGTCCAGTTTGCCGAATCGAACAGTGTGCGCGGCGAGGGTTTCGCCATTCGCGGCGTGGGCACTTTCGCCTTTGCCGATGGCACCGAACAGAGCGTGAGCGTGGTGGTCGATGGCGTGGTGCTGGGTCGGCCCGGGATGGGCACAGGCGATCTGGCCGATATCGCGCAGGTCGATATTCTGCGCGGTCCCCAGGGCATGCTGTTCGGCAAGGGCGGTTCGGCGGGTGTAGTGTCGATCACCACCAAGAACCCGGTACAGAAATTCGAGGCCAGCGCCCGCGCCTCCTATGGCACCGACAATGAAACCAAGCTGGAGGCGATGGTCAACCTGCCGGTCAATGACAAGCTGGCATGGCGTGTGAACGGCTATTTCAACCACCGCGACGGTTTCATCCAGAACGTGTATACCGGCAAGACGCTGGGTGGTCAGTCCGAGGGCGGTTTCCGCACCAAGTTGCTGTACAAGCCCAGCGATGATCTCTCGGTCCTGCTGGCGCTGGATTGGGGACAGCACAATTCGGATTGCTGCCAATCGGTGATCGTGGGCACGGCGGGCGCCTCGCCGACGAACTATGTCGTCTCGCGCATGAACGCCTATAACATCGTGCCCAGCCTCGACAACCGCAAGACCAATGTGGGCGGGCCGGTCTACCTTAACATGGTGCAATGGGGCGGTTCGGCCGAAATCAACAAATCGATCGGCGATTACACGCTGACCTCGATCACGGCCTTTCGCCGCTGGATCATCCATGACAACACCGACACCGGCTTTACCGACACGCCTTTCTTCCCGATCAACGGCGCGGATGAAGCCCAGCAGCAGTTGACGCAGGAATTGCGCTTTGCTTCGCCCAAGCGCGGGCTGGTCGATTATGTGGTGGGCCTTTATTACTTCAACCAGAACCTGAAGGCGGCCTATCCGCAGCAGGGCCAGCTTGGCCTGCCCGCATCGAGCGCGATTTACAGCCGCAAGGCCCAGCCCGATATCCAGACGCTCAACTATGCGCTGTTTGGTCAGGGCAACATCAATCTGGCCAGCAATTGGAAAGTGATCGTGGGCGGGCGCTATACCCACGACGATCTGACCATGATCAACTATAACCGCACGCTGGTCAGCCCTACCGACAATCCTTTCCCCGGCGCGGCGCCGCTGGCGTTTGACCAGACCAATTATCCCAGCAACCGCAAGGCCGACAATTTCAGCTATAAGCTGGGCATGGAATACAAGATCACGCCCGATGTAATGGTCTATGCCACCTATTCGCGCGGATATAAGGGGCCGGGCATCGGTCTGGTCAGCGGCTATGCGCTAGGCCAGCCCCTGTTCTCGAACCCGGAAATTCCCACCAATTACGAAGTCGGCCTGAAAACAGCATGGTTTGATCGCAAACTGGTGTTCAACATCGATGCGTTCCACACCGATATTCAGGATTTCCAGACTCAGGTGGCCACGCCCTTTATCTTCAACGGCACCAATCTGGCCATTCTCCAGATCGCCAATGCGGGCAAAGTGCGCACGCAGGGTGTGGAAATGGACTTCACCGCCCGGCCGACCCAACGCCTGACCATCGGCGGCAACATGGCCTTTATCGACGCCATCTTTGCCTATTTCCCCAATGGTACCTGCAACTATTCCGCCCAGCCCGGATGTTTTGTCAGCACCACCATTCCGGGCACCTCGACCACCGTTCCGGCCACCAGCTTCATGAACAACACCGGGCGCACCTTGCCCAACAGCCCGAAGTTCACCTTCTCGGTCAATGCCAGCTATGATGTGCCCGTCACCGCCACGATGACCGGCTTCATCAAGGCCAATTACAACTATCGCAGCTCGGTCAATTTCAGCGCCAACGGCGATCCGCTGACCGCCCAGCGCGCCTATGGCATTGCCGGGGGCCAGATCGGCGTGCGCGACGCCGATGGGCGGTGGAGCGCGGCGGTCTTTGCCCGCAACCTGTTCAACACCGGCTTTGTCACCGCGATCAGCAACAATGGCAGCTATCAGACCGCATGGCTCACCTCGCAAGCGATGCGCACGGTGGGGTTGGTTGTGGACGCCAAATTCTGATCTGCAATCATGCTTTGCCCTCCGGACCCCGGTCAGGAGGGCAAAGCGCATCGGCGGACCCGCTATGTCGGCGCCAAAACACGCCCGACCATGTGCTCGATTGCGCGATCGATCCACTTGGCTTCCAGCGGATCGGCGCCGGTCATCGCCCCGATCAGGTCGGGATTGCCGAAAGTGATAAGGGCCGAACCGATCATGCTGAAATAAGCGATCTCGGGATCTGCATCCCCCAGCGCGCCCGCGCCGGCCAGAGCCTGAAACAAGGGGCGTAGCCTTTCCCACACCGGTTTCCCGATGGTGTTGACCACCCATTCATGCCTTTCGGACAGGACGGAAAACTCCTGCAGCATTAGCCGTGTCAGGCGCGGATTATTGGCATAGCTGCGCAGATAGCCGGGCAACACCTGCCGCGCCGCCTGGCGCGGATCAGCAAGCATTTCGGGCGTGAGATGGGCGGCCAGATAGGCTTCCCCCTCGCGGGCAAAGGCTTCGATTACCTGTTGCCACAGGGTCAGCTTGGACGGGAAGTAATAGGCCAGATGACCCTGTTCGATCCCGGCCCGCGCGGCGATGGCCCGCGTGCTCGCCCCGGCAAAGCCAAGGTCGGAAAAGACGCTCAGCGCCGCCTCCAGCACGAGGCGGCGGTTTTCCGCTCCGTCGTAGCGGGTGTTGGTGGCTTTGGGGCGAGGCATGGGGAAGGTCATGCCGTGGCCGCCGTTACAGCGCAAGAGGGGGCAAGTTTGTCGATTGACAAATATCTTTGTCATATGACAAACAAAGGCAGGCCCAAAGGGCGACACTCGGGAGAATGCCATGACCTCGCCAACCTATCCGCTCAACGTCGATCAACCCTATCCGCGCAACCAATGGTGGGTCGCGGCCTATAGCGCTGAAGTCGGGCGCGACTTGCTGGCCCGCGATATTCTGGGCGAGCGGGTGCTGTTTTATCGCACCGAGCGGGGCGACGCCGTGGCCCTGTCGGGCATTTGCCCGCACCGGGCCTTTCCGCTGGAAAAGGGGCGGCTGGTGGGCGACCATGTGCAATGCGGCTATCACGGTTTTACCTATGGCGTGGATGGTGGCTGCGTGCTGGTGCCCAGCCAGAGCGGCGTGCCGCAGAAATCATCGCTGCGGTGCTATCCGGTGGTCGAACGGGGTGATCTGGTGTGGATCTGGACCGGGCAGGCTGATCTGGCCGATCCGGCGCTGCTTCCCGATCTGGGCGCGGTAGGGCTGGGGCGTACGGACTGGGTCTGTGAACAGCATCCGGTGTGCGAAGTGGCTGCGCGCTACACTCTGCTGATCGAAAACCTGCTCGATCTCAGCCATGTCACCTTCATCCATGCCACGACGATTCCCGGCGGAGAGAAGGTTGCGCAAATCCCGGTTGCCGTGATCGAGGCCGACCATAGCCTGACCGTTCAGCGCAAGGGCGAGAACCTGCCTCTCAACCCCCTGCTCAAGATGCAATTTCCCGATCAGGAGGGACCGGTGCATCAGCATTTCGACGCCGAATATCTGGGCCCGGCGATGATCCGCACCGGCGGCGCGGTGCATGACGCGGCCAGCGGGCGGCTGCTGGGCATCAACAATTTCCTCCATATGATCACCCCGGCCGGCCCCACGACCCTGCGCTATTTCGTCATCACCACGCGCAGTTTCGGGCTGGACAATCTTGCGCTGGGCCAGATCAATCTGGGCATGGGCACCCGCATCCAGCCCGAGGACAGTGCCGCCATCGAAGCCATCGAGCAGGTGTTCCAATCCGGCGTGACCTTGCCCATGGAAATCAGCGCGCGGGTGGACAATGGCGCGCTTAAAGTCCGCCGCCGTCTGGAGGCGCAAATCCGTTCGGAACAGGCGGCGTGAGGAGATAGGTAATATTACTTAGCACCTTTCGTTGTCGCTGCATTCATAGCCCTATGGGTATATAAAGCGCTTGCTCCCCACGAGGCATGGCCATGAGGCATGGCAATTGCCGGCAAGACAAGGAGGCGCAAGCGATGAAAAAACTCATTGGCATGGCGACTGCAGCCCTGTTCCTTCTTAATGCATCAACATTATGGGCCGGAGCGCCTCTCAAGGGCGTCGATGTCAAACTCGGCAAGGCGGGCGAGATGCGTTGCGGCGCACATGCGGGCGCGGCAACGCAAGGAGCGGGCATGCCGTCCATGGATATGAAGGGGCAGCCTATGGCCAAATGTGCTTCGCCTCAGCCGACGGCGAGCCCGACAATCGATGCGGCGGATGAGGCAAGACGGGCGACCAAAACCCGCTCAAACATTCAAAACAACTGATTGTCGCGCCTGCTCCGCATGGTTCATTGCCTTTCGGCGTCCATCATGCGCTGCAAGGCGCGGCGACCCAGAACGGCCGTGCCGTCGCTTTTGAGCATCAGTTCCGGCGGCAATTCATCCAGGGTCGAAATGATCTTCTCGATCTCTACTGTGGCGAAAATATCCTCTTCGATCACCGGTTTCAGATAGGATTCGGCCTCATCCAAAGCTTTCGGATCGGGCGAGGCCATGCTGAAGAAGTAATTGGTTGTGGTTCGCCCGGCCGGGGTCACCGCATGCCACACCCGGTTCGACCGCAGCAATTCACCGGCGCGCATGGCTCTCGGCCACCAGCACATCGGCGATGCCTGCGTGAAAGCCGGGGAAATGGAAATCCATGCCTGATACCCGGTCGATCGGCCCTTCGAAATCCGTCTGCCAATCCACGACCGCCGGGCGCAGCGTGTTGCGCATGATACGGCGGCTGCGGATGAAGCGATCATTGGCCTCACGGGTTTCGGGGGTGGCGGCATCATCGGGCGTGCCGATCGAACTGTGGTGCAGATAGCCCAGATGCGAAAGGTCGAGCAGATTGTCGTTGAGCAATTGATAGCGCCCCTCGACACGATGGTAAAACAGCGCGCGGGCATGATAGCCGGGCAGGGAGTAGCCTATGTCGCCCATATCGGGGATCAGGCTTTCATCGGCCAGCGCCGGATCGCCCGGCCATATCCATGCCCAAAGCCCGCGTTCGACCAACGGATAGGCTTTGATGGTATAGACGCCGGGGATCCTTTCCTGACTGGGCACAAAGGTGCAGGCGCCCGCCGCGTCAAAGGTGATGCCGTGATAGGCGCATTGGATGGCATCGCCCACGCGCTTGCTGGCGCCCAACGGGAAATGGCGGTGGGGGCAGCGGCCCTGCACCGCAACCGCCGTCCCATCCGCCTTGCGGTAGAGGACGACAGGCTGGTTGAGAATCCAGCGACTGAGCAGTTCCTCGCCCACTTCATGGCAGAAGGCGGCGACATACCAGCCGTTTTTTGGGGCATAGCTTCCGTCGGTGAAGGGATACATGGGGCGTTCCTGTGGGAATAAAGGCAACGTGGGGAAGGCTCAGCCGGGGCGATAGCCGGTCTGGGCGACCTTGGAGAAAGGCCAACCGGCCACGGTGCCGCGAATGGGCATCTGCACATGCCTTTCCACGGTTGGCCTTGCCGATCCGCCGCCCGGTTCACCCCAAAGGATGGTGAGCTGGGTGCCGACCGCCGCATGGGCTTCGTCTACCACAGCCAGATTGACCCATGCGGCATCGGGCGCGAGAAAGGCGCAATAGGTTGAAATGCCCACCGGATCGCCCGAAGCATTGAACACAGCGTCATAGGGATAGGCGGCATAATGGGCGGTCGGTATCTCCATCGCTTTGCCATTGTGGCCAAGGCTCATCTGGCTGCGATAGAGCGCCGTTGCGTCATCGGGGTTCAGCACGATGGACACTTTCTTGCGCTGGGGCGTGTCGGCCAGTTTTTCCAGTGCCTCGCGGCCGATGAAGTCGTGGTCGAAGCGGATCAGGCGTCCGTAATCCAATTCCCACGGTGTGAAATAATAGTCCTCTATCCGCTCCGAGACGAAACTGCCGCCCAGCGAGGCGATGCCGTCGAAGCATTGCGCTGGCAGCCATTCGCGATAGGCCCGCATGGCCTCGCTCGAATAGATCGCGGGCATGGGGCAGGGCAGCCAGCCTGAATCGACCGCCGCGCTGCCGTAGGCCCGCGCGCCCACCTGTTTCAGGTTGAAGGAAGCGCCCGCCTCCAGAATGGCCTGTTTGACCTCGTCATAATGTTCGACCGGGCCCCAGAATTCCAGCCCCGGCGCCCCGCCCATGCCGTGTCGCAGCGAGCGATAGGACCGCCCCGCGACACTGACCTGTCCCATCTGGAAAAAGCGCGGCTGGTCGATGGGCCCGCCGTTCAGCTTTTCCAGCAGGCTCCATGCATCCGGGCCCTGTATCTCGAAGCGGAAAGTCTTGCGCGCCCGCGGGTTCTGAACGCTGCGCTCATCGCGATCACAGCGCACGTCATACTGACCCAGCGAGGCCTGATATTCGATCCAGTTCGCCACCGTGGGGCGGCCAATGATATTCACCAATTGATCGCCCAGCCCCATGATGATCATATCGCCGATCAAATGACCATCGGGGCCGCAGGCAATGAACTGCTTGGCCTTGTTGTCGCCAAAACCCTTGAAACTGTTCACGGCAAGGCTGGAGACAAAGGGAATGACATCGGGGCCTTCGACATAAAGATCGGTCATGTGAAAGGATTGATCCATCAGCGCGACGCCCTCGCGCCATGCGTACTGTTCTTCGCGCCAGTTTGAAAATTCGGCTGGGATGGGGAAAACATAGGGCCCGGTCTGCGCATGGCGCATCATGGCCAGGGCCCCGCCCGCCGCGTCGATCTTGCTTTGAAGTGAACCTGTCACAAGAGCATCCTCCGATAGTATGGGGTGCAGCCTATGCCGGAGGCGCGCGTGCTGTCTTTGCGCGGCACGACAACCACAGGGCCCAAAACGACAAACCGCATCTTTCCCAAGCGGGCTTGTGCATCGGTCCGATCCTGCCCATTCTCGCGCATACACGTGCGAAGACACGGCGAGAGGAGCAAGGCCATGATCGAAGCGGGAACCGTCCATGAAGGCGGCTGCCTTTGCGGCGCCATACGTTACCATCTGCAAGGCCCCAGCCTGTTCGAGCAGCAATGCTGTTGCAGGGATTGTCAGAAGGCGACCGGCACCGGCCACACCACCATCATCGGCATCCATCAGAGCCAGTTGACCATCACCGGCACGCCGACCACCTATACCAGCCATGGCGAGAGCGGCGGCAGCGTGACGCGCCATTTTTGCGGCATTTGCGGCGGGCGCATTTTCACTTCCGGCTCGCTGCCGGGTGAAATGATCATGGTGCAGTCAGGCTCGCTCGACGATCCCGATCAGGTCAGCCCGCAGGCGGTGATCTATACCAAGCAGGCGGTGAAATGGGACCATTTCGACCCGGCCCTGCCGCGCTATGCCGATTATGCGCCCATGTCCGAGGCCACGCTAAATGCGATGACGGGCGTGTTGTCGGGTGATTAAGCCGCTTGTGCGCGTTTGGCGCGAGGCATAGGCTTTCGGGTGCAAGAGACAGGAACCTGTCCGGCATAAGGTATGGGAGAGAAGCCTTGGTTCAATCAAGCTTCTATGAATTTGATACACAGTCCGTCCCCCTGCCGCAGCGCCAGTCGCGCTGGTCGCAACTGGGCAGTGATACCTTGTCCGACCTGATCGTCACCCCGCGCGATCAACGATCCTTTCATGCCCGGATGCGGCGCGTGGAAATCGGCGACATGGGCATGGTTCTTATCGATTCGACCCCGGCGCTGGCCACCAGCGCGTCGGGCAGAGCGGGGGCCTGGACGGCGCCCGACCGCGACGCCTTTGTGATGACCATCGCCGACCGAGGTCACAGCCGGATTGCCCAATCGAACTGGCACGTGGATCTGGCCGAGGGAGACATCGTGTTCCGCGATCTGACCCGGCCGTGGAGCAGCCGGTCGGATGAGAATATGGGGCTGATCCTCGTCAAGATCCCCTATTCCTGCGCCGCGCGCAAAATGGACAATCCCGAAGCGCTGATCGGCCGCCATCTGACCGGAGGAAAGGCGGCTGTGGGGCTGGCGGTGTCGGTGGTCCGGGCATGCCGCAATGCGCTGCTGAGCGAGCCGGATGGCGATTGGCACAGAGGCGCCGCCGATTTGCTGGGGGATATGGTCAGCCTCGTCTGCAATGTCGGGCAGGGCGCGATGCCTGAGCAGGGCGAGACCCTCCTGAGCCCTGCGAGGCGTTCCATCCGGCGCGACGCGATCACTTTCGTGATGCGCAATCTGGCCGATCCCGACCTGTCCGTCCATGCCGTCGCGGATCGGATCGGGGTCAGCATGCGCCAGTTGCAAAGGGCCTTTCTGCTGGAAGGCATCAGCCCGCGCCAGTTTATCGTCAACGCCCGGCTGGACGAGGCGGCAAGGAAGATCGCGCTGTCGAGCGACCGTGAATCGGCCCGCATCATCGATATCGCGCTCGATGTGGGCTTTAACGATGTCAGCCATTTCAGCCGTACTTTTCGCCGCCGTTTCGGCTGTTCGCCCAGCCAGTTTCGCGGACAGTAAGGCGGCTTGAAACGCGGGCCTGCGTGCCTGACAATCGCGTCGCATTTGTTCAGATGCGGGTCGCGCCAAGCCAAGAGGCAGGTCGATATAGCCATTAGACTGATCTCACAAAATGAGGGTGCGGCTTTGTAAACCGCGCCACGCAAAGTGGGATGAGGAAAATGATGGCAAGATTCTGTCAAGCTGCCTCGCTGTTTGCTCTGGCGCTGGCGCTGGCGCTGGCGCTGGCCTGCCCGCCTGCCGCTCTGGCCGCAGAGGGGGCTCCGGCCAAGGAGACCGACAAGCCCGCCGCCCCGGAAATTATCGTGACGGCCCAGTTCAGGGCGCAGCGCCTGCAGGACACGCCCATCGCCATTTCCGCCATGGGGCGCGACCTGCTGGAAAAGCGCAGCGCCACCGACATTGTTTCGGCCGCCGCCGGCGCGCCCAATGTAAATCTGTCCAAGGGACAGGGCGGCTTTGGCCAGTTTGCCAGCGTCTTCATCCGCGGCGTGGGTCAGTCCGATATCCATTTTGCGGTGGAACCGGGCGTGGGCATGTATGTCGATGATGTCTATTACGGGGTGATGTCCGTGGCGGTGTTCCAGCTTCTTGACACCGATCGCGTGGAAATTGCGCGAGGGCCCCAAGGCACGCTTTCGGGCAAGAACTCGATTGGCGGCTCGGTAAAGCTCTATTCGCGCAAACCTTCGTTTCAGCCCGATGCCTATGTCGAAGTCACAGCGGGCGGGCGCAATTTGCTGAGCGGGCGGGCGGCGGCCAATGTCACCATTATTCCCGACAAGCTGGCCATGCGTTTTTCCGTGTCAGGCCGCCGCCGCGATGGTTTCATGCAGCGGCTGGATTATGGCTGCGCAACGGGCAGCGGCACCACTTTGCGCACGGGCGCCAATTGCGTGCTGGGCACGCAGGGCGGCGAATCGGTCTGGTCGGCCCGGGCCAGTCTGCTCTGGACGCCGGGGCCGGGCATCGAGAATGTGCTTTCCATCGATACAACGCAGGACCAATCGGAAAATCCGGCGCAGAAAACGGTGTTTCAAAGCCCGGCATGGGCAGGCTCTGCCAATTACATCACGCCATGGGGCAGCTATAGCAATTACGAGACCTATCAGAGCCGCCCGACCGGCACCTCGCCTGCTCCGGCCTATCCGATGTCGCCCAATTCCACCCTCGATGCCAAAGGCGTCAGCAACAATCTGAACATCGACCTTGGCGGCAATATTCGGCTCACTTCGATCACCGCCTATCGTTATTCCTCCACCAGTCTCTCGGCCCAGATCGACCAGACACCGGCCAGCATCTCTGACCAGAGCTGGCACCTCCTGCACCGTCAGTTCACGCAGGAAGTTCGTCTTTCCGGCGCGCTTGGCACTTGGGCTGACTGGACCGTGGGGGGCTATTATTACAAGGCCACGGGCGTTTCAGAAGGTCGGGTGACGATTTCGGGCGGAGTGGCGCCGGGCGGCGGCGGCATCAATCTGGATACGGTCTTTCACGATCCGGTGCGAACCCGCTCGATCTCCGGCTTTGTGCATGGCGTGATCCATGCAACCGGGCGTCTCAATCTGACCCTTGGCGGGCGCTATACCGATGATCGCAAGGATTTCACCTTCAACCGCTTTGACCCCTACGGCAATATCATCCCCAGTCTGGCCTCGCTGGTCAATCTGACCCGGACGTTTCAGGGCACCCGTTTTGATTACCGCATCAATGCCGATTATCGCCTGAATAATGCTGTGATGGCCTATGCGCAGATATCGACCGGCTATAAGGGCGGCGGCATCAATCCGCGCCCCTTCGTCGCTTCGCAGGCGCTGCCCTTTGCCCCCGAAACGCTCACCACCTATGAAGCGGGGCTGAAGAACACGCTGTTTGACCGCCATCTCCTGCTCAACCTGGCCGGCTATATCAGCAAGCTCAAAAACCTTCAGGGCACCTTGCGCAGTTGCGATGCGATTTCGCCTGCGCCCGGTTTTCCCTGCAATCAAACGGCCAATATCGGCGATGCCACGATCAAGGGCGTCGAAGCGGAAGCCACGCTGCGCGGTCCGGGCGGTTTTTCGGCCGATGCCTCGCTGGGCTACACCGGCTTTGCCTATGACCATGTCGTGGCCACCAGCGGGGTGGTCGTGGGCATGCGGTCGGTATTCAACCCCGAATTTACCGCATCGCTGGGCGCGCAATATGCCTATGACACGGGCAAGGGCATGATCACGCCCCGGATCGACATCAGGCACCGATCCAGCATCTATACCGACGCGACCAATACGCCGCTGGGCCATTTGCCAGCGTTGCAACTGGTCAATGCCCGCCTGACTTGGGACAGTCCGCAAAGCGACTGGCAGGCTTCCTTGGCCGTGACCAATCTGTTCAACACATTCTATGCCGAAGCTACCTCGCTCAATACCGTGGTGCCCTATTTTGCCGGTTCATACATTCTGGCTCAGCCGCGCCAATGGCAGGTCAGCCTGCGCCGCAAGTTCTGAAACCGGGAAGTCGTTGAAAAGGCGCCGGGCGATCCATTGGAGAGGGGCCCGCCCGGCGCAGTCAGGGGTCGGAATAATTTCCTGTGCCGTCCAAGGAGCAGGAAAGCTATTCCTCTCCCTGGGGCATGTTTTTGCACCCAGCCTCGGTTGCGGGACGGGTCGGATCGGTAGAGGTCTGTCCGGCGCACCAGGGGAATCTGACCTTGCTGAGCGGTCCGTCCTTGATGGAATCCAGCACCTTTTGCAGGCTTGCCTTGCGCGCGGCGGCCTCACCCTTGGGCGCGGGGATCGGGATTTCGCTGCCCGCCATATCGTCCAGCGCGACAAAGCGGCCGTCGCCATAGAGTTTGTAATGAGCGTCAAAGACATAGCGCGCCGGATCGAACACCCATTGCGGGGCGTAATGCTGGAAAATCCAGTCGCGCGCCGATCTCTTCTCACCCTTGGCCACGGCCCATTGGCTGACGCCGTCGATGCCGGTGGGGGCCTGCACGCCGCTGGCTTCGGCGATGGTGGGCATGATGTCGGCAAAATCGAACAGGCCATCACGCGTAGCTCCGACGGGCAGTTTGCCCGGCGCACGTATGATCATCGGCACATGGGTGCCCGACAGGGTGGGCGTGCCCTTGCCCCCGCGCACAGCAAAGCCTGCGCGGGTCGAGGTGATCTGGCGGTTGGTGCCATTGTCGCCCGAAAAGATCACCACGGTGTTCTCATCCAGCCCCTCGGCCTTGAGGCGATCCATCAACCGGCCCACCAGCTTGTCCATATAGGTGACCATGGCGGCAAAGCGGGTCTTCGCGCCTTCGGCGGTCATGCTGTCGGGGGTGGGGACAAAGGGATTATGCACCAGTACCATCGGGTAATAGAGGAAGAAGGGCTGGTCCTTGTGACGGCTGATGAAATCCAGCGCATATTGGCTGTCGAAATCAGGGCCGAAGCCTTCCTCGCTGATCTTGGTCCGGCCATTGCCGACGCGGGTTGGGCCCCAATAGCGCGAACCCTTGGCGTCGAGCGCATTCAACTGCCAGAGATAGCTTTCGTCAAACCCGGCCTGCTGCGGCGTGATGCCCACGCGCCCGTCAAAGCCATTGCCCATCAATTGCCATTTGCCGACGATGCCGGTGGCATAGCCAGAGTCTTTCATCATATTGGCAAAGGTGAACTGGCCCGGCGCCAGATAGCCGAAGGCATCGTAATTGCGGTGGCTTTCCATGCCTGTCATCAGGCGAACCCGCGAAGGGCTGCACAGCGGGGTGGCATGGGCCTGGGTAAAGCGAACGCCTTCCTTGGCAAGGCGGTCGATGTTGGGCGTGTAATATTCGCCGCCATAGGCGTTGAAGGCTTCGATCCCGATGTCATCGGCCAGAATGAAGATGACATTGGGCGTCCCGGCCCGGCGCGCGACCGGGGCAGGCGGGGAGGCCGCCGGACCATGGCTATATTCCGGTGCGGGGCCGCTCTGCGCCATGGCGCCCGCGGGCAGGAGCATGGCAGCGATGACCGCCAGAGCGACATTTTTTCGCAGTTTCATGACATCTCTCCGTCAATCCTGCCACATGCCGGGCACATTGGTATGGCCGCGCGCGGCAGACTGGGCCTTGGCCTGCGCCGCGATCGGGTCTTCGGGCGTGCGGCGATAGGGGGCGAAACGCGCGGCGGCCTGCTGCATCCGCGCCTGCATCGCGCGAGCCACATCCGGGTGCAGCGAGGCCACACTATATTGCTCTGTGGGATCGCGCATGTCGTAGAGCTGGGGATAGCCGCGCCCGTCAAGCGGTATCAGGAAGTTCATATAGAAATCGGCGCGGACATATTTCCAGCGCCGGGTGCGGATGCCCACGACATTCTCGTCCTGAAACAACAGCAATTCCTCATGCGGCGAGGCTGCGCCGTGCATCAGCACCGCGCTGATGTCGCGCCCGTCGATCTCCACCCCCGGCGGCAGCGGCAGGCCCGCCAGCGCGCAGGCCGTGGGCAGCACGTCAATGCCCATGGCCATCGCATTGCTGCGCCGACCGGCGGGGATATGGCCGGGCCAGCGCGCCACAAAAGGCACGCGATAGGCCCCGTCATAGGCCCCGCCGCCCTTGCGCTGACGCAGGCCACCGGTCGACCCTTCAAACCACGGCCCATTGTCCGAGGTGAAGATCACCAGCGTGTCGCGCTCCAGCCCCAGCCGGGCCAGCGTGGCGTTCAACCGGCCCACGATGCTGTCGATCTCGATGATCGTATCGCCATAGGCGCCCGCCGCCGTTGATTTCCCGCCAAAACCGGGCGCGGGGAAATTGGGCAGATGGGGCGAGGAGAGCGCTAGTTCGAGGAAGAAGGGGCGATGCGCGTTTTCCTCGATAAAGCCTTGCGCGCGGGCATAGAATTTCTGCTGGAGGCGGGGGAAATCGACCTCCTCGTCGCGCATCGCCTCGCCGGCCTTGCGTTCATAGAGGCGCAGCGGGTTGATGTCATGGCTGTATGGAATGCCGTAAAACAGGTCGAAGCCGTAATTGGTCGGATCCCACCCATCGCCCTTGTGGCCCAGATGCCATTTGCCGATCAGCGCGCTTTTATACGCCGGTTTCAATGCATGGGCGATGGTGCGCTCGGTCTTGGGCAATTGATGGGTGTCGGCCTCCAGCAGCACGCGCGAGAGCGTGGTGCGCACCGGATAGCGCCCGGTCAGGATCCCTGCGCGCGAGGGTGTGCAGACATTGGCCGGGGCGTAATAGTCGGTCAGCGTGATGCCTTGGGCCGCCATGCGGTCGAGGTTGGGCGTGGGCACCCGCCGCCCGCCCGTGGGGCCGACATCGCCATAGCCCAGATCATCGCACAGGATCATGATGATGTTGGGCGGGCGGGTTCCGGCCCCTCGCGCTACCCCCCCAAGCGCCAGACCCCCAAGTGTCAGACTGGCCGCCAGCAGGCCCGTTTCGGCCAGCAGCTTTCGCCGGTTGATATGTGTCATGTCATGCCCTCTTTCGGGATTTGGCGGCGGAGGGAGCCCCCGCCGCCAAGGGGTGTCAGAACGAATAGCCCACGCTCAGACCAAAGTAGCGCGAGGCCGCCTTGGGCAGAAAGGCGTTGAGGTTATTGGGCGTCAGCGTTTGCGAGGTCAGCTCGCTGCCATGGCCCATCGCCGAATAGAAACGCTGATCGGTCAGGTTCTTGGCAAAGATCGAGACGCTGATCCCCTTGTCCGCCGGACGCGCGCCCAGCGACAGGTCAAAGGTCGTATAGGCGCCTTGAACCAGCAGCGGGTCCTGTTCCAGCGCGAAAAGCACGCTGCTCTGATAGGCCATGGCCAGATCGACATAGGCGATCATCGAGCCCACATTGCGTTCATAGCGCGGGTTGATAGTCAGGCGCCATTCGGGCGTGTTGGGCAGGATGCCGCCGCGCACATTCTGGTTCGCGCCCGACAGGACATTGTTGACGCTATATTGCTTGTAGCAGGCGTTGGTTGGCGGCGTGGCGCCATAGGCGATGGTGGCAAAACTTGCCTGATTTTGCAGCGGGCAGGCCAGCCCATCGGCGTCAAAGCGTGCATGTGTATAGGCCAGCGAGGAGTTGATCGAAAGCCCATCGACCGGGCGCAGAGTAAGCTCGATCTCGACGCCCTTGGTGGTGGCCGCGCCCGCATTGGTGACGGTGAAGAGGAAATTGCCGGTCGATTGATCCGACTTGTTGGCCTGAACCTGCAAATCCTTGTATTTGGCGATAAAGGCCGACACAGCGATGCTCAGCTTGCGGTCGAGGGTTGTGCCTTTGAAGCCCAGTTCAAAGGCGTTGACGGTTTCGGGGCGCACCACGGCATTGTTGTTGAACGTCTGGTTATATTCGGTGCCCAGCGATTGGCCCTTATAGCCGCGCGTATAGGTGGCATAGGCCTGAGCATTGCGGTTAAATTCATATTGCAGGCCCGCCTTGCCGGTCAGCACCTCGTCCGAGGCGGCGGCAAAACCGCGCGTGACCGGGACATTGAGCGAATCCCCGGCAAAGGGCGCGTTGGGATACTGGAACCCATAGACCGAGATATATTCATGCTGCCAGCGCAGGCCCCCGATGGCTTTGAGCCCGCCGACCAGATTGTAATCGACCTGGCCAAACCCGGCATATTGATAGGAGCGCAGATGAGCCAGGCTGGCCCCCGAGGAGCCCACGACATTGGCCGCAGGGCAGGGCGCCCCGATGGACAGCCCCGATGAGGCGGGCGCCGAGCAGGTGACGATGCGCCGCGTGAAATCGCGGTCAATGGTCAGATCCGAGAAATAGAGCCCGCCGACATAATTGATCCGACCTTTCTTGGCATTGGACAGGCGTAGTTCCTGCGAGAAATTGTCCAGTTGATAGCCGCCGCCATTCACGTCGAACTGGGCATAGGCGGGGGCCGCGGTGCCGCCGCTGTAGATGGGGACATCGGTGTTGATGGCATCAACATCCTGATTGTTATAGAACTTATACTTCTGATAGGCGCTGACCGAGGTCAGCGACAGCGCGCCAAGGTCGAGCTTCGCCTCCAGCGAATAGGTCTGCTGGGTGGTCAGTGTTACGGTGTCGAGGTTCGAATTGACCTGCGCGTTCGACGGGCCGGCGATCACCGGGGCCTGAAGCAGGGCCAGATTGGCATTGTCGGTGCGGATGGCCACCGTCTGGCAGCATTGCGATTGGTTATGGCCATAATTGAACCCGGCCAGCAGGTTCAACCGCCCAATATCCACCTCCAGCTTCCCGCGCAGGCCATAGCCTTCGCTGCCGTTGGTCTTGGCCTTGCGGGCGACGTTATAGATATAGCCGTCATCCTTGTTGTAATAGCCGCTCAAACGCAGGCGGACATGCTCGCCCAGCGGGCCCGAGACGGTGCCGTTCAGGTGATATTCGCCCTTTTCGGCGATGGTGGCATTGACCTTGCCCGACAATTCGCTGGTTGGGCGGGCGGTGACCACGTTGATCGCGCCGCCGGTGGCGTTCTTGCCGAACAGCGTGCCCTGCGGCCCGCGCAGGACTTCGATCCGCTCAATGTCGGCCAGATCGGAAAACCCCTGCGCCGCGCGGGCCATCACCACGCCGTCCATCACCACCGAGACCGAGGATTCATTGCCCACGCCAAACACGGCGGTGCCAATGCCGCGGATGCGGAAGTTCGAATTGTTCGGATTGGTGCCCTGCGTATAGGTCAGCGAGGGCGAGATCTGGCCAAGGCTGGTAGTGTCGGTGATGTTGCGCGTGGCCAGTGCCTGCGCGGTGAGGGCGGTGACGGCGAGAGGCACATCCTGAAGGCGTTCTGCGCGTTTTTGGGCGGTGACGACAATGTCTCCGGGGGCGGCTTCGGCGGTGGGGGCCTGCGCATGGGCTGTTTGCGTCAGCGCTGTCGTTACCATGCCCAGCAAAAGGGCCGTGCGGATGGATTTCATGGCGATGTCTCTCCCTGTTTTTGATTGTTGCGCCCAAATTTGGCCAGTTTATTCGCAGAACTGTCCAAATTTGGGGGCAGATTCTCTTATGCCGCACTTTGGACGAATCAACGTCAGCGCTGACGTAACGCCTAATCAACCGTGACAGGGCTGTCAAGAAACGCCATGCCCATTGACCCGCGTGGACAGGTCCCGTCCTATTGGCTTATGCAACGCCCATGTCGAACCGCAGACCCACGCTAGATGATGTTGCCCGCATTACCGGAGTGTCCGCCAAAACGGTGGCTCGAACGCTCAATGGCGAGAAGGGCGTGGGGGCCGAAACACGCGATCGGGTGATGGAGGCGGTCCAGCAATTGGGCTATCAGATGAATGTTTCGGCCCGCGCGTTGGCCAGCGCCAAGACGCTGAGAATCTGCATCGTTTCCAATTGGATGACGGCCTTCTTCATGTCGCAGATCTATCGCGGCGCGGCGCGTGCCTGTCAGGAGCGCGGCTATCATCTTATCATCCGCGAATTCGACCCCGGGCAGAGCGATGCCATCGACACCTTTCGTCGGCAATTGCAGGCGGCCCCCGTCGATGGTATTTTTGTCACCTCCCCGCTGAGCAGCAACGAAGCGTTGCTGGCCATGTTCGATGATCTGGGGCTGCGCTATGTCCGCCATTCGCCGATGGGCGATTTTGAACGTTCCGATGTGGTTCAGGCGGACGAAATGGGCGGCGGCGCGCTGATCGCCCGCCACTTGTGGGAAAAAGGGCATCGCCGCTTTGGCCTTATCATGAATGCGGTGGGCCATGTTGCCGCAGGGCAGCGTTATCGGGGGTTTGTTGAAGAAATTCTGCGCCTTGGCGGATCAGAGGACCAGATCACCAACGTGGGCTATCCCATCGGTATGCGCGGCGCAGAGGGCCAGAACCCTATCGGTTACAGCGAGGCCGCCGAACTGCTGGCGCAAAAAGAGCGCCCAAGCGCGATCTTCGCCTTCAATGATGAAGTGGCCGCAGGCGTTCTGGCGCGCGGCCATGCGGCCGGTTTTGCCCTGCCGCAGGATCTGGCCGTGGCGGGCTATGGCAATGCCGATTTCGGGCGGCTGACATGGCCTGCGCTGACTACTGTGCGCCAGCCCAATACGGACATGGCCTATCAGGCCGTGTGCTGGCTGACCGAACCGGCACCAGTCCGCGCGAGGGTGATGACATTTCCGGTCGAACTGATACCACGTGCCAGCACGGCCGAGACGTGACTTAAGCGCGCGGGGGAAAGAGCGGTCTGGGAAAGCTGGCAGCCAGCATCACTGCCGTTGCCAGTACGAAGAGCAGAACCAGCAGATAGGATGGCGGCCCCGCGCCTGCCGCAGGTTGCTGCGACAGATAGAAATAGGGACGCATGATCAAGGCCCCGCCCAGCGCCAGGCCGATCTGTTGCCCCAGTCGCAGCGCGGCGGCGCTGGCTCCGGCATGGGCGGGGGCGGTGCGCGCCATGCTGGCCGGGCCGATACAGCCCGATGTCATGCCAACCCCCATGCCCGCCAGCCCCAGAATGGGCAGCAACGCCCAGACCGGCCAATGCGGATTTTGCCCCGCCCACATGATCAGCGGCGCGGCAAGGGCCAGCAGCGCCGCCCCGGCGGCAATGACAAACCGCCCGTCTTTTTTCAGCAGAAACCGGCCAAAGAACAGGATCGAGAAGAACACGCCCATGCCATAGGGGATCTGAATCGCGCCCGAGACATAGGGTGAATGACCCCGCCCGTTTTGAAGAATGTGATTGATGATGATGATCAGGCTGTTGCTGCTGGCGCTGAAACAGATGGTCAGCATCGCGCCTGTGGCCAGTTGCGACAGAGCGGTAGGATCGGAGCGCGCGTCCCACGGGCGACGCAGCGAAAACGTCCCCCGCCTGATCCGCCACAGGGCCAAAAAGGGCAGGGCGGCCAGTGCCATCATCCATGGATGAAATCCTGCCGTGTCTCGCCCCAGCCACTCGAACATCGCCATGATCGCGCCCACCGCTATCACCAGCGGCATAGGTCGATACAGAAATCCTTGGTCCCTCCCATCCTCGGGGCGATGCGTGTCGCGCGGAAGCAGCCAGTAGCCGAGCAGCAGCGCCGTCGCGCCGATCATCGCCCCCACCATAAACACCACGCGCCAGCCAAGATCGGCAAAATTGCCCGATATCAGTAATCCGGCCACCACCGGCCCGAATGTGCCTGCCGAGGCCGAAGCAAAGCCAAGCGCGGGCAGCAGTCGGACGCGGTCTTGCGGAGCATAGAGGATATGGAGCAGCCCCATGATCTGGGGCGCGGTCAGGGCAAAAGCCGCGCCCTGCAGCAGACGCGAGAGCAGGAAGGCGATGATCCCCCCCGACAGTGCGCAGGACAGCGAGGCCCCGACATAGAGCCCCGCTCCCGCCAGAAAGACTCGGCGATGCCCGATCCGGTCCGCCATCGGGCCGGTCAGCACCAGCGTCAACGCAAAGCCGAGTGCATAGGAGCTGTAAAACCAATGGGTTATATGGCTGGATGCATGAAGGTCGCGTGCCACAACCGGCATCGAGACATTGACGAACATCGCGTTTAAAACTTCCATGAAGTTTGCAAGCAACAGCGCGGCAAAAGGGAAATAGCGCTTTGCGCGCAAGATATCGCCCACGTCCTCTCCCCTGCGCCGCCCCGTTGGTCGGGATTCTGGCCCAAACTCTGCAATCACCGCATAGCGACGATCCGACAGGCTGGCCAGTCGAACGGTTGGCCGATGCTAACTTGCGGCAAAGCGTGGTGAAAAAGCATCATTTGCATTTTGCGGGGCGCCCTGCGATCTTGCCCGCCGGAAATTTGCCAATATGTACAAAAGCGCGCAAACCGACGCGCGGGGCCAGACGGGGATCGTTTCATCAGTGGCAACAATCAAGGATGTCGCCAAGGCAGCCGGTGTTTCGTTCAAGACCGTTTCGCGCGTGGTCAATGGAGAGAAGCGCGTTGGCCCCGAAGCGCGCGAAAGGGTCAATCAGGCGATCCGGGAACTGGGCTACAAACCCTCGTTGGCCGCGAGGCAGCTGGCGGGGCAGCGCAGCTATCTGATCGGTCTGCTCGTGCCGCGTCTGGGGGCCAGCTATATAGCGCGCATGTTGATCGCGATGGGGGCGGCCTGCCGGGCCTCGGGCTATAATCTGATCACCGAAATGCTGGATTATCAGGAATATCGCCGTTCCGACTTTTTCTCGATCAACTTCTCCGCCCGGCCTGACAGTGTGATCCTGACCCCGCCCTTCAGCAATGAGGAGCGGATTTTGGACTATTTCGAGCGGGAGAAAGTGTCCATCGTGCGGGTGGCTCCGGCCTTTGAAGGCTATGGCCTGCGCGTGCCGGTGGATGAAGAACCCATTGCCATGGAATTGATGCGCCATCTGATTGCCAAAGGTCACAGGCGGATCGGGATCATCGGCCCACCGCCGCGCCGCCTGGCCTCCGAGGCGCGCGTGGTAGGTTATCGCAAGGCTCTGGCCGAGGCGGGAATTGAGGAGGATCCTGCGCTGATATTGCGCGGTGACTTCACATTCGCTTCGGGCGTGGCGGCCACCACCAGCCTGCTTGCATTGCCCCAGCGGCCAACCGCGATCTTTGCCGCAGGCGATGAACTGGCCGCAGGTGCCATGGCCGAGGCGGCGCGGCTGGGATACCGGGTGCCCGATGATCTGGCGGTGGCGGGCTTTGACGATTCGCCCATTGCCCGCATGGTGTTTCCGCCCATCACCACCGTGCATCAGCCGGTGCGCGATATTGCGCGGGCTGCGGTTGAAGCGGCGATCAATCCCGATTTCAAGCCGCAGCCCTTTGAATATAAACTGATCATTCGAGGCTCCACCGACGGCAGCCGCCAGCATTGCCTCGAACCCTATCCGTTTTAGACCTTCATGCGGCGGATCAGTCGTTCAAAATCCATGATCGGCATCGATGGCGTATATTTCCCTTCCAGCACCGCGCTAAGATAGCGCCCGGCGTTGCGGACATATTCCTGCTCGCTTTGCGCGGCCTGTTGCACAACGGGCAGGGCGGGGAGGGCATGGTCCCCAATATAGGTCAGCGCGTTGAGCGCCTGCAACTGCACCGGCCACACCTTGTCCTGCGCGGCCAGAGCGGTGAGGACGCGGACGGGTTCGTCGATCTCGCCCAGACGCACCAGCGCCTCGGCGGCCACGACGCGGACCTGATCGGCGCTGTCCTTGGCCAGAGCGGCCAGCAGGGCGGACTTGGCCCCATGCTGACCACCAACCAGCAGGCCCGTTGCCGCCCAATAGCGGATCACCGGCAGCGGATGGTTCAGCCCCTCGACCAGTTGTGCTTCGCTGCCCGCGCCGCTCGCCGCCAGACGCGCCATCTCCATCACCTGCGTCAGGGGATAGGTCTTGCGATCCCGGCTTTCGAAATAGCCTTCGCCCGCCATGGCTTCGGGAATGAAGCCATTGTCGTTGATCGCCACCATATGCGTATCAAGCGCCTTGCTCAGCCGTTCCATCTGCGCTTTTGCCGCAGGATCGGCGGCCAGATTGCGCAATTCATGCCGGTCTTGGCGCAGGTCATAGAGTTCTTCATAGGGTTTGGTGTGGAAGAACCGGTCCTGATCGGCATTGAGCGTTCCAGCGCGATGGGCCGCTTCCCAATCCTGATAGCCCTTGGCCAGCCATTCGAAGGCCTGATGCTGGCCCCACGGGCGATGCGGCATGTAATTGCGGATATAGCGCCAGCGACCATCGGTGACGGTGCGCTGAAAATCATAGCGTTCGTCCATCCGGTTCCGCATTCCGAAGGCGTAGGCCTGCGACGCGGCGCGGGGGCCAAGGAAGGGCTTGCCCACCATCTGCGCCGGTTGGGCCACGCCCGCCAGAGCCAGCACCGTGGGCGCCAGATCGATGAAGGAGACGGGCGTGTCAACTTCGCGCCCCGGCGCCACGGGCAAGAGGTGGCGCCATTTGGGCGGAGCATAGACCACCATCTCGCAGGCCAGCCCATCCTCATAGCAATAGCGCTTGGACCGGGGCAGTACGCCGCCGTTGTCGGAATAGTGGAAGATGATCGTATCCTCGGCCAACCCATCGGCCTCCAGTTCGGCAATGCGCTGGGCCAGTTCGCCGTCCATCTTTTCCATCAGGTTGTAATAGCTGGCGAAATCCTGTCGTATTCCGGGCGTGTCGGGCAAGAATGGTGGGATGGACACCATATCGGGCGTGACGCGGCCTTGGGTGGGTTGAAACAGGCGTGATTCATGGGTGGTTTCGTAATTGAAGACAGCCATGAACGGCTTGCCGCCTGGATTTTTGCGCCAATGGCCCTGCGGTCCCTGAACGTCCCAGATCGCCTCGGGCTTCACATCGCAATTATAATCGGTCTTGGTGTTGTTCGTGCAGAAATAGCCCGCCGCGCGCAGCAATTCGGGGTAGGTCTGAAACTCTTTGGGGAAATGCGCATTGGCCCGCATGTGGTTGGCCGGCGCGCAGCTCTCCGGATAGACGCCCGTCAGAATGCCGAAGCGCGAAGGGGCGCAGACCGGCGCATTGGAATAGATATGGCGGAACAAGACGCCCTTGCGCGCCAATCCGTTGATCGTGGGCGTATGGGCCAGCTTGTCGCCATAGGCGCCGACATAAGGATTGTTGTCTTCCGACACGATCCACAAAATATTGGGGTGCTTGCCTGAAGAGGGCCGAGCAAGCGCCCCCTGAGCAGCAGTCGCCGCCAGAGAAGCGGCTGCGCCCAGAACAGTTCGACGGTTGAGATGGGGTTGTTTCACGGTGTTTCTCGCTTTTAACAGGGCAGGCGGGGTTGGCGGCGGGTCAATAGACCCACTCGGTCTCGCGTCCGCCGATCATGACCTTGCGGGTGAAATGCAGTTTCCAGAGCGGCGCGGGCAGGGATTTGGCGAAACCCTCAACCGCGCGGTTCAGCTTCTCGGCCTCGGCTTTGTGGTCGGCCGAAACATCCGCCTTTTCCCAAGGGTCCTGCGCCAGATTGTGCAGCTTCGTCTGATGCCAGTCGTCTGAACGCCACAGCCGCCATTGCCCTTGCCGCGCGGCAAAGACCGGAGCCTGACCCCAGACCAGCAGTCGGTTGTCCGGCCCTTTGTAATGGGCCGAGGCGATCAGGTCCTGTCCCTCCAATTCGTGCGGAAGGGCCTGTTTCGGGGCCGCGCCGCGCAGGATCGTAGGCAGAATGTCGAGCGAGGAAACCGGCGTATCGACGATACCCTTTGGCTTCATCGCGTGCGGCCATGAAAAGAGAAAAGGCACCCGCACCCCTCCTTCCAGATAGGTGAACTTGCCTGCGCCCCATGGATGGGCATCGTTGCAAAAGCCGAATTGCACCGGACATCCATTGTCCGACAGAAACATGACCATCGTATTGTCGCGCAGCCCGCGTTCCTCCAATGTGTCGAGGATCCGGCCCACGCCTGCATCCATGGCCGCAATCATCGCCACATAGGTGCGCCGAACCGGGTCCTTGATATGGGCAAAGCGGTCATACCATTCCTGCGGCACCTGTAGCGGCCAGTGCGGCGCATTATAGGCGACATAGGAGAAGAAGGGCTGTTTGCCCCGTGACGCGCGGTCAATGAAATCCACCGCATGATCGGTGATCTCGTCGGTAAGATAGCGGTTGAAATTATCGACTTTGCGGCGCTCGGGCCCCTCGACGATCACCCCATTGTCGCGCCGCGTTTCAAAGGGCGGCTTGCCCGCGTCAGCCTTGGTGGGGGTGGTGACGATGCCGGGCGTCTCGGGATCGACATAGACCGTCTCCCCGGCCAGAAAGCCGAAGAATTCGTCAAAGCCCCGATTGGTGGGATAGAAGCGGTCCTGCGCGCCCAAATGCCATTTGCCAAAGGCGCCGGTGTGATAGCCCAGCGGTTTCAATCTTTCGGCAATGGTCTTTTCCGTGGACGGCAGACCCGCGCCTTCATCGCCTTCATCATTGATATTATAAGTAAAGCCAAAGCGCATCGGCATCCGGCCCGTTAGCAAGCCCGCGCGCGAGACCGCGCAGACCGAGGCTGCGACATAGCCATTGGAAAATGCCGCTCCCGAGGCCGCGATGCGGTCCAGATTGGGCGTGGACACATCCTTGCCGCCATAGGCCGAGACATCGGGCCAACCCAGATCATCGACCAGAATGACCACCACGTTTGGCGCCTGCGCCGCGTGCGGTTGCGCCGCCGGTGGAGCCAATGATGTCGCCGGGCGGGCTGGCGCGACCGGGGCGCAGAGCAGAGCCGCCGTGCCCAGCAGCATGGCCGTCAAAACGCGCTTCATTGGCCTTTTCCCTTAATCCGCACATCGGGGCGGTCGGCGGAATCATCGAATTGTTCGCGCGTGCGGAAACGTTCGGGCGCCTCGGCCAGCGCGGGGGTGGAATAGCGCCGCGCCTGATCCCACCAGAGCTTTTTCAGCTCTTCCAGCTTGGCCGGATATTGCGTCGACAGATCGGTGCTTTCCGAAAAATCCTTATCCGTGTTGAACAGCGCCCATTTGTCGGCGGCGAAATCGCTGCCCTGTTTGTGGATGGTGACGGCGCGCCAAGGGCCTTGGGTGATGGCGCGATTGCCGCGCAATTCGAAATATTGCACCGATCGGGCCGCAGAAGCCCCCGCCGACAGCATCGTGGGTAGGATGGAGCGACCCGCCACCGGAATTTCGACCACGCCATGCAGCGTTTTAGGAAATTGCGTATGGCCGACCTGCGCCAAAGTGGGGGCAAGGTCGATGACATCGACATATTGATGCCGGATCGCCCCGCCATCCTTGATGACCTTGGGCCATGACACGATCAAGGGCGTGCGTATGCCGCCCAGATAGGGCCATAATTTGTAACGCCGCAGCGGGGTGACGCCCGCCATCGCCCATGGGCGCTGATATTCGCTTTCGGTCTTGTCCGTGCCCAATTCGTCGATCCGCGCCAGCATCTGCTCGGCGCTTAGTTTGTTGGGGGCGTAAAGGCGCTCAAACGATCCGCTCTGGCCCGCTTCGGACGCCGCGCCATTGTCGCTCATCACCATGATGATCGTGTTGTCATATTGCCCGGTGGCCTTGAGATGGGCGATCAGCCGCCCGATCTGCTCGTCTGTATGGGTCAGAAACCCTGCATAGGTGGCCATGAAGCGGGCATAGACCTGCTGCTCGGTCGGGGTCAGGTCGGCCCATGCCCGGTCGCCCGGATTGCGCGGGGGCAGGATCGTGTTGGCGGGCACGATGCCCATCGCCTTCATCCGCGCCAGACGCTCCACCCGCAAGGCGTCCCAGCCCTTCGCATAGGTGTCGCGATAGGCGTCGATATAGGGGCGCGGCACCTGAATGGGCGCATGGCCCGCGCCATAGGCCAGATAGACGAATTGCGGCTTGCCCTGACCCGGTTTCAGCGCGGCGATGGCGTGGTCGGTAATGTCATTCGAGAAATGATAGGCCGGCGTCTCGGGCGAGGGGATGCGCTTGTTCCCCTCGATTAGCTTGGGGTGATATTGATCGGTCCAGCCGAGGAAGAAGCCGTAGAATTGGTCAAACCCGCGTTGCAGCGGCCATGATCCGTTATGGCCCGCCGATCCGTCCTGATCCTCAGGCGCCAGATGCCATTTGCCGAAACCCGAAGTGGCATAGCCTGCATGCGAAAGAACCTGCGCGATGGTCTGGGCATTGTCGGGCAATTCGCCGCGGTCGCGGGTCATGTCGGCCGGATCGACCTTGCTGGCGGGCAGATCAGCCATGCGCACCGTTTGCGGATTGCGTCCGGTCAGCAGCGCCGCGCGGGTGGGGGTGCAGACCGCCTTTGTGTCGAAATGGTTATAGCGCAGCCCGCGCGCCGCCAGCGCATCGAGATTGGGCGTGCGGATTTCCGAGCCGAACGGGCCAAGATCGGAAAAGCCCACATCGTCCAGCACGATCAGCACGATATTGGGTCGAGCCGGGGCGATGGCCGGCGCGGCGGCGGGGGCCGCGCCGGCCATCGCCAGGCCCATGATCACGGCGAGCGGATGGGGGGCGAAAAGGCCGCGGTTCCATCGCTTCGTCCAAGGCTTTGCGGGTCTATTCATGCATCCACTCCGGCTTTCTGGTCTGATTATATGTATGCATCAAAGATGATGGGCATCGTTGTCATAATAGGAAATGCATAAGTTAATTTCGCTTGTCAATTTAGGAGTGACAACGTTGACGCATTTTGTCATAAGCCCGCCATCCGCTGCAATAAGGCGGAGAGAATCGAAATGGGGGATGTGATGATGAAACGTGGCTTTGCCGCGCTGCTTGGCGGCGGCGCTGTGCTTGCTTTTGCCCAGCCAACTCTTGCTCAACAGGCGCCGCAAGCGCCCGAACTGGCGCCCGGCGAAATCGTGGTCACCGCGCAAAAGCGCGCCGAACGTCTCCAGGATGTGCCGCTGGCCGTTACCGCGATTGCGGGCGAGGCGCTGGCCACGCGCGGCATCACCGATACCAAGAGCCTGACCCAGATTTCGCCCACGCTGTCCTATCAGCAAGGCAACAATCCTTCGAACTCCAGCTTCCGCATTCGCGGGATCGGTACGGCGGTATTTGGGCAAGGGACCGAAAGCTCGGTCTCGACCGTGCTGGACGGCGTTGTCATGGCGCGTCAGGCGCAGGGCTTTTCCGATCTGGCCGATATTGAGCGGATCGAAGTGCTGCGCGGGCCGCAGGGCACGCTGTTCGGCAAGAATGCCACCGGCGGCGTGATCAACATCGTCACCGCCCGGCCCAGCAAGACGCTGACCGGCAAGATCAACGCCACCATCGCCGAAAAGGGCGAATATCACCTGAACGGCACCGTTTCCGGGCCGATCAGCGATAAGCTGGGCGTGCGTGTTTCGGGGTTCTACAACAAGGATGACGGCTACATCTATAACGTCACCTTGCGCCGCAAGACCAATGGCTATGAATCCTTCGGCCTGCGCGGCAAGATGGAGCTGGATCTGGGGCGGCTCAACCTGCTGGCCACGGTTGATTATTCCAAGAACAATGCCTTCTGCTGTCAGTCGGTGCTGATCCGCTCGGACAATGCCAGCCTGACCACGCTGGTCGCTCCCGTTGTGCCGGGGCCGAATAATGTGCAGGTCGGATCGAATGGTGACACCACCTCGCGCACCTCGCAGCAGACCTATTCGCTGGAGGCCAAATACGATCTGGATTTCGCCACGATCACCTCGGTCACCGCGTGGCAGCATTACAGCTTTGACAATACGGTCGATGTTGATGGCATCAACACCGCCGTGCCGATCTATACCGGCGCCAATGCGGTGGCGCAGTATGACATCAATGGCGGGCCATTCACGCTGGGCGGGTTTACCCAGGAATTGCGCATGTCCAATTCGGGCAAGCAGAAGCTGAATTACACGATCGGTGGGTTCTTTTCGGACACCACGCTGGACCGCGAATTCACCCGCCGCTTTGTCAACTGCACGGCTAGCGGGCTGACGCTGGGGGCGACTTGCCCTTCGACCAATCTGGCCGGTTTTTCAGGCCACCATCGCGCCCATCTGCGCCAGAGCCAGATCGCTGGTTTTGCGCAATTCGATTACAATATCGCGGGCGGACTGAAGGCTCTGGGCGGTCTGCGCTGGCAGCATGAAACCATCTCGGTCTGGGGCAAGCAGGACACCACCCCTGCCTTTGCAGGCGATACGATCCTGCAAAGCGGCTATCCTCTGACCGAGGGCTATACGGCGGCATCGGACGATGTGCTGACCGGCAAGATGGGGCTGCAATATGAATTCAACCGCCGCGCACAGGTCTATGCCTCCTATACGCGCGGATATAAGGGGCAATCGCTGGGCACGGAATTTACCCAGACCTTTAACAATAATCCCGTGGTTCAGCCCGAAACGGTCAATGCCTTCGAGGTCGGCTTTAAGGGCAGCACCGCCGACCGTAAAGTCAGCATCGCGGTCGCGCTCTTCCTCGCCAAATACAAGAACCTTCAGGTCCAGGCCAACCGTTCCGACCCTTCGACCAACACGTTCACTTTCGTGACCACCAATGCCGGTGCTTCGGAAACCAAGGGCGTGGAAGTGGAAATGACGCTGCGCCCGGTCGATGGGCTCAGCGTGGCGCTGTCGGGCAGCTATGTGAAGACAAGGTTTGATGCCGACGGCATTGGCTGTCCGCTGCAAAATCAGGCCGCCTTTGCGACCGTGGCGACGGGATCGGCGGCGCCGGTCAACACGTGCTTTCGTTACAAGACTGGATCGACCTTTGTATCGAGCGCGGCGCAGAACATCGTGGGCGGCATTTTGCCGAACACGCCGACATGGCGCATTGGTATCAATCCGCGCTATGAGCATCCGTTTGCGGGCAAAATCGCCTATGCCGATGTCAATATCGCCTATCAGAGCGGGGTGAATTTCGCGCTGGAACAGGATCCTCTGCAATGGCAGCCGGAATATACCACGGTCGACGCCACCATCGGCCTGCGCGCCGAGGACAAGGGCCTGTCCTTCTCGCTCTTCGTTAAGAACCTGACCGATCAGCGCTATTATACCGCGATGGGCACGCCGGGCCTGTTCACCACCCAGACCGTAACGCCGACCAACCGCATGGGCTTCCTGCCCAAGGGGGCGTTCCGCTATTTCGGGGCGACGGTGGGTTACAAGTTCTGATGATCGCCTAGGCGACACCGGATGCGGCCTATCCAATCATGCGGCATTAGCATCATTGGATAGGCCCGCAGCATTGGATGCAACGCATACAAAAGCGCAGTCTTGCCCGCATAATAAATATAGCGGGAGGATAAAATGCCGCGAACAAGACTTCTGCCACCGCTGATGGCGGGCTTGGCTTTGGCCGGCGCCCTGAGCGCGGCGGCCCATGCGCAGGAACGCGAAGGCGTGGCCCCCGACCAGGCCGCGATGTATCGCCATCTCAAGGCGGCCCGCACAATTGCCGGGGCCGATCTCTATGCCCATTATGTCCATCGCTGCATCATGGACCAGACCTATCGCCGGACCATCTCGCGCGGGCTTCAGGGGCATAATGCGCTGCCCGCCACCCGCGTGTTCGATGAACTCTATTTCGTGGGCGAAAATGCGGTTTCGGCCTGGCTGCTCGATACGGGCGATGGCTATATCCTGTTCGATGCGATGTATGCGCCGCAGGATATTGAAAAGATCGTCGAGCCGGGGATGCACAGCCTTGGCCTCGACCCGGCAAAGATCCGCTATCTGGTCATCACGCATGCCCATGGCGACCATTTCGGCGGCGCGCGCTATTTGAAAGAACATTACGGCACGCGCATCATGGCATCGGCGGCCGATTGGAACGATATGGCCGATCAGGCCGCCCATCCCCGCCCCGGCATGCCGCCCGAATGGGCGAAGCTGGTGCCCGAACCCGATATGACCATTGCCGATGGGCAGGTCTTTGCGCTGGGCAAGGCAAGGCTGACCTTCTACCTCACCCCCGGCCATACGCCCGGCACGGTCTCCACGGTGTTCACCGTCCATGATCGCGGCATCGCGCATCAGGTGGGCTTCTTTGGCGGCCTCGGCACGCCCGATACCGCCCAAGGCAAGCAGGCGATCATCGCCTCGCTGGAAAAGTTCAAGCCGGTGGTGCGGGCGCGAAAACTGGATGTGCTGATCGCCAACCATCCGACGCAGGATCAGTCGATCCCCAAACTGGCCGAACTGGGCCTGAGGCAGGCGGGTGATCCCAATCCCTATGTGATCGGGGGTGATCGCTATCTGCGCTACCTCTCGCTGCAACAGGAATGCACCAAATTCGCGGCGGCCCAGCAGGGCCAGAGCATCCGATAAGGAGAACGCCATGCGCAAGAGCATCACATTGGCCCTCGTCGGGGTGGCTCTGGCCTCCGCCGCGCTGGGCGCCGGGGGCGATACCGATCCCTTTTTCGGCGATGGCGGCGTGTCCGACTTCTATCGCTGGGATGGGAAGCTGAACAAGCCGGGACAGATTCTGCGCCGCGAACCTTTGGGTGAGGGCTTCTATGCCGACCATGCTTCCTCGGCGGAACGCATCCTTTACAGCTCCACCGATGGCCGCTTCGGGCGCGGCGTGGTCGAGGCTTCGGGGATGCTCTATCTGCCACAGGGCAAGGCGCCCAAGGGAGGCTGGCCGCTGGTGGTCTGGGGCCATGGCACGATGGGCATTGCCGATGTCTGCGCGCCCAGCTGGAAAAAGCCGACCCCGCGCGACGGCACCTATGTCGATGCATGGCTTCAGGCCGGATTTGCCGTGGTGGCCCCCGATTATCAGGGGCTGGGTACGCGCGGCGTCCACACCTATGTCCAGCGCAAGGGCGAGGGCTATTCGGTGCTGGATGCGGCGCGGGCGGCGCTGAAGGCCGCGCCGGGGGTGATCGCCAACCGGGTGATCCTGACCGGGCAATCGCAAGGTTCGGGCGCGGTTCTCAACGCCACCTATCTTCAGCCAGCCTATGCGCCGGACGTGAGATTGCTGGGCACGGTGGCGACCGCGCTGGTGTGGCGCGCAGAGAACCGGGCCGATCCGGCGAGCGATGTGAAGGGCGCTGATCCGGCCCGCTATTACATCATGCGCATGTATGGCGGCGGCTTATTTCCGGGAAGTCCGCTCCCCGATACGCTATTGACCGAAAAGGGGAAATTGCTGCGCGAGGCGGCGCGGAAAGGCTGTTCGCGCGATATCGTCCCGGTGGCCAAGGACAATGGCGTTACCGGCGAGAATGCCTTTACCCGGCCCCCGCAGGACATGGCCCGCTTTATGGACATCACCGCGGTTCCGGCCAAGCCCATGCATGTGCCGCTGCTGATCGCCACGGGGCTTGCCGATGCGACCATTCCCACGCAAACCCAATATGCGGCGGTTCGAGCCATGTGTCGCAAGGGAAATCCGGTGATATGGCGCAAATATAATGGCGTAACCCATTCGGGAACCTCGAATTATGCGTTGCGCGATGCCATACCTTTCGCGCGGGATCTGTTGGCGGGCAAGCATCCGGCATCCAATTGCGGATCGATTACCCCGCCGGGGCCTATCCAGCCATCGGACGAGTCGATTCCGTTTCAGGATAAATAAGGCCCGTTTCAGGATAAATGAGGAGGATACATGGTTGGACGGCGTGAAGTGATGGTTTCGGGCCTGCTGGGCGGCCTCGCGCTGGCAGGGCGGAGCGAAGCGGCGGAGAGCGGTGCGCCAAGGTTGGAACTGGCGCTAGAAATCGTCGCCGATATTGCCCCGATGCAAAATCTGGGCATGGGGCCGTTGGGCGAGCGACGGATCGTGCCGATCATAGGCGGATCGTTCGAGGGGCGGGGCGCACTGGGCGGGGGGCTGAGGGGCAAGGTCATGCCCGGCGGCGCTGACCGGCAACTGGTGCGCAGCGATGGCGTGCGCAACCTGAGCGCACTGTATGAATTGCAGGCGGAGGATGGCGCGGTCATCACCGTGCTGAACAAGGTGGTGGTCGAGGATCTGCCGGACGGCGGGCGTTATGCCTTTTCCACCCCCGAGGTCACCGCGCCCAAGGGGCCGCATGACTGGATCAACCACAGTGTCTTTATCGGCACGCTCGAAAGCCTGCGTCCGGCAAGGCAGGCGGTGAGGTTGAAGTTCTATCGCGTATTTTGATAAATCTATGCAAAACCAGTATTGTTGAATACAGCAACGGAAATGTTCTTATGGAAAAATTGCTCCATCATAAATAAGATGGTGCAATAATAAACTGCCCCATCACCGATAAATAATATTATTCGTGAGGGGACGAATCATGCATAAATGCACCAGACTTCTTCTGGGATCGTCGCTAATTTCCTGCGTTTGCGCTAATCCGGCGCTGGCGCAGCAAAGCAGCGATCAGACGAAGGCCGCCGAAATCGTCGTGACCGGTTCACGCATCGCGCGTCAGGACTATGTCGCGCAAAGCCCCATCGTCACCGTTTCGCCCGCCGCGATCCAGAATTCGGGCACGCCCACCATCGACAGCTACCTGCTGCAAATGCCCAGCTTTGGCGTTGGCACCGGCGGCTTTTCCAATGGCAGTTCGGGCGGGCTGGGCATCGGACAGGCCAATCTCAACCTGCGGGGCCTTGGCACGGTGCGAACGCTGGTGCTGCTCGACGGGCGGCGGATGGAGCCGGGCAATGCGCAATCGGTAGTCGATATCAACACCATCCCCACCTCGGCTTTGCAAGGTGTTGAGGTCATCACTGGGGGCGCCTCGGCCACCTATGGTTCGGACGCGATTGCCGGCGTGGTCAATTTCAAGCTGCGCCACCGCTTTTCCGGTTTTGAGGCCAGCGCCCAGATGGGGATCTCGGAATTGGGCGATGCACCCAACCGCCAGTTTTCCGCCATCACCGGCCGCGATTTTGCCGATGGGCGGGGCCATGTCATCCTGTCGGGCGAATATGCCGATCGCGGCGCCATCGGCTTTCGCGACCGTGCCTTTTCCACGCCAACCGGCAATCTGGCCCCGCAAATGGGCAATGGCTTCTATTCGCCCAGCGGTACCAATCTTCCCAGCCAGAGCGTTGTGAACACGATCTTCGGCTCCTATGGCTATGCGGCCGGGACGATGCCGCGCACCGGCAATTTCGGCATCAACGGCGATGGCACGCTCTATCGCAGCCAAGCGCCAGGCACCAATTACAAGCCGACGGGCGACCCCTGCGTGGTCAACAATGGCGCGGCGGGCTTTGGCTATGACGGCAATTGCACCAACCGGCTGCAAAATCCGATGCATCGCTGGGCCGCTCTGGCGCGGGCCGAATATGAAGTGTCGGACAAGCTGACCGTGTTTGGCCAGTTCCAGTTTGCCCATTCACTCGCCCGCTCGCAGGGCAGCCATGCGCAGTTGAACGCGGTGGGGGCCACCGGAGTCAACGTGCCCGTCACGAATCCTTTTGTTCAGGCCAACACCGCCCTTGCCGCCGTTCTGGCCAGTCGCACCAATCCCAGCGCGCCCTTCGCCTTTGTGAAGCGTTTCGAGGAAGCGGGCCCACGCGCCTTTTCCAGCGCCACCGACACGTTGCAGGCGACGCTGGGCGCCAATGGCAAATTGTCTTCGGCATGGTCCTATGATGCCTATGCCAGCTATGGCCAGACAACGGCGGATGACCGCAACACTTCCGGTTCGGTCAGCCTGAGCGCGGTCAACCAGTTGCTCAACGCGGCCGATGGCGGGGCCAGCCTTTGCGCAGGCGGTTTCAACATCTTCGGCCCCAATCCGGTCTCGCAATCCTGCATCGATTATGTCTCGCGCAAGACGCTGAGCAGCACCAAGATCGCCCAGACCGAACTCAGCGCCAGTCTGACCGGCAGCCTGTTCAAGCTGCCCGCAGGCGACGTGAAGGTCAATGTCGGCGGCACCTATCGCCGCAACACCTTCCGCGTGAACCCGGATCCGTCGCTGCTGGCGGGCGATATTGCAGCGGTTTCGGCCATTGCCAATACCGTGGGCAGCACCAATGTCTGGGAAGGCTCCGTCGAGGCGCTGATCCCGGTGCTGGCCAAACTGCCGCTCGTGGAATCCTTCAATATTACTGCCGGTTATCGCTATTCGCATTACAATCTGGCGGGGGGCAATTCGACCTACAAGATCAATTTCGACTGGCGCGTGGCCTCGCCGCTGCTGCTGCGCGGGGGGTATCAGCGGGCGGTGCGCGCGCCCAATATCGGTGAATTGTTCCTGCCCCAGGCCAGCACCGTGGCCAATATCGGCGCCGCACCTTCCTCAGGCGATCCCTGTAACGCTACCGGCAATCTGCGCAACGGGGCCAATGGGGCACAGGTGCTGGCGCTCTGCCTTGCCCAAGGCATGCCCGGTTCGATTGCCTCGTCTTTCACACAGGCCAATGTCGGCGTGGGCGCCACCACAGCGGGCAACCGCGCCCTGCAACCCGAAACCGCCACCAGCTTTACCCTTGGCGCCGTGTTCCAGCCCACGATGGCGGGCGAGGCTTTGCGCCGGATCAGTCTGTCGGTCGATTATTACAACATCGCCATCAACAACACGATCGGCCAGATCGTGGGTCAGAACATCCTCAACAAATGCTACAACACCGATGGGTCGAACCCGACCTATGACCCTAACAATATGTTCTGTCAGTTGATCACCCGGTCGAACACCACCGGCCAGATCACCAATCTCTATCAGCCCTTGCTCAATCTGGGCGGGTACAAGACCGATGGCATCGATGCGGCCTTCGACTGGGCCTTGCCGCTATCGGCCGTGGGGATGGGCGAAAAGGCGGGTACGCTGACGCTCAACCTCAATGTCAGTTGGCTCAACAGCTTCCGCATTCAGGCGCTTCCGGCGGCGGCGTGGCAGAATTACCTCGGCACGATTTCGGGTACCGACACCTATGCTCGGTGGAAATGGTCGGGTCAGGTCGCCTATGAACGCGGCGCGGTGCAGGTGGGCGCGCGCTGGCGGCGGATGAGCTCGTTTGCGGACAATTCCATCGTCACCAATCCGGCCAGCACCGTGGCCGGGCCGGGGGCGATGCAATATGTCGATCTGTTCGCGCGCATCCGCTCGAAATCTGGCTTTGAGTTCCGTTTCGGCGTGACCAACGTGGCTGACACCCAGCCGCCGCAGGTCGGCGCTACTGCGGGCTTTACCAATCAGGCGCTCTATGACGTGATCGGGCGGGCCTATTACGCCGGCATCCGCTTCCACTTGTAAGGTCAGGCAGGCGTGAGCCTTTCCGGCGAGAGGGGCTCACGCTGTTCTATAGGTCTGATCTATGGATGGCCCAAAAATCTCTATTTTACTTGATGTAATAATTGGCGAAAACGCTCCTCAACATCAAGAATTGGGGAGAGTGGATCGTGTCTTTGGCCATGGATCGCAGGTTGTTTGTCGGTTCGGCCATCGCCGGTCTGGCCAGTGTGGCGGGCGGCGGCGCGGTCTGGGGCGGGCAACCGCTGTTGGCGCGGGTCATTCTGGACAATGATTTTGCCGGAGATCCTGACGGGCTCTTTCAACTGGCGCATCATGTGCTGTGCCGCGCCGTCTCCATCCCGCTGATCATCGGCTCGCATCTGCCCGGACATTTCGCCAGCGGGCATGATGCGCGGGATTCGGCCGACCGCGCGCGTGAGCTTTTGACGATCATGGGGCTGGGCAAGGTCCATGATCCCATCGCGGGTTCCGAAACGTCCATCGCCTCGCGTTCGTCATGGCAGTCCAGCAAGGCCAGCAAGGCCATCGTGCGCGAGGCGATGCGCGAGGATGCGAAGGAACCGCTGATCTATGCCGCCGGGGCCGGACTGACCGATCTGGCGCTGGCCTGGCTGAGCGAGCCAAAGATCGGGCAGCGGATCCGGCTGATCTGGATCGGCGGCAATAAGCACAAGGGCCTTGGCAATCCGGGAGCCAAGTCTGACGAACCCGAGTTCAATTTCTCCATCGACCCGCTGGCCGCGCAGGTGATCTTCAACGAATCCGATATAGAGATCTGGCAGGTGCCTTCCGACGCCTATAGCCAGATGTTGTTTTCCAATGCCGAGTTGGAAGAGCTGGGCGGGACCGGTCCGCTGGGCGCCTATCTGCAAGCCCGCGTGGATGCTATCCCGGAAATGTTTGCGAAAATACCCGGTGTTCCTCCGGTGCCTGCTTCGGACGCCTATGTGCTGGGCGACAGTCCGCTGGTTACGCTGACCGCGCTGGTTCCCCCAATGCAGCCGGACCCGGCTTCCTGTCGCTATGTGGCCATGCCCACGCCGCGCCTGCTCGACAATGGCGCCTATGCGGACAGGGCCGATAGCCGTCTCATGCGCGTTTACACCCAGATAGATGCCGGTCTGACATTCCGCGATATGCTGGCTCGCTTCAGGATCGCGCAGGGGGGCAGGGACGAGCGACGATAAACGGCCTCTGTCCCCAGTTGGGTCGATACCACAAGGGTCTTCAGGGGGCGAACCTTACGCCCTGCGAATCATTATGCTGATGGAGTCATGGTCGCCATGCTACCTCCTGCGCAGCATAAGGGTGAATGAATGCCGTTTGGTTCCAGTGTATTGCGTGTGATCCTTGTGGCGGCGGCCGGTCTGGCGTCGGGCGGCTTTATCGATGCCCGTCTGCCTGCCGCCATTTATGCCTCGGGTAACGATCATCTGCCGATCCTGCCCGCCTTGCAGCGTGATCTCGGCACGGCCCTGACGCTGATGGAACGCCAATTGGCCGAGCCCTTCAAAAACGCTTTTGGCCTGCCGATCCTGTTGATCACCGCCGGTATGAGCCTGCTGATCGTATGGCCCTTTCGCCTCGGGCTGCTTCATCGTTTCGTGCTGTGGTTGCAACGGCTGCCTTTGGCGTCGCGGGCCGCCATTGGGCTTAAAGCGGTCGGCACGGTTTTCCTCACCACATTGCTGGTCTTTCTGGCGGTGCAGATAGTCTTCTGGGGGCTGGATTTGACCGTGAGGCTCCTGCCTGAAACCGAGCGGGTGGCTGATGCGCTTTCGATGGGGCTGGGCATCGCGGGTCTGGGGCTGGGACTGGGGCGGGCGCTGGATTCGCCCGCCGCCCCGGAGATGCGCCCTCTGCGCCTGTGCGCCGAACTCGATGGCTGCATAGGCAAATATGCGCTGGCTGCGGGCATCATGCTGGGCGTCACCAATGTCATCGATCAGACCTCGCATGTCGTCCATGCCAACAGCACCAGTTGGACGATCGCGCAGGGTCTGATCGCTCTGGTCGAAACCATTCTTGTTGCCCGCTTTCTGGTGGTGGTGGGCCGCGCCCGCGAACAGGAGGCGGAAACAGGGGCGGCAAATCGGAAGAGCGCGGCTGCGCCGGCGATATTCGGCGCCACGGTTTTTCTATGGCTGGCGGTTGGCGCGGGCGTGGCGGCGTTTGTCTCCGGGCATGTCCAGTTTTCCATGCTGATCCTGCAGGAATTGCTCTGGGCTGGTCTGGTGCTGACCATCGCCTGGCTGATCGCAGGCTTTATCGACGCGGCTCTTGTGCAATGGTCCGATGCCGGGGGACCAACCGAACGCGCTGCAGGCGCCGCTGCGGGTATTCATCGCGCCCGGGCCAGGCAGATCGCCTTATTGACCAGCGCCGTGCTTACGGTTCTGGTCTGGCTGTTTGCCGTTGGTCTTGTCGCGGCGCCGCTGCATGGCGACAATGCCGTGGTGATTGAGCAGATCCGGCCTATGCCGCTGCTCAATTCGCTGCGCTCGCTCGATCTTTCCCCGCGCAGCGTGGGTATGGCGCTCTGCGTGCTGGTCGTGGGCATTGCCCTGACGCGCATGTTTCGCGGGTGGCTGGAAAATCGCTTTCTGCCTTCCACCTCGCTCGACATCGGCGTGCGCACCTCGCTGGCAACCGGACTCACCTATATCGGAACCCTGATCGCCCTGCTCGGCGCGACCAATATGCTGGGTCTGCAACTGGAAAAGATCACTCTGATCGCCAGTGCGCTTTCGGTGGGAATCGGCTTTGGCCTGCAATCGATCATCCAGAACTTTGTATCGGGCGTGATCCTGTTGATTGAGCGGCCGGTCAAGCCCGGCGATTGGGTTTCGGTATCGGGGGCCGAAGGCACGATCCGCAAGATTCGCGTGCGCGCCACAGAACTGGCCACCGCCGACGGCGGCATTGTGATTGTGCCCAACTCATCCTTTATCTCCTCCAATGTGGCCAATCGTGACGATACGCTGATGGCGAACAGGCTGGATCTGACGTTGACCGTTTCGGGCGGCGTCACGGTGGCGGCGGCGCGCGACATGTTGCTGGAAATGCTGAAAGGTTTTGCCCCCTTACGCGACCAACCCGCCCCCCAGATCTATCTCAAGCATTTGGGCGATGCCGAATGGGTGTTTGATATCAAGGCCTATGCCAAACCCGGAATGGGTGTGGCCCAAACCCGCAGCGATCTGCTCTTCTGGCTTGCCGGACAGGGGGAGGGCAGGGATATTAAGATCAGATCGAATTAAGCGCAGCGCACTGACCGCAGGTGGTCCGGATCAGGCCAGACCGCGCACCAGCGCGTCGAGCCCGGTCTCAAAGGTGGCGTCGAAATCCATCATCTGGCGCAGGAATTGGCGCATCGGGCCGTTAGCCTCAAATGATTCCCAGCCCAGCGTAAAGGAAATCACCACCGCTTGACAGGCAAGGGCGCGCTTCTGGTCCAGACCGAGCGCGATGAGGGGCGCGGCGATGGCGGCGGCGTGGCTGGCCGGTTCTCCGGGCTGGGGCGGGCTGGCCGCCGCGCAGAGCCGCGCGCCATCGCGATGCGCGGCGAAACTGTGCCTCAGCGCTCGGCCAAACCGGCCCAGCCACAATTGCCAATCATCGGCCCGCGGCACGGCGGCATAGGCGGCGGCGTAAATCTCGCGCGCCATCAGGCCCAGCAGTTCCGCCTTGTCACTGAAATGCCAGTAAAGTGCCGGAGCCTGCACCCCCACCCGCGTGGCGAGGCGGCGCATGCTCAGGCCATCAAGCCCGTCCTCTTCGAGCTGCGCAAAGGCGGCGGCGATCAATCGATCACGATCAAGAAGGGCGGGAGCGGGGCGTGCCATATCTTTTTGTTGACCATTTAACAGTGTTAAGTCAAGTTGCCCCGCGGAGAGAATAGCCAAGAGGCCGCCATGACCTATGTTCGCAATGCCTGGTATGTCGCCGGATGGGAGCAGGATCTTGCCCCCGAAAAACCCTTTGCCCTGACCATCCTTGGGGATCGCCTCGTCATCTGGCGCTCGGCCTCAGGCGCGGTTCATGCGCTGGAGGACAAATGCGTCCACCGCTTTGCCCCGCTTTCGCTGGGCCGATGCGAGGGAGAGCATCTGCGCTGTATGTATCACGGCCTGCTGTTCGAGGCCGGGGGCAAGGTTGCGCAGATTCCCGGGCAGGACCTGATCCCGGCCCGCGCCCGCGTGCGCTCCTATCCGGTGGTGGTGCGCCACAGCTGGATCTGGGTCTGGATGGGAGATGTGGAAGCGGCGGACCCCGCGCTGATCCCGCCTGCGGTGGGTTTTGATGATCCGGACTATATTCTGGGCTGCGGCTTTCTCGATTATCAGGCCGAGGCGCGGCTCATCAACGATAATCTGCTCGATTTCAGCCACTTGACCTATGTTCACGCCGCCAGCTTTGGCGCAGGCCCGGAATTTGCCTCTTCTCCGCCTAAAGTTACCCCGCTGGCGCGCGGCGTCCGGGTCGAACGCTGGATGGAAAACACCCATGGCGCCAGTAATCGCAAATCAGAGGAACTGATCGATGGCTGGTCCACCTATGATTTCCTGCTGCCCGGCGTGTTGCTGATGTGGAGCGGGAATTATCCGGCGGGCACAGCCAAGCGGTTGAACTATGCCGCGCCGCCGATGGAAGAGGCCATTCAGGGCCTCAATTTCACCAGTCAGGCGGTGACCCCGTTGACCGACAAGACCTCGCGCTATTTCTTCTCTTGGGGCCCGCACCGCAAATTCGGTGATGAGGCGATGCGCGATCACATGATGGGCATCGCGGGCATGGCCTTTGCCGAGGACAAGGCGATGATCGAGGCCCAGCAGAAGGTGATCGACACCACGGCGGCGCAGGATGTGATGCCCACGGCCCATGATCGCGGCGTGACGCTGTTCAACCGGCTGGTCGAAAAGCTGGCCCATGCCGAGACCATGGAGCGCCAAGAGGTCGCGCTTCAGCCCGTGATGGCCTTGACCTCGGCCGGATCGCCCAGCATCACACCGATGCGCTGATGCAGGCCGGTGGGGACCACATCCATGATCCGCCCCGCGCCATCGCTGGCGCTGCCCCCGGCCTGCTCGATCAGGAAGCTCATCGGATTGGCTTCATAGAGCAGGCGCAGGCGGGCCTTGCCGGTGGTGCGGTGGTCGGCAGGGTAGAGAAACACCCCGCCGCGCTTGAGAATGCGATGCACATCGGCCACCATCGAGGCGGTCCAGCGCATGTTGTAATCCACCCCGCACGGCCCTTCGGCGCCCAGAATGCGTTCTTCGACATAGCGGGCGACGGCGGGGGACCATTGGCGGCGGCGGGCCATGTTGATGGCAAATTCGCGCGTGCCCGCCGGGATTTGCATCGGCCCGTCGGTCATCCGCCATGACCCCACCTCGCGGTCGAGCATGAATTCATAGACCCCCGTGCCGATGGTCAGCACCAGCAGCGTTTGCGGACCATAGAGCGCATAGCCTGCGGCCACTTGCTCGCGGCCGGCTTGCAGGAAATCCTCCTCGGTCACATCGCGCCCGGCGCAGGCTTCGGGGGCGCGCAGGACGGAAAAAATCGTACCTACCGACAGGTCGACATCGATGTTGCTCGACCCGTCGATCGGATCGAAGAGCAGCAGATATTCGCCCTTGGGATAGCGATTGGGGATGCGGTGGATCGTCTCCATTTCTTCCGACGCCATCGCGGCCAGATGCCCGCCCCATTCATTGGCGTCGAGCAGGAGATCATTGGCGATCACGTCCAGCTTCTTCTGAACCTCGCCCTGCACATTCTCGCTGCCCAGTGCGCCCAGCACATCGCCCAGCGCCCCTCGGGAAATGGCATGGCCCACCGCCTTGCAGGCGCGCGCCACCGTTTCGATCAGCAGGCGCAGTTCGGCGGGGCAGGGGTGGTCGGGCAGACGCTGCTGCTCGATCAGAAAGCGTGAAAGCGTGATGGGTTGCACGTGATCGGCTGCCATTATTGTCCCTTTCCCTGCGCCATCGCGCTCATCAACGCGCCCACCTGCGGGCCATGGGCAAAACTGGCGGCATCGGCGATGGCCGCAGCATCGGGCCTGATGCCGGTGTAGAGCACGAATTGCTCCACCGCCTGAAGGACGATGACTTCGGCCCCCGAAATCACCACTTTGCCCGCCGCTTCTGCCGCGCGGACAAAGGGCGTGAGGGCGGGCTGGGCCACGACATCGAAGGCGATCTGACAATCCGCGATGAAATCGAGCGGATAGGCCAGCGCCTCGGCATCGGCCCCCTCCATGCCCAGCGGGGTGACGTTGACCAGCATGGCCGCGCCGATTTCGGGCAGATCCGGTCGCCAGTCATAGCCATATTGCGCGGCCAGAGCCTGTCCGGCCTGCGCATTGCGGGCGATGATCGTGCCATGAGCAAAACCGCTGTCGCGCAGGGCGGCAACGACCGCCTTGGCCATACCCCCGCTGCCGCGCAGGAGAAAGGGCAAGGACGGATCCAGCCCGCTCGCCGCCACAAGATCGCGCACGGCGGTATAATCGGTGTTATGCCCGCTCAGCACGCCCTCGTCATTGACGATCGTGTTGACGCTGTCGATGGCCGCTGCCGAGGCTTCGATGCTGTCGAGCAGGGGGATGACATCCTCCTTGAACGGCATCGAGATCGCGCAGCCGCGAATGCCCAAGGCGCGAATGCCGCCGATGGCCGCGGGCAGGTCGCGGGTGGAAAAGGATTTATAGACATAATCCAGACCCAGCAGTTCATAGAGCCGGTTATGCAGCCGCGATCCGGCATTGCCGGGGCGGCCCGAGAGCGACATGCAAAGCTGTGTGTCGCGTCCGATGGGGGGCTTGGCGATGGGGGGCTTGATGGGCATGTCAGCTTCCTGTTGCTTGGTTGCGCGCGCTTGATCCGCGCGCGATAAGTTTGCCGGAAAGGACGGTTTTGCGCATCGCGGCATCGGGATGCTCCAGCCGGTCGAGCAGCATGGTCATCGCCGTCCGCCCGATTTCCTCGACCGGCTGTTCTATCACGGTCAAGCCATTGCCGATCAGTTCCATCCAGTCGCTGTTGTCGAAACCGGCCAGTGCAATGTCGCGCGGCACCTCCAGCGAGAGCGAGCGCAAGGCCCGCAGCACCGAGATCAGCATGACGCCGTTGCTGGCCATCAGCGCATCGGGGCGATCGGGCTGGGAAAGCAGGGCGGCAACCGCCTTTTCCGCCTCGCCCGGCGCATGGGGAATGGCCAGCGCGTCAACCGTAATGCCAAGGCGTGCGGCGCCCCGTTCAAAGCCGTTGCGACGCTCGATGCCGGTGCTGCTGCTGGCCCCGAACAGGCCCGCGATGCGGCGGTGGCCTTGATCGTGCAGATGTTCGAGCAGCAGCCCAGCCATGGCCTCATTGTCGAGCAGCACGCAATCCTCGCGCGCGCCGGGGATGGCGCGGTCGATCAGCACCACCGGGCAATCCATCGCCAGGTCGCCCGCCCGCGTGACCCTCTGGCGTGAGGGCGCAAGGATGATGCCCGTTACCCGCTCCTGCTGCATCAGTTCGAGATACATGGCCTCCTTGGCCGGGTCCTCGTCGGTGTTGCACAGGATGACCCGCAGGCCGCGCGCCGCTGCAAGACTTTCGATGGTGCGTGAAACGGCGGTGAAGAAGGGGTTGCGAATGTCGGCCAGAATGAGGCCGATGGTGTTGGTATGTTGCGAACGCAGGCGGCGTGCGGCAAGATTGGGGCGATAACCGGTCGAGATGACGGCGGCCTGGACCCGCTCCTGCATGGCCGGGTCGACCGGGCGCCCGCTGAGCACGCGCGAGACGGTCGCGGGCGAAACATTGGCGACTTTGGCGACATCCTTAATTCCGACGGGTTTGACTTCAACAGGCATCAGAAAACGTTCTCACTTATCAAACGGCCTGATGGCCCCTCCTGCGCTGCATCATGCCTTCAATCACGCACAAAATGCAAGGGCTCTTGACAAAAGTGGTGAGAAAACGTTTTCTATGACCAATGACAGAACGTGGAGAGATTCTGAACATGCCTGCCCCTTCCGCCATCATGCCCCGCGCCGCCCTTTCCGGTCCGGCCGAACTCGTGCGCATCGCCGCCAAGTCCGCCGACAAGGAAGATGCGATTCGTCAGGTGGGGCAACTGCTCGTGGCCGCAGGCTGCGTTGCGCCCGGTTACGAGGAAAGCATGGTGCGCCGCGAGGCGGTGGCCAACACTTTCCTCGGCGCGGGCGTCGCTATCCCCCACGGCCTTGGCGAGGACAAGGGACTGGTGCGCCGCGATGGCATCGCCATCCTGCAATTGCGCGAGGGCGTCGAATGGAATCCCGGCCACATCGCACATCTGGTGGTGGGCATCGCGGCCAATTCGGACAGCCACATCGCCATCCTGCGCCGCCTGACCCGCCTTATTCAGGATGAAGCTCGCATCGCCCACCTGATCGCGACAGAGGATGCCGAGGCCATCGTCCGCGCCCTACATGAGGATGGCGCGCCTCCCGCCGAAATCGTCCCGGCCGAGGACTATGCCGAGGTCGAACGCTGGAGCGTCGATTATCCCTCGGGCCTGCATGCCCGTCCGGCCTCGGCCTGGGTGGAGGCGGCGCGCGGCCTGTCATCGCGCCTGCGTGTGCGCCATGGCGCGGAAACCGCTGATCCGCGCAGCCTCGTTTCGCTGCTCCAGCTTGGGCTGAAAGCGGGCGATACCATTGCCATCTCCGCGGATCAGGCCGATGCGCTGGACGCATTCGTCAAGGCCATCCGCCGCCTGACCGCGCGCGAAAAGGAAGATGCCGCCCGCGCCGCCGCCAAGGCCAGCGCTCCGGTGCGCGGCTGGAAACCCTCGGGCGAGGCCAAGGCCATCGCGGGCGTCGCGGCCAGCCCCGGCCTTGCTATTGGCCGGGTGCATATCCTCGCCTCCGCCGAACTGGTCGTACCCGATGAACCGGTCGACCTGGTGGCCGGGGGCGCCGCGCTCGAGGATGCGCTGACCCGGACGCGGGCGCAGATGAAAGTGCTGATCGATGACACCACCCGCCGCCTTGGCGCGGGCGAGGCGGCGATTTTCAAGGCACAGGCTGATCTGCTCGACGATACCGATCTCATCACGCTGACCTGTCAGTTGATGGTCGAAGGGCATGGCGTGGCGTGGTCGTGGGATCAGGCCGTGGGGCGCATTGCGGGGCAATTGTCGGCGCTGGGCAATCCGGTGCTCGCGGCGCGCGCGGCGGATCTCCATGATGTGGGCCGCCGCGTGCTGGCCGCGATGGACCCTTCGCTGGCGGCCGGATCGCTCGCTGATTTGCCCGATGAGCCTTGCGTGCTGATCGCTTCGGACCTCTCGCCCTCCGATACGGCGACGCTCGATACCTCGCGCGTGGCGGGACTGGCGACCGCTCTGGGCGGGCCGACCTCGCACAGCGCCATTCTGGCCCGCACGCTGGGCCTGCCCTCGATCGTGGCGGGCGGGGCGCAATTGCTGGCTCTGGAGCCGGGCGCCTGCGTGATCGTCGATGGCGACAGCGGGCGGGTCTGGCTCAACCCGACGCCGCAGGATCTGGAATCGGCCCGCCAGTGGATTGCCGAAATTGCCCAAAAGCGTGCCGCTGAGGCCGCCGAGCGCAGCCGTCCCGCCATCACCACCGATGGTCATGAGATCGCGGTTGCGGCCAATGTGAACCGGCCCGATCAGGTCGAATTCGCGCTGGTGCAGGGCGGCGAGGGCGTGGGTCTTATGCGCACCGAATTTCTTTTCCTCGAACGCGGCGAGAGCCCCAGCGAGGATGAGCAGGAGGCGATCTATCGCGCGATGATCGAGGCTCTTGGGCCGCGCCCGCTGATCGTGCGCGCGCTCGACATTGGCGGGGACAAGCAGGTGCCGCATCTGGACCTGCCCAAGGAAGAAAATCCTTTCCTCGGCGTGCGCGGGGCGCGGCTGTTGCTGCGGCGGCCCGATCTGCTCGAACCGCAACTGCGCGCGCTCTATCGCGCGGCGCGGGCGGGGGGCGATCTTTCGATCATGTTCCCGATGATCACCTCGGCATGGGAACTGATCCGCCTGCGCGAGGCATGCGAGGCGATCCGCATCGAATTGGACGCGCCCGTGGTCCCCATCGGCATCATGATCGAGGTGCCCGCCGCCGCCGTTCAGGCCAAGGCTCTGGCCGCTCATGCCGACTTCTTTTCCATCGGCACCAATGATTTGACCCAATATGCACTGGCCATCGACCGCCAGAACCCCGATCTGGCCAGCGAAGCCGACAGTCTGCATCCAGCCGTGCTGCGCCTGATCGCCATGACGGTGGAAGGTGCCAAGGCCCATGGCCGCTGGGTGGGTGTATGCGGAGGCATTGCGGGCGATCCGTTCGGCGCGGCGTTACTGGTGGGGCTTGGCGTGTCCGAACTCTCGATGACCCCGCGCGATATTCCCGCCGTCAAGGCCCGTATCCGCGCCAGCGACAAACCTGCGCTGGAGGCTCTTGCCCGCCGCGCGCTGGAGATGGAAGGCGCCGCCCAAGTGCGTGCGCTTGATGGGGAGGCCGTGTGATGCGCATCCATACCGTCACCTTTAACCCGGCCGTCGATCATACGATTACCATCGACCGCCTGATCCCCGGTGAGGTCCATCGCGCCCGTGCCATGCGCCAGAATGCCGGGGGCAAGGGCGTCAACGTTGCCAGTTGTCTGGCCGACTGGGGCGCCGATGTGATGGTTCACGGCTTGCTGGGCAACGATAATGCAGCCCCCTTTGACGCGCTGTTCTCCGCCAAGGGGATCGGGGATCGTTTCATCCGCGTGGCCGGTTCGACCCGCGTCAATCTCAAGCTGGTCGATGATGCCGGGACCACGGACATCAACCTCGACGGCATAGCGGTGGACGAGGCGCTTGTCGCCAAGGTGGTGAGCCAATTGAACGTTGCGGTGCGCTCGGGCGATCTGGTGGCGCTTTCGGGCAGCCTGCCGCCCGGTTGCCCCTATGATGTTTACGCCGCGCTGGTCGCGCAATTGCGCGAGCGGGGTTGCCGGGTTCTGCTCGACACCAGCGGCGGGCCGCTCAAACATGCGCTTAATGCCGCTGTCCTGCCCCATGTCATCAAGCCCAATCGCAGCGAACTGGCCGCATGGACCGGGCAGGCGGCGATGGACCGGGCGGGCCTGCTGTCGGTGGCGGCGGATCTGTGCCGCCGGGGCGTCGAACTGGTGGTGATCTCGATGGGCGAGGAAGGCGCGTTGTTCGTTTCGGCACAGGGGGCGGTTTGCGCCCATCTCGCTCTGGATGGCGTGGCCAGCACGGTGGGCGCGGGCGATGCGATGGTGGCCGGGCTTGCCGCTGCGCTTGCTGATGGGCTGCCGCTGGAGCGTTTGGCGCGGCTCGCAACCGCTTTTGCCGTGGGCAAGCTGGGCATGGCCGGGCCTAATCTGCCGGAACTGGGCGCGGTGCGGGCCTTGGCGCAGGAGGTTTCCCTCTCCGCCATGACCATGGCCTGATGAATTACAAAGGGACGAGGATTCAATGAGAAAACTCTTTGCCGTGATCGACGCCGGGGGCCGCGAGGTGCAGGCTCTGCTGGCCGCCGAGGCTTTGCGCAAGGCTGCTCGCACGCAGGGCCGCCCGATTGAAGTGGCGGTGCGCCGCCCGACCGATGCCCAGACCTTTGATGCCTTGGGCGAGGATCTGGTGCTGCTGTTCGTGGGCGGCGAGGATGATCCTCTGGCCGCACGCGCGGATTGGCGGCTGAGCCTCGACAATGTGCTGGCCGATCCGCAGGCCGCGATCCATCAGCCTGATCAGGGCAGCGCCCGGCCGCATATTGTCGCCATCACCTCATGCCCCACGGGTATCGCCCATACGTTCATGGCCGCCGAAGGGCTGACCGAGGGCGCTCGCCAGTTGGGCTGTCCGATCCGCATCGAGACGCAGGGCTCGGTGGGCGCGGGCAATCCGTTGACCGCCGAGGAAATCGCGCAGGCCGAAGTGGTGCTGATCGCCGCCGACCGCGAGGTGGACCGCTCACGCTTTGCGGGCAAGCGGGTGTTTATCAGCAACACCAAGCCCGCGATCACAGGCGGCGCGGCGCTGATCGAACGGGCCTTGGCCGAAGCGCAGATGCAGGGCGGCGAGCCTTCCAGCGCCGCGCCTGCCGCCGTCAAGGAACGCGCGGGGCCTTACAAGCATCTGATGACCGGCGTGTCCTTCATGCTGCCCTTTGTGGTGGCGGGCGGCTTGCTGATCGCGCTGGCTTTTGCGCTGGGCGGAATTCACGCCAATGACGATGCCGCCGCCGGTACGCTGGCCCATGCCTTGTTTCAGATCGGAGCCAAGGCGGGTTTTGCTCTGATGGTACCTGCGCTGGCGGGCTATATAGCCTATTCGGTGGCCGACCGTCCCGGCATTGCGCCGGGCATGATCGGCGGCATGATCGCCTCCAGTCTGGGCGCGGGCTTTCTGGGCGGGATCGTGGCGGGTTTCATCGCGGGCTATGGGGTCGATGGGCTTAACCGGTTGATCCGGCTACCCAAAAATCTGACGGGCCTCAAGCCTGTGCTGATCCTGCCTTTGCTTGGCTCGCTGCTGACGGGTCTGGTGATGATCTATGCCGTGGGCGCGCCGGTGGCCGCCGCGCTGGCCTTTCTGACCGAATGGCTGCGTTCGATGCAAGGATCCAGCGCGATCCTGCTTGGCGTGATCCTTGGCGCCATGTCGGCCTTCGATATGGGCGGGCCGGTCAACAAGGCGGGCTATGCCTTCTCGGTCGGTCTGGTGTCCAACCAGGTCTATACGCCGATGGCCGCGACCATGGCGGCGGGCATGGTGCCGCCGCTGGGCATCGCGCTGGCCACGTTCCTGTTCCGCAGCCGTTTCAGCGCCGAGGAGCGCGAGGCGGGCGGTGCGGCGGGCGTGCTGGGCCTTGCCTTCATCACCGAGGGTGCGATCCCCTTTGCCGCGCGCGATCCGTTGCGCGTTATCCCCTCGCTGATGGCGGGTTCGGCGGTGGCCGGGGCAATCTCGATGGCCTTCGGGGTCGAACTCAAGGTTCCCCATGGCGGCATTTTCGTGCTGCCTATTCCGGGCGCGGTAACCCATCTGGCCGCCTATGCTCTGGCGATTGTCGCCGGAACATTGGTGACGGCTTTGCTGGTGGGCCTGCTCAAACGCAGGCCTGCCGCCGTCTGACGCCCATCTTCTGACCTGCGCCGGGCATTCGGCGCGCAAGGATCATCCCATGTATCGCAAAATGCTCAAGGGCGCCTGCACCGCAGGCGTCATCGCCCTCTCCTTGTCTTCGGCTCGGGGGCAGGAGGCGCCCGTCAAGCCCTTTCAACCGCTGGCCGATGAGGGCATCACCCTCGCGCTCAACTATACCGGCGAGGCGGCGGGCAATGTCAGCGGCGGCTTGCGCCGGGCCGGCGCCTATACCGGGCAGGTCTATATGGGCGCGGATTTCGACATGGATCGCATCGCCGGGATCGGCGGAGGCACGGTGCATTTTGCCGTCACCAACCGCCATGGCAAGAGCCTGTCGGGCATCGCCATCGGCAACAACACTTCGGTTCAGGAAGTGTGGGGGACGCAGAACACCCATCTGGCCATCCTAACATGGGAGCAAAAGCTGATGGGGGGGCGCCTGAATGTCGAGGCGGGGCGCAGTCAGGCCAATATCCATTTCCTCAACTCGCCGCTCTATTGCAATTTTCAGACGAATTCGGCCTGCGGCAACCCAACTTTCGTATTCAAAAACAGCAATTTCACCTATTTTCCGGCGTCGAGCTGGATGGTCCATGCCAGAGCCAATATCACCCCGCAATGGTTCGTCCATGTCGGCGCCTATGAGGTCAACCCAGACCGCAAGCAGGCCGACGACAATGGCTTCAGCTTTTCCACGCGCCATGCCACCGGGGTTATCGTGCCATGGGAGGCGGGTTATGGCGATGATGCGGGCAAGACGCGCCTGCCGGGCCATTATATCCTTGGCGGCTGGTTCGACCGGGGCGACTATGCCGATCCCCTGCGCGATGCTCATGGCGGGATCGCGATCCTGACAGGCCAAAATGCGGCCACCTTGCATGGCCGCTCGGGCCTCTATTTTCGCTTTGACCAGATGCTGACGAGGCCCGATCCGACATCGAGGCGGGGGCTGACCTTGTTCGGGGTCGCCATGGCCAATCTATCGGGCCGGGTGGAGGAAAGCCACTATCTCGAACTGGGCCTGTTGCAGACCGGCACATTCAAGGGCCGCGATGCCGACACGCTGGGTTTTCTGATCAACGATCAGCAATTCAGCGATCTGGCCGTGGAACGGATGCGTGCGGCGCGGATGGCGGCGGGCGGCGACGGCAATATCCGCCGGCACCAATATATGATGGAACTGGCCTATGGCGCGCAGTTGAACCCGGCCATGCGTATTTCCCCGAATATTCAATATATCCTCCACCCGGATCAGACCGGCGCCCCCTTCCGCACGCGCGACATCGGCAATGCCCTTGTCTTTGGACTGAAATTCACCGTCGATGCGCCCACGCTGATCGGGATGATGCGATAAATCGATCGCAGGTTCATCGGCTGGTCATCATTGCTGCGGCACAAGAGCCCTCGGATAGGATAACCGAGGGCTGCCGTGATGAGCCGCTTGCTGGTTTTGCATATATCGGCCTTGCTGATGATCGGTGCCCCGCCTGCGCAGGCGGAAGGCATCGGGCTGGCCGGGATAAACCGCGCTACATGGGGCCTTGCCGATCTTTCCCCCGATGTCCTCCGGTCCGGTCCGGGCCTTCCCGCCGAGGTTCAGGCGCGGATCGAGGCGATGCGTATCAGTCGCGAACCCATGCCCCAACTGGTTGTGGAAATGGACGACCAGATCCGCGCCGCCAATCAGACCTCTGATCCGACCCAGCGACAGGAGGCGAAAAAGGACTGGCGGCAGGCAATGAACGCTCTTGGCCGCGAGGCAGCGACGCGATCCTTGCTGCGCGACCTTTATTCGTCCGATCAGATGCGCGAACAGATGACGTGGTTCTGGTTCAACCAGTTCAACGTTCATGCCGAAAAGCGCGATATACGCGCCATGGTGGGCGATTATGAGGACGTTATCCGTGCCCGCTCCCTTGGCCGTTTCCGTGACCTGCTGGAGGCCACGTTGCGCCATCCCGCGATGCTGCGCTATCTCGACAATGACCAGAACGCGCTGGGCCATATCAACGAGAATTATGCCCGCGAGATCATGGAACTGCACACGATGGGCGTGGGGTCGGGCTATAGTCAGAAGGATGTGCAGGAACTGGCGCGCATTTTGACCGGGGTGGGGGTGCGGCTGCGCCCCGATGCGCCCCGGATGAAGCCGGAATGGCAGGGGCTCTATCTGCGCGAAGGCCTGTTCGAATTTAACCCCGCGCGCCATGATTTCGGCACCAAACATTTCATGGGCCATACGATCCATGGTTCGGGCTATGCCGAGGTCGAGCAGGCGCTTGACCTGATCGCGAACAATCCGGCCACGGCGCGGCGCCTGTCCACCCGGATCGCCACCTATTTCATGGGCGATCGCCCGCCCGCCGCCTTGGTCGAGCGCATGACGGCGGCATGGCGGCAATCGGGGGGCGATATTGCCAGCGTGCTAAACGCCATGACCGCAACTCCCGCCTATGCCGCCTCGTTGGGCCATGCGTTTAAGGACCCGGTGCATTATGCCGTTTCGGCGGTGCGCTATGCCTATGGCTCGGGGGCGGATGGCAATGTGGTGGTCAATGTCGATCCGATGATCAACTGGCTCAAACGCATGGGTGAGGGGCTTTACGATCACCAGACACCTGATGGCTATCCGCTGGGCGCCTCGGCATGGACCGGGCCGGGGCAGATGGAGGTACGCTTTGAAATCGCCAAGGCCATCGGCAATGGCTCGGCGGGCCTGTTGCGCCCGCGCGATCCGGCTGTCGCCTATCAGCCCGCCGTGCCCAATTTGCGCAATGCCCTGTGGTCGGGCGGCGTGGATCGCGCCACCAGCGAGCAGACCCGCGCGGTTCTGGATCAGGCCGCCAGCCCGCAGGAATGGAACATGCTCTTCCTTGCCTCGCCCGATTTCATGCGCCGATAAAGGATAGCCGGAGATAGACGATGCCCCTGTTTGACCGCCGTGACCTGATCCGCTCCGCCGCGTTTGGCCTGCCGTTGATGATGGCGTGCGGGCGGGCTTTTGCCGCGCCGGGCGCCGCCAACAACCGGCTGCTGATGGTGTTTTTGCGCGGGGCCTATGATGCGGTGAATGTCATCGTTCCGGGGGGCAGCGATTTCTATCACGAGGCGCGGCCCACGATTGCCTTGCCCCGCCCCGATCCGGCCAATCCCGATGCGCCGCTGCCGCTGGACGCGGACTGGAATTTACATCCCGCGCTGCGCGAGAGCATCCTCCCCCTCTGGCAGGCGCGCCAGATCACCTTTGTCCCCTTTGCGGGCACCGATGACATGAGCCGCAGCCATTTCGAGACGCAGGACAGCATCGAATTGGGCCAAAGCATAGGCGCGCGCCGCGATTTTCAGTCGGGCTTTATGGGCCGTTTGGCCGCAGTTCTGGGGGCCGAAAAGCCCATTTCCTTTACCGACCAACTGCCGCTTTGCTTTCGCGGCGGGCCGGTGATCCCCAATATCGCACTGGGCAATGCGGCATCGCGCCCTTCCATCGACGCGCGCCAGAGCGCATTGATCAAGGCCATGTATCACGGCCAGCATGAGGCGGGCGTCGACCTGGAATCGACCATCGGACAGGGTTTTGCCGTGCGTGACACGGTGTTCCAATCCATTCGCGGCGAGATGGAGGCGGCGGGGCGCGGCGCGATCACCGCCAAGGGTTTTGAACTGTCCGCCCGGCGCATCGGCCGCCTGATGCGTGATCAATATAACCTAGCCTTTGTCGATGTCGGCGGGTGGGACACCCATGTCAATCAGGGCGGGGCGCAGGGCAATCTGGCCAACCGCATCGGCGAACTGGGCCGCGCTCTGGCCGGGTTTGTCGAGGCGATCGGGCCGGAGGGCTGGCGCAACACCACGGTGGTGGTCATGTCCGAATTTGGCCGCACTTTCCGCGAAAATGGCGATAAGGGCACCGACCATGGCCATGGCAGCATCTATTGGGTGCTGGGGGGATCGGTGGCGGGCGGGCGGATGGCGGGGCCGCAGGTGAAACTGACTCCCGACACGCTCAATCAGGGGCGCGACCTGCCCGTGCTGACCGATTACCGGGGGCTGATCGGCGGCTTGCTGGCGCGGCAATATGGGCTGTCGGCGCGGCAATTGGGCATCGTCTTTCCCGGCGCGGGGATCAGTGATCTGCAATTGCTCTAAGGCTTTCGTTGCTGCTCCATCTGGCGTTGCTGCTCCATCTGGCGCTTCCACCTTTGCTTTAATTCGCCGGGGCGCTGGCCATGGGCCTCGTCCAGAAATTGCGCAGAGACGATGCGGTCGGTGCGGAAATGGCGGAAATCCTGCCGCATCTCGCACCATGCAGCCAGCATCCGCGCGGTCTCGAAATAGCCAAGTATCACCGGCCAGACCACGCGCTGGCTGACCGGGCCTTTCTCATCGCGATAGGACAGGGCGATCTTGCGCCCCTCGCGGATCCAGACGCGGGTGCGGGCAAGGTCGATGCCGTCGGGCGGCGTATCGGACCATGAGGGCACACCGGTGGCCGGATGGGCGATGAAGGGGCGCAATTTCTCCGGCACCACCGAGGTGATCTTGGCGATCAGATCGCGCGCGGCCGCCGCCAGCGCCGGATCGCCGCGTCCGGCCACCCACTGCGCGCCCAGCACCGCGGCCTCGATCTCCTCGGGCGTGAGCATCAGCGGAGGCATGTCGAAACTGTCGTCGAGAATATAGCCGAAACCAGCCTCTCCGCGCACGGGCACGCGTTGACCGATCAGGTCGGCAATGTCGCGATAGACGGTGCGGGCCGAGACTTCCAATTCCTGCGCGATGTCCTGCGCGGTGATGGGACGCGAAGATCGGCGCAGGATCTGGATGATCTGAAACAATCGGTCGGCGCGGCGCATCAGGCTTCTCCTTGCTGACATAATGCTGTCAGTAGGGTCGGCGCACAAGGGGGGCATCCGATCAACAGGAGGTTTTCATGATCACGCTCTATCACGCCCCGCAATCGCGTTCCTCGCGCATCATCTGGCTGCTGGAGGAACTGGGCGCGACCTATACGATTGCGCCCGTGTCTATCTATCGTCCGATGACCGGGCATGGCCATCCCGATCCGGCCAACCCTCACCCCGATCAGCGGGTGCCCGCCATCGAACATGATGATGCGCTGATTACGGAATCGGTCGGGATCGCGCTTTACCTTGGCGATGCCATGCCGGGCGCGGGTCTGGCCCCGGCGGTGGGCAGCGCGTGGCGCGGGGCCTATTGCACATGGCTGGCGTGGTATGCCTGCGAGATGGAACCGGCGATGTTTGCGGCCATGTCGGGTGCGCTGGCCGCTTCGCCCAACAAGCAGCGCGATTATGATGCGGTGGTGCGCCGTCTGGAAACTACGCTGGCGTATCGCGATTATGTGCTGGGCGAGGATTTCACCATTGCCGACCTGCTGATCGCCAGCGCGCTCAATTTCGGCCGCAAGGCTTTCCCGGCCAGCGCACTGATCGACGCCTATGTCGAGCGGTGCCGCAACCGCCCCGCCGCCATCCGAGCGCTGGGGCTGGATGATGCCGCGGGGCTTCAATCGGCGCGTGCAGCGGTTTTGTAAACCTCAGGCCGTCGGCGCCAGATCCTTCAAAGCCTGCAATACATCGGCAAGGCTTGCTGGATCTGGCCTAGCGCCCGCTTCGACCAGCTTGCGGCCCTGAACGTAATCCTTGACCATATTGACGCAATCGAGGGCGATGACGCGGCCATCCTTCAGGTAAACCACCGAAAAGGCGCGCTTCGCCGGATCGCCGCGCAGGACGGTCTGATCGAAATCCCGGCTGATCCCGGCGGTTTGCAGGCGCAAGTCATACTGGTTCGACCAGAACCATGGGAAAGCCTTATAAGGCTGGGCATTGCCGCAGATCGCCTTGGCCGCGCAGGTTGCCATGTCATTGGCGTTCTGCACCGATTCCACCCGCATCTCCGCGTCCCCGGCATAAGCGCAGGCAAAGGAGGCGCAATCGCCGATGGCATAGATGTCGGGCAGGCTGGTGCGGCAATATTCGTCGACCTCGACGCCCGGACCGCCGCGTGCGCCCGCTGCGATCAGCGGGCCGACCGCAGGCACGATGCCAATGCCCACGATCACCGCATCTGCCGGGATCACCTCGCCACCGGCCAGCCTGACGCCGGTGACATGGCTCTTGCCCTTCAAGCTTTCCACCGCCGCGCCAAGGCGCAGATCGACGCCATGCGCGCGATGTTCGGCCTGATAAAAGGCGGAAAGTTCCTCGCCCGCCACACGGGCCAGCACGCGGGGCAAGGCTTCGAGGAGGGTGACGCGCAGACCGGGTTTGGACAGCACTGCCGCAGCCTCCAGCCCGATATAGCCGCCGCCGATCACCACGATGTTGCGGATGCCATCGTCCACCTGCGCCATCAACCGGTCGCAATCGGCGCGGGTGCGCACAGCGTGGACTCCCTCCAGTTCAGCCCCCGCGCAGGACAACCGGCGCGGATCGCCCCCGGTGGCCCAGACCAGACGGCCATAGGCAAAATCCTTGCCATCATCGAGGGTCAGCACCTTGGCCGCGGCATCCACCGCCACCACTTCGCGGCCCAGCATAAAGGTAATGTCCTTTTCCGCCCAGAACGCGGGCGGGCGGATGTAGAGGCGCTCGAATGTCTTTTCCCGCGCGAAATATTCCTTGGACAGCGGCGGGCGTTCATAGGGATATTCCGGCTCGCGCCCGATCACGGTGATCGTGCCGGTAAAGCCGTTTTGCCGCAGGGCGATCGCGCATTGCGCCCCGCCATGTCCTGCGCCCACGATGACGATATCGGCTTTATCCATGGGTCTGAACCTGCAGAAAAGACAGCAAGGCCCCGGCCAGCGCCTCGGGCGCCTCAAGCGGGGCAAGATGGGCGGTGTCGAGCGAGCGATGCGCCGCGTTCGGAATATGGGCCAGCAGATGCTCGCCATGTCCGGCAAGGGGCGTGGACGTGTCGCGCGTGCCGGTGATCACCAGCGTGGGGCAGGCGATGCCCGCGATACGCCGGGCCAGATCCATATCGCGAATTGCCGCGCCGCATCCGGCATAGCCCTCGGCCTCCATGGCCAGCAACTGACGGCGCACGCTCTGCCATATCGCAGGGGCGGCGGCATCGGACAGGAAGCGCCCCATAGCCAGATCGGCAATGGCGGCCATGCCCTCGGTCCGGACCTTGGCGATGCGGTCGTTCCATGATGCCGCATCCATCGCCGCCGAGGTGCAGATCAGCGCCAGATCGCTGATCCTTTTGGGTGCGCGCAGGGCCAGCTCCATGGCCGTCATCCCGCCCAGCGAGACGCCCGCCACCGCAAAACGTCCCAGCCCCGCCGTATCGGCCACCGCCAGCACATCATCCGCCAGCATCGCCAGCGACATATCCCCCGGTTCGGCGCAGGACGCTCCATGGCCGCGCGTATCGATACGCAGCAGGGCGAAATCTTCGCGCAGGAAGGGCAGCACCCCATCCCACAGATCCATATCCGTGCCGATGGAATTGAGCAGCACCAGCGCGGGCGCATCATCGCGGCCATCGCGTTTCCAATAGATCCGTGCGCCCGGCACATCCGTAAAAGGCATGATGAACTCCCTCAGCCCAGATCGCCGCCCGCCACGGGCAGCACCGATCCGGTGATATAGCTGGCCTCGTCCGAGGCGAGGAACAGGATGGGGGCGATCTGCTCTTCCAGTGTGGCATAGCGTTTCATGAAGGCCGATTGCGTGACCTGTTCGACCGCCTCAGCCATCCATGCCTGCTCTTGCGCGTTGTCGCCCTCGGCGTTGCGCGGGGTGCGGCGGGGGGGCGCTTGGGTGCCGCCCGGCGCGGTGGCGACCACGCGGATGCCCGCCGCGGCATATTCCATGGCCAGCGCCTGTGTTATCCCGTTGATCCCGCCCTTGGCCGCCGAATAGGGCACCCGTCGGATGCCCCGCGTGGCGTTGGAGGAGACATTGACGATGGTGCCGCGCCCTTGGGCCAGCATCGCGGGCAGCGCGGCATGGCAGCCATAGAGCGTGGGCATCAGCGAGCGACGGATTTCCGCGTCGATCTGGGCTGGCTCAAACTCGGCATAGGGCCGCATCCGGATCGCCCCGCCGACATTGTTGACCAGAATGTCGATCCGGCCAAACGCCTGGATGGCCGCCGCCATGGCGCGGGCCGCGCCTTCATAGGTTTCAAGGTCGCATAGGACCGAGATGGCCTTGCCGCCCGTTGCGATGATGGCTTCCTCGACCTCGGTGACAAAATCGGCGCGGTCGATCAGCGCGACATGCGCGCCTTCGGCCGCCGCGCGGATCGCCACGCCCGCGCCGATCCCCTGCGCCGCGCCGGTCACGACCATCACCTTGCCCGCGAAACGTCCCTGAAAGATCACAGCGCTTGCTCCTCAGACGTGGTAGATGTCGATAACCTGATGAATATAATCGTCTTTCAACACGATCTTCTTCTTCAGGATCTTGGGCGCCGCCCCGCTCGTGTCCAGCGTCAGGAACGTGGTCCCGAAAAACTGCGCGGTCTGCTGATAGCGATGGCTGAGCGTGTGCCAGTTATAGCGCAGGTCGAGCGTTCCCTCGCCATGCCCCAACACCTCGACATTGGCGATGAAATGGGCCGTGCGCGCCTCGGGCGTGCTGGCCGAGGAGCGTTCAGTGTTGAGCCGATAGACCCGGTCCTCCAGCCCCTTGCGGTTGGCGTAATAGATCAGCGAGATCTCGCGCTGCGGGTCGGTGGTCAGCGCGTCATCGTCGGTCCATGCCGGCATCCAATATTCGGAATTTTCAGCATAGCATTCCAGCCACGTGTCAAAATCGCGGTCATCCAGCAGCCGAGCCTCGCGGTAGAGGAAGGCGCAGATTTCGGCATAGGACAGGGATTGTTCGAGGGCGATTGTCATTGCGCCGCCTCCATCATCGCATGGCCGTCGCGGGTCAGGCCCTCCATCATGATCTGCGCCCAGAATTCATGCTGGCGCACGAACAGGCCCTCGTCCTCGCTGCGCTCGCTCGACAGCAGGGGGTTCATGCCCATCGCGGCGGCATTGGCGTCAGGCCCCGCGATCCAGCGGGAGGCGCCCCGGCTCAGGTCATTCCACAGGCCGCCTGCGCCCTCATAGGCCGACTGGCAGGAGCGAAATTCCTCCAGATCATCGGGCGTGCCCATGCCCGACACGTTGAAGAAATCCTCATATTGCCGGATGCGATGGGCGCGATCTTCGGAGCTTTCGCCGCGCGGGGCATAGCAATAGATCGTGACTTCGGTGGTGTGGACGTCGATGGGGCGCACCACGCGGATCTGGGTGGAGAACTGATCCATCAGGAACACATTGGGATAGAGCGCCAGATTGCGCGTCTGCTCCAGAATAAACCGCGCCCGGTCTGCACCGAGGCGTTCCTCAAGCTGATCTTTCAGATGCCACACGGGGCGCACTTCAGGGTTCAGCACCTGGGTCCAGAGCAGAATATGGCCATGTTCAAAGCCATAGACCCCGCTGGCCGGAGCCTTGGACCAACCATTGGCGTCGACCGCCTTGGTGCCGCCCTCGGCGCGGCGGCCCATGGTGGACTGATAGTTTTCGTGGACCGAGCTGACGTGATAGCCGTCACAGCCATTCTCCATCTGCATCTTCCAATTGCCATCGAACGTGTAGGTCGAATTGCCGGTCAGCACTTCGAGCCCTTCAGGCGCCTGATCGACCATCTGGTCGATGATGACCTTGGCCTCGCCCAGATGATCGGCAAGCGGCAGGACATCATGGTTGAGCGAGCCGAAGATGAAGCCGCGATAGCTTTCCACCCGCACGCGGGTCAGATCATGCGAACCTTCATGGTTGAAGCTATCGGGATAGGCCCCGGTGCTGGCGTCCTTGGCGCGCAGCAGCTTGCCGTCGGTCTTGAAGCTCCAGCCGTGGAAGGGACATACGAAAAGCGGCTGATTGCCCCGCTTGCGACGGCACAGTTTCGCGCCGCGATGCGCGCAGGCATTGACCAGGCAGTTCAGAGCGCCATCCTTGGCCCGGTTCAGGATCACCGGCGTGCGCCCGATCCACGCCGTCAGATAGTCATTCTTGTTCTCGATCTGGCTTTCATGGGCCAGATAGACCCAATTGCTCTCGAAGATATATTTCATCTCCAGTTCGAACAGCTCCGGGTCGGTGAAAACATCGCGGCGGCAACGGAAGATGCCGGTTGCCGGATCATCCACCACGGCGCCGGCAATACGCTGGATCAGGCCTTCGTCCATGGTCCCTCTCCCCTCAGGCGTTTTCGACGGCGGGCTGGGCCTGCGCCCGGCTGCGCGAGGAGAAGCCTTCATCGCCTGCGTCATGGGCGCGCTGAAGCTGGAAATCGAAGGCGATATAGGCCGCATCGCCCTGACGGTTGGGCACGGGCAGCAGGCCCTCGCGGGTGCCGAAGGCGAAATCGTCGGCGGCAAAGGGATCGTCGCCGAAATTGATCTGCGTGGTCAGCGTGCGATAGCCGGGCGCCTCGATGAAGAAATGGACATGGGCGGGGCGGTTGCCATGGCGGCCCAGCGCCTGCATCAGCTGATCGGTCGCGCCCTGCGGGGGCACGGAATAGCCGCTCGGCTGCTTGGAATGAAAGGCATAGCGCCCGTCCCCGCCCAGCTTGATGCGGCGGCGGTTGTTGAAGGGGGTCTGCTCGCCGGTGGGGTCGAAATGCGAATACCAGCCCTGCGAATTGGCGTGCCAGACGTGAAGAATGGCATTCTGGACAGGTTCTCCATCCGGCCCGGTCACGGCGCCGGTCATGTGCAGCACCTGCGTGCCTTCGTCGGGGTCGGTGCTCAGGTTCACATTGCCCTCGACCAGCGGGGCGCCTGCGACATAGAGCGGGCCTTCGATGGTGCGCGGCGTGCCGCCGGTCAGGCCTGCTTCGGCATCCTTGGCGTCCATGTAGAGGTCGAGGAAATGCTCGATGCCGGTGCCCGGCACGATCAGGCCGATTTCGCCCGCGCCATCGGCCAGAAACTTCATCGCCAGCCAGAATTCGCTTTCCGAAATATCATGGCGCACGATCAGTTCCATCGCCGACTGAAACAGGTCGCGCATGATGGCCTTGAAACGGGGATTGCCGCCGCTCTCGTTCAGGCCTGCGGCGCGGTCGAGCAACTGCTGAATTTCGGGGGTTTTTACGAAGCTAACGTCCATTTTATACTCTCCCGGTAAAGTGGTTAACGGTCATCCTCATGGATGGCCGAAGGATGGCGGCACAGCGGCGTCACCGTCATGGTGATGAAGGGGTAAAGCGGCAGCGCGATCAGCAGATCGTGGAGCGCGGCATTGCTCTCGACGTCAAAGATCGAGACATTCGAATAGAGCCCGGCCTTGCGCCAGATATGGCGCCATACGCCCGATGCCTGAAGCGTTTGGGAATAGGCCTTTTCCTCGGCCTTGATCCGGTCCGCTTCGACCGGGTCAAAGTCGTGGGGGATGTTGACGTCCATTTCGACCATGAACAGCATGGGGTTCAGGCTCCTGCGCCGATGGGGTGAAGGGTGGGGGCGGCGCGATCACGGCGGAAGTGCGCCAGCTTGTCTGCATCGAGCGTGACGCCCAGGCCGGGGCCTTGCGGCAGGCTCAGCGAGAAATCGCCATAGGCCAGCGGTTCGGACAGGATTTCCTCGGTCTGGAGCAGGGGGCCGAACAGCTCGGTCCCCCATGCCAGTTCGGGCAGCGTGGCAAAAACATGGGCCGAGGCGATGGTGCCGATGCCGCCTTCCAGCATCGTGCCGCCATAGAGGCCGATGCCCGATGCCGCGCCGATGGCGGCGACCTCGGCGGTGGCGAAAAGCCCGCCCGATTGCGCGATCTTCAGCGCAAAGACGCCCGCCGCATGGGCCGAGGCGATGCGCATCGCGCTGCGTGGCCCGTGCAGCGCCTCGTCGGCCATCAGCGCCACGGGTTGCGATTGCGACAGGCGCGCCATGGAGGCAATGTCATCGCCCGCAATCGGCTGTTCGACCAGTTCGCAGCCCACATCATGCAGCATCGCCATGCCCAGCTTGGCCTGGGCTTCGCTCCAGTTCTGGTTGACATCGACCCGCACGCTGGCCCGATTGCCCAGCGCTTTGCAGATAGCGCCGACATGGGCAACATCCTCGCGCACCTCGCGCTTGCCGATCTTCAGTTTGAAGATCCGGTGGCGGCGCCGGTCGAGCATTTCCTCGCCTTCGGCAATGTCGCGCGCCGTATCGCCGCTGGCCAGCGTCCATGCCACCGGCAGGCTCTCGCGCCGCCGCCCGCCGCCGATCAGCTCAGAAACGGGCACGCCCAGACGCTTGCCCGCCATATCGAGCAGCGCCGTTTCCACCGCGCATTTGGCGAAATGGTTGCCGCGCACGCATTTGGCCACCTTGGCCATCGTCGCGCCCACCTGCGCAATGTCGCAGGTTTGCAGGACCGGGACGATATAGGCGTCGATGGCCGACTTGATGCTTTCGGGGCTTTCCTCGCCATAGCTCAGGCCGCCGATGGTGGTGCCTTCGCCGATCCCTTCGACCCCATCGGCATCGATCAGGCGGACGATGACCATCGATTGGTAATGCATGGTGGCCATGGCCAGCACATGCGGGCGGATGGTCGGCACATCGACGATATAGGTATCGGAAAGATCCAGGGTAGCCATTGCGGCGACTCTCCGTAAGGATTAGTTGACTTGGGGATCTTGGTAGTTTTTCCGGCGCCCTTCGGCAAAGATCAATGCGGTGTCAGCCTGATACCTGTGAGGTATGAAATGATCGATTTGCGGCTCCTGCGCTACTTCGTCGCCGTGACCGAAGAGGGCAATTTCCACCGCGCGGCCGAAAGGCTGCATATCGCTCAGCCACCCCTGTCGCGCGCGATACAACAGCTTGAGGTCGATGTCGGCTCATCCTTGCTGGACCGCACCGCACGGCCCCTGCGGCTGACGCCGGTGGGCAAGCTGCTCTATTCGCAGGCCCTCCAGATGCTGGCCCGGATGGAGGATCTGCAAACCATGGTGCGCGCGGCGGCCACCAGCAAGCGGCGGCGGCTGGTGCTGGGTTTTGTTGCCTCGACCATCTATGCGCGCCTGCCTGAACTGATCCGCGAATTTCGCAAGGCGGCCAGCGATGTCGAACTGGTGATGGTGGAAAGCACCACGCTGGATCAGATCGCCGCGCTTAAAGACGGGCGGATCGACATCGGTTTTGGCCGGATACGTTTCGACGATCCCGCCGTGCGCCGGATCATCCTGCGCCATGAACGGCTGATCGCGGCCTTTCCGATGGACCACCCGCTGGCCCGGCAGGCGGGACCGGTCTCGCTCAAGGAATTGGCCGATGAGCCGCAGATCCTCTATCCGCGCTCGCCGCGCCCCAGCTATGCCGATCAGGTGATTTCGCTGTTCCGCGACCATGCCATCGAGCCGCGCATCGTCCATGAAGCGCGCGAATTGCAGATTGCCATCGGATTGGTCGCCGCCGAGGAGGGCATCGCGATCGTGCCGGAATCGGTGCGCCGCGCGCGCAGCCACGATGTCGCCTATCGCGAACTGGCCGAACCGGCGACCTCGCCCATCATCATGAGCCATCGCGCCGGGGATACCTCGCCCGAACTGGAACTGATGGGATCGGTCATCGCGCGCATGTATGAGGAATGGGGCTATGGCGTGCCGGCGGGCCTGCGCGTATCCGGCGGGGCATGATGAAAAGCGTTCAACGCGGCGTGAAGCGCTTTGCATCTCAATCGCGTGATGTCGGTATGCTAATCGCGGGCCTTGTCAATTTTTGAGGAAATGGCCGATGTTGCTCAAACCTGCCGGATCGATCCCTTCGCAAATCGGCCCTGCCGACTGGTTTACCGGGGCGGTGCGGATCGACATGCTCAATGTCGCGCCAGAGCCGGCGCGCCATTCCTGCGCTGCGGTCACTTTCGAGCCGGGCGCGCGCACCGCATGGCACACCCATCCGCTGGGCCAGACCTTGATCGTGACGGCGGGCTGCGGATGGACCCAATGCGAGGGCGAGCCGGTGCATATCATCCGTGCGGGCGATGTCATCTGGTGTCCGCCGGGCCATAAACACTGGCATGGCGCGACCAGCACCACCGCCATGACTCATATTGCGGTGCAGGAATCGCTGAACGGCACGCCGGTCCACTGGCTGGAGCATGTGAGTCAGGAGGATTACCTTGGCGGCCTGAACGCGGTATAGGCCCCCATGGCCTTTGCCCGAACCGATCTTGCGGATCTTGCCGCCTTTATCGCCATTGCTCGCCACCGCAATTTTCGCCAGGCGGGGCTGGAACTGGGCGTCAGCGCCTCGGCGCTCAGCCATGCCCTGAAGGGACTGGAGGAGCGGCTGGGCGTCAAGCTGGTCAACCGGACCAATCGCTCGGTGACGCTGAGCGCGGCGGGCGAGGATCTGCTGGCCGGGCTGGGCGCTCCTTTTGCGGCGGTGCTGGCCGCCGAGGATGTGCTCAACCGCCATCGCCATACGCCGCGCGGGCGGATTCGGCTCAATGTGCCCGATGTGGTGGCCAATATGGTGCTGGCCCCGGTGCTGCCCGAATTTAACCGAAGGTGGCCCGATGTTGAGCTCGATATCTGTGTCGATAATCGACTGCTGGATGTGTTCGACGAAGGGTTCGATGCGGGCATAAGATTTGGCGGAACGGTGCCCGATGACATGATCGCCCAGCGGATCAGCGCCGATGTGCAATGGGCGATTGCCGCATCGCCCGCCTACTTTGCGCAATTCGGGGTGCCGCTCCATCCCCGCGATCTGGCCGTGCACCGCTGTCTTCAGGTGCGTCTGGGCGATGACCGCACCTATCGCTGGGAATTCGAGCGGGGCGAGGAGATCCTCAATCTGAGCGTGCCGGGGCCGGTGACGCATAATTCCACCTCCTTTGCTGTGGGCATGGCGCTGGGCGGGGGCGGGCTGATTTATGTGCCGGCAAACAGTGTGGCCGATCATCTGGCCAGCGGCGCCTTGCAACAGGTGTTGGCTGATTGGGTATCGCCCGGGCCTGCGCTGCACATCTATTATCCGGGGCGGCGCAATCTGCCGGTGGGGCTGCGCCTGCTGGTCGAACTGATCCGCGAGATGCGGCCTTTGGGGTTTTGATTTTCAGCCTTTGATGAAATTTGCTCAACGCCGCATGGAATGCGCGGGGGCTGATGCGGCGGGGCGACGGGCGCTAAAAAGGGGCCTGTCTCCCAACGCAAAGGTTGTCCCATGTACGCTACCGTGCTTTACGGCGCGGGCGATGTCCGTTTCGAGGATGTGCCCGATCCGATCATCCAGCAGCCCACCGATGCCATTATCCGCGTGACGGCGGCCTGCGTCTGCGGGTCGGACCTGTGGCCGTGGCGGGGCATTCAGGATTACGGCCAACCCACACCCATGGGCCACGAATATTGCGGCGTGGTTGAGGAAGTTGGCCGCGCCGTCACCTCGATCCGCCCCGGTCAGTTCGTCATCGGCTCCTTCTTTGCCAGCGACAACACCTGTCCGCATTGCCGTAACGGCTATCAGTCATCGTGCCAGAACCGCGAATTCGTGGGCGGGGCGCAGGCGCCGCTGCTGCGCGTGCCGATGGCCGACGGCACGCTGGTGGCCACGCCCGAGACGCCCGGCGCCGATCTGATCCCCAGCCTGCTGGCCGTGTCGGATGTGATGGGCACCGGCTGGTTCGCCGCCGATGCGGCGCAGGTCGGGCCCGGCGCCACGGCGGTGGTGGTGGGCGATGGGGCGGTGGGGCTGCTCGCGGTGCTGTCGGCGCGGCTGATGGGCGCCGAACGCATCATCGCCATGAGCCGACACCCCGCCCGCCAGGCCATCGCCCGCCAGTTCGGCGCAACCGACATTGTGGATGCGCGCGGCGAGGAAGGCGTGGCCATTATCCGCGACATGACAAAGGGCGTCGGCGCGGACAGTGTGCTGGAATGCGTGGGCACCCAGCAAAGCATGGATCAGGCGATCAAGGCGGTGCGTCCGGGCGGCTATACGTCCTTTGTCGGTGTGCCTCATGGCGTGCAATTGCGCGGCGAGGATCTGTTCTTTGCCCATACCCATCTGCATGGCGGCCCCGCGCCGGTGCGCCGCTATCTGCCCGATCTGATCGACAAGGTGTGGGCCAAGGCGATCAACCCCGGCCTTGTGTTCGACCTCGACCTGCCGCTCTCGCAAGTAGCCGATGCCTATCGTGCGATGGATGAACGCCGCGCGATCAAGGCCATTTTGCGCCCGTAAAGGAAAACCATGTCCAATCCTGCCCCCGCCGCCCTGATCGATATCCGGTCGGACCTGCGCGACCCGCAGCCCGGATGGAGCGCGGTTTTTGCCCTTACGCTGTGCGTTTCCACGCTGATCGCCTCGGAATTCATGCCGGTCAGCCTGCTCACCCCCATCGCCCGCGACCTTGCGCTTTCGGAGGGCACGGCGGGGCAGGCGATCGCCATTTCCGGCCTGTTTGCCGTCATTACCAGCCTGTGCGTCGCGCGGCTCAGCGCGGGGGTGGACCGGCGGCATCTGTTGATGGGGCTGACTGCTCTGATGGCGGCGTCGGGCGTGGTGGTGGCGGCGGCGCCCAATTTCATGGTCCTGATGGTCGGGCGGGCGATGATCGGTGTGGTGATCGGCGGTTTCTGGTCGATGTCGGCGGCCACGGTCATGCGCCTTGTGCCCGCGCGCGATGTGCCGCGCGCGCTGGCGCTGCTCAATGGCGGCAATGCGCTGGCCACCACCTTCGCTGCGCCCTTGGGCAGTTTTCTGGGTCAATATATCGGGTGGCGCGGGGCCTTCTTTGTGGTCGTGCCCTTGGCCGCGCTGACCTTTGCGTGGAAATACTTCGCCTTGCCCAGCTTGCCCGCGCCGATGGCGGCGGATCAGGCGGGGGTTTTCGGCATCTTGCGCAAGCCCAAAGTGGCCATCGGCATGGCGGCCACGGCCCTGCTCTTCATGGGGCAATTCGCGGCCTTCACCTATTTCCGCCCGTTTCTCGAGCATGTCACCGGCGTAGGGATCTCGACCCTCTCGCTGATCCTGCTGGGCCTGGGTGGCGCGGGGCTGGTGGGCAATGCGGTGATCGGGCGGTTTGTCGCGCGGTCCTTGCTGGGCACCTTGCTGGTGATGCCGGTTCTGTTGGCTCTGGTGGCGCTGGGTCTGATCCGCTGGGGCCATCAACCTCTGGCCACGGGCGTTTTGCTGGCGCTGTGGGGCTGTATCGGCACGGCGGCGCCTGTGGCGTGGTGGGCGTGGATGGCCCGCGCCTTGCCCGATGATGCCGAGGCGGGCGGCGGCCTGATGGTGGCGGTGATCCAGATGGCGATCACCCTGGGCGCGGCGGTGGGCGGCGTGCTGTTCGATCATCTGGGCTATCGGGCAAGTTTCGCACTGGCCGCGCTTTTGCTGCTCCTTTCGGGCTTGCTCGGGCTGTTTTGCGTGCCTGAGGGGAGCAAAAGATGAGTCGATATGGGTCAAAAATACCCTGTCCAGACGCAATTCGTCGCAAGTTGTAACCGCTCTGTCCTCCCTGACTGCTGCTTGAATGCAACCTTCATCTGCGAGAAATGATCGAACTGACACGCCGCTCTGGTGCGAAATCTGAAAAGGAGTTGTGTGATGCGTGTCATGTCCAAAAAGTCGGGAATTCTTGTTCTGCTGGCCACCAGCGCTGTTGCCATGTCGACCGGTCTTGCGGCCCAGCAGCCCGATGCTGCCAAGGCTGATATCACCGTCAACGGCACCCCGATCCCGGATGCCTCGCAAATGACGCCGGGGCCTGAGATCAAGGGCTTCATCTCGGCGCGCGGCGGAAACCGGGTGCAGGTGACCGGCCCCGACGGCACCAAGTCGGTGATCGCCTATAACGAATCCACCGTGATCAAGGCCAGCAAGGGCCTGTTCGGCAGCAACAAGATGGACGGCGGGGCGCTGCTCAACGGTCTGCCCGTGACGGTGCGCACGATGCAGTTTCCCGGCGGCCTGCTGGCCAGCCAGATCACGCTGCGTCAAGGCGACCTGAAGATGGCGAATATGGTCCGCCATGGCACCGATCAGCGCTTTGCCTCCAACGAGGCGGCGACCGAGGCGTTGCGCGGGCGTATGGCCGATATTGATAATTACAACGTCAAGAGCACGACCAATGTCCATTTCGACACCGGCAAGGCGGTGCTCTCGGCGCAGGACAAGGCCGAGCTTTGCAACGCGGCCAGCCAGGCAGAAGGTGTCAGCAATGCGCTCCTGCTGGTGGTGGGCTATACCGACGCGACCGGCAGCGACGATTTCAACCAGACGCTGAGCGAAAAGCGCGCCAGCAGCGTGATCAACTATCTCCAGCAGGCGTGCCACTGGAAGCCCTATCGCATGCTGACCCCGACCGGCATGGCCAAGGCCGATCCTCTGGCCAGCAATGACACGCCCGAAGGCAAGGCGCAGAACCGCCGCGTTTCGGTCAATGTGCTGGTCAGCAAGGCGGTCGACGGGGTTTAAGGGGGGCGATTGAACCGGCCATTTCCGCAAAAGGGGATGGCCGGTTCGACCCATTTGCCCATCAGGTCAGGCTTCACGCAGGGCGTGGGCGGGTTAATCCGGCCTGATGAAACGGATTGTTCTGGTTCTTGGCGATCAGTTGACACGCACGCTCTCCTCGTTGCGGGCGGCGGATCGCGCGCGCGATGTGGTGCTGATGGCCGAGGTCATGGGTGAAGCCACCTATGTGCGGCACCATAAGAAGAAGATTGCGCTGGTTCTGGCCGCGATGCGCCATTTCGCCGCCGAATTGCGCGCGGATGGTTGGCATGTGGATTACATCACGCTGGATGATCCGGCCAACACCGGCAGCCTGCGCGGCGAAGTGATGCGGGCCTGCGCGCGCCATGCCACGGCCGATGTCATCGTCACAGAGCCGGGCGAATGGCGGCTGATGCAGGATATAGAGAAATGGCCCGCCGCCACTCTGCTGCCCGACGAGCGCTTTCTGGCCGATCGCCATGGTTTTGCCGTTTGGGCGCAAGGGCGGTTGCGGCCCGGCGGCGGCGGGCGGATGGAGCATTTCTATCGGTTGATGCGCCGCAAAACCGGCCTGTTGATGGAGGGCGAAGCGCCCGCCGGGGGACAGTGGAATTTCGATGCCGACAATCGCGCCCCGCCGCCCGGCGCACTGGGCCTGCCACAGCCGATGCAATTTGCCTCTGATGCGATAACGGGCGAGGTGCTGGACATGGTGCAGCGCCGCTTTCCCGATCATTTCGGTGATCTCTCGCCCTTCTGGTTCGCTACAGACCGGGCGCAGGCCGAGGCCGCCTTTGCCCATTTCCTGCGCCATGGCCTGCGCGATTTTGGGCGCTATCAGGATGCCATGTTGATCGACCACCGGTTTTTGTGCCATTCGGCGGTGTCGGCTTATCTCAATCTTGGCCTGCTCGATCCCTTGGCCATGTGTCAGGCCGCAGAGGCCGAATGGCGCGCGGGGCGAGTGCCGCTCAACAGCGCCGAAGGGTTCATTCGCCAGATCATCGGGTGGCGCGAATTTGTTCGGGGCATTTATTGGTGGCGCGGGCCAGACTACGCGCGCTCCAATGCGCTTGATGCCCATCGACCGCTGCCCGGTTTTTACTGGAGCGCCGATACGCCCATGGCCTGCCTTCGCGCCTGCGTCATGCAAACGCGCGAGGAAGCCTATGCCCATCATATCCAGCGTCTTATGATTACCGGCAATTTCGCCTTGCTGGCGGGCATCGATCCCCATGAGCTCCACGAATGGTATCTGGCCGTCTATGCCGATGCGTTTGAATGGGTCGAATTGCCCAACACCATCGGCATGAGCCAGTTTGCCGACGGCGGTCTGCTGGCCAGCAAACCTTATGCGGCCAGTGGCGCCTATATCGGGCGGATGAGCGATTATTGCGGGACCTGCACTTATGATGTGAAGGTAAAGGAAGGGGCCAATGCCTGTCCGTTCAATCTGCTCTACTGGCATTTCATCGCGCGCCACGCCGAGCGGTTGCGCCGCAATCCGCGCATGGCGCAAATGGTGCGGACATGGGAAAAATTCTCGCCTGAAAAGCAGGAGCAGCTAAAGCAGGACGCCGAGGCGTTTCTGGCCGGACTTGCCTGAACGGCAACTGGCGTCTGGTGTCACCATGGCACTCTGGCGCCATCCCACGCGAAAAATCCGCCGCTGTCCGCTGTGGTCAACCCGTTGATCACAGCCATGAGATGCGCAGCGGCGGTTTGCGCCGTAAACAATTTACCCGACGCCACCGCGCCTTGAAACGGGGCGGAAAGCGCGCTGTCCACCGTGCCGGGATGCAGTGCGACAAGGATCGCATGGGGGTGGGTGCGGCGCATCTCTATCGCAAAATTGGCGATCAGCATGTTAAGGGCCGCTTTGCTGGCGCGATAGGCGTGCCAACCGCCCAATCGGTTGTCGCCGATCGAACCCACGCGAGCTGAGAGCACCGCGAACACGGACCGCCGGTCACGCGGCAGGCGGGGCAGGATATGTTTGGCGATCAGGGCCGGACCGATAGTGTTGACCGCCAGCACACGGGCCATCGCGGCGGCATCGATGGCCCGAAGCGACTTTTCCGGGGCAATGGCGCGCGTGGCATCATGCAGCAGGCCGCTGCTCAGGATCACCAGTTCGGGAGCGTGTTCGATCCCGCCCACGGCGGCGGCAATGCTGGCCTCGTCGGTGATGTCGAAGGTGAAAGGCGAGACGCAAGGGGCAAAATCGCGACATGTCCGGCGCGATCCGGCGTGGATGCGCTGATAGAGACCCGACGTCGCCAGACGTTCCACCAGCGCGTGGCCAATCGCCCCGCCCGCGCCGAAAACCGCCGCCACGCTCATCGCAGCCAGCCTTGCAGCATCGGGCGGAGCTTTAGAAACCCGCGATAGGCCGCCTCCAGCAACCAGAGTAACGGGGGAAACCGCGCCGCCTGACCAAGCAGACGCAAGCGCGGAATGGCGCGCCACATGGCGGCAAAACCGGCAGCACCATCATAGATCACATCGCCTTGCCGGGCATGAAAACGTTCGAGCATCAGCCGTCGGTCGAGCGGGCAGGGCTGGGCCGGGTCGGTCAGATCGATGAAGGTAATCAGGCCATCACGATCCCATCGGCGCATCAGCGCGATCTCGGGCAGGCACAGCGGACATGCGCCGTCATACCAAACGGTAAGGACAGCGCATCGCGTCAGGGAGGGAGCGTGAGCAGCGACCATGGGTGCTTTTTTGCGCGTGCTGCGCGTTGAAGGCGACCTGACTTTTCGGGAAGGGATACTCCGGGCACAGGCGCGCCACTCCACAGCAACATTGACAAGACAATATAGGAAGTATACTTCTTATATTCAAAGCCGATGACTATTCCCCGGCCACGACTCACAGGAGCGCGCGAGTATGCAATTCCATCTAAATGGTTTTCACAAAGGCGATCCGGCCCTCATGCCCGCCGCCGCGCCCTGCGAATCGCGCGATGAGGTTGATGTCCTGATCGTGGGCTGCGGCCCGGCCGGGCTGACGCTCGCAGCTCAGCTCTCCCGTTTCCCCACCATCCGCACCCGCATCGTCGAGCAGAAATCCGGCCCCCTGCAATTGGGACAGGCCGATGGCATCGCCTGTCGCACGATGGAAATGTTCAACGCCTTCGGCTTTGCCGACCGGGTGATGAAAGAGGCCTATTGGGTCAACGAAACCACCTTCTGGAAGCCTGACGAAACAGACGCCGCCCGCATCGCACGTCATGGCCGCATCCGCGACACCGAGGAGGGCCTTTCCGAATTTCCCCATGTCATCCTCAATCAGGCGCGGGTGCATGATTTCTATCTGGAACTCATGCGCCAATCCCCGACCCGGCTGGAGCCTGACTATGGTCTGCGTGTGGTTGACCTGACCGTGCCGGAGGACCCCGAAGGGCGGGTGATCGTGCGCCTGCAACCGGTCGATGCCACGGGGGATGAAGGGATGCAGACTGTTTCTGCCCGCTATGTCGTGGGCTGCGATGGCGCGCGCAGTCAGGTGCGCAAGGGGCTGGGCCGGGCCCTGGAGGGGGAATCGGCCAATCAGGCCTGGGGCGTGATGGATGTGCTGGCCTATTCCGATTTCCCCGACATCCGCCTGAAAAGCGCGATCCATTCCAGTCACGATGGCAATATTCTCATCATCCCGCGTGAGGGCGGCTATCTGGTCCGCTTCTATATCGAACTGGACAAATTGGATGCCGATGAGCGGGTGAGCGCGAAGAACATCACCGTGGACCGCCTGATCGCGGCGGCCCAGCGCATCCTCCATCCCTATACGCTGGATGTGAAAGAGGTGGCGTGGTGGTCAGTCTATGAAATCGGGCAGCGTTTGTGCGACAAGTTCGACGATGTGGCCGCAGGCGATGAGGCCAACCGCCATCCGCGCGTGTTCATCGCGGGCGATGCCTGTCATACGCATAGCCCCAAGGCTGGGCAGGGCATGAATGTGTCGATGCAGGACACGTTCAATCTGGGCTGGAAACTGGCCGCTGTCCTGCAAGCGCAAGCAGGCCCCGACCTGCTGCACACCTATTCCGCCGAGCGGCAGGCGATTGCGCGCGAGTTGATCGACTTTGACCGCGCCTTTGCCAAAATGTTCAGCGCCAAACCGCGCAGCGCCCAGGGAGAAGAAGGCGTCGATCCGGCGGAATTTCAACGCTATTTTGTCAAACAAGGCCGCTTTACCGCCGGCACGGCAACGCATTATCCGTCCTCATTGCTCATCGGGCCGGACATGCATCAGCATCTGGCCACAGGCTTCCCCGTGGGGATGCGTTTTCATTCGGCCCCCGTGATCCGACTGGCCGACGCGCGGCCTATGCATCTGGGCCATGCGGCTGAGGCGGACGGGCGCTGGCGGATCTATCTCTTTGCCGACCGGGATGGGATGACGCCGGACGCGGCCCTCTCGCGGCTGTGTCATGCCCTGGAGATGGAGCCGACCTCGCCCCTGCTGCGCCATACACCCAAGGGGGAGGATATTGATGCCCTCTTTGATGTGCGGGCGGTGTTTCAGGCGCGCCACGATATGCTCTCGATGGATGCGCTGCCGGGCCTGCTGTGGCCGCGCAAGGGGCGCTATGGCCTGCGCGATTATGAAAAGGCCTTTTGCGCAGACCCGACGACGGACATTTACAACCTGCGCGGCATCGACCGCGATCAGGGCTGCATGGTGCTCGTCCGCCCGGATCAGTTCGTGGCCCATGTCCTGCCGCTCGACGGACATGACGCCTTGGCGCAATTCATGGCAGGGATATTGGAGGCTGGATGAGGCGGGCAAAAGGCTTGAGATCGCCCGTTCTTTCGCGCTAGTTAAAGCGCTATGAGCGACCTTGAACATCTCCCCGGCCATCTCATCCGCCGCCTGCAGCAGATCTCGGTCTCTTTGTTCACCGCCCGCATGGGCGAGGCGGGGCTGGATCTGACATCTGTGCAATTTGCCGCGCTGATGACGCTGCGCGATCATCCGGGGCTGGATCAGAAAACCCTTGCGGGTCTGATCGCCTATGACCGGGTGACCATTGCCGGAGTGATCGACCGGCTGGAGCAAAAAGGGCTGGTCGAGCGCCAGACCAGCCCGACCGACCGTCGCGCCCGCGTGCTGACGCTGACCGACGAGGGGCGGTCTATGCTGGTCCGCGCCGCGCCATGGGTTGATCTGGTGCAGGAGGACATCCTGTCCGCCCTCTCAAACGAGGAACGCGCGGGTTTCACCGCCCTGTTGGGCAAGATGACCACCGAGGGCAATGAGCTTAGCCGGGCCCCGCTGAGGCCCTCGCCGGTCACAGATTGACCGTCTCGGCGGCCAGTTGCGCCATGGTCGGACGATGGCTGACAAGGACCAGCCCGGTTCCGGTCTGATCCAGCCATTGCCTCAGGCGCTGGCGCAATAAAGCCTCTGTCGCGCGGTCCAGCCCTTCGCTCGGCTCGTCCAGCAACAGCCACGGCCGCCCTGCCAGCAAGGCTCGTGCCAGTGCGATCCGCCGCCTCTGTCCGCCCGACAGGCGCGCTCCATCGCCGCCCAGCCATTGATCTAACGGGGCAATATCCTGCGCGCAGGCCACCCACAGCGCCCGCTCCATGGCCGCCTGCTCGATGCCGGGGCGGGCCAAGGCCAGGTTGTCGGCCAGACTGCCCGCGATCAGGGGGGCGTCCTGCGCCATGACGGCAAAAGTCCCGCGCAAATTCGCGAGTCCCAAAATGCGCGGATCAACACCGTCCACCCGCAAGGCCTGCGGCGCGTCGCCGCGCAATCCGACCAGCGTTTCAAGCAACCGCGTCTTGCCGATGCCCGACGGGCCGGAGAGGAGGACCCGCGCGCGCGGACCGAAATCCTGCCCGGCGATATGCAATATGGGATGCGGGGAAACGGGCACCGGCACCGGCTTTTGCGCGGCTTCGATAGCCCGCAAACGGGCCTCGGCCTGACGCAGTTGCGGGGCGCGCGCATCATGGGCGGCAAGTCCTGCCCATATTTCCAGCGCGGCCATGGCGGCCAATAGGCCCAATGCGAGCATGGCCGCAGATGCCTGTGCATTTACAGCGATCAGGGCCAGAATAAGGCCGGCAAGCATGGTTTGCGAAGCGGTGATGCTCCCTTCGATGCGGGCCAGCATACGTTCGGCCTGTGCCTGTGCCCTGACGCTGCCTTCCAGCACGGCGGCCAGTTGCGGAGCCAGATCGTAAACCGTTATATCGGCGGCGGGGCCGGCCATATCGGCATAATCGGCTTGCGCGGCGGCATGGGCCTGTGCCACCTGCGCCTGCAATCCGGGTAATCTGGCGGCCAAAGACCGGGCCGTCAAACGCATGGCCGCCATGCCCAGCGCCATGGTCAAACCCGCGCGCCAGCCCAACATCGCCACCATCACCAGCCCTGCCGCGCCCGCCATCCAGCCGCCTACGCGCGCCACGCGCCGGATTGCGGCATCCTCCAGTAAATCGACATCGCGCCCAAAGCGGGCGGCCATCGCGCCGCTCCGCCCCGGATCGCGACCGTTCAGCGCGTCCTGCGCCATGTGTGCAAACAGATGGGCGCGCAGGTCGGCCAGAGCAAAAAGCGCGGCGCGATGGCCCAGCATGCGCTCGCCATAGCGGCCTGCGGTGCGGGCGATGGCGGCGGCCCGAATGGCGGCGCTGGGCAACAGATAGTTGAACCCGGCGACCGCCAGTGGCCCGGTCATGCCCGCCACGCATGCGCCGACCAGAAACCAGCCTGCCGCGCTCAGCAGGCCGATTGCTGCCATAGCCGCGCCGCCCGCGCAGACCATGCCCCAGCGCAACGCGCGCCTCTGTCCGGCCAAAGGTGCGTCAAGCAGGCTGCTCATTGCTCGATCTCCGGGTCGATGGAACATTGGGTGGCGGCCTGAGCGATGAGATCGGCATCATGGGTGGCGGTAATGACCATTTGGGTATGCGCCACCTCGATCAGCAGGATGCGGATAGTGGCGGCCGTGGCGGCGTCAAGATCGGCGGTGGGTTCGTCGAGCAGCAAAATCGGGCGTCTCGACAGGATCGCACGAGCAAGGCCGATGCGCCGCCGCTCTCCGCCCGAAAGGCCCGAAGCGCGATGATCGATGACCATGCCCAGCCCGCCGCGCGCGACCATCATTTCGCCAAGGCCCATTCTTTCAAGGACTGCCAGCATCGCCCCGTCATCGGCCATCCCCATCGACAGATTGTCGCGCAATGTGCCGGGCAGCAGGGCCACCGATTGCCCGGCCCAACCGATGCAGGGATTGGCCGAGCCGGGCAGAAAATCGGTCCCGTCGGCGGTAATCCGGCCTTCTCCGACCGGCACCTGCCCGATCAGGGCCAGCAGCAGCGACGATTTGCCGCTGCCCGTGGGACCGGTCATCGCATGCAGCCCCGGCCCGTGCCAGTCCCAGTTGAGCGGGCCGATCTGTGCGCCTTCGCGATGGGTCAGGATGACGCCTTGGCCCGTCCATCGCCGGGGCGGGGCGGTTACGGGCACCGGGGCGGGCAGGGCGTCCATCGCTTCATCCATCGCGCTAAGAGCTGCCTCGCCGCTCTGCTTTTCATGATAGGCGGAGGCCAGACGGCGCAGGCCAAGATAAAATTCGGGCGCCAGCGCCAGCACAAAGAAGGCCCTGCGCAAATCGAGCGTTTCAGGCGCCGGAAAGGGGAGCAATCCCAATAGCGAAAAGCCGCAATAGACCGCCACCAGCGCCACGCAGAGCGCGGCAAAAAATTCAAGGATCGCCCCGGAGGCAAAGGCAATCGCCAGCACTGAAAGGGTCCGCTTTGCCGCATCCCTGGCGCTGGCGCCCAGGTGGCGAGACACCCGCTCCTCCGCGCCAAAGGCAAGGATGGTGGGCAGGGCGCGCAAACGGTCGATGAACAGGCCCGACAGGCGTTCGAGCGCCTGATGCTGGACCTGCGCCCGGCGGGCGGCGGCCGATCCGGCCAGCACCATGCCCAGAATGAAGGGTGCCAGCGTGGCCAGCATGATCGTGGCGGCAACATGGCTGGCGGACCATGCGGCTAGCATCACCAGCAGCGGGGAGACCCCCGAGGCGATGCGCAGCGGCAGATAGCGCGCCACATAGCCGCGCGTGGCGGCGGGCGCCTCAATGGCCAGATGCATATCCTCGCCCACCAACCGATCCCGCATCAGCCGGGTGGGCAGCAGGGCGGGCAACAGAGCGGCCTGCCAGCGGGTTTGGGCGCGGATGGCGGCGGCGATGCCGGTATGATGCGCTTGCGATTGGGCCAGCGCCCGGATCAACCCGCCCGCCAGCAGCACGAAGGGGGCAAAGCCGGCGATCCCCCTCGAAACGGCGCCCGAAATCACCCATGCCAGCCCCATAGCCCCGACAATCGCGCCAACGGTATCCATTATCCACCAAAGGCTTGGGACGAGGGCCGGTCGTGGCGAGGGAAGGGAAGATGGCTTGACCATATTACAAATCGCTCATATTAGGATGCCCTGCAATTAGCAAGCGAGTCTGTCTGATACGCCCGCCTGCCATTTGCCTGCCTTGCGCCTGATGCGCTGGTCAATGGCTGCGCATGTTGCGCGGCCCTAACAGGGACATGTCCGATGGATATGGCGGTTATCGAACTATCGCGGCTGCAATTTGCTTTGACAGCCATGTACCACTTTCTCTTCGTACCTCTGACGCTTGGCCTCTCCTTCATGCTGGTCATCATGGAGAGCGTCTATGTCATCACCAAGCGGCCCATCTGGCGGGTGATCACCCGTTTTTGGGGGCGGCTTTTCGGCATCAACTTCGTGCTGGGCGTGGCCACGGGCCTGACTATGGAGTTCGAGTTCGGCACCAACTGGGCCTATTACGCGCATTATGTGGGCGATATCTTCGGCGCCCCGCTGGCCATCGAAGGGTTGATGGCTTTTTTCCTCGAAGCCACGATGGTGGGCGTAATGTTCTTCGGCTGGGACCGGCTCAGCCGGGTTCAGCATCTTTTTGTGACTTTGCTGGTGGCGCTGGGCACCAATCTTTCGGCTTTGTGGATCCTGATCGCCAATGGCTGGATGCAAAATCCGGTGGGCGCGGCCTTTAATCCCGAAACCATGCGGATGGAGGTGACCAGCTTTAAGGAGGTGTTGTTCAACCCGGTGGCGCAGGCCAAATTCGTCCACACGGCCAGCGCGGGCTATGTCTGCGCCGCCACATTCGTGATGGGCGTTTCGGCGATCTATCTGCTGCGCGGCAAATGGACCAATGTGGCGCGCCGCTCGATGATGGTGGCCTCGGCCTTTGGTCTGGCCTCGGCGCTGTCGGTGGTCGTGCTGGGCGATGAAAGCGGCTATGCGCTGACCGACAACCAGAAGATGAAGCTCGCTTCCATCGAGGCCATGTGGGAAACCGAGCCCGCGCCCGCCGCGATCACGCTGGTTGGCCTGCCCGATGTGGCGGGGCGGACCACGCATTATGCGGTAAAGCTGCCCTATGTGATGGGCATCATCGGCACGCGAAGCCTGTCGGGCAAAATCGACGGGATTGAGGAGCTGGTGCTGCGCGCCGATGAGCGCATTCACAGCGGGATCATCGCCTATGATGCGGTGGAAAAGCTGAAGGTGGATCGCGGCAATATCGCCGCCCGCGCCGCCTTTGAGGCGCATAAGCGCGACATCGGCTTTGCCCTGCTGCTCAAGCGCTATATGCCCGATCCGCGCAAGGCCGATGACAGACAGATCCTGAAAGCAGCATGGGATACGGTGCCCAATGTGCCGGTGATGTTTTTTCTGTTTCGCGGGATGGCGGCGCTGGGCTTTGGCTTTATCGTCTTCTTTGCCATGGCCTTTTACTGCGCTTCGGCCTGCCGGTTTTCCAAGCGCTGGTTCCTCAAGATTGCAGTGGTCATGATCCCGCTGCCGTGGCTCGCGATTGAGGGGGGCTGGGTGTTGGCCGAAATCGGGCGGCAACCATGGGCGGTCGACGGCGTGCTGCCGACCTTCCTTGGCGCGTCCTCGCTGAGCGTGCCGCAGATCTGGGCCACGATCATCGGCTTTACCGTGCTTTACGGCACGTTGGCCGTGATCGAGATCCGTTTGATGATCGCGGCCATCCGCAAAGGCCCGCTCGATCACCACGAACCCATGGCGCAGACACAGGGCTTTGCCCCGCTGCCCGCCGAATAAGGGGTAAGATCCATGCATATTCCGCTTGATTATGAAACGCTGCGGGTGATCTGGTGGGCGCTGCTGGGCGTGCTGCTGATCGGCTTTGCGCTGACCGATGGCTATGATCTGGGGGTGGGCGCGCTGCTGCCCTTTGTGGGGCGGAACGATGAGGAGCGCCGTCTGGTCATCAACGCCATCGCGCCTCATTGGGAGGGCCATCAGGTGTGGTTCATCCTTGGCGGCGGGGCGATCTTTGCCGCATGGCCCTTTGTCTATGCGGTCAGCTTCTCCGGCTTTTATCTTGCCATGTTTCTCGTGCTGGCGGCGTTGATCCTGCGGCCTGTGTCGTTCAAATATCGTTCCAAACACGCCGATGCGGGCTGGCGCAACCGTTGGGATTGGGCGCTGTTCGTAGGCGGTTTCGTGCCTGCGCTGGTGTTTGGCGTGGCGGTGGGCAATGTTTTGATCGGGGCACCCTTCCGTTTCGACAGCGATCTGCGCATGACCTATGAAGGCTCGCTGCTTGGCTTGTTTACGCCCTTTACCCTGCTGACCGGTCTGCTCTCGGTGGCGATGTTGGCGCTGCATGGCGCGGCATGGCTGGCGGTCAAGATCGAGGAGGGGCCGGTGCTGGTCCGCGCGCGCGCCATGGCTCGGATCGCGGCGGTGGCAACGATCGCGCTGTTCCTGATCGGCGGGCTGATGGTGGCGCGCGGGGGCATGGGCATGGCGATCCGGGGCGTGGTTGACACCCAAGGCCCGTCCAACCCGCTGCTCTCGACCAGTGTGGGCGCGGCCGGCGCATGGCTGAACAATTACACGGCGCATCCTTGGATGGCGCTGGCGCCGGTGTTGGGGCTTGTGGGGCCGATGCTGGCGCTGGTGGGCATCACGGCGCGGCGAGGGTGGCTCAATCTGGCGGGCACGGCGCTGGCCACTACGGGGATTATCGCCACGGTGGGCTGTTCGATGTTCCCCTTCATCCTGCCGTCCTCAATTGATCCGCGCTCCAGCCTGACGGTGTGGAATGCCTCGTCCAGCCATATGACGCTGTTCATCATGCTGATCGTCACGGTCATCTTCCTGCCGGTGGTGCTGACCTATACGGCATGGGTCATGAAGATGCTGGGCGGTCGGGTCACCTTGCGCGATGTGCGCTCCAACCCTGATTTCTACTGAAAGGAACATGCCATGTGGTATTTTACATGGGTGCTGGGTCTGGGCCTTGCGGTGGGCTTTGGCATCATCAACGGGCTGTGGCACGAATTCAATTCGCCCATTGACGATGATCCTGCTGTCTGACCCTGCGTTCTGATCCCCTCTGTCAGCCCCCGCGAGGCGACCCCGGCCCTTCCCGCCGGGGCCGCCTTTGCCTTGCTATTTCACCAGCCTTGCCGATTGCACCACCATGGCAAACAGCGTGTTGAGCGCGGTTGAAACGCTGCCGTCGGTGGAAACGGTCTGGAACAGATAGGTACCATCGGTATTCTGGCTGGCGCAGGCCTGCAACTGCTGCTGAATATAGGGCACGTTGTTGGCCGCCGTGCTGTTGAAGGTGGGATGCAGCGTGTAGTTGATCGTGGCGGGCAGATATTGCGTGTAAAGAATGGCGATGCGCGTGCCGGTCGCCTTGATGGCATTGCATTGCGAGATGTTGTTGGCATTGAGTTGGGTAATGCCATCGCCCGTATTGTCATCCTCCAGCCCGTCGGTCACCAATATCAGTACGTTCTGGGGCGAGGCCTGCGTGCCGCTGCCCGATGTGCTGGGCATGGTCGATTGCATCCAGGTGAACATCGAGGTGAAATTGGTATCAGCATTGCCGGTATAGGTGCTCAGGCTGGTCCAATAGGAATTGGCCGCCAGCAAGGGGGCCTGCGCGCCCATGTTTGGAAAAGTCAGGCCTTGCAGCGTGGCCACATCGGTCATCGTGCCAAAGGGTGAGGTGGAGAGCGGCGCCGGATTGCCCACGTTAAACGTGAAGAACTGCATCTTGTAGATCGGTGGGACGCTGGCGGTGGCATATTGCTGTTCGACGCGATAGGCATATTGGATGACGCCTGCGGCGGCATCGCCCTCGGCATCGGTGCGCAGCGTGATGGCTGACTGGCCGGGATTGACCGTGGCGTAATTGCGCGCCAGCCACCATGTGTCGGGGAAATTGACGCTGACCGTAGTGGTTTTTGAGGCACCTGTGGGCAGATAGGTCAGATTTACCGGATTGGCCGCCGGATTATAGCCCGAACAATAGGTGGCCGACCCGCCCAGCCCGCCGCCCGTGCCCAGCTTGGTGCCATTGTTGTCATAGACCGTGCCGTCGCAGGCCACGCGGTAAAAGGTGATGCTGCTCGACGCGTTGTTGTTGAGGTAAATCGGTCGCGAACTGGAATCCACCACATAGGTGCCCGCGTTCCATTGATGCATATTGTTCGAATGGCATGCAAAGTCGCAGCCATCGACGCGCCCATAGTAATATTGCTCGCCATTCCAGCGCGCGCCCGCCGTCAGATTGGTGATCCCGGTGGTGGTGGTGGGCAGCAGCATCGAGGGCGATGTGTCGAGCGCGATGTAGAAATTGATGCTGGGCGGCTGGGATGCGCTGGCGCTGGCGCTGCCGCTGATGGGCAGGGTGGCGACGCGCAGGATGCTGCTGAAAATATTGCTGGAACTGGCCGTATAGGTGATCTTGGCAAGGCGCAGCGTGCCAAGGCTGCCCGATTGGGTGCTGGTGATCGTCACGGTGCGGCTGACATTGCTCAGCCCGCTCAGGCCGTTGACCTGCTGGTCGAACATGTTTTGGGCGGCCAATTGGGCTGCCGCATCAGTCTGGTTCAGCATTTGCGGGACCACCGCAGCCAGAACCGCCGCGTCGGCCGCCGCGTTCAGCTTGGTCTGCAATCTTTGCGCCCGGCTGTAATCCACGCCAAATCCGGTGGCAAAGATCAGCGGAATGATGGCCAGCGCCGTCATCGCCATCACATTGCCCTGCCCATCCCCGCGCAGGGAACAGAAAATGGAAGAGAAGCGAAAGCTCATGGCGCGCGACCTATGGCAGGCGTGGGATCATATAGTCCTGATCGCTCAGCTTTATCGAGGTGAGCGCGCCAAGACCGATGGGCGGGGTATAGGAAAAGCTGATCTGGCCCAGAAAGATGTAGCCGCCTGCGGTGCCGACCACGACCTTGTTGGCGCCGCTGGTGGTGTTCTGGCAGACGTTTGAGCCATCGGGCGAGGTGGGCACCATCGGCGTGGTGATCAGATTGGCCGGAATGGACACTACGCTGCCCACGGTCAGCGAGGAGGCGACCGTGGCGCCATTGGTCTGGGCCTGGCTCCACACAACATAGGCGTGAGTGGCGTCGCACACGCGCAGATTGGAGATCTGCAGCGTGGTCTGGGCCGCCGGCATCGGGGTCATCACCAATTGGGCCGAGTTCATATAGGTGGTCAGCGTGGCCGAGGTGACGGTGGTGGAGGGCGACACATTGCGCCCGACCAGATCGGAGAGCGCCCGCGTGGCCACGGTGACCTTGCGCGAACAGGCAATCATGTCGGCCACCACATAGCCGCCGATGAAGATGATCAGCAGCACCGGCAGCACAAAGGCGAATTCGACCAACGCCGCTCCATCGCGGCTGCGCGCCAGATGACATACAGGGTGACGAGTTAGCACGAAGTGACCCCTGTGGCGCAGAGATAGCCTTCGACCGTGACCACCGAGGTGGCCACGAGCATCCGGTTGCCATTGGCCTGATTGACGAAATTCAGCCCCAGCGGGGCCGACACCGTGGGCCACAGATAGATGAGCTGAACGATCACCAGCGATTTTTGGGTGCCGCTGATCCCGCCGTTGGTGTTGGTCGTGCCCGCGCAATTGGATTGGCCATATCCCGTGCCGGTGCTGGTCAGCGTGCCGTTGGTATAGGTAAAGGTCGGCGCGGCGATGGTGGGTGTCGTACAGGTGGCGGGCACGACCTGAACATTCACATAGAGCCGATTGCAGGTGAGAAAAGGCGGCAGCGATGCGGGATAGGTCACCGCCGCTCCGCTCGAATCCTTGCCCGAAATGCCGCTGCATACGGCGGTTTTGAAATCGGCGGCCTTCATGCCGGTATAGGCGCTGGTCCCGCTGCCCAGTTGCAGGGTCTGGGCAGCGCCGGTCAGGATCAGGCGCGAGGAGGCTTCAACCGCCGTTTCCAGCCCTTCCTGCGCCAGATAGATCAGCGCAATATGCAAAATCGCCAGAAGCAGGGCAATAAAGGCCGGGGCGATGATGGCGAATTCCACCGTCGGCCCGCCCGAGGCGTCTTGGCGCAAGCGTTTGGAAAAGCGGGAAAGGGCAAAGCCCCACGCCCCGCCAAGAGCATGACCAAATCCCAATGCGACCGTCCTGATACTTTACGCGACCCTAAGTGTTTATATAGGATTTTGATTAAGAATATCTTGCCCACATCAACACTGGCCGTTGGGTCTATGTGGCATGCAGGACGCCGCGATAGGACGGATCCTCCAGCACACGCCCCGCGCCCAAAGCTACGCAATCAAGCGGATTGTCCGCCACACGCACCGGCAATCCGGTTTCCGCTGCCAGCAGCCTGTCGAGATTGGCCAGCAGCGCCCCGCCGCCGGTCATGATGATGCCGCCGTCGATAATGTCGGCGGCGATTTCGGGCGGGGTGTTTTCCAGCGCGCTGCGCACGGCTGCCACGATCTGGCCTACCGGTTCGGCCAGCGCCTCGACAATCTCGGTCTGTGAAATGGTGATTTCCAGCGGCACGCCCCGCACCAGATCGCGCCCCTTGACCACGGCGGAGGGCACGGCCCCATCCTCCGAGAGCCGCGCCGCGCCCAGCAGAAGTTTGACCCGTTCGGCGGTCGCCTCGCCGATGAGCAGGTTGTGGGTGCGCCGGACATAGGAGACGATCGCATCGTCCATCCTGTCTCCGCCTACGCGGACCGACATGGACATGCTGATCCCGCCGGTGGCGATCACACCCACCTCGGTCGTGCCGCCGCCGATATCGACCACCATCGATCCGATCGGATGCGTCACGGGCAGGTCGGCCCCGATTGCGGCGGCCATGGTCTCCTCGATCAGCCAGACCTTGCGCGCGCCCGCGTTGGAGGCCGCATCGCGGATCGCGCGCCGCTCGACCGAAGTGGAGCCGGAAGGCACGCAGACGATGATTTCCGGGCTGCCGCGCATCCGTCCCCTTTGGCCCTGCGCCTTGCGGATGAAATGTTTGAGCATCTGTTCGGCAACATCGATGTCGGAAATGACGCCGTTGCGCAGGGGGCGAACCGTCCTGATATTTTCAGGCGTGCGGCCCATCATCAGCTTGGCGTCATTGCCGACGGCCAGCACGCTGGTCACGCCATGGATGGTTTGCAGGGCCACCACCGAAGGCTCGGCTATCACCACCCCGCGGTTGCGCACGTAGACCACCGTATTGGCCGTGCCGAGATCGATCGCCAAATCGGATGAGGCATAAGAAATCCGGTCAAATATGGACATGTCACCGCTCAATTTTCATAAAAAGACCGGCAGGACCCTTATCCAGATTAGCCGAATATGAACCGCAGGCGCGAAGTGCGACGCAATCCCGCAGGCGTAAGACCAACGGCCTTGGCGGCGCTGGAATATGGCCCATCACGCCGCATACGGCGCCCGGTCCGACCTTGCCCGGCCCGAGTGGTGGGACGCGAATGCCAGAGCGGCCAGCGCAATCCCCATCAGACCCACGCCATGCCAGCCCATTGCCCGCCACGCCACCATGGCCAGTGCCGAACCCATCGCCCCGCCAAGGAACATGCCGCCCATGAACAGGGTATTGAGCCGCGCGCGCGCCTCGGGGCGCAGGGCATAGACCATGTGCTGATGCGAAATCAGCGCCGCCTGCACTGCCAGATCCAGCACGATGCAGCCCAGTGCCAGCCCAACCAACCCGCCTGAAACTCCAGCCACGGCCCAGCCGACCATGGCCAGCACCGTCCCGGCCGTGATCGCCACGCGCGGCCCGCGCCGATCGGCCAGATGGCCCGCCAGCGGGGCGGCCAGCACGCCTGCCGCGCCGATGACGCCGAAGGAACCGGCCACCGCCGGGCCCTGACCCAGTTGCTGGATATAGAGCGCCAAAATGCTCCAGAAAGCGCTGAAGGCGGCAAAGAGCATCGCCTGCGTCATCGTCGCCCGGCGCAGCACCGGCAGATCACGCCACAAATGCCAGAGCGAGCCAAGCAGCAGGGGATAGGATGGCCCCTGTTGGGGCCGCGAGACGGGCAGCATCGCGCGCAGCAATCCACCCGCCATCAGCGCCAGCGGCACGCCCAGCCAGAACATCGCGCGCCACCCGGCCTGCTGCCCCACAAGACCCGCCAGCGTGCGGCTGAGCAGGATGCCCACCAGCAGGCCTGCCATCACCTTGCCGATTACCGCGCCGCGCCTTTCGGGCGGGGCCATATGGGCGGCCAACGGCACGATCTGTTGCGCCACCGTGGCCAGTGCACCCACCACCAGCGAACCCAGCAGCAGGGCCGCCGCGCCCGGCGCCATGGCGGTTGCCGCCAGAGCCATCGCCAGAGCCACAAACTGGGCGGTGATCAGCCCGCGCCGCTCCACCCGGTCGCCCAACGGCACCAGCAGGAACAGGCCGAGCGCATAGCCAAGCTGCGTCACCGTGGGCACCAGTGCGGTCATCGCGCCGGGAAGGTCGCGCTGGATCAGGCCCAGCATCGGCTGATTATAATAGATATTGGCGACGGCCAGCCCGGTGGTGGCCGCCATGGCATAGGTCAGGCCTGCGCCCAGAGGCTTTGCCGGGGCGCTCATGACACCGCCTCATCGGCCAGCGCGGGATAATCGGTGTAGCCATGTGCGTCGCCGCCGAAGAAGGTGGCCGGATTGCCCTCGTTGAGCGGGGCATCAAGGCGCAGACGCGCGGGCAGATCGGGATTGGCGATGAAGGGGCGGCCAAAGGCGATCAGATCGCCGCGCCCCTGCGCCAGCGCTTCCTCGGCGCTTTGGCGCGTATAGCCGCCGGCCAGAATGATCGGGCCGGAAAAGCGGCGGCGAATGTCCTGCATCAGGGCCTCTGCCTGCGGGTCGATGTCGGTGGCGATGTCGCGGCCCTGCACTCTTGGCTCGACCAGATGGAGATAGGCCAGATCGCGTTTGTCCAGTTCGCTGATCAGATGGGCGAACACGGCCTCCGGCTCGGCCTCGTTCATGCCGAAACCCTTGCCCAACGGGGCCAGCCGCAAGCCGACCCGCGCGCTGCCGATGGCCGCGATGACGGCATCGACCACTTCAAGCATCAGCCGTCCCCGGTTTTCCGGCGATCCGCCATAGCGGTCGGTCCGCCAGTTGCTGGCGCTGTTGAGGAACTGGTCGAGCAGATAGCCGTTGGCGCCGTGGATTTCGACCCCATCGGCCCCGGCGGCGATGGCATTGCGGGCCGCCTGCGCAAAATCGGCGACGATCATCTGGATACCCGCGATGGTCAGTTCCTGCGGTTCGGGAGCATCGGCAAAGGTGCCCTTGCCATCCGGGCCGGGGATGAAGGCCTTGGCGGGGACGGGCATGGCGGTGGGGGCAACGGGTCGTGCTCCGCCGGGCTGGAATACGCTATGCGATACGCGGCCCACATGCCAGAGCTGGAGGAAAATCCGGCCGCCTTCTTCATGCACTGCCTGCGCGATCCTGGCCCAGCCTGCGATCTGCTCGGGCGAATGGATGCCCGGCGTCCAGGCATAGCCCTGACCTTGCTGGGAAATCTGCGTGCCTTCGGAAATGATGAGCCCGGCCGAGGCGCGCTGGCGATAATAATCGACGGCCAGATCGGAGGGCACATTGCCGGGGGCGGCGCGCGAGCGGGTGAGGGGCGCCATCACGATCCTGCTGGGCAGATCGAGGGCGCCGATGCGGATGGGGGCGAAGAGCGTGTCGGATGTGTGGGGCATTGGGTGGAACTCCATGGGGGCAGGGCCTATAGGAAGGTCCGGCGGGATGTCCATGGAGTGGGCCTTTTTTCGTTTGCTGATAATCCGGTGATTTTCGCGATCATCTTTGCATTTGATGCAAAGATCAAAGGGCGCGATCCCAATAGGGCGGGCTGCCAAAACGTTCGGCCAGAAAATCGACAAAGGCCCGCACCTTGGGCGAGCCGCGACGATCAGGCAGGTAGAGCGCATGGATACCTGATTCGCCGGATGGCGCCGCGCCGGCCCGGCCAATATCGGCGTGCCATTCGCTCACCAGGGGGCGCAGGCTGCCTTGCGCGATCTCTTCGCCCGCCAGCCATGTGGGCAGCATCACCACGCCGAAACCGGCCAGCGCGGCCTCCTTCAACGCCTCGGCCTGATTGGCGCGCAGCGGGCCTTTGACGCGGATCTGCTCGACGTGCTCACCTTTGGTCAGGCGCCAGCGCCGCTCGCCATCGGTGAAGGCGAAGGTGAGGCAGGCATGATCGGCAAGGTCGGCGGGGGTTTCGGGCGTGCCCCTTTGCGCCAGATAGGCCGGGCTGGCGCAGACGATCCGCCGATGCGGCGCCAGGCGCCGCGCGATCAGGCTGGAGGAATCCAGAGCCCCCAGACGGATCGCCACATCGACGCGCCGTTCGACCAGATTGATGACCTCATCGCTCATCAGCAGGTCCAGTTCCACACCGGGATGTTCGGCCATGAAGCGGGGGAGAAAGGGGACGATATGCATCCGGGCAAAGGAGGTCGGCAGGCTGACCCTCAGCAGGCCGCGTGGAGGCCCATCACGTTCACGGATGCTGCGATGGGCTTCTTCCAGCCCGGCCAGAATGGCCACGGCCTGCGGATAATAGGCTTCTCCGGCGGGCGTCAGCGACAATCGCCGTGTCGAGCGGTTGAGCAGGATAACGCCCAGTTCTGCCTCCAGCGCATCGACATGGCGGGTATAGGAGGATGCAGCCTGTCCGGCGCGCCGCGCCGCCGGGGCAAAGCCGCCTTCCTCCACCACAGCCACAAAGGCCCTGATCGCTGCAAACATATCCATGCGCCCTGATAACGAGGATGGAGCATGAGGGCCACCCCGATCCGGCTTCACCAGGCAGTGGCGCCCCCGTCGATGCGGATATCGGCCCCGGTGACATAGCTTGCCTCGGCGCTCGCCAGCCAAGTCGCACACCATGCGATATCCTCGGGCAGGCCGATCCGTTTGATCATCATGGCTTTGAGCGCTTCGAATTCGAATTGCGGGTCAAAGGCCATATGCCGCTGGGTTTGCTGTGAGAGGATCAGGCCCGGCGAGATTGAATTGGCGCGAATGCCGTGAGGCGCACCCTCCATCGCCAGTTGGCGGGTCATGGCCAGCAACCCGCCTTTGCCCGCACAATGGGCCAGCGCGGGCGAGCCGTTGAGCGCGCCATGCGCATTGGCCGAGGCGAAATTGATGACCGAGGCGCTGCCGCTTCGCTTCAGCCATGGCCAGCAGGCGCGTGTGGCCAGAAAGACGATGTCGAGTTCGCCCTGAAGGGTGCGCTGCCATTCGGCATAGGTCATCTCCTCGACCCAGCGGAAGATCGAAATGGCGGCAGCCGGGATCAGCGCGTCGATACGTCCGTGGTTTTGGCCGATAGTTTCGACAGTGGCGAAAACCGCCTGCTCGTTCAGCACATCGCAGGGTTGGGCGACCACCGCCCCGCCGCATTCGGCCGCCAGTGCATCGAGCGCATCGGCGTCAACGTCCAGCGCGTGGACAATTGCCCCCTGCGCTGCAAACATCCGCGCACAGCCTCGGCCGATGCCCGCCCCAGCCCCGGTGATGACCGCGATCCGCCCGATCAACCGCTGTTGCCCGCGCGCCAAGTCGGCAAAGGGCGTTTCTATGGCGTTGGTCATGAGGTCTTCCTGATTTTGCGGCCCGAGAATTTTGGATTGTTGCGCGACAGATAGGCCCCCAGCGCGACCAGATCGGCATCACTGATCTCGGTCTTGCGATAGGGGGCCATCACAGTGGCGCCGTTGCGGACAAAGAAGGCGACCAGTTCGGGGGTCAGATCGCGGCGCTCTTCGAGCAAGGCGGGCAATTTACCGCCATATTTGGCCGCGAGGGCTGCGGTGCCGGGCTTTTGGTTTTCGCCCGGATTGCCGATGCCCGGCCCGTGACAAGGCGCGCAATTGCGGATGAAAATCGCCTGCCCCTGAGGCTCAGCATCAGCGGCCAGGGCGGGCGCGGACGAAAGCGCAGCGGCAAGGAGGAACCAACGCATCATGCTTCCTTTCGCATCGCGCGGGGCCAGAAACCGCCGCGTCCCGGCGCGATGATCCCTTTGGGATCGACCGCATCCTTCAATGTCTCGCAAAACCGGCGCAGCGCGTTGTCGTTGAAATCATAGGTACCCATCACCTGATCCTGAAACAGCGGCGGGGTGCGATATTCGCCGTAACCATGGCGCGCGCCCAGTTCGATCAGCTTGCGCATTGTTTCGCGCGAGCGTTGGTTGACCTTTGGATCGGAGCGCGAAACGGGCAGGCCCGTGGTCAGGGCGAAGATGCGCGGCATCCATGTGAACGGCGCGGTGAAGGGGCCATAAGACATGGGAAAATCAGTGCCCATTTCGCGCATCCCCTCGGTGAACAGGCGCTGGGCTTTCATCACTTCCTCGCCGCTGCGCGCGACCATGGGGGAAAAGAGGAGGTGGCCATCGGCGGGTTCGGGGTTGGTGGCGCTGCGCGCGCCAATGGCGAAGATGTTGAGATTTGGTACACCGATCAACACCTTGTGCAGGGCCTCCTCCTCTGCCTGCGGGCTGAGGGGAAAGCGCAAGGTTTCGATAGTCTCGAATTTTGCGCCGGGTATGGCTTTGGCAAATTGCGCTTGCGCATGGCGCCAACTGGCCTCGACCACTTCGGCAGGGCCGTAAAAGCTGAGGCCCAGTTGCCAGGCCGGCATCGTTTTTTCGGCAGCATAGCGGTCGATGGCATTGCCGTTCCACACATCAGACGCAGTGGCGATGTCGCGCAGCGCCTTGTCGGCAAATTGCGCGCCGAACATGGGCGATTCATATAAAGGCATACCAACCAGCCCGGCATCCTCCAGCTTATTGGCAACCTCGACCAGCGGCACGATATCCTGCCGCCGATAGGCCAGCACACGGCGGTGGAGGAAGCATTCCGGGCGCGGCATCAGGTGTATGCCCATGCGCGTGACGATGCCGAAACCGGCCTGAGCGAACAGGCCGTCGACATAGGGGCCAAAGCCATAGCGGAAATCGCCGGAAGTCTTGGCCGAGGACATCGCGCCCATGCCCGTGCGCATCACCTCGCCATTGGGCAGCACAACCTCCAGCCCGCAATGCGATCCGAAATGATCGCGATAGGAGGACCATGTGTGGCCCACCCCGTGATCGAGCGCATTGCCCATCACGCTGCCCCAGCCCGGATCGGGCACGTCAATCCACACGTCGAGGCCGCGTTCCTGAATGTGGCGATAGAGGTCGAAATAGGAGACGCCCGGCTCGACAATGGCGAAATGGCGCTTGTCATCGACCTCGATGATGCGGTTCATCCGCTTGAGATCGACGATCACGCTGCCCGAGAGATTGGGTGCCGAGCCGCCATAGCCAAGGTTGCGCCCGGTCGCGATGGGGAAGAGCGGGATGCCGAAATGATGGGCGATGCGTACGACCGCCTGCACCTGATCGGTGGAATTGGGGGCGACCGCAGCGGAGGCCTGCCGCTCTTCGGGCTCCCCCCAGACGGGGGAATAGGCGTCGCGATAAAGCGTGACATCCTCGTCAGCGGTGAAGAGAGCATCAGGGCCAACGGCGGCGCGCAACCGGGTGAGCGCCTCCTGCCAGAGTTGCGGCGAGAGGTGAGGGGGGAGAGGCATCGAAGCGCTCCTTGAAAATCAGGCCCGGTCGGGCGCGGCCAGCAGCCAGGTGACAAGCGGTGTGCTGTTGCGATGAGGATGGGGCGGGGGCGCGGCGTGAGTGCAATCTCCCGCGCTGCCGGAACTGTTGAAAGCACTGCTGGCGGCGGCCAGTCCGAAGTCGGACCCTGCTCCGGCCAGCATGCCGGGCGCCCAAGCAGGCAGATCGGTATGGGCGACATGGCGCCATGTCCCATCGGGCGCGGGCAGGTGATCGATGCGCCGGCGCACCCGCAGACCCAATTCCCAACCCAGCCGTTCCAGACAGAACAGAGTGCCCTGTGTTGTCAGGCCAAGGATGGCCTTAGGCTGGACTGCGCTTGTGAGCACGGCATCATGCCACAGCGCCAGCGGGTCGCCGCGCAGGGCGACGGTGCGGGCGCCCCATGCATGCGCAGCGGCGGCAAAGGGGCCGCCCTGCGCATGTGCGATGTCGATAAAGGCGAGCAGTTTGTAGCTGTGGTTGGCTGGTAAGGTGGTTCCGATGGCGGGGGTGCCAGCGAGGGCGGCGGTGCCGACCGCTCCCTGAAGGAACAGGCGTCTGGTGGCCAAGGCTCTCTCCTGCTTTTGTTTGAGCCCTGCTAAAATCAATATTGATGTGTGTCAATGAAGTATTGAGTTAAACTTGGGCGGTGGTATTTTTGCCTGTCATTCGCATCAATTGCCCATGCAAAACGAATCGCGCATATATGACAACACCCTCCGGCCATAGGGTCGGAGGGTGTCCGGCTTCCTTTGTGCTCTGTCAGCGAGGTTTAGCGCAGGCCGAACAGTTTTCCTCGCAGTGAGTGTAGATGTGCACGCATCTGCCGCTCGGCCTCGACCGGATCATGGTTGCGAATCGCCTCGACAACCAGGCTATGCTCGTCATCGGTGTTTTCCTTGGGGCCGGGTTCGGCGCCAAACACCTGGTCGATCCGGCGGTCGAGCGTGAACTTCATCTGGGCGCGCAAAGTGTCATAGAGCGTCAGCATCAGCGAATTACGCGTCGCCTGCGCAATGGTGCGATGCAGCTTTTCATCCAGTCTTTTCCATTGCAACATCGACCCGGCCAGCTTCATTTCTGCCAAACAATTGTCCATTATTGCAAGGTCTTCCGCAGTTGAATGCATCGCTGCTTCGGCCGCCAGCGGGGGTTCGAGCAGCAAGCGCGCCTGAAGAATATCGTCCATGCTGAAGGAGGAGCTGGCCGCCGGTGCGTCGATCAGCTTGCGCGGGCCAATAAAGGTGCCCTTGCCGACATGGCGCCAGATCGCCCCCTCGGCTTCCAGCCGTTTGAGCAGGGTGCGCAGCCGTCCGCGCGATACGCCAAGCTCTTCGCTCAGTCTGGGTTCGGGGGGCAGGCGCTCCTCCCCGCGTTCGAGCGTCTGGTCCAGATAGGTCCGCAAGCGGGCTAGGTCGGTTTCGGGCAATTCTTCCTCCTGATGACCTTGCGGGTAGCATATGAATTGCGGTGCGGAAATAAATTCATTTGCCAAATTGACGCGCATCAAATGTGTAATTATGTCATGTGCATCGATCCGGGCGGCGTTGCTGTCCGATCCGAAAAATATCCGAGGGAATAGGGATGGGCTTGCATAATACACTTCTGCTTTCCGACGCTGACGTCCGCGCCGCATTTGACTGGGGCGCGGCGGTCGCTGCGCTGGGGCAGGCCTATGGCGCTGCGGCGGGCGAGGCACAGTTTCCGCCGCGCAGTATGGCGCGCGGAGATGGCCTGTGGCTGCGTACGCTGACCGGGGTGATGCCGGGGCAGAAGGTGATCGGGGCCAAAATGATCGCCGCTTCGATGACGGCGCGCGCCGCCTCCTATCTCATCCCGCTGTTCGATGGCGAGACGATGGAGTTGACCGCGCTGATGGATGGGGCCTCGGTGACGGGCCTGCGTACGGCGGCGACTTCCGCTTTGGCGGCTCGACGGCTTTGCCTCAGCCCCGCGCCCAGCATAGCTGTGATTGGTTCGGGCTTTGAGGCGCGAACCCATCTGGAGGCCATGGCCCGCTCTGGCCCGCTGGGCGAGGTGTTGGTCTACAGTCCGCGTGAGACCAGTCGGGCCGCCTTTTGCGGCGCCATGGCGGAAAAAGGTATCGTCGTGAAGCAGGTTGATAGCGCGCAGGCGGCCATTGCCAACGCGGAACTGGTGATTTGCGCTGCGCGTTCGCGTGACGAAAGCCCGACCATGATGGGCGCATGGCTGCGCCCCGGCATGACGGTGGTGTCCATAGGCTCGACATTGCCGGAGCAGCGTGAGCTTGATCCCGAAGCGATTGCGCGGGCCGATCTGATTGTGGCCGATATGGTCGAAGAGGTCGCCCATGATACTGGCGATATGATCGCTGCGGACGAGGCTGGGGTTAAGTTCATCGCCAAATTGGTAAGCCTGAGCGATGTGATTTCCGGCACGCATCCGGGACGGAGCGCACCCGATCAGGTCATACTCTACAAATCGGTCGGCGCGGCGATTCAGGATCTGGCCGTGGCCTCGCTCTGCGCGGAAAGGGCCCGTGTGGCGGGCCTCGGCACTACAATCCCTGCCCCGATCATCCCGGTGAACAAGGGTAAGTAACCCCTTTCGAAAGGTCGATTATGCCCAGCTATACCAGATCCGAGGCCCGCGCATGGGCGCGTGAAAAGATGCTTGGGGTTGCCAATGTGGTTATCCCGACCATGACCGGCGATTTCAAGGGACTGAACGAGATCGCCACCCGCCACGACATCGAAAAGACCATCGAACACGGCTTCGTCGGCACGCTTGCCTGTTCCGAAGTGGCGATGACTTTGGCCGAGTATCACCGATTTGTGCAGGTCATGGTCGAACAGGCCGCCGGGCGCATCTTTGTCGTCCATCATGCCGTGTTCAACACGCTGGAGGACAATATCGAGGCCGCCCTGCTGGCGCAGCAGGCGGGTGCGGAGCTGGTTTTGCTGGGTTATCCGCCCTTCTTCTATCCCAAATCGCTGGAGGATGTTTACGCCTATACCAAGGCGTTTTGCGATGCGGTCGATATGGCGGTGATGTTGTTTCCGATCCCGACATGGGGCTTTGGCCGGTTCAGTCCGATCGATATGCCGGTCGATCTGCTGCGGCGTCTGGTCGATGATTGCCCCAATGTTGTCTCGATCAAGGCCGAGGGCGGGATGCCGCATATCATGGGGCCGATCGAGGTGCATCGCGCCTTTCATGAGGAAGTCGTCATCTCCTTTCCGATGGAGCATGAGTTCATCCCGTTGGCGCAATTGATCGATGTGCCCTTTTGCGGGACCAATTTTTCTGCTTTCTTTGGTCCGGTTTTGCCCGGAATTTTCAACATGATCCGCGATGGCCGCTTCGACGAGGCCACCGCCGAGTTCCACCGCATCGACCCCGCGCGCAAGGCTTTTGCCGGCGTGCCGCAGGCGGGCAATGGCCTGATCAACCGGATGATGTGGAAATATGAAGGCTGGCTTCAGGGCTATAATGGCGGCCCGCTGCGCCATCCCACGGCGCGGGTCTATCAGCGCGACATGATGGCATTGCGGCGCGGGCAAGAGATCGCGGGCCTTAATCCCACCAGCGATGCCGACGAATTATTCTTTATCGGCCGCAATCCGGCCTGAGGGGGGAACTGTTATGGAAAATCCCATCCCCCTCCCGCTGAAGGACCCCAGCCTGCTGCGCAGCGCGATGCTGATCGGCGGGCAATGGGTTCAGGCCGACAGTGGCGAAACATTGGATGTGCGCAATCCGGCCAATGATGCGCTGATCGCGCGCGTGCCCAAGGGTGGTGCGGCCGAAACGCGCCGCGCCATTGAGGCGGCGGAAAGGGCATTGCCCGCATGGCGCGCGACTTTGGCCAAGGAACGTTCGACCATCCTGCGCCGGTTCTATGATCTGATGATGGAGAATATCGACGATCTGGCCCTGCTTATCACCTCGGAACAAGGCAAACCCTTGACCGAAGGGCGCGGCGAGGTGCTCTATGCCGCCAGTTTCATCGAATGGTTCGCCGAGGAAGCCAAGCGCATCAATGGCGAGATTATTCCGCAAAACCTGTCCGGACGGCGCATTCTGGTGCAAAAGGCGCCGGTGGGCGTGTTTGCCGCGATCACGCCGTGGAATTTCCCCGCCGCGATGATCACCCGCAAGGCCGGGCCGGGCTGGGCGGCGGGCTGCACCGGGGTCATCAAACCCGCCAGCCAGACCCCGCTGACCGCGCTGGCGCTTGGCGGTTTGGCGCAGCGCGCGGGGCTGCCCGCAGGCGTGTGCAATGTCGTTACCGGGTCGGCCGGGGCGATTGGCGGGGAATTGACCGCCAATCCCACGGTGCGCAAATTGTCCTTTACCGGATCGACGGAAATCGGCGCGCTCCTGCTCGAGCAATGCGCGCCTACGATCAAGCGGACCAGCATGGAACTGGGCGGAAACGCGCCTTTTATCGTGTTTGACGATGCCGATCTGGAAGGCGCGATCCGTGCCGCGATGATGGCCAAATATCGCAATTCGGGCCAGTCCTGCATCGGCGCCAACCGCTTTCTGGTGCAATCGGGCATCCATGACGCCTTCGTCTCGCGGCTTGCCGAGGAAACGGCGAAACTGACCGTGGGCGAGGGCACGGCAGAGGGCGTGGCCATCGGACCGCTAATCGACGCTGCCGCCGTGGCCAAGGTTGAGGAGCACATCGCCGACGCCCTCTCCAAAGGCGCCGCAATCGCGGCAGGCGGCGCGCGCCATCCTCTTGGCGGCAGCTTTTTTCAGCCTACGGTCTTGAGCGGCGTGCCTCGCCACGCCCTAGTCTTTGCCGAGGAAACCTTTGGCCCGGTTGCCCCGGTCTTCCGCTTCGACACTGAGGGTGAGGCGATTGCGCTGGCCAATGACACGCCATTTGGCCTCGCTGCCTATGTCTGCGCGCGCGATGCGGGCCGGATCTTCCGCGTGATCGAGGGGCTGGAGTTCGGCATGGTCGGGGTCAACGAAGGGCTGATCTCCACCGAGGTCGCTCCCTTTGGCGGGGTCAAGGCATCGGGCCTTGGCCGCGAAGGCGCGCATGTCGGCATCGAGGAATATCTGGAAACCAAATATGTCGCGCTGGGCGGCATCTGATCCCGGATAAATCACTAAATTACAATAAAATAAATCCGTCTATACGGGGAGGATTACAAGATGAAAAACATCACCTTTCTTGCCACCACCATCTCGGTCTTTGCTCTGGCCGGGGCCGCTCATGCGCAGACATCGGCCCAAACACCGCAGGCCGAAACCGGCGCGGGCATTGGCGAAATCATCGTCACGGCCCAGCGCCGGGCGGAATCTTTGCAAAAGGCGGCGATCCCGATTGACGCCGTGCGCGGCGATGCCTTGGTCCAGCGCGGGATTTCCAATGCGGCCGATCTGACCAAGGCGGTTCCGGCGCTGAGCATTCCCGCGCCCGGCGGCTCGGTCGCCTCGATCTTCATCCGCGGCGTGGGCAATATCACCACCAGCAGCTATAACGACCCCGCCGTCACGCCCAGTTTCGACGGCGTCGTGCTGGGGCGCAGCGGAGGCATGTTTGGCGCCGCCTTCTATGACCTGGCGCGGGTGGAGGTGCTGAAAGGCCCGCAGGGCATCCTCTATGGCCGCAATGCCACGGGCGGCGCGATCAACGTTCTGCCCGCGCGCCCGGAACTGGGCAAGAACGGGATGGGCGTCAATCTGGCCTATGGCAATTACAATCAGGTCGATGTTGATGCCCATGTCAATCTGGCCACCGGCGAGCATAGCGCGCTGCGTATCGCGGGCGCGCTCTTTTCCCACGATGGCTATAACAAAGATGGCACCGATGATGCCAAGCGCCGATCGCTGCGCGCCCAGTTCCTTTATGAGCCGTCAAGTGACCTGTCGCTGCGCATCGGTGGGGACTACAGCCATGTTGGCGGATTGGGCGTTGGGGGCGATTATCTTGGCTCCTTCGCGCCATCGGCCACGGGTTATGTCTTCACCCCATCGGGCCTGAGTGCGGGCGAGGGGTTCAACAGCGCGGCCAGCAATGCCTATCGCAAGACCCAGCTTGGCGGGCCAGGCATGGATTTCCGCCAGGCCATGCAAAGCGCGCTCAGCCAGAACATCACTTATTGGGGCGTCCATGCCGAGGCCAATGTGCAAACCTCCATCGGCAAGTTGACCGTGATCCCGGCCTATCGCGACACGCAGGAACATTCGATCATCTACGCTCCCGCCTTCAACACCGGCAGCGTCAATGAAAGCACCAATCAGACCAGCCTTGAAACCCGGCTTGCAGGCAAACGCGGCATGATGGACTATGTGTTGGGCGGCTTTTACTTCAAGGAGAATATCCGGGCGAGCAACATATACAATCAGGAATTCGTCCTGCCGATCCAGAACTATCGCGTTACCACTGAAAGCTGGGCCTTGTTCGGGCAATTGACCGCGCATATCGGCAACAGCTTCCGTCTGGTGGGCGGGGCGCGCTATACGCATGATACCAAGTCGATCGACGGCCTGATCAACAATATCATCGTTTCCTGCGCCAACACGACCACGCCGCCCTTCTGCATCGGCCAGATGCCGCATATGCCCAACCTGTTCAGTGCCGATGCGGCGATTGGCTGGCTGGGCAGCAATGGCTATATCAATCCGTCGGCGGGTTTCACCGTTCCGGGCAGCAATGCGACTGCTGGTACGGTGGTTTACGGGTTGAACAGCGGCGCAGGGCAGATCGTCAAAACCTATAATAACATCAAGCAAAGCTCGCCCTTTTCCCGCGTGACTTGGAAGGTTTCGGCCGAATATGATGTTGCGCCCACCAGCCTGCTCTATGCCACGGTGGAAACCGGATATCGCGCGGGCGGCTATCAGATGGTCGATTCACCCAGCAAGATCCAGTATAAGCCTGAATTCATCACGGCCTTCACCGTGGGATCGAAAAACCGCTTCTTCAACAACCGGGTGCAATTGAACCTTGAGGGTTTCTACTGGAAATATCGCGATCAGCAGATCGCCTATTTCACCGTCGATTCCAACGGCACGCTGATCAATTCCAATGAAAACGCCGGGCGCTCGACGATCAAGGGCTTCGATGTCGATCTGGTGGTCAAACCCGCCTCGGGCACGACGCTGAGCGGCAAGGTGCAATATCTCGATACGGTCTATAATGACCTGCATCTGACCTCGGCCTCGCCCTTTGACAATTTCAATTGCCCCTCCAGCCTGACCGGCACTTTCAGCAATGGCGCGCCGGTCAAAAGCTTCAACTGTTCGGGGCGACCCTTGCTGTTCTCGCCCAAATGGACGGTCAATCTGGGCGCCGAACAGGTCATTCGCGTCGATGAGAAGCGCGAACTGGTTGCCAATGTGAACACCGCATGGCGCGACGATCAGTGGGCGGCTTTTGAATTCCTCGATTTCGAACATGTGGCCGCCTATTGGACCACCGACGCCTCGCTGGCCCTGCGCAGCGCCGAGGGCGGTTGGTCGCTGACCGCCTATGTCCAGAACCTTGAGAACAAGCGCCGCAATCTGGCCCCGCAATCCTCGCCCATGGGTTTTGCCATCGCCCATTATTCGGCGCCGCGTACGTTTGGCCTGCGTTTGTCGGCCAAGTTCTGATCCGGGTGTGGGCACGGGGACTTCATGTTCCCGTGCCCTACTAGGGGCGATCCTGATGCGCTTTCTCGATCTCGATCTCAACCTGCTGGTTGCGCTCGACATTCTGCTGACAGAGCGTAGCGTGACCGTGGCGGCGGATCGGCTTTGTCTTACCCAATCGGCCATTTCCAATTCGCTCAAACGGCTGCGGCTCTATTTCGGCGACGATCTGCTGGTGATGCAGGGGCGGCAATTGGTGCTGACCCCAAGGGCGGAGGAACTGGTCGAGCCGGTGCGCGCGCTGTTCGCCACAATCACCGCGACCATCACCGCCACGCCGCGTTTCGATCCCGTTACCGCCGATCGCCAGATTTGCATCATGGCTTCCGATTATGCCGCGCATGTGCTGCTGGCCCCAGTGCTGCGCCGCCTTGAAACGCTCGCGCCTTTGCTGCGGATCGCCATCCTGCCTATGGCCGATGCGCCGCATGAGGCGCTCGAACGCGGGCATATCGACCTGTTGCTGACGCTGGAATCCGCGCTAAGTCCCGATCATCCCAGCCAGTTTCTGTTTGCCGACGATCATGTGATTCTGGGCTGGGCGGGTAATGGCGCGATGCGCGAAGAGATGGATTCGGCGCTGTTCTTTTCGCTGGGCCATGTCGTATGCCGCTTTGGCCGCGCCGGTGTGCCGACTTTCGATGAACCCTATTTGGGCCGGATCAGGAAGCGGCGGGTCGAAATGGTCGCGCCCTCCTTTGTCGAACAGGCTGGTCTGATTGCCGGATCGCGGCGGATCGCCGTCACCTATCGCCACTTGGCCGAGCAGCTCGCCCGCTTCATGCCTTTGGTCATCCGCGAATTGCCCTTTGCCATTCCGCCCATCCGCGAGGCTGTGCAATGGCGGATCAGCAACGACGACGACGAGGCGATCCGCTGGCTGGTCGGCGTGCTTGCCGAAACAGCCGGCGGTCTGCGGGGCTGATCTTACACCGGCTGCGACAGGGCGATCACGCTTTCGCCCATGATCTGGGCGATGCGGTGGTCATGGCCGCCTTCCTGCTCCAATTGGCCGATGAGCACGCTGTTTTCCACAACCATGCGGCTGCGTTCCCAGCGGCGCTGGCCAAAGGCGCGCCACGCCGCCTCGACATCCTGCGCCCCAGCCAGCATCTGGCCCACCAGCAGCCCATCCTCGACCGACAGGCCCGCGCCCGATGCCAGATGGGGCGTGGTCGAATGCACAGCATCGCCGATCAGCCCCACGCGGCCCTTGTGCCAGGGCAGGGGGATCAGGATCGCTTCGAGCGGGCGGTAGTTGATGGCCGAATCCGGCCCGATCCCCTCGCGCAGCCCGGCAATCGTCCCCCCGATCGGGGCCAGCAGCGCGCGCATTCTTTCGACCAGCTCGCCATCGGGCACATGTGGGTTGCCCGGCATTTTCACATTGGCAAACAAATACATCTTGTCGGGCGAGCAGGGGTTGACCCCCACCTTGTAATCCGGGCCGAAATAGATCTCCGGGCTGGTGACATGGGCCGGGCGGTCGGCCAGCAGGCGCCAGCAGCCCTGTCCGGTAAACCGCGCGCGCGGCGCGTCGGGCAGGATCATGCCGCGCGTGGCCGAGCCGAAGCCATCGGCACCCACCACCGCGTCATAGCGTCCGCGGCCGCCATCGCTGAAACGCACGGTGACGCCGTCATCATCCTGGGCAATATCGGTGATGGTGATGCCCAGCCGCACTTTGGCGCCCAGTTCCAGCACTCTGGCCGAAAAGATCGCGTGAAGATCGGGCCGCAGGATTCCGCCCGCCTGCGGCAGGCCATCTTCGAGCGAGGGGGCCAGATTTTCACGCTGAAACACCCCATCCTTGGAAAAGAACTTGGTCCTGTCCGACAGATAGCCCTTTTCGCGCACACTATCGAGCAGGCCCAGCCTGTCAAAGGCGCGCAAGGTCGGCCCGGTGATCGTCATCCCCGCGCCCAGCGCACGCCATTGCGGATCGACATCGATCAATTCCACATCCGCGCCGCATTGGCGCAGCGAAATGGCCGCCGACATGCCACCGACCCCGCCCCCCACGATCAGGAAGGATTTCGCATTCACCGACATGTCTCTCTCGCCCCTAATTTTTTCTGCCTGCTTCTATGCCGCAAGGGCCGCCGGGAGAGAAACGCATGGATCTGGATTTTGATTATCCATGGAAATGATGGCTCAGGCTCTTTTGCAGCCCGCTGCGCTCGATTATCATCATCACAACAACAATCCTTTACGCAATTGCCGTCTTATCATCAGGCCTCGACAGGCCCATTTGGCGGCCACACCCGCTGCCAAACACCAGTGGTTCAACGGTTTTCTGACCTGTCAGGAGCCGGGCCAAAGGGCAATAAGAGACAGCGGGCGCAGGAGGAATATCATGAAGTCTGTCATCTATACTGCCGTTGCTGCTGTCGCTCTGGCCGCTGTTGCCGCCCCCGCTGCGGCCAATGCCCAAAGCTTTACCGGCCCCTTCGTCGGCGTTCAGGGCGGCTGGGAAGAAAATGACGTGCGCAACCCCGGCACCGCGCTTGGCGTCACCCCTCTGGCCCAGACCAGCGATACCGGTACGCTGGGCGTGTTCATGGGCTATGACCATGAAGTCTATCCCCGCATCGTCGTGGGCGCGCAGGCCGAAGTGAACTTTCCGATCAGCTCGCGCTTTGGCAACGGGCTGGCCGCAATCTCGCCCAAGCGTTCGGTCGATTTGTCGCTGCGCGCCGGCTATCTGGTGACGCCCAAGACGCTGGCCTATGTACGCGGTGGCTACACCAACGCGCTGGTCGGTGCGAATATCGGCAACATCCATAGCTCTGATGATCGCGATGGCTGGCTGCTTGGCGGCGGTGTCGAGCGCAAGCTGACCGACAAGGTCTCGGCTCGCGTCGAATATCGCTACAGCGATTTCAGCGAAGGCAATGGCCGGTTTGACCGTCACCAGATCTTTGCCGGCGTTGCCTACCGCTTCTAAAATCTGACCTTTCGGCCAAGCGCGCGCGCATGGACCGGTTCAACGCCGGCCAATGCTCCGTCCACCCCCCAATGCGCCTTGGCCGCTGTCACCGCGGACCAGCACCATCCGCTGGTCCGCGGGCTTTTTTGGGCCCGACCGTGATATTGGCCAGCGCGAAATCGATGAAACTGCGCACCGAAGGCAGGATGCCGCGCGGGGTGGGATAGACAATGAACAGGCTGTATTCGGGCGTGAACCAGTCGGGCAGCACGCGCACCAGATCGCCATCATCCAGCCGCGCATCGACCAGCGGTTCGGGCAAAAGCGCAAGGCCAAGCCCTGAACAGGCCGCCTCAATCTGGATCTGAAGATCGCCCGTCACCAGGCGCGGCTGGAAATCCAGTTTGAAGGACACATCCTCCTCATTGAGCATGGTCCAGCGGGCGCTTTCATCCACCATGTCGGTATGGCGCGCGATGATCGGCATGTCGATCAGATCGGCCGGATCGCGAAAGGGCGGATGCTGGGCCAGAAAATCGGGATGGGCCACGAGGATGCGCCGAATGCGCCCGATTTCGCGCGCGACAAGGCTGCTGGAATCGGGAAATTGTGCTTGTGCCGACAGGATCACATCGAAACGGTCCTCCAGCGGGTGAAGCTGGCGATCGGTGGATTCGACCACCACAGACACTTTGGGATGGGCCGCCAGATAGCGTGGCAGGATGGGGGCGAGGAAATTCTGGGCGATGATGACCGGGCTGCCCACGCGAATGGTGCCCGATGGCTCGCGTTGAAATTCCAGCACGCTTTCGCAGGCCACCCGCGCCCCGTCGATCACCAGCATGCAGCCTTCATAAAAACTCTTGCCCGCCTGGGTCAGCACAACGCTTCGGGTTGAACGCTGGAGCAGGCGAACATGCAACCTTTCCTCAAGCGCGGCGACATGGCGGCTCAGCCGGGCCTTATCAACGCCGGTCGCGCGCGATGCGGCGGTAAAGCCGCCATGCTCGACCACGGCGGCGAAAAAGGCAAAATCGTTGAGATCCATCATGATGCGGGTCGCCCCCTCAGAGCATCCGGCCCCGGGGCCGATGATCGCGGCCGATACGCCTTTTCGATGCGCAGAGCCACCCGGATCGCGAAGTTTTCCCGTTTCTCCTGCCTGCTTGACGCTGATGCGTGAACCGGCCACCAATGGCGCCGCATTTGGCAGGATACAGATCATGGTTTTCAAGGTTTTGCTCGGCTCGCTCGGTGTGATGCTGGGTGCTTCTTCGGCTTTGGCCACGCCGCTGCTGATCGGCAGCTATACCGGGGGCGAGAGCAAGGGCATCTACCTCTATCAATTCGATGATCGCACCGGCCATATCGACCCGCGCCCGACGCAGGTCAGCCCGGCGGAAAACCCGTCATGGCTGGTGCTGTCGGGTGATCATCGTCTGCTCTATGCGGTGGATGAAAACGGCGAGGGCGGGCGCGATCCGGTGGGCCGCGCCTCGGCCTATCGGATGGACCCGGCCAGCGGGCGACTGACCTTCATCAACCGCACATCTTCGCTGGGGGCCGAGCCGACCCATGCCAGCCTGAGCAAGGACGGGCGCTATCTGTTCGTGGCCAATTATGCGGTGTCGGCGGACCCGGGCGGCACGCTTGCTGTGTTGCCGGTGGGCCAGGGCGGGGCGCTGGGGCCGGCCACGCAAATCAAGACCTATCGCGCCAGCATGGTCAATCCCGCGCGACAGGCCTCGCCCCATGTCCATTCGGTTGTTTCCTCGCCCGATGGCCGGTTTGTTTTCGTTCAGGATCTGGGGGGCGACCGGATCTATGCCTATCGCTATGACCCGGCCCGGCGCGAGATGCCGCTCTCGGCGCTGCGCGATCAGCCTTTTGCTGAAATGCCAGCAGGATCGGGCCCGCGCCATCTGATTTTTTCGCCCGATGGCCGCCATGCCTATGTCACGTTGGAAATGACCGGACAGGTGGCGGTGCTGGACCATAGCGAGGGCCATTTGACGCTGCGTCAGACGGTCACGCTGGCGCCCGAAGGCTTTGCGGGCAAGGTGGGTGCTGCGGCGCTGCATTTCTCGCCCGACGGCCGTTTCCTCACGGTCACCAATCGCGGCAGCGACAATCACCTGCTCAGCTATGCGATTTCGCCGGTTGATGGATCGCTCAAACTGGCCGACCGCCGGGCGGTCGAGGGCAATGAGCCACGTGAATTCGCCTTTTCGCCCGATGGCCGCTTTGTCCTGATCGCCAATCAGCGCAGCCATGGGGTCAAAGTGTTCCGCCGCGATTCCGCCAGCGGCGTGGTTGGGCCAGAGGTGGAGACGCTGAGCATCGATCAGGCCTCGGACCTCAAATTCCTCTCGCGATAGCTTGGCTTTTCGCACCGTTCATTCAGCCACAAGTCACAGTCGCGGTCGGATAATAGATTAACGGTCTGGCCATATCCCTTTGGCCATCCCGGCGCGATGGCATAAAAACAATATGTCGCGCAGGGCGGACCACGATTGGATCATGGAGGCTGTCATGACGATGAAAAGAACCTTCTCGCTTCTGCTGCTGGGCCTCAGCACGCTGCCTCTGGCGGCCTGCGCGGATGATTATGGCTATGGCGTCCGCGCGGGCTATGGGCCGGGGCCCTATGCCTATAACGGGTGGTATGATGGCTATTACGGCTCGATCTATGACGGTTACTGGGGCAATGACGGATATTTCTATTACCGTCGCGGGCTTGGCGACCGGGTGTATATCCGAGGTGATCGAGGCCATTTCATGCGTGAGGCGCCGCGCGGACCGCATAATTTCCAGCCCTTCCATGGATCCATGTCGCCCGGAGAGCGGATGCAGATGCCGCATTTCCCCGGTGGTGGGGGCGGCGGCAGGCAGGGGGGCGGAGGTGGCGGCGGCCACCGTCACCGGTAATTCGTTTGGGGGAGGCGACCGCCTCCCCCAAACGCATCAGAAACGCAGAGATCCGCGAATGCCAAAGGTGCGCGGCGCGCGCAGTTGATTGTACAGCACACCATTCTTGACCGGGCTTTGAAAGCTGGCGGAAAAGACCCTGGTATCCTCGATATTGTTGACAAAGGCGGTCAACGTATAGCGCCCGCCCGCCGGTTCATACGCCAGCCGGGCGTTGCTGGTGGTATAGGCCCCCTGACGCCCATCGGGCAGATAGTCGATGGAGACATAGCTGGCGCTCTGGATGCGGGTGTCGGCGCCAAAGGTCAGGTTGGCTCCGTCCGCCAGATCGAACTTATGCTCATAGGCCAGATTGATCGTCCAGTCAGGCGCATTGACCAGCGGACGGCCCGAACAGTCAACGCTGAAGATGGCCGCGCCCGTGGTGGCGGCAATGCGCGAGGTGGGCGCAACCGCGCAACCGGCCGCAGGCGTCGCCCCGGACGAGGAATAGGCGTAATAGCCAAAGGTCTTGTAGCGCGCGTGAAGCCACTGAATATCGGCGGTCAGCAGGTCATGGGGCGTGGGCTTGAACAGCACTTCGGCCTCAAGACCATAGAGCTTGGCCCCGCCCGCGTTCTCGGTCAGAAACACCGGGGCATAGACCGCACCGCCCGGCGTTGTCGCCACCTGAACCGGGCCGAGATGCGAAATCTGCTGGTTGCGATAATCCCACCAGAAGGCCTCGACATTCAATTGCAGGCGGTTGTCGAGAAAGCGGTTCTTGGACCCGATCGTATAGGCGGTCAGGTTTTCGGGCGCGGAATAGTTCTGCCCCGATGCGGCATAGAGCGCGCCCGATTTGAACCCGGTCGCCACCGAGGCATAGAACAGGCTGCGCGGGGCGACGTCATATTCGACGCCTGCTTTCCATGTGGCCTTGCGGAAATGGATGTCCGTTGTGGCCACCGCAGGGATGCTGGCGAAAATGGGTGTGAAATTGCCGGTGCCGGGGCTGACAAAGCCGACGAAGGGCATGGTGGTGAAATTGGTCGCCTGCTGTTTGCGATCATCGGTATAGCGCAGGCCCCCCGTCACGCGGAACGTGGGCGCCAGCGTCACGGTTGCCTGGCCAAAGGCGGCGAGGCTTTGCGTATCGAGCAGCGAATTGACCTGCAACCCGTTGCTGCCCTGATCATAGCGCTGGTTGGCGTCGACATGTTCGTTGAACCAATAGGCGCCCGCCACCCAGTTTACCGGGCCGGAGCGATTGGCAAGCCGCGCCTCGACCGAACCCTGACGCGATTTTTCAATGTCGCGGATCAGGAAGGAGGAGGCATAGGACAGGAAATTGAGGTCCGTCTTGCGCCATGCCGGGATCACCGTCAGCGTGGCAAAACCCAGATCGGCATTGGCGGTCAGCGCCGCGCCATAATAGCTGTTGTCCTGAAACCCGTCGCCCTTGGCGGTGATCTGGGGCACGGGCGCGGTGGGGCTCTTGCTCAAATAGGCGGCCACCACCGCCGGATCGCTCGGCCCAAGGCGGCCATTGCCGAGCAGGGGCATGATCGTGCCGCCCGAACCCTTGCCGCCCACATGGCCGTAATCCAGCATCAGCGTGGCATTGATCCCGGCGCGATTGTCGAACTTCACCTGACCGCGCAGGGCGCCGGTGTTTTCATCGTCATAGCCATCGCTCATATAGCCGTCGTGGCGGGCATATTGGCCCGAAAGCCGCGCGGCCCATTGTTCGCCCAGCGCCAGATTGATCGCCGCCGAGGTCTTGAACGCATTGTAATTGCCATATTCGGCGTTCACGAAACCGCCCGTCTCGCCCAGCTTGGGCTTGGCCGTGATGACATTGAGCGCGCCGCCGCTGGCATTGCGGCCATAGAGCGTGCCTTGCGGACCTTTCAGCGCCTCGATCCGTTCCAGATCGTAGAACAGCGCGGCAGGGGCGGCCGGGCGCGACAGGTAAATACCGTCGAGGTTGAAGGCCACGCCCTGCTCGGCAAAGGCATTGGCGCCGAAACTGCCGATGCCGCGCATATAGATCTGGGTGAAGGAGGCCGCAGGGGCCACCTGCAAGGCGGGCACCAGACGCGACAGGTCGGTCGCCTGCGTCACCGATTGTTTGACCAGCGTGTCGCCCGTAACGGCGCTGACGGCAAGGGCGGCCTTTTGCAGATTTTCCTCGCGCCGCTGAGCGGTCACCACGATGTCCTGCAGGCCCGCATTTTGGCCCACATTGGGGCTTTGCGCCATCGCCGGCCCGGCGATCAAGGCGGACGCCATCAGCAGATATTTCAAGTGCATGCTCATCTCCCCATGTGATTTTTATGGGGCAAGGATGGCAGGGGCTGTTGCATAAGAGAAATATTTTGTATTTATCCAATGAATAACAAAAACGAATGAGAATATGCGCTTCAAAGGACTCGACCTCAATCTGCTTCAGGTTCTCGATGTGCTGATCGACCGGCGCAGCGTGACCCGTGCGGCCCAGCAACTGCATGTCAGCCAGCCCGCGATCAGCGCGGCCCTGTCGCGCCTGCGCCGCCATTTTGACGATGCGCTGGTGGTTCAGCACGGCAAGCATATGGTGCCCACGCCCTTTGCCCTGCGGCTGCAGCCGGGGCTCAAGGCAGTGCTGGGCGATCTGGACGCGCTGGTGGGCACACCGGCCCATTTCGATCCGGCCACATCCACGCGGGTGTTCCGTATGATGGTTTCGGATTTCATCCTTGTCGCGGTGCTGGGCGATCTCTTGCCGCAAATCGAGAGCGAGGCCCCGGAACTGCGCTTCGTCATCGTGCCGCCCCACGATCAGGCCATCGCCATGCTGGAGGCGGGCGAGATCGACCTGCTGATCACCCCGCGCAATTATGTCAGCGAAAAGCATCCGGCGGTGTCCTTTTTCAAGGAGCGCCATGTTGTGGCCGGATGGAACGACAATCCCCTCATGGCCCGCCCGACCACGCTGGAGGATATGCTGGATGCCAGCTTCATCTCGGTTCAGATCGGGCGGACGGTCAGTTCATCCTTCGCCATCCACGAATTGAGCCAGATGGGCATCACCATCAACAGCGCGCTGACCACCACGACCTTTGCCGCGGTGCCGCAATTGCTGATCGGCACGGGGCGTCTGGCGATCCTGCATGAATCGCTGGCGCGCAAGGCGGCGCAATATCTGCCCATCAGTTACTGGCCGCTGCCGGTGACCATCCCCACCATGGACGAGGCGATCCAATGCCACCGCGCCCGCGCCGAGGACCCGGCGCTGATCTGGCTGATCGAGCGTTTCACCCAATGGGCCGAGCGCGTGATGGAAGAGCGCGAAGGGCGGGGCTGATCAGCCCTCATGCTCGCGCGTCAGGCATCGGGCGATGAACTGGCGGGTGTGGCGCCCGCCCGCATCGCTGGCGATGTCGATCATCGGCAGGTCAGGCATGTCGCGCATCCGCGCCTGCTGTAATTCCAGCACTTCCATATCCTCGGCAAAGGTGCGGGCGGTCTGATCAAAGACCTCGTCGGGAATGCCGTCGGTCAGGATGTTGGTGGCCATCGACCAGAAGTAATGCGTGGTCGTTTCGGTTTCCGGCGTGATGCCATGAAAGCCCAGCATCGAGAAACCATGCTCGCGCCGCCCGTCATAGGCCCCCGTGCCCGGATCGCAGGCGCCGGTGTGGATGCGGATCATCACCGGTTCGAACTCGATCTCCTGCCAGCGGTCCACCTTGCCGGTAAAGCCCGCGGCGGCAACATAGGTGGGCGGCGGATCGGAATCGGGCATATGGCGCAGGACGCGCACGCCATTGGGCAGCTTTTCCGATTGGGTTTTGGTGCGGAAATGCAGGTCCGGATCGCCGCCGATCGTGTGGGCATGGATATAGGGCAGGTGCGAGAGATCCATCAGATTATCGACCAGCAATTGCCAATTGCCCGCCACATGGAAATAGGAACTGCGCCAGGCCAGTTTGGGATCGTCATGCACCGGATAATCGGGGATCAGCGCCGGATCGGCCCTCTCCGCATCGCCCATCCAGATCCACAGCAAGCCCTGCCGCTCGATCAGGGGATAGGCGCGGACGCGGGCGATATCGGGGATCTTATCCTGCGCCGGAATGCGGGTGCAGCGCCCGTCTCCGCCGAACTCCATGCCATGATAGGGGCAACGGATCGCTTCGCCCACCACCGGCCCGCTCGACAGCGCCATGGCGCGATGGGCGCAGCGGTCGTCCAGCGCGAAGACCTTGCCCGCCTCGCTGCGCCACAGAACGACCAGGCGGTTCAAGAACGTGCGCGCCACCCGCGCGCCGGGCGCCAGATCGGCGGCCCAGCCCGCGACATACCAGATGTTGCGAAGGAATGGCTTGGTAGTCATGTGGCTTCTCTCTCCCTGCGGTTGCGGGGAGATTAGAAGCATCTGGCATAATCCGTCAGACTGTTTGATATAATCATGATAATCAGCCAGACGGATTATGATGCATGGACTATCGCCGCTTTGACCTAAACCTGCTGGTGGTGCTCGACGCCTTGCTGGAGGAGCGCGGCGTCCATGCCACGGCCCGCCGTCTGGGCATGAGCCAGCCCAATGTCAGCTTTGCTCTGGCCAAATTGCGCCGGGCGATGGGCGATCAACTGCTGGTGCGCGACGGGGCGGGGATGCGCCCGACGGCACTGGGCGAAGCCTTGCGCGATCCGTTGCGCCGCCTGCTGCATGGGGTGGAGCATGACATTCTGGCCGGGCGTCATTTCGATCCGGCGGGCGCCACGCGGCATTTTGTGCTCTCCACCTCGGATATTGGAGAGCTGGTGTTTCTGCCGCGCCTGATGCAGGAATTGGAGCGCGCCGCGCCACAGGTGACGCTCGAATGCCGCTCGCTGCGCCCGACCGATCTGGTGCAGGCGATGGGAGCCGGGGCGGTCGATCTGGCGCTGGGCTATTTCCCCGATTTGGGGCAGGGGCCTTTCATGACGCAAAAGCTGTTCGACCATCCCTTCACCTGCATCATGCGTGAGGGGCATCCGGCGCTGGATGCGCCTTGGACGCAGGAGGCCTTTCTGGCGCTGGGCCATATCGTCGTTTCCTCCAGCGGGCGCAGTCAGGAACTGTTCGAGATACAGCTCGATTCCATGGGACTGCGCCGCCGTGTCGCGCTGCAATCACCCCATTTCATGAGCGTGCCGCTGCTGGTGGCCGGCTCGGATCTGATCAGCACCGTGCCCAAGGCGGTGGGGGCCATTTTTGCCAGTATGGCCCCGCTGCGTCTGATCGATCCGCCCTTTGCCGCACCGCTGATCGGCATCGCGCAATATTGGCATTTGCGGGTGCAGGACGATCCGGGCGTGATCTGGCTGCGCTCGCTGATTGCGCGGCTGTTTCTGGGGCGCGATCCTTCGCCGCTTAACCCAGATGCAGCGCCGCGATGACGCCCGCAAACACCAGATAGAGCAGCCCCATCCCCGCCAGCAGCCCACGTGAGGCCATGCCGCGCCGGAACACAAGGAACATGATAAGGATCGCCGCCATCGTTGCGCCTGCGGCCACCAGCAGGGGCGGCGTGAGCAGCCATGGCGTGAAGAACAGGCCCAGCGCGGTGGGGATCGTTGCTTGAATCATCATCGCGCCCGAAATATTGGCCAGCGCCAGCCTATACTTGCCCTGACGCACCCAGATTATGGCATTCATCGTTTCAGGCAATTCGGTGGCGATCGGGCTGAACAGCAGGGCCAGCAATTGCGGACGCAGGCCCAACGCCGGCCCCAGCGCTTCCAATTGCCGCACGAAAGTCTGCGAGGCGACAAAGATCACCACCAGCGCCGCCAGTACCTGAAAGATGGCCATGCCCGTGGCGGGCACCGCGCGCCGGGACTGGAATTTCAGCGGTTCGATGCCTTCTTCGGCATCATCGCCTTCGCCGCCCAACTCCTGACGGACATACAGCGCATAGGCGGCAAGGAACAGCACGCCCAGCCAAGGTTTCCACGCAAAGGCGATCAGGCCCAGCGTGATCTTGGCGGCAAAGATGGCGAGGAACCAGCCCTGATCCTTGCTGAGATGGAGAAAGGTGTGCGCGATTTCAGGTGAGGCAGCAAGCCGCCGCCCCGTCAGCAGCAGCACCACGCCCACCGTGGCATAGGCAATGGTCGAGAGCGCCAGCGGGCCGCCCAGCGCCGCGCCCACGCCCAGTTCCTTGGCCGCAGCCCCCGTGCCAAAGGCCACCGCCACCAGCGTGACCACGCTTTCGGGCAGGGCGGTGCCGAAAGCGGCCAGAATCGTGCCGGTCGCCTTCTGGCCCACGTCCAGCTTTTCGCCGACCCATTCGACGCCATTCACGAAATATTCGCAGGCCAGATAGATCACGACAGCTGACCCGAGCAGCAGCGCGATGGTGATCGTCAAAGAAGACATGAACAGATTCCACAGGGCCGGGTATTGGACACATGAACCGGGCACGCGCCCGACCCCGAGTGCATGCCGATCCATGGTCTCGCCGAACCGTAAAGGCCGCACATGCCATGGCCGAGGCCAAGTTTGTTGACATGCGCTCCGCTGAAAATGCGGATGGCTACTCCCCAAGGGAGGTCGCGCTTTGGCCCTTTCCGGCCCGCATGTCAACCGGAGGGATGGGGCAGTACGATTTCCCGGGTGATGCCGATGGCGTTGAGGAAGGCGCGATCATGGCTGATGACGAAGATCGCCCCGTCATAGGCGCGTAACGCGCGCTCCATGACCTCGATCGAGGGCAGATCGAGATGGTTGGTCGGTTCATCCAGCAACAGCAGAGGCGGCATGGAACGCGCCGAAAGGATGCAGGCCAGACCCGCGCGCAGACATTCCCCGCCGCTCAATCCGGCCACGATGCGGTCCGCCTCAACATTGCGAAAGGCAAATCGGGCCAATGCCGCTCGCGCCTCATTTTCGGTAAGAGCAGTATTGAGCCGTCGCATATTGTCGAGGATCGTGGCGCCATGGTCGAGAATGTCGACATGCTGATCGAGGATGGCCAGCGGCTCATCGGGCCGCCTGATCGCCCCCGAATGCGGCGCCAATTGCCCGCAGGCCAGCTTGAACACCGTACTCTTGCCCGCCCCATTGCGCCCGGTCAGAGCGACCCGCTCGGGGCCTTGCAGAGTGAAGGAGAGGTCATCCACCACCTTCCGCCCCGCCGCATGCCATGAAACATGGTCAAAGGACAGCAACTGTCGATGGGCGGGAAAAAGCGAGGAAGGCAGTTCGATTTTCAGCGGTGTCGCGATGTCCAGCCGTGCCTTGGCATTGGCGAGCAGGGCCGAAGCCTCGACAACCTGTTGATCGGACAACACCCGGCCCCGTCCGCCTGTGTTTTGCGCCCTCTCGCGCTGACGGCCCAGCAGGATTTTGGGCGCGCTGCCGCTGGCGGCATAGGCCTCGCCGCGGCGGTCGCGGCGGGCCTGACGTTCGCGGACCTGTTGCGCCTGCCGCGCGGCGGCGCTCCTTTCGCGCTCGGCCTGTTCGACATCGGCCTCCATCCGGGCCTGCGCTGCATCGCGCGCCTCGACATAGGAGGACCATCCGCCGCCATGCCATGTCGTGCCGGTGGGCGATAGGGCCAGGATACCATCGACATGATCCAGCAAGGCGCGATCATGGCTGGCGATCAGCGCCCCGCCGCGCCAGTCGGCCAACAGGCCCGCCATCGCCTCACGCCCGTCGGCATCAAGATTGTTGGTCGGCTCGTCCAGAAGCAACAGGTCGGGCCCATCGAGCCACAGGCGCGCTATGCTCAGCCGGGTCCGTTCTCCGCCGCTGAAAGTCGACAGGGCGCGGGCATGGTCCACCGGGCCAAGGCCGGATGCGGCCAAAGCCTCGTCGAGCCTCGCAGGCAGGGTCCAGTCTGCTTCGGCAAAATCCGCTTCGCTGCCCTTCCCGGCCTCGATCCGTTCCAGCCGGGCCAGCGCATCGCAAATCCCCAGCGCTTCGCCTGCTGTCAGGCTTTCCGACGCGGGGTTCTGTCGCACCATGCCGATGGTGCCCATCCGCGTGATATGGCCCGACAGAGGCGAGATTTCGCCCATGATCGCGCGCAGCAAGCTGGATTTGCCCGAACCATTGCGTCCGACAAGGCCGATGCATTCACGATTCAGGCTGAGAGAGAGATCGGAAAACAGCACGCGCCCGGCGGGCGTGGCGATGGAAACGCCATCAAGAGTGAGAAACGCAGGCATAATGACACCGGAAAATTGCAAAACAGGACGGGCTTGATCAGCGCGCCTTCCGGTCCATTTTATCCTCCTGCAGGCATGCCGGCCCAGTGCCGATGCTCAATGCCAATATGTTTCCTATAACGACAAAGGCGCCCTGTCGCAATCGTCCTGTGCAGGATCCGTGATCGTTCAGGCGATGGTCCGGGATCTGCATTATCGCTCTTGCCATATCCCCCCAGGGGGGATATTTGCCCCGCCCATGACCGATCTCACCGCCCTTATCGCCCAGGATGCCGCCCATGGCTGGCTCTTCATTCCCAGCGCTATCGTGCTGGGCGCGCTGCACGGGCTGGAGCCGGGCCATTCCAAGACGATGATGGCCGCCTTCATCATCGCCGTAAAAGGCACAGTGCGTCAGGCGGTGCTGCTGGGGCTGGCGGCCACGCTGTCGCATACGCTGGTGGTTTGGCTGGTGGCGATGGGGGGAATGTGGGCTTTCGGCTCATTCCGGGCCGAGGACACCGAACCCTATTTCCAGTTGGCCTCGGGCGCGGTGATTGTGGCCATGGCGATCTGGATGATCTGGCGCGCACGCGCCGACCTGCGCGCGGCCCATGCGCATGACCATCATCACGGACACGATCATCACGATCATCATCATGGCCATCACCACGATCATCACCACGGGCATGGCCACCACCACCACGAACCCACCGAGGAAGAAATTCACGAACTGGAACTGGCCACCGGCGGCTATGTCGATGCCCATGAGGCCGCCCATGCCGAGGACATCCGCCGCCGCTTTTCGGGTCGCTCGGTCACCACGGGTCAGATTGTGATCTTCGGCCTGACGGGCGGACTGGTGCCTTGCCCCGGCGCGATCACGGTGCTGATGCTTTGTCTGCAATTGCACCGGGTGGCGCTGGGTGCGGTGCTGGTGGCGGGCTTCTCGGTGGGGCTGGCGCTGACGATGGTGGCTTCAGGCGTGCTGGCGGCGCTTTCGCTGCGCCATCTGGAAAAGCGCTGGAGCGGATTTGGCGATGCGGTGCGCAGGGCCCCGCTGATCTCGGGCGCGGTGATCCTGATCGTGGGGGCGGTGATTGCGCTTGACGGCGCGCGCCATCTGCTCTGAACCGGCGCGATGAGCCACGCCACCGACAAGGACCTGACCAACCGCCTCAAGCGCGCCAACGGTCACCTCGCCAGCATCATCACGATGATCGAGGATAACCGCAGCGCGCTTGATGTGGCCCAGCAACTGGCCGCTGTGGTGGCCGCGCTGGACAAAGCCAAGACGCGGCTGGTGGCCCATCATATCGAACATCACCTGACCGATACGCTGGGCGAACTGACGCCGGAACTGCGCGAGAAACTGGCGCAACTGTCGGAACTCGCCAAATATCTTTGAGACTTACCGGCGGGCCTTTTACCAGCGAGGACGCCAGCGCGGGCCGTCATCGCCATGGGCGGCGCTCTCCATCCACTGGCCGATCCGGTCATAGCGCCAGCCGATCTCGCGCACCGAGCGGACGTCGCCCTCGGCGCATTCATGGCGCTGGCGGTCTTCAAGGCCGTCGATGGCGGCATGGATGCGATTGGCGGTGCCGGGGTCGATATCGCCTTCGTCCACCTCATGATCCAGCCGGTTTTCCAGCCCATGGGCGCGCTGACCCGAACAGATGAAGCGCATCATCCGGTCCGCGCCTTCGTCGTGCCAGCCTGCCGCATAGGGGGCAGGCGCCCCATTGCCGACATAAACGCCCCAGCTTTGCGCCTGCGCGCTCCCCGCCATCACCAGACCCGCCGCCCCGATGGCCATTGCTCCGATCCAATGCCGCATGTCACTTCTCCCGTATCGGCAACGTGCCGATGAGACGGTTTTAGCGTGGGTGAACTTCCGACAAGCTGAATGTAATTGTCGTAAGATATTCATCTTGGAGCTTTTGCGGCACAGCCTATCCCAGACGCTCCAGCAGATCGGACAGCATCGGGCGCAGGCGGCGGATTTCTTCGCGGTGGGTGGCGCTCAGCCCCTCCAGCGCCACACGCGCCTTGTCGGTCAGGAGCAGCATGGCCTGACGCCGATCCTGCGCCGAGGGCGCGCGCGTCAACCAACCCTGCGTTTCCAGCCGGTCGACAAGCCCGCTGGCGCTGTGCGGCTTCAGGATAAGCCTTTCGGCCACATAGCCGATGGTCGCCCCGCCTTCGGGCGCGGCGCGAATTGCCAGCAAGGCCTGATGCTGTTGCGGCGTCAGACCAAAGCTTGCCGCCTTGTCCTCGCTGAACACCAGAAACTGGCGCAGCGTATGCCGGAATTGCGCCAGCAGGGCATAATCGGCTTCCTCCAGTTGAGACACGGCATTTCCTCTTCTTGATTTATATCGTACTGCGATATAGTTGCGCGATGCACAATTCGGAGCCATCTATGTCCGTTGCCCCCTTGCCGCCATCCCATTTCGCCCCAGACTTGCCAAACCTGCGCGATCATACCGCCGATCATCGCATGGTGTTGCTGGCCCTTGCCGCGCTGGCGGTGGGCGCAGGGGGCGCTGCCGGGGCGTGGGTGCTGCTGCGGCTGATCGCGTTGGCCACCAATCTGTTCTGGTATGGGCGCCTGTCGGTGGATGCCCCGCCCATGGCGGCGGGGGCCAATCCGGCGATGATCGTGCTGATGCCTGTTCTGGGCAGCCTGATCGTCGGACTGATGGCGCGCTATGGTTCGGAAAAGATTCGGGGGCATGGCATTCCCGAAGCTATCGAAACCATCCTCTATGGCGAGAGCCGATTGTCGCTGAAAGTGGCCATTCTCAAGCCCCTGTCCTCGGCCATTTCCATCGGCAGCGGCGGACCTTTTGGCGCCGAAGGCCCCATCATCATGACCGGCGGGACCATCGGCTCCCTCTTTGCCCAGCGTTTTCACCTCAGCGCCGCCGAGCGTAAAACGCTGCTGGTATCGGGCGCGGCAGCCGGGATGACGGCGATCTTCGGCACTCCACTGGCGGCGGTCCTGCTGGCGGTCGAGGTGCTGCTGTTCGAATGGAAACCGCGCAGCTTTGTCCCCGTGGTGCTGGCCTGTCTGGTCGCCCATGTGCTGCGCGGAGTTTGGCTTGGCGCAGGGCCGATGTTTCCGGCCAGCCTGACGATGCCTGCCGGGTTCTGGGCGCTGGCGGCGGCGCTTGGGCTTGGGCTGTTGCAAGGGGGGATGGCGGCGCTGCTTTCCAGCGCGCTTTATCGGGTGGAGGATGGTTTCCACCGGCTGCCGGTTCATTGGATGTGGTGGCCCGCGATCGGCGGTCTGGTGGTGGGGCTGGGCGCGCTGATCGATCCGCGTGTGCTGGGGGCGGGCTATGCCAATATTCAGGCGCTGCTGGATGGCGCGATGGGCGCGCGGGCGATCGCGCTGCTCTTGGCGGTCAAGGCCACCGTCTGGCTGATGGCGCTGGGGTCTGGCACATCGGGCGGGGTGCTGGCGCCTTTGCTGATGTTGGGTGGGGCGCTGGGCGCGCTGGCGGGCCTGTGGCTGCCGGGGGACGAGGGCGTCTGGGCGATGATCGGCATGGCCGGGATCATGAGCGGGGCGATGCGCGCGCCGCTGACGGGGGCCTTGTTCGCCGCCGAACTGACCGGGCATTTCGAGGCTCTGCCCCTTACGCTGGCCTGCGCGATCGGCGCCTATGGGGTCAGTGTACTGGTCATGCGCCGCTCGATTCTGACCGAAAAGATTGCCCGGCGCGGCCGTCATATCCGGCAGGAATATAGCGTCGATCCGCTGGAGCTGTTTCAGGTGGAGCGGATCATGACCCCCGCGCCCCAGACCATGGCCGACACGATGCTGGTGTCCGATGCGCTGGCCTTCTTTGCCGATGGTGCGTGGCATCGCTCCTATCCGGTGGTCAATGCGGCGGGGGGGCTTGTGGGCATGGTTTCACGCGGGGATGCGCTGAGCTGGCAAAGCGGCGGGAGGGAGGCGGACCTGTGCCTGCGCGATGTCCTCTCGGATGCTTCGGAGCCTTATGTCTGGCCGCAGACGCCTATCGGCGTGCTGGCCGATCTTATTCTGGAAACCGGCAAAGGGCGCATTCCTGTGCTGTCTCCCGCCGATGGCCGCGTGATCGGCATGGTGACTCGCCACGATCTGTTAAAGGCCCGTCAGGCCGTGCGCGCCGATGAAACGCTGCCTGCATGATGACGGGCGCAGCCGTCGGCTGCGCCCGCCTTCCATCCGCTCAGGCCTTTGGGAGGACTGATGTGTGCAGCGCGCGGATGGAAGCCTTTACCATCAGAATTTGACCCCGAAACTGGCGCCAAAGGTGCGGGGCGGCTGGATCGTGGCCCATGATACGCCCGATGGCGCAGGGGCAAGAGACGTGCCGGGGACCGACCCGCCGACATAGCTGAGCACCGCGCTGTTCTCCAGATTGCGCACCCAGGCCCGCGCAAACCATGCATGATCGGGCGCGGCATATTCAAGGCTCAGGTCGGTCTTGCTGTAGGCCCCCTGCCGCGAGGCGCCGTCGTAATTATAGCTCATCCAATAGCTGGCGCTGAAGCGCACCCCGGCGCGCAGCGTGACATTGCCGCCATTGGCCAGATCCCAGACATGCGAATAATCGACCGCCCCGGACAGGGATGGCGCATAGTTGAAGGGACGACCGCTCTTGTCCTGATTGAGGCCGCTGGTGAAGAGGAAGGGATAGTTGAAATTGTCATATTTCGACCCCAGCACTTCCATCGAAACGCCGATCTGGTCATGTGGCGAAAAGCGATAGGTGATGTCCAGATCCGCGCCATAGGTCTTGCCTGCGCCCGCATTGACCACCGAGGGCACGATCACCGGCGGCAGCGAGGGCAGGGGGAAGAGGAAGATGGTCTGGATCTGCTGGTTCTTGTAATTCCAGTAGAAACCCTGAAGATTGACCTGAAGTTTCCGGTCAAGGAAACTGTTCTTGATCCCCAATTCGTAGGAGGTCAGCTCCTCGGGCTTATAGGTCAGCAAGGGCACCAGCGTCGGGTCCACGCTCAACCCCGGCGTCAGGCCGGGCGTCGGCCCCGCGCCGAAGCCGCCCGCCTTGTAACCGGTGGCGATATTGCCATAGAGCATCGACTGGGGCGCCAGATCGAGATCGAAGCCCACCCGCCATGTCGCCTTCTGGCTGACCGCGCGCCAGTCCAGCTTGAATGTGTACTGGCTGTAGGGCGAATAGCTGATGTCATTGCTGGTATAGCCGGTTTCATGCTTGGAATCATGGGTATAGCGGATGCCGCCGGTGATCCTCAGCACCGGCAGCACGCGATAGGTGGCCTGGGCAAAGAAAGCATAGGAATCGGTCTTGTCATAGGGCGTACCGGTGGTCTGCAGATACATGTTCGCCTGTTCGGGCGAGGTCGCGCCGATAATCGGGAAGCTTTGCTGCACGCTGACGATATTGGGCAGGCTCTCGCTCAGTCCATAGGCGCCCAGCACCCATTTCAACCGGCTGCCGCGATCATCATGCGATCCCAGACGGACCTCGATGCTCTTCGATTTGTCGCTGACATTCTGCTGAAAGGCAAAGCCGTCGTCGGCGCTTTTCCAGTCCTGTTTATATTCGCGATAGCTGGGCAGAACGGTCAGCACGCCAATGCCGACATCCTGATCCAATTGGGCAAAGATGCCCCAGTTGCGGTTGATGACATGGGCGTCAGAAGGCACAATCTGGGTGTTGCCGCCCACCGGCGAGGGCATGGTGTTCTGCATATACCACGGGTTGTTGATGCCCAGCGCGGCGTTGAAATAGAAGCTGCCGTCGCTGCTCTTGACCGGAACGCGCTGGGCGCCCTTGCCGCTCTGATTGTCGAAATCCACGCCCAGCAACAGGCGCGTGCCCGACGAAGGCTTCCACAGCAGCTTGAGACGCGCCCCGCGTCCGTCCTCGTCATTGTTGCCATTGGTCAGATAGCCCTTGTGGTTCGAGGTGTGAAACGCCACGCGCGCCGCCAGCGTATCGGACAAGGGCAGGTTGAAAGCGCCCTCGGTCTCGACATTGTCGTAATTGCCGAAAGTGACATTGGCATAGCCGCCCCGCACGAAATCGGGATCGCGGGTCACGATATTCATCACGCCTGCCGTGGCGTTGCGGCCATAGAGCGTGCCTTGCGGACCTTTCAGTACCTCCATCCGCGCCAGATCATACATCTGCCCGCCCGCGCCCGAGGGCAGCGTCAGCGCCACGCCGTCGAGGTTGAAGGTCACCCCGCTGTCGGCATAGGGGTTGGAGGCGGTGTTGCCGACCCCGCGAATATAGACATTGGTCACGCCCATTTCGTGCATCACCTTCACGCCGGGCACGACATCGGCCACATCCTGTCCGGTGGTGATGCCCTTCTGCCGCAACGCATCCTCGCCCAGCACAGTGATCGAGAGCGGCGTCTTCTGGACCGAGGAAACGTGGCGCTCGGCGGTGACCAGAATTTCCTGAATGCCATTGTCTGTCTTGGCGGCGGACGTTTCAGCGGCCCGCGCCCCGCTCGTCATCAGCATGAAGGCCATCGCGGCCAGACCCGATGTGCGGATCAGATGTATTCTCATATTCCCCTCCCTTATGGTTGATTTTATTTCCAGACCCATTCGGTCCGGCCTGCCTTGCGCCGCCGCGTCCACAATTGGGCGTACATGACCGCGCCCGAGATCATCAGATAGAGCAGCCCCAGCGCCGCCAGCCCCGCCATCACGCGCCCCGGCATCCCCAGAAAATCGCCGCGATGGATGCGCTTGAGCCGTTGATGCCATTCCCATCCGGTGGGAAAGATCAGGCGTGGATAGCCCGGCTCGTTCATGGAGAGCGTGCGGCCGGTGTTGGTGTCATAGATGTTTTGCGAAGTGTCGGCGTCGGCGGCGATAACGATCCCCTGCCGATAGCCAGCGAAATAGCGCAGCCGCAGCACCTTGATCCCCACACCGGGATGATCCGCCCCAAAAGCGCGCAAGGTGGCCGCGCTCATCCCGGCCAATTCATCATCGCGCATCGGCGTGCTGAAATCCCCGGCAAAGGGATCGGGACCACGGGCGGCGGGCGGGGCCATCATAAGCTCAACCCCCGCTGCCACATTGTCCACCGCCAGCGCCAATCCGCTGGCCACCAGCCACAGCACCGGCAGGGCAGCGGTCAGCGCGACCGCGCGATGCAGCACCCGCCAGCGCGATCCGCCGCCCCAGAAAGGCGCATGACGCCCGATCTTCGCCCGCGCCCGATAGAGCCGAACATATTGCGCCAGCCCCGTAACCATCATCACCGCGATGGCCAGCCCCGCCAGCGCATTGACCGAGGCCGCCAGCAGGCCGAAATGCCCTAACCGGTGCCACTCCTTTAAATCGCTGCGGGTGGATCGCATGTCGGGCGGCGGCTGATCCCATGGCAAGGCGGCATCGGGCAGCGGGCGACCATCGGCCAGGTCGAAGATCAGGTCGCGCCCGTCCATCTTTGCATGGCCCGCCACCTGCCCCGCAAACCCGCGAATTTCCACCAGTTGCAACCCGGCATCGGGCATCGCCTTGCGCGCCAGCGCGGCGGTGCGGGCAATCCCTTGCGCATAATCCAGCCCGGCGGGCAGGGCAGGGCTGTCATAATCGGTGGCCGAAACCACGGCATAATTGGGCGGGCCATAGATATGCTCGCGGATCTTGCGCATGTCCGCCCCGGTTTCGGGCGCATGGCCCAGAATGGCAGTCATGTCGGCGGCTTCTATGCCCGCCCCCGTCGCGACGATAAACGCCATCACAGGCAAGGTTGCAAAGGCGCAAAGGCGGTGCCGGCGCAGCATGATCGTCTCCCTCCCGGCATCAGGCGCAACGGCCCGGCTCGGCTTGTTTTTTGGCTGTTCCTGCGGCGTCCGTCCGTTGCGCTGCAGGGGTTCGAGTTTCCTAGCGCGGCGCCCGCCTTTGCGGCAAACCGATAGGTTCGGATCGGCATGAGAGATCGGATAGGATTGACAGCGGGCCCGCTTTGCTGGCGATTGGGCGAGGAAACTGGGGCCTGAATGCTGCGTCAGACGGCAATACGGAGCTTGGAAGTCGGGGGAAAGCGATGCGTTTTGAAAGGCTTGATCTCAATCTTTTGGTGGCGCTCGATGTGCTGCTGGCCGAACGCAGCGTCTCACTGGCCGCCGAGCGGTTGTTTCTGTCGCAATCGGCGGCCTCAAGCGCGCTGGCCCGGCTGCGCGAATATTTCGGCGACGAACTGCTGATTACCAAGGGGCGGCAAATGACGCTGACTGTGCGCGCGGAAAATCTGATCGAGCCGGTGCGCGCGGTGCTGGATCAGATCCGTTCCACCATCACCGTATCCCAACCCTTCGACCCGGCCAGCGCCGATCGGCAGGTGCGCATCATGGCTTCGGATTATACGACGCAGGTGTTGCTGGCCGATGCCTTGGCCGATTTTGCCAGACTGGCGCCCGGACTGCGGTTCGAATTGCAGCCGATGGGGCGCAAGCCGGTCGAGGCGGTGGATCGCGGCTTTGCCGACCTTCTCATCACTATCGACTTCGCCGTCTCGCCCGATCATCCCAGCCGGTTCCTGTTCGAGGATGATTATGTGGTGGTGGGCTGTCGCTCCAACCGCACCCTGTCGCGCCCCCTCACGCCCGAGATCTATTTCGGCCTTGGCCATGTCACCGCGCGGTTGGGGCGCGGCCATATGCCCGCCTTCGACGAATGGTTCACCCGCCGCCAACGCCAGACCCGCCGGGTCGAGGTGGTCGCGCCCAATTTCCTTTCGCTGCCGCTGCTGGTGCTGGACACTGATCGCGTAGCCACGATGCACCGCCGTCAGGCCGAGCGCATGGTGCGGATCTTTCCGCTGCAGATCGCCGAATTGCCCTTTACCATGCCCGCCATCCGACAGGTGGTGCAATGGCATTGCGCGAACAACAGCGACAAGGCGCTGGCATGGATCGTTGAGCATCTGATCCTTTTTGCACAAGGCGACAAAAACGATCAGGCCGAGCCGCAGGAAGAACACGACGCAATGCTGCGGCGCTTCACTCTGGATTACCGCGCCCGTTAGGCCTTGGCGGCCGCGAACTGATCATAGGCCTCCACCGCCTGCGCGGCATACATCAGGCTGGGGCCGGCGCCCATATAAACGGCAAGGCCCATGGCATCCATCACCTCGTCCCGCGTGGCGCCATGTTTGAGCGCGGCCTGCGCATGAAAGGCCACGCAGCCATCGCAGCGGATCGCCACGGCAATGCCCAGCGCGATCAGCTCCTTGGTCTTGCTGTCCAGCGCGCCATTGGCGGTGGCGGCGCTGGCCATGGCGGAGAAGTTCTTCATCACATCGGGCGCGCCGATGCGCACTTCCTTGATTGCTCCCGACAGATCCTTGGCCATCTGCGGCCAGTCCTTGTTCATGGTAAACCTCCTTTACGGCGCCAGCGCGCCCGCCAATGCGTTAAGCTGCCATGCCGCGAGCAGGCGTTGCCCCTCGGCCTCGATCCTGCCCGCCTCGGCGGCGGTGGCCTCGCGCTCGGCGTCCAGCACGGCCAGCGTGGGTTTGGCCCCGACCTTGGCCTCCAACTGCACGCTGCGCAGCGCCTCGGCGGCGGCGATCGCACGGGCGGCGCTGGCCTCGACCATGCGCTGGGCGGTTTTCAGGCCGGTCCATGCCGAAATGACGGCGGTGTCGATCTGTTCGCGGGCCTCGCGGGCGCGGGCTTCGCTGGCGTCCACTCCGGCGTCGGCCTCATGGATCTTCGCCGCCGTGCGCCCGCCTGCCCAGATGGTCCAGCGGCCCCGGACGCCCACGGCCATCGCATCCGCGCGGTAATCGGGAAAGAACTGGTCGCGCGTGCGCGTCGCCTCGGCAAAGGCGCCGAGGGTGGGCAGGCTTTCGGCCCTTGCGCCTCGGGCACCGGCTCGCGCGATGTCGATGCCTTTTTCCGCCTGCGCCAGCGCGGGATTGGCGCGGTGCGCGCTCTCCGTCGCCTCGTCCAATGTCGGCGGCGTGGCGGGCAGGGGCGGCAGCGGGGCCAGATTGCCCGCCTCATGCCCGGTGGCCCGCGCAAATTGGGCCTCGGCGGTGATGCGGCGGCCCTGCATGGCGGCAAGGCCCGCCTCGCCCTCGGCCCGGCGCGCGGTGGCGGCGGCAAGGTCGGAGGCGGGGATCTCGCCCGCGTGAAAGCGCAATTGGGCCTGCCGCTCAACCTCGGCCAGCTCGGTGGTCAGTTGCTGAAACCGCGCCTCGATCCGCCGTGCGGTCAAGACCTCGGCATAGGCGGCCACCGCTCCCACCACCACGCGCGATCGCGCATCGGCCAGAGCGAGGTCGGCCATGGCCTTACCCCCCTTCGCCTGATCGATGGCGGCAGATACGCGGCCCCCGGCATAGAGCGGCATTTCCGCCCCCGCCCGCAGCGCCAGAGGCGTCACATTGCGCGCGGTAAAGCCAAAGAAACCACCATTGTCGATGCGGCCCGCGCCGATCTGTCCATCAACGCTGAACATGGGATTGCTCTGCGCCCGCGCTCCGTCCAGCCGCGCCTTGGCCTCGGCCTGCCCCGCCTGCGCTTCGGCAAGGGCGGGGGCATGGGCCAGAGCATCGGCGATTGCTGTGTTCAGATCATTGGCCTGCGCCGCATTGGCCCATGCCGGAACCGCCGCCACCAGCGGCAGCAGTATGAGTAAGCGGCGCATACCCAACCCTTCTTACTTGAACGTCGTGCCCGGCTTGACGCCCATGGCCCGAAACAGGATCGCGGCGGGGCAAAAACCGGTCACGCTGGCCTGAAGCATATTGGCTCCGGCAAACATGGTCAGGTAAATCCATGCCGGGTGGATGAAATGGGCGGCCAGCGCGCTGGCCAGAACGACGGTACCGGCAAAACGCATTACAGCGGTATCAAGTGTCATCGCAGGCTCTCCTTGGTTGTTTCTTTCAATTTGCTGATCCCCAGCATGTTTAGCGCGAGCTTCTCGTAAAGCGGCTCGCTGGTTCCGGAGCGGACTTTGTGGAGGAAGTATTTCTCGAAACCGACCTTGGCCAGATGGACCCATTTGCCATGGGACGCCCAGTTGACGTTGCGCGGCGGGATCTGGGGCTGGGCGACAAAGGCGACGCCGCCGTCGCCGAAATCGGCCAGACAGACCGCGTTCCAGCTTGGCACCTCGTCGGGTTCGCGCCCGTCCAGTTCGGCGGCGATATTATGGGCCACCGCCGCTACCATGCTCTCGATCATAAAGCCGGTCTTGGGCACACCCACCGGCACCGGGGTCGGCCCGATGGGCGGGATCGCCACGCAGACGCCCAGCGAATAGATGTTTTTGAAGGTCGGGTTGCGCTGATGTCGGTCGGCCAGAATGAAGCCGCGCGGATTGGTCAGGCCCTCGATGCCATAGACCGCCTTGACGCCCCGAAACGCGGGTAACAGCATCGAATAGCCGAAGGGCAGATCATGTGTCTTTTTGACCGCGCCGTCCTCGCCCAATTCCTCGACATGCATCATGCCCGGTTCGACCGCGGTGACGCGGGCATTGGTGATCCATTTGATATGCCGCTCGCGCATCTCGCTTTCCAGCAGGCCTTTGGTGTCGCCCACGCCGTCAAGGCCAAGGTGGCCGATATAGGGCTCGCTGGTGACAAAGGTCATCGGCACGCGGTCTCGGATTTTGCGGCGGCGCAATTCGGTGTCGAGGATCAAAGCAAATTCATAGGCCGGGCCGAAACAGGACGCCCCCTGCGCCGCGCCCACCACGATGGGCTTGGGATCGGCGCAAAAGGCATCGAAAGCGTCGGCGGCATCGGCCGCGTGATCGGTGCGGCATACCGAAACGGTGTGGCCTTCGGGCCCGAAACCGGGGATCTCGTCAAAGGCCAGTTCCGGTCCGGTGGCGATTACCAGCCAGTCATAGGTCATGCTGGTCCCGTCGCGCAGGTCGATGCGCTGATCGGCCGGATGCACGCGCAACGCGCCGACACTCGTAAAGCCAATGCCCTTTTTCTTCATCACCGGGGCCAGCGGCACCCGGATCGCATCGGGTTCACGCCAGCGCACCGCCACCCATGGGTTGGATGGCACGAACCAGTAATCGTCGCTGTCGGAAATAACGGTGACTTCAGCGCGACCCCTTGTGGCGTCGCGGATTTCATAGGCCGCGACCGTGCCGCCAAGGCCGGCTCCCAGCACAACGATTCGGGGCAAAGTGGTTCCGGGCAAGGACATGGTTCTGCTCTCCCAATGCTGTGCGGGCCCAGCGATTTGTGGATTTTGGCGGCGGCAAGGGAATGTAGCCGCTTTCAATCCTGCTTGACTAATATTATATTTAAGGCATATAAGCAAGTGGTGTTTTTGTCGGGCCGTTCTGCCCGGGGCATAAGGATGCAATGTCATGATCTTCGGCTTTGGAAATTCGGCCCAGCACCGCGAAATCAACGCCCATGAACTGGCCAATATGCTGGCCGCGAATCAGGCGGTGGTGGTCGATGTGCGCGAGCCGGACGAATTTGCAGGCGGCCATATTCCCGGTTCGATCAACATGCCGCTGTCCACCTTTCAGCCCGGCCGCCTGCCCGCGCCAGAAGGGCGCCAACTGGTGCTGACCTGCCTTGGCGGCAAGCGTTCGGGCATGGCGCTGGATAAATGCGCCGCCGCGCAGGCCAGTGTGGATACCCATCTGGCGGGCGGTTTCGGCGCATGGACCAAGGCTGGTCTGCCGGTCGAGCGCTGAAGCATAAAAGGGGAGAGGGCGGATGCGTGGATGGCTGGCGATGGCATTGCCGATGGCGGCTGCTTTGGCGGGATGCGGTTCGGATCAGCCTGCGCCTGAAACGGCCAGGGCCGCCGCCGGGCCGCGCCTGACCGTCAAAGCCGGCGATACGCCCGATTGGCAAAGCGTGTCGGCCGAAGTGACCAGTCAGGATCAGGCGCAGGTGCTGGCGCGTATTCCCGGCGTCCTGTCCACCCTTTCCGTGCGGGCGGGCGACAGTGTGCATAAAGGGCAGGTAATCGGCCGCATCATCGACAATCAGCTCTCCTACCAATCCGCCGCCTATGGCGCGCAGGCCGCCGCCGCGCAGGCGCAGGCAGCGCAGGCCCATGCCGAACTGGAAAGGGTGAAATTCCTTGCCGCCAATGGCGTCTATGCCAAGGCGCGGCTGGAACAGGCCGAGGCGGGCGCGCAGGCCGCCAGCGCCCAGACACAGGCCGCCCGCGCCCAGCAGGCCGGCATCCGTGCCATGGCAGGCAATGGTGCAGTGATCGCCCCCGCAAATGGCCGCGTGCTGCGCGCCGATGTGCCGGCGGGCGCGCCGGTGGCGCCGGGCATGGTGGTGGCGGTGGTCACATCCGGCCCGATGGTCCTGCGGCTGGATATGCCCGAAGCGCTGGCCGCCAAAATCCGCCCCGGCGCCAAAGTCCGCGCTGAAGGGATGAACGGCACCGTCACGCGCATTTATCCGGCGGTTCAGGCCGGTCAGGTCAGCGCCGATGTGGCGCTCCCAGGGCTTGACGCCGCCCTGATCGGGCGGCGGGTGGCCGCGCAGCTAGAGGTGGGCACCCATCGCGCGATCATCGTGCCGCGCGGCTTCATTTCCACGCGCTATGGGCTGGATTATGCCACGGTGATCGGGCCAAAAGGCGCCGCTTCGCAAGTGCCGGTGCAGATCACGCCTGCCGCCGATGGTATGGTTGAAATTCTTTCCGGCGTCCGGGATGGCGATGTGCTGGTCGGCGTCGATCAGGGAGCGGGGCGATGAATCCGGGTCTTTCGGGTCGCATCACGAAAGCCACCATTGCCTCGCCCCTGACCCCTCTGTTTCTGCTGGCCGCGATCCTTGTCGGGCTGATCGCCACGGTGACGATCCCGCGAGAGGAAGAGCCGCAGATCAAGGTGCCGATGGTCGATATTCGCGTGGCCGCACCGGGGCTTTCGGCGGCGGACGGGGTGGAACTGGCGGGCAAGCCGCTGGAGCAGATCGTCAAGAGCATCGACGGCGTCGAGCATGTCTATACGCAAGCCGAGGATCATGGCGTGATGGTCACGGCACGCTTTGCCGTGGGGCAGGACCCCGAGGCGGCGGCGACCCGTGTGGATGAAAAGATCAAGGCCAATATCGACAAGATTCCCGCAGGCGTCCTGCCGCCGCAGATCACGGTGCGCGGCATTTCTGACGTGCCGATCCTCGTGCTGACCCTGACCCCCAAGGGCGCGGGATGGGATGAGCGCAGCCTCTATACGCTGGCTGCCAAGCTGCGGAGCGAGGTGGCCAAGGTGGACGACGTGGGGCTGACCTTCATCACCGGGGGCCAGCGCGAGGCGATCCGCGTGATCCCCGATCCGGCAAGGCTGGCGGCGGCCCATGCGCCTCTGTCCTCGGTCATGGAGGCGGTGCGGCAGGGCGGGCGGTCCTTCCCGGCGGGCGCAGTGCGCGAGGATGGGGCGGCGCTGGCCGTTACCGCAGGCGCGCCTTTGACCAGCGTTGATGAACTGCGCCGTTTGACGGTACGCGCGGCGGGCGGGGCGCCGGTGTTGCTGGGCGATGTGGCCCGGGTGGAGCAAGGCGGGGCGCAGGACCAGGCGCATAGCTGGCGCTGGGCGCGCGAGGGCGGCGCATGGTCGATGGCGCCTGCGGTTTCCATCGCCATTGCCAAGCGGGGCGGGGCCAATGCGGTCAATGTCTCGCAAGCCGTAGTGGCGCGGGTGGAGGCGCTGGAGGGCGGGTTGATCCCGGCGGGCGTGGCGGTCAATGTCACGCGCAATTATGGCGAGAGCGCGGATGAAAAGGCCAATGAACTGATCTTCCATCTGGCACTGGCCACGGTTTCCATCGTCATCCTGATCGGTTTTGCCATTGGCTGGCGCGAGGCGGGAGTGACGGCGATTGTTATTCCCACCACGATCATGCTGACCATGTTTGCAAGCCGCATCATGGGCTTCTCGATCAACCGGGTCAGCCTGTTTGCGTTGATCTTTTCCATCGGCATTCTGGTCGATGACGCGATTGTGATGATCGAAAATATCGCCCGGCATTGGTCTATGGACGGTGGCCGATCTCGCCAGCAGGCCGCCATCGACGCCGTGGCCGAGGTGGGCAATCCCACGATCATCGCCACGCTGACGGTGGTGGCTGCGCTGTTGCCGATGCTGTTCGTCTCGGGGCTGATGGGGCCGTATATGGCGCCGATCCCGATCAATGCCAGCGCGGCGATGGTGTTCTCTTTCTTTGTCGCCGTGGTGATCGCGCCATGGTTGATGATCCGCTTTGCCCGCGAGGCGCTGGCCCATGGCCATGACCATGAGGGGGGCGGTGGGCGTCTGGGGGCGATCTATGCCCGCTATGCCACGCGCGTCATCGCCACACGGGCCAGTGCAAAGCGTTTCCTGATCGGGGTAGGGGTGGCCACGCTGATCGCCTGCTCGATGTTCTATTTCAAGGCGGTGACGGTCAAGCTGCTGCCCTTTGACAATAAGAGCGAGGTGCAATTGGTCCTCGATATGCCTGAGGGCACATCGCTGGAGACGACCGGGCGCATGGCCGAACAGGCCGCCGCCGTCGCCCGCCAGATCCCCGAGGTTTCCGCGATGGAAGTCTATGCCGGGACCGCCGCGCCCTTTAATTTCAACGGATTGGTGCGCCACTATTTCCTGCGCGCGCGACCCGAAATGGGCGATGTGATGGTCACGCTGGCCCCCAAGGGCGAGCGCAGCCGGTCAAGCCATGCCATTGCCGTGGACCTGCGCGAGCGACTGGGCGCGGTGGCCCTGCCCAGGGGCGGCGTCATCAAAGTGGTTGAAACGCCCCCCGGACCGCCGGTGCTGGCCACCTTGCTGGCCGAGGTTTACGGGCCGGATGAGGCCACGCGGCAAAAGACCGCGCTGGTGCTGGAACAGATCTTCCGCTCGGTGCCCTTCATCGTCGATACCGACAACAGCTTTGGCGAGGCACGGCCCACTTTGCGGCTGGTGCCCGACCGCGACCGGATCGACCATTACGGCGTGTCCAGCGGCCAGGTGCTGGATTCCATCGGCGCGCTGATGGGCGGGCAGACATTGGCCTATGTGCCGCGCGGGGCCGACCGCGATCCCTTGCCGGTCGAAATCGGGTTGGATCAGGCGCAGCGGAGTTGGTCGGGAGCGTTGGCGGCAACGCCGGTGGCCGCCACGCCCTCGGGCCAATTGCTCAGCCTTGGCGAAGTGGTGGACGCGCGGCGCGAGGCGGGCGGGCAGGCGATTTTCCGCCGCGATGGCCGAGGCGCGACCATGGTGATGGCTGATATGGCGGGCCGCTATGAAGCGCCGATCTATGGTCTGATCGCTGTGGACCGGGCGGTGGAGGCCTATGACTGGGCCGGGCGTGGCATGGTGAAACCTGCGATCCTGATGCATGGCCAGCCTGAGGATGAAAGCCGCCCCTCGATCCTTTGGGACGGCGAGTGGGAGATCACATGGGTGACTTTCCGCGACATGGGCGCGGCCTTTATGGTGGCGCTGCTGGCGATCTATGTGCTGGTGGTGGGGCAGTTCGGCAGCTTCAAACTGCCGCTGGTGATCCTCACGCCCGTGCCGCTGACACTGATCGGGATCGTGGCGGGGCATATGCTGTTTGGCGCGCCCTTTACGGCCACCTCGATGATTGGCTTTATCGCGCTGGCCGGGATCATCGTACGCAATTCGATCCTGCTGGTCGATTTCATCCGCCATACGGCATCGCCCGGCAAGAGTCTGCGCCAAGTGCTGATCGAGGCCGGGCGCATCCGCGTCAAACCCATCGCCCTGACGGCGGCGGCGGCGATGATCGGGGCCGGCGTGATCCTGACCGATCCGATCTTTCAGGGGCTGGCGATCTCGCTGCTGTTTGGGCTGGCATCCTCGACGCTGCTGACGCTGCTGGTGATCCCGGCGATCTATGTCGTGCTGCGCGATGACGGCGTTCCTCTGGGCGAGGAGACGGTATGAAACCATCCGATCTTTCCCAACTGAAGGTCCATGCCAACCATATGGCGGGCCGCCTGAAAGTGATGAGCCATCCCGAACGCCTGCTGATGCTGTGCCGAATGGATGAGGGCGAGGTGAGCGTCAACGAACTGGTGGCGATCACCGGCCTGTCGCAATCGGGCGTGTCGCAGCATCTGGCCCTGCTGCGCGCCGAGGATGTCGTCCATGTCCGCATCGAGGCCCAGACACGCTGGTATCGGCTGAAGGATCCGGTCATCTCGGGCGTGATCCATGCGATGTGTGCGCTGTGCGAGCGCGGGGCGCTGGGTTCCTGTTGATCCGCCTGTTCAGCGATTTGCCTTGCCGGGCCGGGCCGGTATAGGGGAGGCAAACCAGTTGGAAGCAGACATGGCCCGCAAACATTCAAAACGTGACCCCTATGGCGACATGCATCAGGAAGAGGAGGCCCCTGTCGAGGTCGTCCCTTGTTGGCTTTGCGGGCGGCCCACCGGATCGACGATCGTCTGGCACCATCCTGTGCCCAAGAGCCGGGGCGGGCGCGATGTCGTGCCGATGCATGGCATTTGCCAGCAGACGCTGATCACCAATTTCACCAATTCCGAATTGCAGCGCTACGGGATGGATGTCGAAGCCTTGCTGGCCAATCCGGCGGTGCGCAAATTTGTTGATTGGGTGGCCAATAAAGATCCCGATTTCACCGCGACCATTGCGAAGAAGCAGCGCTGAGATGAACGGTACGCGCGCCATCGGGATCGATTTCGGCACGACCAATTCGGTCATCGCCCGTGCATCGGGCACGGACCATGCCGAGATGATCGAATATGCCGCCCCCGATGGGCCCAGCACGGTGTTCCGCTCGGCCCTGTGTTTCTGGCAGGACGAGGCGTTTCGCGGCGGGCTGGCGCATGAGGCGGGGCCTTGGGCAATTGCCGAATATCTCGATTTTCCTCAGGGCAGCCGGTTCCTGCAATCGTTCAAATCGGTGGCGGCCAGCGCCTCGTTCGAACATGCCAATCTGTTTGAAAAGCGGCTGAAGTTTGAGGAACTTGGGCAGATTTTCCTGAGCCATCTGATGCAGCATGGCGGCGATCCGATGAAGGATGCGCCTGAATGCGTCGTGGTGGGGCGCCCGGTGCGCTATGTAGGGGGGCGGCCCGATGTGGCGTTGGCGCGCAAGCGTTATGATGCGATGTTCGCCATGCTGGGACGGCCGGTGCATTATGTCTATGAACCGCTGGGCGCGGCCTATAGCTTCGCCTCGCGGTTGAGCGATCCGGCGACCTTGCTGGTGGCCGATTTCGGCGGGGGCACCAGCGATTTCTCGCTTGTCCGGGTTGAGGCGCCGGGCGCTGCGCGGCGCTGCATACCGCTGGCTTCGGCGGGCATTGGCATTGCGGGCGACCGCTTTGACTATCGCATCATGGATCATCTGGTGCTGCCCCTTTTGGGCAAAGGCGGCACCTATCGCTCCTTCGACAAGGTGCTGGAGATCCCTGCCGGTCATTTCGCCGATTTCGGCGATTGGTCGCGTCTGGCGCTGATGCGCAACCGGCGCACGCTCGAACAACTGGCCAAGCTGAAGCGCAGCGCCAGCGATCCGGCCGCGATTGGGCGCATGATTACCATCGTCGAACAGGAATTGGGCTATGCCCTGTATGAAGCGGTGGGCCAGCTTAAACGGGCGCTTTCCAGCCAGACCCATGCCAATTTCCGCTTTGCCGATGCCGATCTGACCATTGAGGCCGATGTCAGCCGCGAAGAGTTTGAGGCGTGGATCGAACCTGACCTGCGCCGGATCGGCGAAACGGTCGATACGGTGCTGGAGCGCGCGGGGTTGAGCGCGGATCAGGTCGATCATATCTTTCTGACGGGCGGCTCCTCGCTGATTCCGGCGGTGCGGCGCCTGTTCGAGCGCCGCTTTGGCGAAGGCCGTCTGGCCGCCGGCAATGAGTTGACCTCGATTGCCCATGGTCTTGCCCTGATCGGCAATGCGCCGGATCTGCACGACTGGGTGGTGGGCGAAGAGGATCAGGACTGAGCGGGGCATTATCCGCAAGACAGGGGCTGATCATCGACATATAGTGATGCGAAGGGAGTGCCTTGCCTCGTGACGCAGCCACGGTTTGACGCGGAATTTGCGCAGAAATTCGATACGCTGCTGCGCTGGCGGCGCGATGTGCGTCATTTCGCGCCCGATCCTCTGCCCGAACGGGATATGGCCGAATTGCTCGAACAGGCGGCGCTCTCGCCCTCGGTCGGCCATTCCCAGCCGTGGCGGTTTGTCCGCCTGCGTTCGCCGGAACTGCGCGATAGGCTGGCCCACCATGTCGATGCCGAAAACCTGCGCGCCGCCCAGCGCTATGCGGGCGAGGCGCGCCATGACGACTATCTTGCGCTCAAACTGCATGGCATCCGCGAGGCGCCTGAGTTGCTGGCCGTATTCTGCGATGAACAGGCCAGCGCGGGGCATGGCCTGGGCATTGCCACCATGCCCGAAATGCTGCGCTATTCCTGCGTCGGGGCGATCCAGATCTTGTGGCTGGCGGCGCGGATACGCGGTATCGGGCTGGGCTGGGTGTCTATCCTCGATCCTCATGCGGTGGGGGTGATGCTCGATGTGCCCGATCACTGGTCGCTGATCGCGCTGCTGTGCATCGGCTACCCTCAGGAAGCCTCGGACACGCCCGAACTGGAGCAGAAAGGCTGGCAGGCGCGCGAGCCTTTGGCCGACCGCCTGTTCGAGAGGTGAAGGTGGGGCCGGATTGAACGGCCCCGATCCCTTACCAGCCCACCATCACCGATTTCACCTCGGTAAAGGCCTCGACCCCATGCCGCCCATGTTCGCGGCCCAGCCCCGATTGCCGGAAGCCGCCAAAGGGCAGGGCGAATTCCATGCCCGAACCATTGATCTTGACCGATCCCGACCGCAGCTTTTTCGCCATCGCATGGGCATGGCCCAGATTGGCGGTCCAGACATAGGCCGACAGGCCATAGATGCTGTCATTGGCGCGCGCGGCCAGATCGTCGAGATCATCATCGCCAAATTTCATGACCGACAGGACGGGGCCAAAGATCTCCTCGCGCACGATGGACATGGACGGATCGGCATCGACAAAGATCGTGGGATTGACGAAATAGCCCGGCCCCGATGGCGCATCGCCTCCGGCAATCAACGTGGCCCCTTCGGCGCGGCCCGCCTCGATATAGGCCATCACCTTGTCGCGCTGCGGCCCGGAGATCAGCGGGCCGAGCGCCACGCCATCCTGCGTGCCGGGGCCAACGCGCAGATTTTGCGTAAAGGCAACCAGCCCCTCAATGAAACGATCAAAGATCGTATCGTGCAGGAAAAGGCGCGATCCCGCCGCGCAAACCTGCCCGCTATTGCCGAAAATGCCCATGGCCACGGCGGGAATGGCGCGCGCCAGATCGGCATCGGGAAAAACAATGCTGGCCGATTTGCCGCCCAGTTCGAGGCTGACGCGTTTGAGATCACCCACGCTCTGATGCAGGATGGCCTTGCCGGTGGCGGTCGATCCGGTAAAGCTGATCTTGTCGATGCCGGGGTGGCCAACCAGCGCCGCACCCGCCTCCGCGCCGGTCCCGGTCACCACATTGACCACGCCTTCGGGAAAGCCCGCTTGCGTCACCAGCTCGGCCAGACGCAGCCCCGACATGGGCGCCAGTTCAGCAGGCTTGAGCACCACCGTGCATCCCGCCGCCAGCGCCGCCGAAACCTTGGTGCAGGTGATGGCAAAGGGCGCGTTCCACGGCACGATCAGCGCCGCGACGCCCAGTGCTTCATGTGTGGTATAGCCATGCCAGTTGCCCGGCACCGACATGGGCACCGTTTCCCCCGTCAATCGCCGGGGCCAGCCTGCGTGATAACGGATCGCGCTGATCGCGCTGCCCACAGCCATCATCCGCGACACGCCATAGGGCATGCCATTGTCGATGGTTTCCATCGCGGCCAGTTCGTCGCGGTTCTCCTCCACCAGATCGGCAAGGCGCAGCAGGAGGCGTTCGCGCTCGGCGGCGGGCATGGCGGACCATGATGGTGCGTCAAAGGCGCGGCGAGCGGCGCGGACGGCCTTATCGACCTCCTGCGCCCCGCCTGCGGCAATCGCACCGATGGCCGTTTCGGTGGCCGGGTCGAGGACCGGGATCGTCGCCCCCGTCCCTTCGTGCCATGCGCCGTTGATGAAATGGCCCGACAGGGCGGCGATGCGCGCGCGGGCGGTGTCGAAAATCGGGTTCATGCTTGTTGCTCCTGACGCGCGGATTGCAGAATGAGGTCACTGGCTTTCTCGCCGATCATCACGGCGGCGGCATTGGTGTTGGCCCCCACCAGCAGCGGCATGATCGAGGCATCGGCCACGCGCAGGCTTCCAATGCCATGCACCCGCAATTGCGGATCGACGACCGCATCGGTCTCAATGCCCATCGCGCATGTGCCCACCGGATGATGCACCACGCCCGACAATTGCGCCTTCATCGCATCAAGCGCCTCGTCGCTGGTAATATGGGCGCCAGGCAGGGTTTCCTCGATGATGTAATCGGCAATCGGCCCATTCGAGAAAATCCGTCGCGAAATGCCCAGCCCCTTTTTCAGCACATCCCAGTCCCGTTCATCGCCCAGCAGGTTGAGATGAATGCGCGGGGCCGAGCGGAAATCGCTGTCCTGCAAGGTTACGCTGCCCCGGCTTTTCGGGCGCAGCAGGCAGATCGAATTGTAGAAGCAATCCTGTTTGGGCCTGGCGAAACCGGGGAACCAGATATTGGCGTCCACCCGCACCGGGCTGGACATGATCTGAAGGTCGGGGCGGTCAAGCCCATCCTGAGAACGGGCGAGGATGCAGGCCGCCGCGATCTGGTTGGCAAAGGGGCCGGAACGCAGGAAATACCAGCGCAGAAAAGCCAAAGCGGCGCGGTCAAAGCGCAATTGCTGGGCAAAGCTGTGGGGCGGGGCGGCGTCATATTGGTGGGCAAGACGCACGTGCTCCTGCAGATTTTGCCCGACGCCCGGCAGTTCATGCACCACGCCCACGCCATGTCGGGCCAGATCCGGCGCCCGGCCGATGCCCGAAAGCATCAGCAATTGGGGCGAGCCATAGGCCCCCCCGCACAGCACGATCTCGCGTCGGGCGATGGCGGTCTGGTTCACGCCATGGCGTTCAAAGGCGATGCCGGTGGCGCGTTTGCCGGAAAACAGGATGCGGCTGACCTGCGCATGGGTGAGGATATGGAGATTGGCACGGCCACGGATAGGCTCGATATAGGCTTTGGCCCCACCGCAACGCTCGCCATTTTTCAGCGCGACCTGAACATCGGCGCAGCCCTCGTTGGCGATGCCGTCATAATCGGGATTATAGGCATAGCCCTGCAAAGCCGCCGAGGCGCGCAATTCACCGGCCATCAGGCGCGATACATCGACCGGCTTTACGCCGATCGGTCCGCCCTTGCCGCGCCATGGATTGCCGCCGGTCCAGTGGTCCTCGCTGCGTTTGAAATAGGGCAGGACGCTTTTGTAATCCCAGCCGGTGCAGCCCAGTTCGGCCCAATCGTCGAAATCGAAGGGATGGCCCCGGAAATGCACGGTGCCATTGATCGAGGACGAGCCGCCCAGCACCCGCCCGCGCGGCAGAGGGAAAACCTTGCCCTCCAGATGCGGCTCAGGCTCGGAGGCGAATTGCCAGGTCAGCGTCGGATTGCGCAGCGCCTGAAGAAAGCCGAGCGGCATGCGGATATAGGGATGGTCCGCCTTGCCGCCGGCCTCGACCAGGAGGACGCGGTTTTGCGGGTCAGCGCTCAGCCGGTTGGCCAGCACGCTGCCTGCCGATCCGGCGCCCACGATGATATAGTCGAATTCTAACTTGGACACTTTGGGATTCCTTGGGTCGGCGCCGGTTCAGGCCAGCCAGAGAAAGGAGGTCGCCCGCGAGGCGCAGCGGCGCGCACAGGCATCGCGCAGAGAGGCAAGGCGGAGATCGCCTGCATCGCCGTCCGGCAGAGCATGGGGTCGATCCACCTGACGATGCCGCATGCGCAGTATGTCGCGGGCCAGAATGTAATCGCTGTAGGTCGTCAGGCCGATGATCGTGCCCGCCATTTGGCGGCCTTCGTCGCTCAGCAAGAGGCGGACGATCTCGCCTTCGGGATCAGCGCTGCGATGCCCTGCAGCTTCGGCCTTTGCCCGGATCGCGGCGGCTTCGGGCAGGCGCGCGTCGAGGATGAAATGACACGCTCCCGCAGCCCACGCGCGCGGCGCCATGCCCATCCCCGGCAACACCGCCATGGCCCCCAGCATGGCGCGGCGCGATATGTTTGGCCCGCTCATTTGCGGCCCTTTCGCGCCAGCCAGTCGGCAACCTGCGCCAGTTCGCGGTCGGTCAATTCCACGCGGGTAAATGTGGGCATGTTGACCAGACCATTGCGCACCACCGCCTTGACATAATCGGCGGTCAGGTCGCGCCGATCAGGCAATTCAGCCTGTCCCTTGGGCACTCGGCGGGCCAGCATGAATTTGCCGGTGCTGGGGCCGATATGGCAAAAGGCGCATTTGCGGCCGAACAGCTTTTCGCCCGGATTGGCCGATTGCGCGCCGTAAGAGATCGCCCCCAGCGCGGTGGTGGCGATGGGCGTGGCATTAACCGATTTCGGGGCCGCCGGGCCTTGCGCATCGGCGGGCATGGCGATCAGCGCCAGGGCGAGGATCAGCCCAAGCACAAAGGCAAGGATGCGGATCATGTCCTGTCTCCCCCATGGGTGCGGCTGCCGATACCGTTGCGGCCCGGCGCGAGGATATTGTTGGGGTCGAGCGCCGCCTTGACGCGGCTGTTGAGGCGCGCCAGCGCACCATCGGCGAAGTCATAGGTGGCGGCCACCTCGTCCATATAGGAGATATGGCCGCGATATTCGCCAAAACCGCTGGCGGCGGCTTCCTTCAGCAGGTGGCGATAGAGCTTGTCCACCCGCGTGACGGCTTCGGGCTCGTCGCGGTTATACAGGATCAGGCTGACATTGTTGATATGGCGCCGCCCGATGGTGAAGCTGGCGTAATAGTCCTGCCCCACCTCCTCGTAATAGGCCTTGATCTTTTTGGCATAGGCCAGCGCCATGTCGCCATCCTGCGGCAGGACCGGGGCAAAGCTGAGATGCCCGCCGCGCCCGCCATACCAGTTGACCGATTGCAGACCCATCGTGGTGGGGATGCCGGTGGCCGATTTTTCCAGCGGCTCGCCGCGTTTCCAGACCTCGAATTGCAAGGGACCGCCCAGACGCGGTTCGAACAGGCGGCGGATCAGCGCGACCTGCGCCATCACGCTGCCCTCATCGCCAAACAGGCTGATCTTGGCATTCCACCAGCCAAGCCCCAACTTGGCCATCATCTGTTCGGAGATGCTGTCAGGCAGGGCGCCGGGGCCGGTGTACCAATCGGCGCGCTGCGACATGGTGGAGGCCGCGCGCACAGGCGAGCCGAACACGATATTGTGCTGGATAATATCCCGGCGGCGCAGATCGCACAGGATGTCGAGCGCCCAGCCTGCATCGTCGAAGCGGGGCAGGGCCAGCGTGATCTTGGCCGTCATCTCCGGCTCGGGTTGCAACCACAGGCCCGCCTTGACCACCACGCCAAGGTTCGATTGCATGAACATCTGGTCCCATCCGGGGCCATAGCCATATTTATAGCTCTGCCAGCCCTTTGCCCCCATCATCGCGCCCATGCCGGTGCGCAGCAGCGATCCATCGGGCAGCACCACTTCCAGCCCGCACAATGTCTCGCAATGGTCGCCATAGGGGGTGTAGCCGATGCCGCGATCCAGCGCATTGCCGATCACGCTGCCCCATGAATTGCCCGGCACGCTCATCCACAGCGGCAGATTGCGTTCGCGCAGATGGCGGAACAAGTCGAAATAGCCCACGCCCGGCTCGATCAGGCAGGAGGCCTGCTTCTCGTTCACATCCAGAATGCGGTTCATCCGCGAAAGGTCGAGGATGAGATTACCCTTTTCCTTGGGCGAGGCTGCTCCATAGCCCAGATTTTTGCCGCGGCTGACCGGCCAGAGCGGGGTCTTGTGCTGATTGGCGATGCGGATGATCGCCTGCACTTCCTCGACCGAGCCGGGGGCCAGGATCGCGCTGCAATCATGGTCCAGCCCGTCGCCCATCGCATAAGGGTCGATATAGGTCTGGCGGTCCTCCTCGCCCGAGAGCACCCATGGATCGCCAATCGCGCGGCGGAAATCGCCCAGCGCCCGGTCAAAAGCCGCGCCATTCATGCCCGCAGGCAGCAAGATCGACATAGATCCTCCCTCAGGCCTTGGCGGCGGCTTGCTGACCGGCCCAGTGGCGCGGATGGAATTGCCAACCGATGCCCGCCGCGACGAAGGCCACGCAGGCCACCACGATGAAGGGCAGGGTAAAGCCGCCGGTCTTGTCCACGCCCGCACCGATGGCCACAATCCCGGCCGCCGCGCCAAGGTGGAAGGCCGCCGTCAACAGCGAGATCACCTGAGGCAGCGCCCGCACGCCATAGATGTGGCGCGCCAGCACCGGCGCCTGAACGATCACCCCGCCATGCGACACGCCGCGCAGGATGGTGAAGGCAAGGAAAGTGGCATAACCCACCAACGGCAGCGCCCCTTTAATCCCCATCGGAAAGGTTGCCAGCGCCGCTACCCCGCACAGAGCCCAGCACAAGGCCACCCCCCGCGTTGAGAGCCGGTCGAACACCCAGCCAAAGAGGATCTTGCCCAGCCCCGAAATCAGCATGACGATGGTAAAGCCCAGCGCCGCGGCCGTCGCGCCCAGCGCGGTGTGCTTTTCGATAAACAGCGGGATATATTCGTTGATCCCGTTACTGATGACGCCCGACAGTGCGGTGGCCAGAATCAGCATCCAGAATTGCGGCGTCTTGCGGAAAGAGGCGAAATCCTCGCCCGGATCGGCCGGGGCGCCGCCGGGGCGGGCCTTGCCGGGGTCCAATTCGTCGGCGGTATAGCCATAGGCCTCGGGCGTTTCATGCACCAGCAGCGAGATGGAAAGGCCCACCAGAACCAGCACCACCAGCCCGGCCACGCCCGCTGTGGCATGCCATCCCCAATGGGTGACGCCCATGCGCGTGCTCATCGGCACTATGAAACCGGCCAAGGCCCCGCCCAGCATGGCAAAGCCCGTCATCCGCCCCAGACTGGCCGAATACCAGCGCGCCAGCGTCACCTGAATGGCGATCACGCTCCACACCGAACAGACGCCCGAAACCGCCGCCAGCGCGTAATAGAAGGGCAGGCTTTTGGCGAAATAAAGCAGGCTGGTGGCAATGCCGATCACAAAGATCGAGGGCACCAGCACCCGCTTGGCCCCTACGCGCACCAACAAGGAGCCCGCCACCAGACCGCCCAGCGCCGATGTGGCCGACTTGATCGCCATGAATCGGGTGGTCTCGCCGATCGTCCAATGCATTGATTCCAGAATGGAATTGTACATCACCGGCATCATCATCGAGACCCCCGCCAGAGCAATGCCCCACACGAGGAATCCGGCGACTATATTCATGCGCGCCAGACGGTGCGCCTGGGCAACGGAGATACGCTCTCCACTCATGGTCTTTCTCCTCGCGGGGTGGAGCATGTCTGCGGCCCATCCCATATGTTTTTATAATCGAATGATTTTCGAATCCGGCCCAAGGTCATTGCGCTGCGCGCTGCCCGCCGGCCCAGATGCCGTGGTTGCCCGGCGCCAACAGGCCGGCCGGGTCCAGCGCATCCTTGAGCCTGGTGTAGAAACGGGCCATCGCGTTTTGGCCAAAGGCGAATTTGTCCTGCACATGATCGACCAGCGCAACATGGGCGCGATAGGGCGCGCAGCCCCATTTCGCCACTTCGTCGCACAGATGGCGCACCGCCGCGCGGGCGGCATCGACTCGGGCCTGATCGGTCGCGTCAAACATCACCAGACTGGCGCTGACCATGCTGCGCGGAAAGCATAGCAGGCCAAAGGCGCCGATCAGTCCATGGCGCGCCATGGTCTCGCCCAGCAGGGTTTCCGTGCGGCGGGCATAATCGGCATCAATGGGCAGCACCGGCGAAAAATCCATATGGCCGAAACTGTCGCCAAACACGCCTTTCAGCCGGTCGAGCAGCACCTGATTGGGGATTCCCGCAGCGATAAGGTCGCGCGGTTCGACATCCTCGGGCCCGGCATCGCCCGGATATTGGCGCAGTTCCATCACCGCGCCGGGAATGGCGGCCACTTCACGCTCCAGCACAGAGCGGCGGGCCGAAACCAGCGCTTCATGGCCATAAAGGCCAAAACGCAAATTCCAGCGACCCGGCCGCAGCACCTGACGCAGATTTTCGGCGGTAAAGCGCCCTGCGCCCGATCCCGTGGCCATGGGCGGCGAGGAAACCAGCATCGGCACGCCTTGAAGCACACCTGATTGCAGCAGGCGGCGCACCATGCCGATCAGGGGCACGATGTCCTCCTCGGTCTCGCAGCGGATCGTTCCGGTGGCCATCACTTCGGGCCGGGGCATCAGATGCAGCCCGGCCTTGGTGACGATGCCCAGATTGGACTGTTTGAACAGATCATCGACCGCCGGGCCAAAGCCCCGCCTGTGCCGGTGCCACAGCGGGCTGTCGGGCAGGGCGCCTTGTCCCGTACGCAGCAGCGACCCATCGGGCAGCACCACCTCCAGTCCGCACAGGGCCGAGGCATGATCGCCCATCACATTATAGCCGATGCCATGCTCCAGCGCATTGCCGATGATGCTTCCCCAACCCAGATCGGGCACGGACATCATCAGCGGAATGTCGTCCTTGCGCAGCGCGGCATAGAGGTCGGCAAAGCTGACGCCCGGTTCGATCACGGCAGTGCCATGGGTGGCGTCAATGTCCAGAATACGGTTCATCCGCGACAGGTTGATTACCACCGCGCCATCGGAAACCGGCGCCGAACCGCCATAGCCGTAATTGCGCCCCTTGGACGAGGTCCACACATGGAGCCCCCTTTCGGTGGCCACGCGCAGGGCGGCCTGAACCTGCTCGACATTGGCCGGTTGGACGACCAGCGCGGGTTGATGGCCATGCGGGGCGGGGCCTTCAAACGGATCATGAAAGGCGCGCAGGCCGCTCTGATCATCCAGCACGCCTTCGGTCCCCAGCAGGGCGGCAAAACATTCCCACGCCGAGGACAGCGTGGCAAGGTCCGGCGCAGCGGGCGCAATCGCGGCTGACATGAAACGCTTCTCCCAAGTCTTTGCGCCCCTCATAACCGGAGGCTTTGAAAACAGAACACCATTCTATGAATGGGGCTCCTTGCCGTCAATGCCCAAAGTTCCACTTGACAGAATGGTGTTTCATTGAGCATTTGACGATTCGTGAATACACTTGTTTCCACGTCTTGGGAGAAGATGCAATGGCTGCTCGCACAGGGGCCGAATATAAGGCAGGACTGAAGGATGACCGGGTGGTCTATCTGGGCGATGGCAAGGTGGATGTGGCAAATGATCCGCGCCTTGCCGGTTCGATTGACGGCATGGCGGGTTATTTCGACTGGCAGCACACCTATGCCGAGGAATGCCTGATCCCCGATCCGGAGCGATCAGGCGAAAAGATGAATGTCAGCCTGATGCTGCCCAAAAGCGCGGAAGATCTGGCGATCCGCCATCGCGGGCTGGAGCGGCTGTCGCGCTATTCCAACGGCATGCTGGGGCGCACGCCCGATTACGTCAATGTCGTGCTGTCGGGCCATACAGCACGCGCCGACATCTGGGCGCGGGGCAAGCCGGAAGGCTATGAACGCCTCAAAAAATTCCACCGCGAGGTGATCGAGGGCGACCTTTCGATGACCCACACTATCGTCCATGCCAATATCGACAAGAGTGTGGGCGATCTGGCGGGGATGAACACCGATCTGACGCTGCGCGTGGTGGGCCGCAATGAAAACGGCATCATCGTGCGCGGAGGCAAGGTTCTCGCCACGCTGGGGCCGCTGGCCGATGAGCTCTACGTCTATTCCTCGGCGCCGATCCCGTCGGGCGGGGAAGATTATGCGCTGATCTTCTCGATCCCGGTCAAGACCAAGGGCGTAATCCAGATTTGCCGCGACCATTACGGCACCGGGGCCAGCGTGCAGGACGCGCCTTTCTCGTCGCGTTTTGACGAGCAGGATGCTTTTGTCATCTTTGACGATGTGGAAGTGCCCTATGAACGCGTGTTCTGCGAAGGCGACCTTAACGTCTACAACAACCTCAATCAGGGCGTTTCGCCGGGCAACACGCTGCAACAGACCGCGATCCGCGCGATGGTGAAGCTGGAATTCGCCTATGACCTGTGTTCCAGCATCCTGAAGGTGTCGAACAGCCTCGCCCGCCCCGATGCGGCCGAAATGCTGGGCGAAATCCATGCCTATCTCACGCTCACCCGTTCGGCCATCGTGGCGGCCGAGGCGCGGGCGCATGACTGGGGCGCGGGGGCCTTCTTCCCGCATCGCGACCTTTCGGTGCTGCGGTGCGTGATGCCGGGCTGGATGACGCGTGTGAACCAGATCATCCGGGCCATAGGTTCGCATAACCTGCTCTGCACGCCCTCGCTGGCCTTGTTCGAAAACCCGGAAATCGGGGATGTATTGCGCAAATACCTGCCCGGCGCGGCGGGGATGAGCGCTGAACAGCGCACCAGCATCATGCGCACGGCATGGGATTTTGCCGGATCGGCGCTGGGCAGCCGTATCGAGCTTTACGAGATGTTCTATCTGACCAGCCAGGGCCGAGCCCGCATCGGCGACCACATGGTGGCCCAGCGCGACGGCGAATGGGGTCAGGTACGCGAATTTCTGGCCAAGTCGGGCGCGATGCCCAATGTGGACTGGAAATGAGCGGGCAGATGGTCGCGGCGCTGGAAGGAGACTTCCGCGCCGCCATGCGCCTGCTGGCCAGCGGGGTGGCGCTTGTCACCACGCTGGACGAAGCGGGCGCGCCCTGCGGCATTGCGATGACGGCTTTCATGTCGCTCAGCATGGAGCCGCCCTCGCTGTTGCTGGCGATCAACCGCACCGCGTCCTTGCTGGCGCCGTTGCAGGGAAATGGGCGGTTCATGGTCAATATTCTGGCCGCCGATCAGGCCGCCGCCTGTCAGGCCTTCGTCACCACACCGCCCGATCGGCGCTTTGATACGCTGGACTGGCGGATCGAAGGCGGGCTGCCGCTTGTGGAATCCTGCGTTGCCACTATCCTGTGCCGCGTTGAACAAGCAGCGGATTTCGGGAGCCATAGGGTGGTGACGGGTTTGGTGGAAAGAGTGATCGTGGGCGGGGGTGAACCGCTGGTCTATGTCGACGGGCGCTATGGCCGGGTGGGCGTGGATGGCTGAAACGCCCGAAGGCAGCAGCCGCGATCGGTTCCTGATCGCGGCTGACGACCAATTTATCGAAAGCGGCTATGACCGCTGCACCATCCGCGCCATCGCCGCGCGGGCGGGCACCAGCCTTGCCTCGCTCAGCCGCAACTGGAGCGGCAAGCAGGAATTGTTCGCCGAGGTGTTTCGTCGCCATTTCGACCCGATCCACGCCGCGCAAAACGCCGGTTTTGATGCGTTGGAGGCCTCGGGCGAACTCTCGGCCCGCGCGGTGATTGCCGCCTTCTTCGGCTCGGCCATGCTGGGCGAGGGGGCCGATGTGCAAAAAAGCCACCGTATCTACAGCCTCGCGCTGGTTGACCCTTCCGAGGAGGCCCGCGTCATCACCCGCCAACTGGCCGAGCCGGTGCGACGGCGGCTGATCGGCCTGCTGCGCCAATGTCTGCCTGATCTGAACGAGGCACGCTTCTTCCTGGCCATGAATGTGGTGCTGGGCGTCTATATCTACCCCCTCGCGCGCGGTGAGCGTCTGGCCGGGGTGATGGGCTTTGATCTGGCCTCGCTTGATTGGAATGAGGCGGTGGGCATGTTGGCCGATATGGTTTGTCGGGGGATCGAGGGGTAAAGAATGCCTCCGGCGGGCAAAGGGTCTCGACCCTTTGCAAACCCGTTAATGGGGTGGTGCTTGGTTGGCTGCCTCGTTGAAATAATTAAAGCCTGCGGCGCGGCCAACTTATGCTTGTCTGCGCCGCAGGCTTTCAATTTTCAGGCATAGCGTTAATCGGCCACAGGTTGCCAATGGACGCGCCATAGACAGTAATGGGATTGCAAAGGGTTTCGACCCTTTGCCCGCCGGAGGCATCGTTCCTCAAGAAAAAGAGCGAGAGCCAAGCCCTCGCCCTTTCCTTCTTTCACGCTTCTTCCAAAGCCTTGACCGCACTGGCCTCGGCCCAATTGCCGTGCAGGCCGAAACGCAGGCGCACCGGGATGGCTATAGTAGCGACAGGCCCTGCCGCGATATCGGTGGCCTCAAAGATCAGCAGGTCGCTGCTGCGGTTTTCCAGACGGTTGCAGACCATCACGATCCAGCCGTCGCCTTCGCGCTCAGAGCCTGGACGGGGGACGAAGCAGGGCTCCTGGATCGAGGAGACCGGGCCGCACCACCATTTCTGCTCGGTGCCGCTTTCCAGATCGACAAAGCCCAGCGTGTTCATCACCCAGCCGCCCGCGCTGCCGCCCTTGGCTTCGACCGGCTGCGAAGGATCGATCACGACCATCCAGCCGTAGCGGTTCTTTTGCCCCGTAAAGCGGTCGTCGATGCGGGGAAATTCACCGATCATGTCGGACAGCCGCTGCGAACGGTACTCCTCCTCGTTCTGCGCCAGATCGACGCTCCAGCGCGTCAGATAGGTCGCTCCAGCCGCCGGATCGAAGGGTGCATCGTTGATGTCCGGAAAGAAGGGCATCATGTTATTGGCGGCCACGGGCAGATCGAGATGTAGCTTGGTGCCATCCTGATGCGCGTTCATCACATGGGCGGTGAAGCAATTGCCGCCCTTGAACCAGCGGATGTCCTGCGCGGTGGTTCCCGCCTTGCGCGGCATCACGGCCAGATAGGTGGGCTGGGCTGTGTCAAAGCCGAAATGGGGCTTGCCCGCCTTCAGGCGTTCCCAACTGCTGGTCATCGGCATCACCGAGAACAGCGCATAATCGGGTGTGATCGCGAAGTCATGCATCATGCAGTAATAGGGCACCTCGAACCACACGTCATAGAGCAGCTCGCCTTCGGGGCTGATCTCGTAATAGGTCATGTCGCGGGTCAGCAGGCCCTTGGAAGCATAGCCAAAGCCGCACATATTGCCCGTGGCCGGGTCGGTCTTGGGATGAGCGGTAAAGGTTTCACCCTTCATCCGCCCGTCAAAATCGGTGTAGCCCTGTGTCTCAAGGCTGACCGGATCCATCACCAGCGCGGGGCTGTCTTCCTTGAGCGCATAGAGCCGCCCGCCATGGATATAGGCGTTGGTGTTGGCGGTGCCCCGGATCTTGCCCTTGACGCTTTCATCATCGGTCAACGGATTGCGATAGGCGCCGAACAGCGCCCGTCCCGCCTCATTTTCCAGCTTCCACTTGTCGGTTTTCGCCCAGCGCTGTGTGAAATCGACCCGGCCGTCCTTGAAACGGAACATCGATATCATGCCATCGCCGTTAAACGCGATGTCATTGCCCAGCAGGGGCGGAAACTGATGCTCAGGCTGAACGCGATAGAAGCAGCCGTCCATTTCGGGCGGGATCGTGCCGCGTACATCAAGGTCATGGACGTTCGCCTCCACCCGCGAGGGGGTGTTGAAGCCGGTGAAGGCCGGAACGTCGGGGAATGTTGTCATGTCATCGTCTCCCAAAGGCGCGTTGGGGGGAGTCGCGCTGAAAATAGAACACCATTCTATCGAGAGTCGGGCGAGCTGTCCAGACGGGTGATCGAAAGCGCGAAAATGGCGGAAATCAGTGGAATATGATTGAATACATCTGTAATCATCTTTGATTGACAGGGCAAGAATCGCATTTTATAAGAATGGCATTCCACTAGAAAGAACGCGACTAAAGCCGCTCCTTCTGGTGAAGCCAAACTGTGATAACCATGAAATGATTGGGGAGGATTGAGATGAAACGTTGCGATCGCGCGGCGATGTTCCTGCTGGGCGTTGCGGCCAGCGCCCTGTTGCCCGCGCTGGCCCGCGCCGATGAAAAGGCTCCGGCGCCCTCCAGCGAGGAAATCGTCGTCACCGCCCAGTTCCGCAAGGAAAGCGCGCAAAAAACCGCCGTTTCCATCGACGTGCTGTCCGCCGAAACGCTGGCCCGCGCGGGTGTGGCCCAGGCGACCGATCTGGCCCGCCTCTCACCCGGCGTTCAGATCACTCAGGGCGGCAGCGCGATTCAGGTCTATATCCGCGGCGCAGGCGATTTTTCGACCACCGGCTATTCCAACCCCGCTGTGGCGCAGGCCTATGACGGCGTGTTCGCCGCGCGCAGCCAGTTTGTCGCGGCCACTTTCTATGACCTCGAGCGCGTCGAAGTGCTGAAGGGTCCGCAAGGCACGCTCTATGGCCGCAATGCCACGGGCGGCGCGCTCAACATCATCCCGGTTCAGCCCAAGCTGGGCCAGTTCGAGGGCTATGTCAGCGCGGGTTTCCAGAATTACAACGGCTATAATGCCGAAGGTGCGGTCAACATCCCGCTGGGCGACAAGGTGGCGGTGCGCGCCTCGTTCCAGGGCGTTTCGCGCGACGGCTATATCACCGACGGCACCGATGACGACAAGCACCACGCGCTGCGCCTTCAGGTGAAGGCCCAGCCGACCGAAGCGCTGACCCTGCGCCTTGGCGTCAATTATCAGCATCTGGGCGGGCGCGGTCCGGGCAAGGTGGTTTATGAGCCGACCGCCCCCAACGCGCCGGGTATCACCAATCCCCAGCCGATCACCCCGGCCAACCGCTGGACCTCGATCAACCAGTCGCTTAACAGCCTGATCGGCAGCGTGACGGCGCCTCCGGGCATTTATCCGCTGGATACCAGCAAGGTCTATCAGAACGTCGACGTGCTGGGCATCAATGGCCATATCGACTGGAACCTTGGCCCGGCCGTGCTGACCGTGATCCCCGCCTATCAGCGCGTTACGCAGGACTCGCTGGTCATGCCCGCGCTCTATTTCGGCACGAACAACTATTTCACCGGAGCGCCGTCCGTCTCGGAAGGCCAGACGCTGGAAGTGCGCCTTGGCCATGCCGACAACCGCGTCAAATGGGTGCTGGGCGGCTATTATTTCAACGAGGATCAGGACAGCTATAATGCCGTCCGTCTTGGCCGCGCTTCCGACACCGCCTTTATCGCCAAGCTGAACACCCGCGCCTATGCCGCCTTTGGCGAGGCGACCTATTCGCTGACCAGCCGTTTCCGCGCCACGGCGGGCCTGCGCTATACCGACGAAACCAAGTCGGTCGACGGCCACCGTTATGCCATCGCGGGCAGCCTTGCCTGTCCGGCGGGCGGCACGGCGATTGGCGGTTCCTGCGAGATCCTGACGTCCTCGGGCACATGGGTTAAGGGCACCTATTCGGCCAAGCGGCTGAATTACAAGGCGGGCGTCGAATTCGACGTGGCCCCTCAAAACATGCTCTATGCCAGCGTCGTCACCGGTTTCAAATCGGGTGGTCAGTCCAACGCCGACATCGACCCGTATAAGCCCGAGGACGTGACCGCCTATACGATCGGTTCAAAGAACCGCTTCTTTGGCCGTCTGCTGCTGATTAACGCCGAATTGTTCTATATGGACTACAAAAACCGGCAGGAGAATTTCTCGCAGCTTGATCGCGGCGGCGCGCAGGTGTCCTCGCTGTTCAACGCGGGCAAGGCCGTGGCCAAGGGCATCACGCTGGAGGCCACGTTGCGCCCGACGATGAATGACTCCTTCCATGTCGGCGTCGAATATACCGAGAGCAAGTACAAGGACTTCTCCTATCAGGTCTATCGCGCGGCCAGCCCCGATCCGACGACCACCTGCGGCGTGACGGCCATTCCGGGCGGCAATGCGCGGATCGGTTACTGGACCGTCAATTGCAACGGCTTCCAGTTGCCGCGCACGCCCAAGTTCTCGGGCAATGTCAATTACACCCACACGTTTGACCTGAAGGATGGCGCGCGGGTGGAATTCACGCCGGATATGAGCTTTGCCTCCTCGCGCTGGCTTTCGGCCGAATTTGTCGAGAATGCGCGGGCCGATGCCTATGCCCTGTTCAACGCCAGCCTGACCTATTACGCGCCAGGTGATCGTTTCTCGATTCAGGCCTTTGTCCGCAACATCGGCAATACCGCCGTTTACACCGGCACCCAGCAATACCCCTTCATCGCCAATTACAATGGCCATGACATTGCGCCGCCGCGCACATGGGGCGCCCGTCTGCGCGCCAAATTCTAAAGTCTAAAGCCTCGATAAAGGGGTGATGGGAAGGGGCGCGCGATCGGCTTTCGCGCGCCCTTTTGTTTGGCTGTGCCCGATAGGGCGAGCGGAGAAAATCACCTTTCCGCACCCATGAATACAGTTGATTTCATCGTCGACTCGTTTATAAAAAGAACATCGTTCCGTTAAATAGAACAGGAAGACGACCAATGCGTCTCGCAAGATTTGATGGTGGCCGGATCGGGGTCTGTGTGGGTGATGAAATCGCCGATGTGACAGAGGTTTGCGGGATCAATCCCGCGCAATGGCCCCCGGTCGGCCCGCTGGTGCTGATCCGCGATTTCGTCATTCTGCGCCCCCGGATCGAGGCCGCGCTGGCCACGGCCCCGCGTAAGGCGCTGGCCGATGTGCGGCTGGAAACGCCGGTGCCCTGGCCCAATAAGGTCATCGCCTATCCGGTGAATTATCATGCCCATGGCCGTGAAATGCAGGCCACCTATCGCGCCACCAATCAGGGCTTCTTCCTCAAGCCGTCCTCTTCGGTGTCTGGCCCGAACGATCCGGTCGTCCTGCCCCATGTGCCGGGGCGCGAGGTTCATCACGAGGCCGAACTGGGTATCATCATCGGCAAGACCTGCCGCTCGGTCCCGCGTGAAAACTGGCGCGAGGCGGTGTTCGGCTATGCCTGCCTGATGGACATGGTGGTGCGCGGCCGCGAGGAGCGCGTGTTCCGCAAGGCTTATGACACGTTTTGCCCTGTCGGCCCGTGGATCACCACGGCCGATGACGTGCCTGATCCCGACCAGCTTGAAATGAACCTCTGGGTCAATGACGAGCTGCGTCAGCATGCCAATACGCGCGATCTGGTGCTGGACATTCCCGGCATGATCGAGACGGCCTCGGCGGTGATGACGCTGCAGCCAGGCGACATCATCGCCACCGGGACGCCGCAGGGCGTGGGGCCGATCACGGATGGCGACAAAGTGCGCATAACGATCACCCGCCTTGGCGAAATGACGGTCGATGTCGTGCAGGGCAAAGAAGGGGCCAGCGAGGTTTTCGCGGCGGCCTATGTCCCGCCCATCATCAAGCAGAATTGAGGACATCATGGCCGACATTGCCACGCTGGATGATCTCTACGCCGCCTTCACCGAGCTTAACATGGAGGGGGGCTGGCACCGCCGGTTCCCCGCGCTTTGGCCGCAGCCGCGCGCCAATTTCCTGCCGCACCAGTGGCGCTATGCGGATGCCAAGCCGATCCTTGCCCGCGCTGGCGAGTTGATCGGTACCGACAAGGCCGAGCGTCGCAATCTGACCATGTTCAACCCGGTGGAGGGCAATGTCTATTCGACGCTGCGCTCGATGGTGGCGGCCTATCAGATGATCCGCCCCGGCGAGATGGCCCGCGCCCATCGCCACACACCCAACGCCCTGCGTCTCATTCTGGAGGGGCGGGGAACCTATACGGTGGTCGATGGGCACCGGGTAGAAATGCGGCCGGGCGACGTGCTGCTGACGCCTGCATGGACATGGCATTCGCATGACAATGTCGGGCCGGACGATTGCTACTGGATGGATTTTCTCGACGTTCCGCTGGTCCATCTGCTCGAACCGATGTTCTATCAGCCCCATCCCGATGGGGTCGAGTCCGATCCCGTGCCGGTCGACAGTTCGCCGCTGGCCTTTCGGCGTGAAGATACACTGGCGCGGCTTGAAACGGCGTCGGCGGTGGATGATGCCCATGCCTCGGTGCAATTGGGCGATCCGGCGCTCAAGACCATCCGGCTGGATATGCAAAGGCTGATCGCCGGACGGGAAACCGCGCGATGCCGCACCACGGCCAACATCATCTACGCCGTGGTCGAAGGCCATGGCCGCACAGAGATCGACGGTCAGACCTTTGACTGGAGCTTTGGCGACACGATCGCGATCCCGGCATGGCGACCCTATCGCCACCGCGCCCAAAGCGACGCGCTGTTGCTCAAGGTTTCGGATGCGCCGGTGATGGCCGCCTTCGACTGGCTGCGCTGCGAGGCAGATTGATCCGCCATCATTCCTTTCAAGAAATTCATAAGTTTGGGGAGCATATATGACACAATCTCTCAAAGTGCTGATTGCGGGCGGCGGTATCGGAGGCATGGCGGCGGCCCTGTCGCTGCTGCGCCGGGGCTATGATGTCGAGGTCTATGAACAGGCCCCCGAACTGGGCGAAGTGGGCGCGGGCGTCCAGATCAGCCCCAACGGATCGCGCGCCCTGGATGCGCTGGGCGTGTTTGAAACGCTCAAAGCGGCCTCCTGCGCACCGCGCCGCAAGGAATTCCGCCTGTGGAACACGGGCCGCGCATGGCCGATGTTCGACCTTGGCCCGGAGGCGATTGAGAAATACGGCTATCCCTATCTGACGGTCTATCGTCCTGATCTGCTCGCCACGTTGATCGACGCGGTGCGGGCGATCAAGCACGACGCGGTCCATCTGGCCAAAGCGGTCAGCAATATCGACGTGCGCGAGGATGGCGTGACCCTGCATTTCGCCGATGGCACCCATGCCGAGGGCGACCTGCTGGTGGGCGCGGACGGGGTGAAATCCACCGTGCGCCGCTGCCTCTTCGGCGATGACGAGGCGCAGTTCACCGGCATGATCGCATGGCGCGGCGTGATCCCGATGGACCGCCTGCCTGAAAGGCTGCGCGACATGCTGGGCTGGACGTGGATCGGCCCGGGCGGGCATCTCGTCAACTATCCCCTGCGCGGGGGCAAGCTGATGAACATGATCGGCACGATCGAGCGCGACGACTGGCAGGTGGAAAGCTGGTACACGCAAGGCTCCAACGAGGAATGCGCCCGCGATTTCGCCGGATGGCACGAGGATGTCCAGACGCTGATCCGCGCCGCGCCCTCGGTGATGAAATGGGCCTTTATGGAGCGCGCGCCGCGCCAGACGTGGAGCGTGGGTCGGGCCACTTTGCTGGGCGATGCCTGCCATGCCACGCTGCCCTTTCTGGCGCAGGGCGCGGTCATGTCGATCGAGGACGGGGTGGTGCTGGGCCGCTGCCTCGACAAATATGCCGATCCGGTCGAGGCGCTGCACCGCTATGAACAGGCCCGCGTCGAGCGGACCAGCGCGATGGTGCGCGGGGCCAAGGAAAATACCTCACGCTTCCATGAATCGGCGCTGGCCACCGAGGAAGGCGCGATGGCCTATATGGAGAGCGAATGGAGCCGCGATCCGATCCGCGACCGCTATGACTGGCTCTATCGCTATGACGTGAACACGGCGGAGATCTGACACGTGGCGGACCATTCGCAGCGGCCCCCCGCCGATCTGCTCTCAGGGCTTCGGGTTCTTGATCTGACCAATATCCTCTCCGGCCCCTATGCCACCTATCAGATGGGGCTGCTGGGGGCGGAGGTCATCAAGGTCGAGAACCCGAAGGATGGCGATCTGGCGCGCAAGCTGGGCGCTTCGCCCGCGCTCAACGCGCAGCTGATGGGCACCAGCTTCCTCGCGCAGAACGCGGGGAAGTTGTCGGTGACGGTCGATCTGAAACACCCCGAGGGCAAGGCGCTGTTCCGCGATCTGGTGGCGAGCGCCGATGTTCTGGTGGAAAATTTCCGCCCCGGCGTGATGGACCGGCTGGGCTTTGGCCATGAAGCCCTGCGCGCGGCCAATCCGGCGCTGATCTATTGCGCGATTTCCGGCTTTGGTCAGAACGGGCCGCTGGCGGGCAATCCGGCCTATGACCAGATCGTGCAGGGCATGTCGGGGGTGATGAGTATTACCGGCGACGCCGATACCGCGCCCTTGCGCGTGGGCTATCCGCTGTGCGACACGCTGGGCGGGATGGCGGCCGCCTTTGCGGTGGTCAGCGCGCTGGTCAAACGGGAGCGGACGGGCGAGGGGGCCTTCATCGACCTTTCGATGCTGGACGCCACGCTGTCGGCCATGGGCTGGGCTGTGTCGAATTACCTGATCGCCGGGGTAGAGGCGCAGCCCATCGGCAATCAGAACGCGACCGCCGCGCCATCGGGCGCCTTCCGCTGCGCCGACGGGCCGATCAACATTGCCGCCAACAAGCAGGAGCAGTTCGAGACCCTGTGCGGGTTGATCGGGCGCCCCGATCTGGCCACCGACCCGCGCTTTGCCGAGCGCGAGACGCGCAAGGCCAACCGCGCGGCGATCAATGCCGAGCTGGAGCAGGCGCTGGCCGCCAAAAGCGCGCAGGAATGGGAAAGCCTGTTCAACGCGCATGGCATTCCGGCGGGGCGCATCCTGAGCGTGCCCGAAATTCTGGCCCATCCGCAAATCGCCGCGCGCGATCTGTTGCAGGATATCGCCATGCCTGAGGCTGATTTCGGCGGTGTGCGCGTGGTGCGTGCAGGCTTCGACCTTGCCGACAGCCAGCCCGCAGCGCGTTGCCCCCCGCCATGGCTGGGCGAGCATAACGCGCGGATCTATGGCGAATTGGGCCGCGATCAGGCCGCGCTCGACCGCCTCAGGGCCGGCGGGGCGGTTTGAACGATGGCGGCCTTATTCGGCGGCCAGAGGAAGGGGCAGCAGACCCGGCGCTGCCCCCAGCCGCAGCGACAGGCCAATCGCGGCCTCCACCGCCACCGGGGCCAGACGCGCGACATGTTCCGGCGTAAAGCGCAGGCTTGGGCCGGACAGGGTAATCGCCCCTTGCAGCACGCCATTGGCGCCGAACACCGGCGCGCCGATGGCCGCCATGTCCAGATCGACATTGCCTACCGACACCACCAGCATCGCATCGCGCGTGATGGGCGCACGCAATCCGGCGTCAAATTGCAGCAAGGTGGCGCTGGCCGCGCCCTTGTTCAATTCGCGGCGCGATCCGGGGCGCACGCTGTAATCGCGCACCACATTGCTGCCATCGGCGCGGAACAGGCAGACCAGATCCTCGCCGTCGCGGATATAGAAGGTCGCGCTCTCCGAGGTGTCGGCCACCAGTTGTTCAAGCACCGGCTCGACAAATTGGCGCAGATCGAACGAATCCTGAAACACCGAGGCGAAGGAGAGCAGGCTGGCGCCCAGTTGATAGGTGCCGTCCGCGCGCTGCCAGACAAAGCCATAGCGCTCCAGACTGCCCAGCAGGCGCAGGATCGTGCTTTTATAAAGCCCGGTGATGCGCGCGATCTCGGCCAGCGTCAGCACCGGTTTGCCGGCGCGAAAGGCTTCGAGAATGTCCAGCGCGCGATCAACCGCCGCCACCCCAGGCTTTGAATTCATGTTCCGGTTTCGCCTTGCACTCATTTGTCTCGATGTTCTGTATAGCAGAACAAAGATGCGAAATGTCAATGGCCCCGCCCAATTTTGCCCATTTCCGTTTCGGGAGAAGAAAGATGACCAACCTGCCCCCCCGCGTCTTCATTAAGGAGGAAGGCCCGCGCGAAGGTTTCCAGATCGAGCGTGCGCCTATTCCCACCGCCGACAAGATCCGGCTGGTCGATGCGCTCTCCGACACCGGGGTTGGCCTTATTCAGGTGACCTCCTTTGTCCATCCGCAAAAGGTGCCGGGCATGGCCGATGCCGAAGCCGTGGTGGCGGGCATGACCCCGCGCGCGGGGGTGCGCTACAGCGGCCTGTGGCTGAACCAGCGCGGGCTGGAACGGGCGATTGCCACCGGCCGTCTCTATCTGGAAGGCAAGCTGACGCTTTATGCATCCAACGTCTTCCTCAAGCGCAATCAGAACCGCACGCCCGAGCAACAGCGCGAGGCCCAGCCAGCCCTGATCGCCATGTATCAGGCCCATGGCATCCCGGTGCGCACCGGCTTTGTTACCGCCGCCTTTGGCTGCAATTTCGAAGGCGATGTAGATCCGGCTCGCGTGGTGGGGCTGGTGGGCGACATGCTTTCCATCGCCGCCGATCATGGCGAGAACCTGAGCCTGATGGGCCTTGGCGACACGATGGCATGGGCCACGCCCGAGCGCATCCGCCGGGTGGTGGGTGCGGTGCGGGCAAAATGGCCCGATCTCGAACTCTCTCTCCATCTGCATGACACGCGCGGGTTGGGGATCGCCAATGCGATGGCGGGGCTGGAGATGGGTGTGCGCCATTATGATGCGGCGGTGGGCGGGCTGGGCGGATGCCCCTTTGCCGCCCATGGCGGGGCGGCGGGCAATATCGCCACCGAGGATTTCGTGTTCCTGTGCGAGGAACTGGGTATCGAGACCGGGATCGATCTGGAAAAGCTGGCGGAATGCGCGCGGCTTGCCGAAAACATCGTGGGTCATCCCTTGCCGGGCAAGATCAAGACCGGGGGCAGCCTGCGCAGGCTGCGCGCCCGGATGGCGGCGGCCTGATCCCATGCTGTCGCGTCTGAATGCGGCGGACCGTGCGGCACTGGCCGCCTTGCCGCGCTCGCTGGGCATCCTGCTGGAAAACATTCTGGCCCATGAGACCGATCCCGCGCCCTATATCGCCCATTTTCGTCAATGGCTTGATCATGGCGCGGTGGAGGCGGAAATCCCCTTTCGCCCCTCGCGCATATTGATGCAGGACACGGCGGGGGTTGCCGCACTGGCCGATCTGGCGGCGCTCCGTGATCATGCTGCCGCGCATGGTTTTGCCCCGGAAACGGTCGATGCCGCCATCCCCATCGATCTGGTGATCGACCATTCGGTCCATGTCGATCACAGCGGCTCGCCCGATGCTGCCGCGCGCAATTTGGCGCTGGAATATGCCCGCAACGGCGAACGCTACCGGTTCTTCAAATGGGCCGAGCGCGCCTTTGACCGGCTGAATATCGTGCCGCCGGGACAAGGCATTTGCCATCAAATCAATCTTGAGCGGCTGACCAGCGGTTGCGTCCGCCGCGAGGGCCGATGGATGGCCGAAACCGTGATCGGCACCGACAGCCACACTACGATGGTCAATGCGCTGGGCGTGCTGGGCTGGGGCGTGGGCGGGATCGAGGCGGAGCTGGCCGCGCTGGGCGCGCCGGTGCCGATTGCCCTGCCGCGCGTGGTTGAGGTGCGATTGGAAGGGCGATTGGCGCCGGGTGTGACGGCCACCGATGCCGCGCTGTTCATCACCGCCCATTTACGTCGCGCCGATGTGGTGGATCAGATCGTCGAATTTTCCGGCCCCGCGTTCGATCATCTGACGCTGCCCGACCGGGCGGCGGTGGCCAATATGTGCCCCGAATATGGCGCCACCGCCGCGCTGTTCCCGGTGGATGAGGCCACGCTTGCCTATATGGCGGCGATGGGGCGCCCGGTGGATGATTATGAGGCCTATGCGCGCCAGACCGGATTGTGGCGCGACGCCGGCCCGCCCCGGCTCTATTCGCGGCGCCTGATCCTCGATCTGGGCGTGGTGGAGCCGGTGATGGCCGGGCCCAGCAGGCCGCAACAGATCGTCCCTCTCGCAGCGGTCCCGGACAATCTGCGTAAGTCTTTCCCGCAGGAGGATGATGCCCTGATCGCCATTGCCGCCATTACCAGTTGCACCAACACCGCCAATCCCGCGCTGATGGTGGCCGCGGGCCTGATCGCGCAAAGGGCAGTGGCGCGCGGCCTGTCGGTGCCGCCATGGGTCAAAACCTCGCTGGCCCCCGGATCGCCGCGCATCGCGGCCATGCTGGAGCATGCCGGATTGCAGGAAAGCCTTGATGCGCTGGGCTTTCATCTGGTGGGCTTTGGCTGCACCACATGCGTCGGCAATTCGGGCGATCTTAAACCTGAGGCGGGGAAGGGGCTGTTGGCGGCGATCCTGTCGGGCAATCGCAATTTTGAAAACCGCATCCATCCCGCCATCCGGGCCAATTACCTTGCCTCGCCCCCGTTGGTGGTGGCCGCTGCGCTTGCCGGGCGGATGGGCGTCAATCTGGCGCAGGATGCCTTGGGCGCGGATCGCAATGGCCTGTCCGTGTTTCTGCGTGATCTCTGGCCCGATGCGGCGGAGGTGACGGAGATTCTGCAAGGCCTGCCCGATAGGATGGAGATGCCATCAGCGGATCGGACATGGGCCGACCTTGAAGCTCCTGATGGCGCGCAATTCCCGTGGACCCTGGCCTCGACCATGGTCCTGCCCCCGCCCTTTTTCGCGCGTGCGGCGCAGGGGTTGACGGGTGATCTGCTTGGCGCGCGGGCGCTGCTGGTGCTGGGCGACAATGTAACCACCGATCATATCTCGCCCATCGGCAGGATCGCAGCCTCGTCGCCCGCCGCCGCATGGCTGCGCGCGCATGGACAGGGCAATCCGGGCAGCTATGGCGAGCGGCGCGCCAATGACCGCGTGATGCTGCGCGGGACTTTCGACAATGCGCGGCTGGTCAACCATCTGGCGGGCGGGCCGGGCAATCGGGCGCTGGGGCCGGATGGTGTGGAGAAGTCCGTGTTCGAGGCGGCGCAGGCCTTTGCTGCGCAGGGCATCCCGCTGCTGGTCTTTGCCGGGGAGCGTTACGGCACCGGATCGGCGCGCGACTGGGCGGCCAAGGGAACCGCGCTGCTGGGCATAGGCGCGGTGATCGCGCGCAGCTTTGAACGCATCCACCGCGCCAATCTGGTGGCGATGGGTGTGCTGCCGGTGGTGTGGGATCAGGATGCGGCGGTGCTGGTTCGCGCCGACAGTCGGATCGCGATCCTTGGCATCGAAGGGCTGAGTCCGGATCAGCGCGATCTGATTATCGAAATCAACACGCCGGGCGAAGGGACGCGCCGCTTTCTCGCGCGGGCCGATGTAGGCTCGGCGGGACAGATAGCGCTGCTGCGCGAGGGCGGTCTGTTCGCGCGATTCGCGCGGCGTTTCGGTTGATGGATACGTTGCCGGGCAGGTAGTCCCTCCCGGCAACGTCCTGCCTCATCCCTCGTGGATGGTCTTGGTAACGAGGCAAGCCTGCAAGCCCTCCGGCCCGTCCTCATGGCCATGGCCCGACCATTTGACCCCGCCAAAGGGCGCATCGGCCGCGCCGATGGTGGTCGTGTTGATCGCCAGCATCCCGGTTTCCAACTCGGCGGCCAGACGGCGCTGGCGGCGATAGTCCTGAGTCCAGGCATAGGCGGCAAGGCCATAGGGCAGACGGTTGGCCTCGGCGATCATCGCCGCCTCATCGGCATAACGGTTGATCAGCGCGACCGGGCCAAAGGGCTCCTCCTGCATGATTTCCGCGTCCAGCGGCGTGTCGGCCAGCACGGTGGGGGCAAAGAAGCAGCCCTGATTGCCGATCCTTGCCCCGCCGGTCATCAACCGCCCGCCGCGCGCAATCGCATCGGCCACCAGCTTTTCCATCGCTTCGGGGCGGCGCGGATTGGCCATCGGCCCCATTTGCACGCCATCCTGCCAACCCGGCCCGACCGGAATCGCCGCGGCCCTTTGCGCGAAACCGGCGACAAAGTGGTCATAGATCGCATCCTCGACGATAAAACGCGTGGGCGCGACGCAGACTTGCCCTGCATTGCGAAATTTATGAGGCACCACCTTGTCGAGGACTTCTTCCAGATCGACATCGCCAAAGACCAGCACCGGCCCATGCCCGCCCAGTTCCATCGTCGTCCGCTTCAGATCATTGGCGGCCAGTTTCATCAGATGTTTGCCGATGGCGGTCGATCCGGTGAAGCTGAGCTTGCGGATAACGGGCGATGCGAGGAGATAGTCGGACACCTGCGCCGGATCTCCAAACACCGCCTGCGCCACATCGCCAGGCAGGCCCGCATCATAAAGGCATTGCAGCACGCCCAGCGCCGAGGCAGGCGTTTCTTCGGCAGCTTTCAGAATGACGCTGCAACCGGCTGCAATCGGCGCGGCCAGTTTGCGCCCCGGATTGCCCAGCGGAAAATTCCACGGAGCAAACGCGGCCACCGGCCCTACGGGTTCATGCGCTACGGTCGAGCGCATGCCGGCGGGGCGCACCAGTTGGCGGCCATAGAGGCGATGCACCTCGCCCGCGTAGAAGCGGAAGAGTTCGACATTCATCATCACCTCAACCCGGGCTTCGGCCAATGTCTTGCCCTGTTCCTGCGTTGCGACCCATGCCAGCGCCTCTTTGCGCTCCAGCATGAGGGCGGCGGCCCCTTGCAGCACATCGGCGCGTTGCGCCGCGCTGGAATGCCGCCACAGGGCAAAGCCACGCGCGGCGGCCTCCAGCGCGCGATCAAGATCGGCGGTGTCGGCAAGGGGCAATTGGCCCAGCGCCTCGCCGGTGGCGGGGTTGCGGACGGTGAAGGTCGCGCGATGGTCGATGCCGACCCTCTGTCCGGCGATGACCATGGCGAGTTCGGGGTAATGGGGCATGGAATCCTCTGATTTTGTTTTGAATATGATGCGGGCGGTCAGATGGGGAAATGCCCGTCTTGCGTTTCGACGGTGATCCAGCGCGTTTCGGTGAAGCTGTCGATGCCCTGACGACCGCCGAAGCGGCCGTAGCCCGAAGCGCCGACGCCCCCGAAGGGCATTTGGGCCTCGTCATGGACGGTCGGGCCGTTGACGTGGCAGATGCCGCTCTTGATCTGCTTGGCAAGGCGCAGGCCCTTGGCGATGTCCTTGGTGAAGACCGCAGCAGACAGGCCATATTCGGTGTCATTGGCCAGTTCGATCGCGTGCGCTTCGTCGCGCGCGCGGATGATGCCGACCACCGGGCCAAAGCTTTCATCGCGGAACAGCTTCATGTCCGGCGTCACCTTGTCCACCAGATGCGCGGGCATGACGACGTTGAGCGTGGTTTCCCCGCCCGTCAGCAGTTCAGCACCCTTGGCTACCGCATCATCGACCAGCGACAGGCAATGCGCCACCGTCTTGGCATCGACCACCCCGCCCAGCGGCGTGTTGCCCAGACGCGGATCGCCCGCCGTCAGGGTCTTGACCTTGGCGGCGAATTTCGCAGCGAAAACATCGGCAACGGCTTCGACCACGATGATCCGCTCGGTGCTCATGCAGATCTGGCCCTGGTTCATATAGGCGCCGAACGCTGCCGCCTTGACCGCCTCGTCCAGATCAGCGTCAGCGCAGATCACCAAAGGCGCCTTGCCGCCCAGTTCGAGCAGGCAGGGCTTCAACTGCTGCGCCGCGCGGGTGGCGATGATGCGGCCGACCGCCGTGCTGCCGGTGAAATTGATGCGCTTGACCTCGGGCGCGTCGATCAGTGCGCCCACCACATCGGCGGCGTCCGCAGGTGCGTTGGTCACGACATTGACCACGCCCTCGGGGAAACCGGCCTCGGCAAAAGCCTCGATGATCAGCGCATGGGTGCGCGGGCATTGCTCGGAAGCCTTCAGGATCACCGCATTGCCGCAAGCCAAAGGCGTTGCAATTGCGCGCACGCCAAGGATGATCGGCGCATTCCAAGGCGCAATGCCAAGGATCACGCCCACCGGCTCACGCAGCGCCATGGCAAGGCAGCCGGGCTTGTCCGAGGGGATCACTTCGCCCGAAATCTGGGTGGTCAGGCTGGCCGCTTCACGCACCATCGACACGGCCAGGCCAAGGTTAAACATCGCCCAACCGGCGGTCGCGCCGATCTCGCCCATCATCGCGGCGACGAAATCGTCCTTCTTGGCCGCCAGTGCGTCCGCCGCCTTCTGCAACACCGCGCGGCGGGCATTCGGGCCCATGGCGCCCCAAGCAGGCTGCGCCGCCGCAGCACGCGCCGCAATCGCCGCCATATCGCCCGCCTGCATCGCCACCGCCGACGAGGCTACATCGCCCGTCATCGGGTTCAATCGTGTGAAGTTCATGGATTTTCCTCTGTCTGGCGATGGCAGCTTGCAAAAGGAAACTGGCGGAACTCGTCGCCCATGTCAATAAAAAGGAATATCGTTCTGTTTGATGGAATGGTCGGCGATTGTAGTCCGATTGGAATTTACCCGGCCCCCAATCCGCTTAACCACATGACTTTCAATGCCAATGGCGTGCTCTCGCTCTTTTTCGCCGGCCCGCGATGTAAGCCAATCACCAAGGCGCGTCTCCGGGCTTTGCTGTGCCCGGCGCCTGTGGCATCCCCGCCTCACGCCGATTTCCGCAGGGAAACAGACGGTAAGACCAATTCGGGAAGAGAGAGAGCCATGACCATCCAACGCCGCGATTTTTCCAAAGGGCTGGCCGCCGTCGCCGCTCTGGCCAGCGCGCCCGCCATCGCCGCCGCGCCGCGCCGCGCCTATGCGCTTTATGCCGCCACGGGCAGCGTGATGGCATGGCGCAGCCTGAACACGGCCACCGGCGCGAGCGGTGAGGTCGGCTCGATCACCCTGCCTTCGCCGATCCAGTATGCATGGCCCCATCCCGATAGCCGGTTTCTCTATGTGGCCACATCGGATGCGCCGGGCGGGTCGGTGGGGGGCGGATCGATCCATCGGCTGGTCGCGCTGAAGATCGGACGGGGCGGCGCGCTTTCACCCCATGGCGAACCGGTGCTGCTCAGCCAGCGCCCGGTGCATATGAGCGTGGACTCCAGCGGCCATTATGCGCTTTGCGCCTATAATGCGCCCGCCAATCTGTCGGTCCATACGATCCGCCCGGACGGCACATTGGGCGAAATGGTGGCGCAGGTCGAGAAGCTCGACCTTGGGATTTACGCCCATCAGATCCGTATGATGCCGGGGGGCAAATCGGTACTTCTGGTGACGCGGGGCAACAATGCCTCGGCCACAAAGCCGGAAGATCCCGGCGCGCTAAAAACCTTCGATTTCGACCATGGTCATTTGCACAATGCGCAAAGCATTGCCGTGGGGGGGCGGGGCGGTCTGGGGTATGGCCCGCGCCATGCCGATTTCCACCCGTATCTGCCAATTGCCTATGTCGCCATCGAGCGGCAGAACCAGTTGCACACGCATCGCATCATCGGCGCTCATCTGGCGCCCGAACCCGAACTGATCACCTCGACCACCGACCAGCCGCCCCAAGATGCTAATGGCGCCACGACCCTTGTGGGCGCGATCCATGTCCATCCGCGCGGCCATACACTCTATGTATCCAACCGCGCCAGTTCGACGGTTGAAGTCGATGGGCGCAAGGTCTTTGCGGGGGGCGACAATTCCATCGCGGTCTTTGCACTCCATCCGCGTACCGGCCTGCCCAAGCTGGTGCAGCGGATCGACCCGCGCGGCTTTCATGTGCGCAGTTTCGCCATCTCGCCTGATGGGCGGATGCTGGCGGCGGCCAGCATGGTCGACATGCCGCTGCGCGAAGGCGGTGTGACCCCGGCGGGCCTCAGCCTGTTTCGCATCCGACCCGACGGCACCCTCGCCTTCCTGCGCAAGATCGACACGCCGGTCGGCAAGGAATCGCAATTGTGGACATCAATCCTGCCTGTCCCGGCCTGACTGTGGCCACGGAACGGGACAGCCCAGACCTGTTTGGTTTGGGTTTGCCCGAGCCTGTTAATGCCCGGCCACAAGACCGCAAAGGCAGGCCAGCCCACCTGTGCGGGAGGACCGATATAGTGATGAAATGCAGAATGTTGATGGCGGGCCTCATGGCGCTGGCCATGCCCGTCCTGGCTCAACAGCCGGGACCGCAACAGCGCGGGCCCCAGTCCTATGAACAGCAACAGCACAATCAGGCATGGGCCACCCGCAAGATCGCGCTTTCCCCCCTGCGCAAGGAATGGGTGACGATCCGGCGCGGCAATCGCACCCTGCGCGCGATGGTTACCTATCCAACCACCGCGCGCAAAGGGCCTGTCGTGCTGGCGGGCCATGAGGTGTTCGGCCTGACCGATTCCACGCTCAACACCGCGGTTGAGATTGCCGCGATGGGCTATGTCACCATCACGCCTGATTATCTCTCGGCCTATGCCCCCGATGGCGGCGGCACATCCTCGATGGGCACGCGCGCAAGCGAAACCTCCACCGCGCTGGCCGATGCCGAGGTCGATGCCGACATCAACGCCTGGGCCGATTACGGGCTGAAACTCGGCCGGTCGAACGGCACCTTCGCGATTGTCGGCCTGTCATGGAGCGGCGGGGCGGCCTTTCGCTATGTGGCGGGGCCGCATGTGAGCCCGGCGCTGCGCGGCGTTTTCGTGTTCTATGACGTCGGCCCGCCCACCACGCATCAGGGTCAGTACCACATCACGCCTGAACCCGGCACCTTTCCGGTCAAGCATTTTTCGGTGCCCGTCTATGGCTTCTATCCGGATCAGGACACGCGCGTGATGAAGGCATTGCCCGCCACGGTAGAGGCAATGAGGCAGGCGAACAACCGCTTCTATCCCGAAATCTACAAAGGCGCCGACCATGCCTATATGCGGGTGGGCGAGGACCCGGCCGACCCCAATCCGGCCAATATTGACGCTGTGCGCGCCAGCCTTGCCCGGATTGGGCGCTTGCTGGGCCAGCTCAGCACATAAGGGCGGCGCTAAGCCCTATGCCTCCTGATCGCCGGCCTGGATGCTGGCGATCAGGTCGGCGCGCAGCCATTGATGCGCCGGGTCGCGGTGGCTGCGTTCATGCCATACGGCCAGTTTGGTAAAGCCGGGCACCGCCAGCGGCAAAGGCCGCCGCACCAGCCCGGCCACCCCGTCGAGCAGCCGCGTGGGCACGGTGGCTACCAGATCGGTGCGCGCCAACACCTGCACCAGCACGAGAAAACAACTGGCCGAAAAGCTGACGCGCCGCTCACGCCCCATGGCGGTCAGCGCGCGGTCCACCACGCCGAGAAACGCATCGCCGCGCAGCGAAACCAGCCCATGATCGAGCGCGCAGAATTCGTCGAGAGTGATGTCCCGCTCCGCCGCCGGATGACCTTCGCGCAGGGCCAGCGAATAGGTTTCCTCATAGAGCCGCACCGCGTGAAGATCGGGCAGGGCGGCTTCGGGGGTGACCAGCGCAAGATCGATCTGTCCCTGTTCAAACCCCGCCATCAGCCGCGCATCATCGTGGGAGTGGATCGCGATGCGGATGCCCGGCGCCGCGCGCCGCAGCCCTTCCAGCCAAGGCACCAGCACCGCCAGCTGCGCATAATCGGTGGCCGCGATGGAGAAGCTGGCCGTGCTGCTGGCCGGATCGAATTGCGGACGGGTGAGCATGCATTCCACCTCGCTCATCATCCGCCGCAGGGGCTGCGCCAGCGCCAGCGCGCGCGGCGTGGGCACGATGCCATGGCTGGAGCGCACAAACAGCGGATCGTCCAGCGCCACGCGCAGCCGCCCCAGCATCCCGCTGACTGCGGGCTGGGTCAGGCTGAGCCGATGAGCCGCGCGGGTGACGCTGCGTTCGACCAGCAGGGCATCGAAAGCCTTGAGAAGATTAAAGTCGAGCTGCCTGATATCATTCATGCTGATGGACCACATTTCAAACCACGATTTGCCTTATAAAGGTGCAGCCCTCAGATGGCGAGCCTCGATTGAACAACAAGGCTTGCCCCCCCAAATGCAGAATTCCATCCATTGGCCTGCGGGTTATACGCCCGGATTTACTGACAATTTCGTATCGAACGAACTCATCGTCGTCGGATTGACCGCCGCGCAGGTCTGGCCCTTTCTGGCCAACACCAAAGCGTGGCCGACCTATTACGAAAATTGCGCGGACATCGCCTTTCAAAACACCCACGGCCCGGTGCTGAGCCAAGGCGCGCGCTTTTCCTTCACCACCTTCGGCTTTGGCGTCGAGGCTGAAGTCACCGAATATATCGTGTCGACCGCAACCACTCCGGGCCGCGTGGCCTGGCATGGCTGGTGCGGACAGGGCGAGGAGCGCCTCGACGTTCACCACGCATGGCCGATCGAGGATCTGGACCAAGGCCGCGTCCGCGTGTTGACGCAGGAAACCCAGAATGGCGGCCCCGCGCGGGCTTTGGCCGCCGCGCGACCCGATCCGATGATCAACGGCCATCAGGACTGGATCAAAGGCATGATCGCCGCCGCCCGCGAAAATCGCAAGATCCCCGCATAAGGAAGCCCCCAATGTCTGCCCTGTTTACCCCCTTTACCCTCAAAGACGTGACCCTGCGCAACCGCATCGGGGTGCCGCCCATGTGCCAGTACAGCGCCACGGCGGGCTTCGTTTCCGACTGGCATCTGGCGCATTACGCGGGCCTTGCCCGCGGCGGCGCGGGTCTGGTTATTGTCGAGGCCAGCGGTGTTTCGCCCGATGGCCGGATCAGCCCCGATTGCCTTGGCCTGTGGAGCGACGAGCATATCGCGGGCCTTGCCCGGATTGCCGCCGCGATCAAGGCTGCCGGCGCCGTGCCGGGCATCCAGATCGCCCATGCAGGTCGCAAGGCCAATGCCAACCGCCCGTGGGATGGCGACGATCATATCGCCCCCGAAGATCCGCGTTATTGGGAAACCATCTCGCCCTCGGCCATCGCCTTTGGCGGGGGGCTGCCGCGCGTGCCGCGTGAAATGACGCTGGCCGATATTGCCCGCGTTCAGGCCGATTTCGCCGCCGCCGCCCGCCGCGCCCGCGCCGCCGGTTTCGAATGGCTCGAACTGCATTTCGCCCATGGCTATCTGGCGCAGAGCTTCTTTTCGCGCCACGCCAATCAGCGCACCGACGCCTATGGCGGCGATGCGGCGGGACGGGGGCGCTTCATGCTCGAAACGCTGGCGGCGGTGCGCGCCATATGGCCGGAGAACCTGCCGCTGACGGCGCGTTTCGGCGTGGTGGAATATGATGGCCATGATGAGGAAACGCTGAGCGATGCCATCGACCTGTCGGCCAAAATGCGCGATGGTGGGCTGGATTTCCTCAGCGTTTCCATGGGTTTTTCCACCATCGAGGCCAAAGTGCCATGGGGCCCGGCCTTCTTTGCCCCGGTGGTCGAACGGGTGCGTTCGGCGCTGGCCATGCCGGTGGGTTCGGCATGGTGCATCGATGCGGCCCATGATGCCGAACATGCCGTGGCCCATGGCCAGATGGATGTGGTGATGATGGGGCGCGCGATGCTGGCCAATCCGCATTACCCCTATGAACTGGCCATCGCGCTGGGTGAGGAAAAGCCTGCATCGCTGCTGCCCAACCCCTATGGCTATTGGCTGCAACGCTATCGCGGCGCGGGCAAGGGCGCGGCGCAGTAAGAGGTGGGGGCAGGCCGCCAGCCATCACGGCCGCCTGCCCCTTATCGCGTCAAGGCGCGATAATCCCTGCCTTTTTCAGATCGCCCGGCGCCGAAGACGTCCCGATCCAGACCGTGAAGTCACCCTTGGGGATCACCCAGCCATGGGCCTTTTCATCCCAGACGCCCAGCGGATGGTGGCTGGCCGCCGGATCAATGGAGATGGCAACCTGCTTCGTCTCGCCCAGCGCCAGAGCGATGCGCTGATAGCCGATCATGCGGCGCGGCGGCTGCTTGGCGCCCAACTTGTCGGCGCTGGCGGGCAGGCCGACATAGACCTGAACCACCTGCGCGCCCTCACGCTTGCCGGTATTGGTGACGCTGGCGGAAACCTGCCAACCGCCGCCCGCACGGGCCACCACCGGCTTGCCCACCGCAAAGCTGGTATAGGACAGGCCATGGCCGAAGGGGAAGGCGAGGCAGGCGTTCGCCCCGTTGCTGACCGGGCAAGCCCCGCCGATATTGGCATCATACCAGCGATAGCCGATCGCCAGTTGCTCGCTGTAGGTCACCGTTTGCAGTTTGCCATCGGCCGACATCGTGCCGGGGAACTGTGTGGGGCTGACATGATCGAGGAAACCGTTGCCGGTGAAAGGCAGGCTGACCGGCAACTTGCCCGAGGGGTTGATCCGACCGAACAGGACATCGGCCACGATATTGCCGTCCTCTTGTCCCGGAAACCACGCCTCGACAATCGCAGGCCCCTTGGCGCCCACCAACGAGGCGGGCAGGGCAACGCCTGCATTGTCTTTCAGCACCAGCACCGATTTGGCCGCAACCTTGGGGTTGGACACCAAGGCTTCGATCATCGCCACGGTGCCGCTGTTTTTGGCACGATTGTCGCCATCGCCGGTGGCGATCTTGTTTGAGCGGCCCGCATACCAGTCAAGGCTGCTGCCCGCCGAGGCCGGGGCGGCAAGCTGGTGGCCGGTCTGGTCGGTGAAGGTAGCGCGGTCGGCGCCTTCCTCCGAAATCGTGCCCGCCATCATCACCACGGCATCGGCGCCGGCGGCTTCGGCCTGCACCTGCGCGAAAGTGGCGCTTTGGCCGTCGATGGTGGCCGATGTGTTGGCGTCATCGACAAGGATCAGCCGGACTGAAGCGCCGCCATTGCCCAGATCCGCCAGCGCCGCGCGCAGGCCCGCCAGCGGGGTGACGGTGTAATTGGGCACAACGTCTGAACTGCCGCCGCCCGCGCCCATCGGCTCGCCCACCACCGCGCCGCCCGCCACGGCCTGCTGGGCATAGACCTGACTGGCCTTGCCAATCAGCACCAGCTTGTGCAGATCCTTGCGCAGCGGCAGCGCGCCGTTGTTTTGCAGCAATACGGTGGCCCGCCCGCCAATCTCGCGCGCCTTGTGGCCGCCTGCGGCAAAGTCGATCGGGCGGCGTTCCAGCTTGCGGTCGAAAATGCCCAGCTTGAAGGTCTGGGTATAACGCCGCTCCAGCGCCTCATCGACACGCGCCTGCGTCAACTCGCCCTTGTCAAGCGCGGCGCGGATCTTGGCGGGCGCCCAGTGCAGGGGCAGGGGCATTTCATGGTCCGCGCCATTGGCGAGTGTTGCCACCGTGCTTTTCATCGCGAAAAAGTCGGATTGGACATAGCCGGTAAAGCCCCAATCCTTGCGCAACACATCGTCGAGCATCGTGCGATTTTCGCAGGAGGACTGACCGTTGACGTAATTATAGGCGCACATCACCGCCGCAACCTTGCCGTCCTTGACCGCCATTTCGAACGGCAGCAAGTACAGTTCGCGCAGGGTCTGTCTGTCCACTGTCTCCTGAATGGTCTGACGATTGGTTTCCTGTTCATTGGCCGCATAATGTTTGACCATGGCGATCAGCCCGCGCGACTGGATCGCCTTGATTTCGGCCACGGCCATGGAGCCGCTCAGATAGGGGTCCTCGCCGAAATATTCCATGTTGCGGCCAAGAATCGGCAGGCGGGCAAGATTGACGCCGGGGGCCTCGAACACATGCAGGCCCAGATCGAGCATTTCCGTGGCGATCACCTCGCCATACATGCCCGCGACCGCCGGATCGAACGAAGCAGCCGCGCCAATGGCCGAAGGCAAAGCAGTCGCTTTGGCCGAGCTGGGATGGGTATAGGCGGCAGAGATATCACCGAAACCGGGCATATGCAGCATGGTCTTGCCGGCATCAGGCGAGACGCAATCGTTCTGGCCCAGACCCACCGGGCCGTTGGTTACGCGAAAGGTGGGAATGTCGAGCGCGGCAATACCCGTGACATGGCGCCCGCCAAGGCATGCGGGCAGGTCAGGCAGGATCTCGGGCTTGGCCCCGGTCAGCTGCTGCAGCTTCTGATCCAGCGTCATGGCCGAAATCAGCAATTTCGCGCGCCGCCTTGCCACCGCCTCGCGCGTGGCGTCATCGGGGGCGCTCTGCTGTTCGGCAATAATGGTCGCCGTCATCCAAGGGTTGGCGGTCTGCGCCTGCGCCGATTGGGCGCCCGCTGTTGCGATCACCGTCATCGCCGCGCCATAGGCCCATCGGCTGTTCCATTTCCGTGCCATGCCTGTCCACTCCCACTATGTTTTCTCTGTTGGGTGGAATCATTGGTAGGGCCAATTCTTACAAAAAGCCAGATCAATAATGGAAATTGGCTAAGGCATCTTAAAGGGCGGTCACCGCCCCCTGCGCGCAACCCACGTTCAACACACCACCCTTGGCCAGATCGCCATGGGGCAAAATCGCCCCTAAGGCGCGCGACAAACCAGCGCTGTCGGTCCAGCGAGCAGCGGAATGTGCGGCAATTTCCCGCCGAATATCAACCCAGCCATCCGAAACGCGAACCTGCATCCGATCAAAGGAAGGGCAGGTCACCACATACTGCGGTTCCCCCGGCACCAGCGGATAAAGGCCCAGCGATGCCCAAACATACCAACTGGTCATGCCGCCCGCATCATCATCCATCCCATCGGCAAAACCCTGCGGCGCCAGCGCAAAACTGGGCCCGCGCCATGGGATGGGGCGCTTGCCCGCATTGGTATAGGGGTGGTTGACCGGTTGATCGAGAAGGCGGTGGACCAAGACGTCGCTCTGCGCCCGATGCCCGCGCCATGCGAAGAGAAAGGGCGTCTGAATATCGGGCTGGTTGGTCATGTTATAGAGATCGTCGGCAAAGAAGCGCCTCAGTTCGGCATCAAAGCGCGCCGGACCCAATTGCGCCACCAGCCACGGCAGATCAAACACCGGCGCCCAGCGATATTGCCACAGCGTTCCCTGATAAAGGCCGCGCGCTTTGACCACATCGGCATCGGCGCCAAGGTTCTTAAACACATCCGCCCACATGGCGCGATAGGCCAGCGCTTTCTCGCCATAGCGCGCCGCCATCGTCCCATCGCCCAGATCCCGCGCCAGTTGCCCGGTCGCCCAGTCGTCATAGGCCGCCTCGATCTGCTCATCCGGCGTGGTGCGAGCCAGGGTAGCGCTTTCCGCTGCCATGCCGGTCAGCGCGGCCTTGGCGTCAAAAGTGATCCCTTTGCGATGGAAATCGAGCAACGCCACCCCGCTATGCTCGGTCCGCACAGTCAGGAAAGGCTCCTGCTGGGTGGCCCAGCGCTGTTTGCCCGTCTGATAGAGTTCGACCAAAGAGGCGGCGATATCCTGCGCCTGTTGCGGATAGGACAGGGCCAGCAAGGGCATCAGCGTGCGGTAATTGTCCCACATCGCCCAGTTGGCATAGCGCTGATGCCCGGCAGCCGCATGGCGGATGATCCCATCCGCGCCGCGATAGCGGCCATCGCCGTCGGCCACCGCCACCGGCGTTTGCAGCGCGCGAAACAGGGAAGTGGCAAACAGAGCGCGGCGCGGCTCAGGCCCACTGGGGCGCCAATGGTCCAGCAAGACCTGCCAACGTAGCCGCGTTTGCGAAAGCAAGGCGGCAAAACTGCGCGTGCCAAGTTCGGTATCGCGCGCAAGGGCCGCGCCATCACCATCGACCGAGGACAGGCCCGTGCGCCATTCGATCACATCGCCCGTGCGCACGTCCAGTTCCACAAAAGCGCGCCGGTCCGGCCCGATCTGCACCGGCATCGCCAATCGCCGTCCGTTGCGCCGCAAGGTCGAGGCCGTGAACAGACGATAGCGTCCCGCATCGCACACTGTCCCCGCCACCAGTTCGGCGCGCAGATCTTGTGTTGAACGGGTCTGCCAAGTGGCGCTGATCCGTTTGGCATAGGCATGGTTGGGGTCAAGGCGGAGCCGCACCCGCCCGGAACGCGGCAGGGTGAAGCGCGCCACGCCGCCTCCGCGCGTGGCGACCAGATCGGCCGCGATCCCGCCGCCATAGCGCAAATGATAAAAACCCGGCGCGGCGCGTTCGCTGGATTTATCCATCCGGGCCAGTTCGGGCGCGCCGACATAATCCAGCCCCACCAGCAAATCACCGCCCGCCCCCGCGCAGCCCACACCCACCGCTCTGGTATGGGAAAATCCGCGCAAGCTCCGCGCGGCGTAGTCATAGCCATTATGGTTGGCGGGCGCCGTATCCGGCCCCAGCTGCACCATGCCGAAGGGGGCCACGGCGGCGGGCGTCAACTGCCCATAATCCTCCAGCGTGCCCACGAAAGGGTTGATCAGATCGACCAAAGGCTTTGGCTTCGCCGCCTGCAAAGGCGTGGCGGTCAGCAGGCTTGCGGCAAGGAAGATGCCTAATTTGCTCATGGATCGAGCGGGTCCTGTGGATCGGCATGAAAAGAATGGGCATCCGGCATAAAGCGCAGCGAAAGAGCATCCGGCCCCGCCGTCACATGCCCCGGTTCATAGCCCAGCTCGGCCCGGTTGCGCGCGGCAAAGCCTTCGCCGCCGATATAGGCATGGGTGGCCGGATCGGTGACGAGCAGCGCCGGTTTGCCCTGTGCAAAGGGTGCGGCCAGCAGCAGGCGGGCGCAATTGCGCAGATTGGTGGTGGTGTGGCGGGCATGGGGCTCGATCACTATCCGTGCGGGCGAGACGCCATAGAGCGAGATCAGTTCCTGCCGCATCTCGACTGCTTCGTTATAGCCGGTGCGGTTGGGATGAACCCGCCCGCCCGACAGGAGGATGACCGGCGCGGCCCCTTTGGTCAGTTGCGCGGCCGCAAGGCGCAGGCGCAAATGGCCTAGCACGCCGGTGTGCGAAATGGGATCTTCCGGCCCATGGCCAAACACCAGTACTGCCGCATAAGGATAGGCATCCTGCTTCGTGGCGCGCAGGGCGGCGAAGGCCGGCGCATTCAGGCCCGATGAAAGCGGCAGATATTCGGCAGCGTTGGCGCGCTCATTGGCCGCCAGCAGGCCCATCGCATAGCGCAGCACGGGATCGAAAACCGTGTCATCCCCGCGAGCCTCGGCCAGAGTGATGGCGGTATGGGCTTTAAGCAGGGCGGGATAGGCGGCATCGCGCGGATCAAAGATCATGCTGTCGATCACCGGATAGCGCGGCTTTTCGCCCAGCGCATAGACGGCGATAATATGGTTGAGCCCGGCGGCCGCCTCGCGCCATGCGGCATCGAGCAGCGCGGCATCGTCCAATTCGCCATGGCGGGCATATAGCCGCGAGGGGCGCATTCGGCCCTCGACCAGAGCGGCCAAGCGCGCCCGGTTCGCACCAATCCGGCGCAGCGCCGCCGACACACGATCACGGTCGGCCTCGCCCCACATCCAGCCTTGCGCCAAACAGACCGGTTGCGGCGTACATTCCCCGGCAGCGGCCACCCGCGCTGCGCGCTCGGCGGCCAGCGCCTGCATATCGGCATCGGCGCGCAAGGCTGCGCGCCAGCCCGGCGCCTGGGCCGCATCCTGCATCAAGGGTACAATGCGCCGCGCCAGAGGCTGAGCGGCAACAGTCTGGATTACGGGCGCGGCGCGGTTGCTCGCCGCCTGCGCCACCTGCGGGGCCATTAGCAGCGCGGCGCAAAGGCCAGCCAGCCAACGCATCGAAGTCTTGCCAATCATATCCGCCTTCACCTCACCCTTGCCCAAGGGGCCTCGACGCGATCCATGCAGCGAGGCCATTTTTCAGCAACCAATCACCACGACAGGCCGACGATCAGGCGCACATTGCGTCCAAACAGCGGCCTACCGTAAATGGCATCGCTCGCGCCTTGCCCGGCCAATTGGTCGGTGCGGGGATTGCCCTCGGTCAGGCCCTTGGCATTGGTCAGATTGTCGCCGACCACCTGCACCCGCCATGCGCCCCAGTTTAGCGTGGCGCCCGCGCCAAACGTTTCATAAGCGGGCAGGGCGGTCAGGTTGAACAGGTCGACATAGCGGCGACCCACCCATTCATAGCGCCCGTAAAGCTCCAGATTACCCTTGCCGAGCGGGAAATTGACGGTGGGGCGGATGTTGCCGAAGAATTTGGGCTCGCGAATGATCTGCTTGCCGTTGACCGCGCTGGGGTCGGCGCCCGAACTGTTGGCCAGATTGCGATATTGCGGATCGGCCAGCGTCAGCGAACCATTAAGCGCGAACCACGAGACCGGCACCACGCGCCCGTCAACCTCGATCCCCTTGGCCACGGCCTCGCCGATGAAGGGCACCGACTGATCATTGCGGCCGGTGGTTGGGTTATAGGCCACGAAGGAAGCGTTGAAGGGATCGAACTTGGTGTAAAAACCGGTCACATAAAGATAATTCTGGCCAAAGCTGGCCTTGATACCCAGTTCATATTGGCGGGCTTTGGTCTTGACGATGGTCGGGCTGATGCTGGCCACCACGCTGACCTGAGGCGGGACCTCCAGATTGGACACGCGGGCATAGGCGCCCAGATGGCGGGTGAAGTCATAATTGACGCCCACGGTCCAGTTGGTGGCCGAAGGGTTCAACCGCTGGTTGACAGTGGTGGCGTTCAGCGCGCGCACCGCATTGTCGGCCAGCGTGTTGGCATCGCCCAGATCGGCGGCTGTGGTGTTGGTGGCAAAGCCTGTATAGCCGTACCATTCGCGCCGGATGCCCGCATCCACCCGCAGGCCATCGGTGATGTCCCAAGTGTCATTGGCGTAAAGCGCGATCATACGCGCGTCCGCCTTGGCATTGGCCAGCGTGGTGCCATAGCGCAGCACGCCATTTTGCGTGACATAGCCCATCACCGCGCCGCTGCCCGAATAGGCGACCAGATCGAGCGTGCGCGGCTGACCGGCCACCTCGATCAGCATGTCCTGATAGACGGTGAAATTGGTGTTGCCGTAGAACGAGTTGTAAAGCCCGGCGCGCAGGTCATGGCTGCCCAGCGGGGTGTCGAATTTGCGCGTGATGCTCAAATCGCCCTGAACCGAGTAGAATTTCGATTCCACCGCGCGATATTGGCCCGACATAACAAGGCCCGAGGCGGCGGCGGGGTTGTAAACGCTCTGGCCATTGGTGCCGGCAATCGCATAGCCCATGCGCGTTACCGCGCCAAAGGCGGTCTGGGCCGCGCTCAGATAGCTGTTCGCAAAAGTCGTGGCGTCGGCCGGGTTGGTGGTGGAATAGAAGGCGTCAAAGCTGCTCTTGCCCTGCGTTGCGCCGAATTTGGCAGAAATCAGCCAGCCGCCGAAATCGCCCTGATAATCAAGCCCCGCGTTGAAGAAGCGCATATGGCGCCCATTGGCCAGATCGCGCGTCAGGCTTTGCGTCACACCTGCCCCGTCGCGATATTTGATCACCACATTGCGCAGCGAAGGCGAGTTCATCGTGCCGCTGAAATAATTGATATAGGGGTCAAGTGATGTCGAAGGATTGCGCGGATCTGCCACTGGGATCGGCAGGTAGAACAGGTTGTGGTCATTAACATACATGACTGAGGCCTTGATATAGCCATTGTCGAGGTCATGCTTGATATTGGCGCGGATCTGGCCGCCGCGGTCGCTGGGGAAACCGCTGTCGCGATAGCCGTCATGCTGGCGCAGAAAGCCGCCGATGGCGTAATAGGTGCGATCCCCCAGCGGGCCGGACTGCATCGCGTCAAGGCGATAAAGGCCGGTATCGCCCAGCGTGACTTGCGCCTTGCCCGCCGATTGGGCCTTGCCGGTAACGGTGATCGTGTTGGCGATGGCCGCCGCGCTGCTGGCATAGATCGGGGCGGGGCCGCCGCGCACGATTTCCACGCGCTCGCTCATCAGGTCATAGCGGTTCATGCCTTCGCCCGAGTTGAAGAACACGCCGTCAATTTCGTGATAGAGCGGCAGGCCATCCTGTTGAAAGATCAAATAGCCGCGGTCGGTGGGAATGCCGCGCACACGTGTGATGTTCTGAACCTCGCCGCCGGTTGCCTCGACATGGATGCCGGGCACGGTGCCGAGCAGGTCGGCGAAGTTTTTAGGCGCGATTTTCGCAATGTCGTTCTGATTGAGCGAGTTGATCGCATAGGACACATCAAAGCGACGCTCGGCGCGGGCGGCGCCGGTCACGATGATATCGGTGGGCGCGTCCTTAGGCGGCGCGGTGGGCGCTTCTTCGGCCTGCGCCTGCGTCGTCAACGCCAGCATCAGCCCCATGGCCAGCATGGGAACCCGGTTGGAAATATACATTTTATGTCGCCCCCGTTTAATACGTCAATTTAATTAAATAAATTGGATGCAGCTACCCCGCGCCGTTGCACCGCCCGACTAGAGCGATTCTGGGAAACTTTGATGACATGGAAGAGGCCGCCTCGGCGTTGCCGGATCATGAAAGGTGTGAGCGTAGAATGGAACCTCATCACACTGATTTATATTTCATTTTTATGGCATTCTGAACTTCGGAGCGCTTTTTTCTCAACCAATTGCAGACCTGCAATTCCGGCTCGGCCCCGGCAGATTTTCTTCTCTTCTGCTCCATTGGGCCAAGCATCCATTTTGCCATTGTTGATTAAAGCAACAATGAATATGTTGTCATAATCAACAATGATTGGCTTGGGCGATGACACAGCGCGAAAACGATATTGCCACCCTGCGAGCCTTCAACCGCGTCTATACGCTTCGGCTGGGCTTGCTTCAGGCCAAGCTGGACAAAAGTCCCTTCACACTGAGCGAGGCGCGGGTTTTGTATGAGCTTGCCCACCGCACCGATCCGACCGCCGCCGAGATTGGGCGTGCTCTGCTCCTCGACCGGGCGCAACTGAGCCGCACACTCAAGCGGTTTATGGCCGCCGGGTTGCTGACCAGTCGTGGCAATCCCGCGCATGGCCGACACCGCCTGCTGGCGCTGACACCCGAAGGTCGCGCTACTTTTCAGGCGCTCGAAGCGGCAACCTGCGTGACGACCGGCAATCTGCTGGCTTCGCTGCCGTTGCCGCGACGGAACAGGCTGCTGGCGGCGGCGAACGAGATCGTCGCCCTGTTTCAGGCTGAGGCTGCGCCCCAAATCGCGCTCCGTGCTTTGCAGCCGGGCGATTTGGGCATGATCATCGCGCGGCAGGCGGTCCTCTATGCTCGCGAATATGGCTATAACAGCGATTACGAGGCGCTGATTGCAAGCATATTGGCCGACTTTCATCAGCATTTCGATCCGGCGCGCGATGATGCCTGGATCGCCCATTGCGATGACACAATGGCCGGGTCCATCTTTCTCGTGCGCGGGGATCGGCCCGGCGTGGGCAAACTTCGCCTGCTCTATGTCGAGCCGGACATGCGCGGCATGGGGGCCGGCAAACTGCTGGTCGACACCTGCGTTTCGCGTGCTCGCACGCTTGGCTACGAACGGGTCGAACTATGGACCGACAGCCAGCTTCTTTCCGCGCGCAGGCTTTATGAACGCGCAGGCTTTGCGCGGGTGGAGGTCAGTCAGGAGCGCTTTTTCGGGCAGGAGATCGGCAGCGAAATCTGGGCGATGAATCTGTAACTATTTGGCAGCCGACAGCCCTTTGAGATAGCCGGTGATCGCCTCGACCTGATCCTCGGCAATGGGCGCCTTATAAACTTCGATCATCTTGCGTACCTCCTTGTGCCATTCCTCCGCCGAGAGGCGCGGCTGGGTCAGCACCATCGAAGGCGAATGACAGGCCCGGCAATTGGCATTGACCGCGTCCACCCCTGCGCCTCCCGGATATTCGACGTCGAAATCCTGTGGCAGGCTGACCCGGACATTGCGAAAGGCAAAGGGCGTCGCAGGTTTCGTTGCCACTTTGCGCGGCGCATGCCCAGCCCATGCCGGGGCCGCCAGAGCCAGTGCCAGCCCCACGATCAGCTTGGCCTTCATGCTTTTTCTCCAGCCACCAGCGTGAGCGTTTCTACGCCCGCCCGCATATAACCGTTGGGGTTCCAATTCATCGTCAGGGGCTGGCTGACCCCCTTGGTGTTGGTGCAGCGACAGGCCAGCGTAAACCGTCCCGCAGGCATGGTGATGCGGTGGGTAAAACGGCGCAGGCTATAAGGCCCCAGATCCTCGCCCAACGCGGCGACCTGCCATGTGGCGCCGCCATCGGTGGAGATCTCGACCCTGGCCACGCCGCAATCACCGCCCATCGCCACGCCGGAAATTGCCAGCGGCGCTCCTGCCTTCACCGCCTGTCCCTCGACCAGATTGGTGATGAGCGAGCGCGGCACCATCCGGCTGATCGGCTCCTTGGGGAAATCGGCGGTGCCGGGCGCAACATGGCCAAAGGGCGTTTTGGGCACCTGATAGGCCTTGGCCATCCAGAAATTATCGTCCTTTTGCGGCAGAACCTCGATGTCCGAGAGCATCTTGACCCAATAGGTCGAATACCAGCCCGGCACCACCAGCCGCAGGGGATAGCCGTTGAGCAAGGGCAAAGGCTCGCCGTTCATCGCATAGGCGATCATCACCTCGCCATCGCGCGCGTGATCAACGGTCAGTGATTTGAGGAACTTGGGCCCCTCGCTCACCATCGCTTCGTCCAGCCCGCCAAAGCGCACATCGACCGCACCTGCCTTCACCCCGGCCCGGTCCAGCACATCGCGCAGCCGCACCCCGGTCCAGCGCGCATTGCCCATCGCGCCGTGCCCCCATTCGGCCCCCGCCACCGAGGGCGAGAAGAGCCCGCGCGAATTGCCCGAACATTGGTTGACCGCCACATATTCGATCCGCTCAAATCCATGCAGCAGATCGTCGAGCCGCAATTCCAGCTTGCGTTTGATATGGCCGCGCACCGTCAGGCGAAAGGCCTTGGCATCCACGCTTTCGGGAATATTGGCCCAATGCCAGCGGACATAGAACTGGTCGTTGGGGGTCAATATATGCCGGTCAAACACCTGCATCGGCGTTTCCAGCAGGGGCGGGCGGACCCTTTGCAGGATCATCTCGCTCTTTTGCGGAAAAGCCTTGGTCAGAGGGCGCTTGGACGGTTTGTCGGGCAGGTGCAGATCGACAAGCCCCTGCGCCCACAAGGGCCGGGCCACCATGCCGAGGCCGCCCATTGCCACACCGCTCAGCAGGCTTCGGCGCGAAAGGGTCGGATTGAAGAGTGTCATCCTTAGAAGCGCTCCTTACGCGTGTTTCGCCCATTCGCCGGGGTTGGGAGGCCATGGATGCCTCCCTTTGCTGCGTTCAGATATTCAGCGGGCCATGCTTGATATGAGGCAAGACATGGCGGGCAAACAGGTCGGCTTCCTGCGCATGGGGATAGCCCGAGAGGATGAAGGCCTCGATCCCCTCGGCCTGATAGGCACGCAGTTTGGCCAGCACCTGATCGGGGGTGCCGATGATCGCCGCGCCGCAGCCCGAGCGCGCGCGCCCGATGCCCGTCCACAGATGATCCTCGACATAGCCGTCATTGCCCGCCGCCTGCCGCAATTCGGCCTGCCGCTGAACGCCGAAATTCTTGGCGTCGAGCGATTGTTCGCGGATGGCGCGCCCGGCCTCGTCGTCCAGTTTGGACAGCAGGCGGGTCGCATAGGCGCGGGCCTCATCCTCGGTTTCGCGCACGATGACATGGGCGCGATAACCAAATTTCAGGCTGCGGCCAAAACGGGCGGCGCGGCTCTTCATGTCGGCGATGGTTTCGCGCACCTTGTCCATCGTGTCGGGCCACATCAGGTAAACATCGCAGCCCTCGGCGGCGCATTCGCGCGCCTCATGGCTCAGACCGCCGAAATAGAAAGCAGGGGCCTTGCCCGAGATGGTGGTGATGCGCGGCGGGTCCAGCTTCAGCTTGTAGAACTCGCCCTCATGATCCAGCGACTGCCCGTTGAGCAGGGTGCGCACGATCTTCATCACCTCGGTCGCGCGGGCATAGCGCGGGGCCGAAGCGATGGTTTCACCCGGCATGTCCGAGGAAATGATGTTCACATTGAGCCGCCCCCCGGTGCCATCGGCATTGGGGCCAAGGATGCGATCCAAGGTTGCGATCCGTCGCGCCAGTTGCGGCGGCCAGTCCTCACCGATACGCGTGGCCCAGAGCAGCTTGATCCGCCGCACCTGCGTCGCCACGGCGGCGGCAAAGGCGGTAGTGTCCAGCCCGAGGCTATAGCCCGAGGGGAGCAGGATATTGTCGAACCCACCCTCTTCGGCGCGCATCACGATGTTGCGGCAATGCTCCCAACTGGATTTCAGATAGGGGTCATGCACGCCGAGGAATTCATAGTCATCGTCACACAGGGCCGAAAACCATGCGATCTCGCACTGTTGTTCTTCGCTCATGGCAGCCTCTCTCCTCGTGCGGCAACCAGCACCGCATACCATTCTTCCCGGCTCCACTGGACCGAAAGGGCGGCGGCCCCTTCGGCGATACGGGCAGGGTTTTGCGAACCGATGATGGGGACGATCCCGGCGGGATGCGCCATCAACCAGCTATAGGCCGCCACGGTGCGCGACACGCCCCGGTCCGCCGCCACTACATCGAGCGCAGCGGCCACGGCCTTTTCACGCGCGGTTTCGGGTGTGGCCAGACGCCCGCCGCCCAGCGGCGACCATGCCAGCGGCGTCAGGCCAAGCATCATGGCCTGATCCATCTCGCCATTTTCAAGGCAGGCGATACGCAGCGGGCTGATTTCGGGCTGGGTGACGACCAGCTTGTTGGTCAGGAAATGGTTGAGCGCGGCCACCTGCGGCATGGTGAAATTGGACACGCCGATGCTGCGGATCTTGCCCGAAGCCACCGCATCGTCCAGTACGCGGGCAACCTGCGCCGGATGAGCCAGAATGTCGGGGCGGTGGACCTGATAGAGGTCGATGGTGTCAACCTTCAAACGCCGCAGCGAGGCATCAATGGCCGCCGAGAGATATGCGGGCGACTGGTCATAGGGCAGGGGGGGCATGATGCCGCCCTTGGTGGCCAGCACGAAGCGGTTCCGCAGCCCCGGATCGGCGGCGATCACCTCGCCCAGCAAAGCCTCGGCATCGCCAAAGCCGCCCTTGCCGTTGAAACCATAAATATCGGCGGTGTCGAGCAGGTTGATCCCGGCATCAAGCGCAGCATGGACAAGGCGTGCCGCATCAGCCGCCGTACGGCCGTCTTCGGCAAGGCGCCACATGCCCCATGCGATGGGAGAGATATTCAAGCCTGAGCCGCCCAGCGGGCGCTCAGCGGAGGGGAGGGGCAAAAGGCTCATGGGTTCTTCCTGAAAGGCGCCGCAACCGAGGCGCGTTCGACAAGTGTATGGGGCAGGCGGCGATGGGTGATGTCGCCCCCGGCAATGAGAATTTCGGTGGCCGTGCGCGCCAGTTCGGCCATCGGCTGGTGAATGGTGGTGAGCGCGGGCCAGACGGTGCGCGCCAGCGTAGTGTCGTCAAACCCCACGACCGAAAGCTGTTCGGGCAGAGCCATCCCCCGGCCATGCGCCATGGCCAGAACGCCCGCAGCCATATCGTCATTGGCGGCAAAGATGGCCGTGGGCGGATTGGCCATGTCCAGCAACATGCCTCCTGCCGCAAACCCGCTTTCAAAATCAAACGCGCCCGGCATCACCAGTTGCGGCTCGAAAGCTATCCCCGCCCGGTCGAGCGCGCGGCGATAGCCGAACAGGCGATCATCGCTCGACATATGGTTGGGGTGGCCCTTGATGAAACCGATCCGGCGGTGCCCCGTGTTGATGAGATGGGTGGTCATGTCATCGGCGGCCTGTGCATCGTCCATGAACACCGAAGAGGTTACCGCGTGATTGGTGCCCGGCGAAATGCGGACAAAGGGCACATCGAGCGCATCCAACGCCTGAAGCACCCCCACGCAATCGGTGACGGGCGAGGAAAGGACGATGCCGTCGACATGCGTCTCGCTGACCAGTCCGCGCACCTGATCGCCGACATTGGCATCGGCCACATCGACCGGTTGGGCGATCAGGCGGATGCCATGGGTCTTGCAATAGTCCCAGCATCCGCTCTGGATCTGGAACATGTAATAGGGGCTGTGGTTGTCATAGATCAGCGCGATCTGGTTCGATTTCGATCCGGTCAGGATGCGCGCGGCAATGGAGGGCCGGAATTCCAGCTCCTTCATCGCCTTTTCGACCTTTTCGCGCATGGCGGCGCTGACATAGGGATGGCCGTTCAGCACCCGGCTGACCGTTTTGACCGCCACCCCCGCCAACGCGGCCACATCGCGAATATTGGACCTCTCGCTCATTGCGTCACGATTCCCCCCATCTGGGCGAACAGATCGGCAAAAACGCTCTCTGTTCGATAGAATACAGGAGGATGGCCGATGGGCGCGGCAATGTCATGTGTTCCCGGCGCATAATCCACGCCTGACCACACATGGCGCCATGGCCGATCGCCCGGCAGGGTCACGCGGCGCCGGGTTGCGCCTTGCTCGACCACGGGGGCAACCAGCAGATCGGCGCCATAGAGGAACTGGTCCTGAAGGGTGAAAAGGCTGGTTTCTTCGGGGTAATGCAGGAACAGGGGCCGCTGGGCGGGCAGGCCGGTGGCGATCGCCTCGTCGCACAGGTGGCGGACATAGGGGGCCAGATGGGCGTGAACCCTGCTCCACATTGCGAAATTGGCCAGCAGGTCGGGGCTTGAATCATATTGCAGATTGTCGTCGGGCCGGTTGCCCTCATGGCTGCGCATGACGGGGGCGAAGGCGGCCAGTTCGCACCAGCGCTGCATCAGTTCGACGCTGCGGATATTGCCATGCAGCGAGGTATAGCCACCGCAATCGGAATGGCTGTAGGCATTGCCGACCAGCCCTGCGGACAGGGCGGCCGTGATGACCGTGCCGATACCGTCATGGCGGGTGAAATCGACCGACTGATCCCCGGCCCAGAGCAGCGGACAAGCACCCGACACGCCGCTGAACCCGGCGCGCATGAAGAACACCGCATCGCCCTGACGCCCCCGCATGGCGAGTGCTCGGTCATTGACCTGGGCCCAGAGCACCGGCCAGAGATTATGCGCTTCCATCGCGTCCATGCCGCCTGCCAGACGCACATCGGTGGGCAGATATTCGCCGAAATCGGCCATCCAGCCGTCGATGCCGATGTCCAGCATCTCGCGACACAGAATGCGCTCGGCAAACCATACGCAGCTTTCCTCGCGGGTGAAATCGAGGACGCCGCAGTCAAATTCGCCAAAATCGACCAGATAGGGTTCATCGCTGTCCAACTTGCGGCACAGATGGCCGCCGCTCAGCGCCTCCTGATACATTGCGCCATCGACGGCCAGATAGGGATTAGCATAGGCAAGAAAGCGTATGCCGCGCGCGTTCAGCGCCTTGATCCGCGCGGGCAGGTCGGGATAGCGCTTCTCGCTGCGCTGCCAATCCCAGAACAGGCGGCGGCCAAAGCTGGTTTCACGGATGCCCGCCCAATCCTCGCACCACAGGCCGGAGACAGCCGCGCCCGCATCGATGAAGGCTTCGAGCCTTTCAAAGCTCTTCTCGCCCTGTTTCAACCCGACAATCGCCCCGCCGATGGCCCAATCCGGCAAGGTGCGCGGACGTCCGAAACGAAGCGAAAGCTGGCCGACGAGATCCTGCGGCCCATCGGCGGCGAAGAGTTCGAAACGTGCCTGATCGGCCCAGACCTCGAATGTCCAACGCGCCGGATCGCTGGCGTCGATCACGCTGTAGACTCTGGAATCGAGATGGATGGCCAGCCAGCGCGAGGTGAGGAGAGTCGGCTGGGGATAGTTGGTGTTCCAGAAATCGCCGCCCGCCATGCCGGTTTCATCCATGATCCGGGTCAGCTCGGTGGCCTTGTCGCGGCCGACGCCCGGCTCGCTGGTCCACATCGGGAAGCGGCGGCCATTGAGCGCAAGGTAGCTCATCTGTTCGCCGCCGCCCCAGACGGTTTCGCCCGGCTCGGTATGGGAATGGACCCAGAGGCGATCAAAAGCAGGGTCGAGAGCGTGGATGGTCAGCGCGGCCTGACCCAGAGCGATACGCGCGACCGGCGCCTCATCATGGAGCAGCAGGACGGCATCATCCTCCAGGCGCCAGCCCTTCGGGACAATATGGTCACCGGGCTCATCTTCAATGCGGAAGTTGCCGCGATACATCGCCACGGACGGATGGCCTCGCGCTATGACCAGCGCAGGACATTGCGAGTCGTGGCGGAGAACTGTGCGCCCGGCGAAATCCAGCTGAAAACCGTCTCTGAAAGGAGAAAATTGCACCTGCATCGCTCATCCAAACGTTGATTTTGGTCTTGCCAATCCGTGAATGGATCGATGTGACACCGCTTGACATATCGCCACGCGGCAGGCAAATCAACCATCAATCGCAGTGCAAAAAAATGCGAGAGGGAAGCCATAGCGGGAAGAGGCAAGATTGCCAGCCCCCCGCATTTGGGGAGGATTATAACATGAAATCAAAACTATCGCCCTTACTGTGCCTGCCGCTCCTGGCCGTGGGCAGCACGCCCGCTCTTGCCCAGCAAGCGACAGATTCGGGAACAGCCGGAGAAATCGTCGTCACCGCCCAGAAGCGTTCGGAGTCGCTGCACAGCGTGCCGGTCGCCGTTTCGGTTTTGACCGGCGCGGCTTTGGCCGCCACCGCCCGGCCCAGCATTGAAAGCGCGACCCAGCTTGTCCCCGCCCTCAACTTCCAGAAATCGGGCACCACGCTTAATCAGACCATCTATCTGCGCGGCGTCGGCACGGCCACATTCTCCATCGCGGGCGAGCCTTCGGTTTCGACCGTGGTGGACGGTGTGGTCTATGCCCGCTCGGGCGAGGCGTTCAGCGATCTGGTCGACATTGCCCAGATGGAAGTGCTGCGCGGGCCGCAGGGCACCCTGTTTGGCAAGAATGCCAGCGCGGGCGTCATCACTATCACCAGCCAGATGCCCAAGAACGAGTTTTCCGGCAGCATCGAGGCCAATTATTTCGAAGGCAACGAATGGCGCGTGAAAGGCGCGATCAACGTGCCTTTGGGTAAGGATCTGGCGGCGCGTTTCACCGGTTTTGCCAGCGGCTATGACGGCAATATCCGCAATATGGCCACCCAATCGATGGTCAATGGCTATGACCATGTCGGTGGTCGCGCTCAATTCCTTTATAACCCCGGCACGGGCGTAAAGATCTATGTCGCGGCCGATTATCACCGCAACAATGACAATTGCTGCGCCGACATCATCGCCACCGGAGCGCTGACGGGTGCGGGCGCGCCAACGACAAGTCTGGCCTTCAATGTGCTGCCAACGCCGATGGGGGCGAAAACCGGCTTTATCAATCAAAACCTTGTGACCAGCACCAAGGAGGATGGCTGGGGCATTTCGGGTCAGGCTGATATTGACGTGGGCACGCATACGCTGACCAGCATTACCGCCTATCGCGAATGGAACAACACCGAAATCCGCGACGGCGACTGGCTGGACCGCGCCTATGTCGGGTTTAACCAGTTGCACGATAGCGGTCCGCAAAAATCCAATACGTTCAGTCAGGAATTGCGCCTGACTTCGCCTGCGGGTAACCGGCTCTCCTATGTCCTGGGCGCCTATTATTCGCGCGCCTTTTCGGAACGCATCTTCACCCGCAGCGACGAGGTCTGCACCGCCACCGCGACAGCGCCCACCGGCGTGCTGATCCCCTGCGGCAGCGCGAATGCCAATGCCTCGACCTTTCCCAACGCCACGGCTGATTTCGGTTCGACTTTCAATAATCTGGCGCTGTTTGGGCAGGCCACGTTCAAGCTGGCCGATCATGTCCGGCTGGTCGGCGGCCTGCGCTATACGCATGATAAGTTGGACGTGTTTCACAGCCGCCGCACCACGCTGACCGGGCCGGGCATCAACGGCAATTTCGATCAGGGCGTTTATGATGCCTATAACGCGCTGATCGCCGGGGGCAGCACGGCCAGCGCGGCCGCTTCGGCGGCGGTGACCTCCTCCAACGGCGTGCCCTTCCGCACCGGCACGTCAAAGGATAATCTGTCGGGCAAGGCGGTGCTTCAGGCCGATCTCAGCCGCGATGTGATGGCCTATGCCAGCTATGCCCGCGGCTATAAGGGCCCGGCCTATAATATCTTCTTCAACCTGACCGCCACGGGCACCAATGTCATCGCGCCTGAGACCTCGGATGCGTTTGAAGTGGGCCTGAAAAACACGCTGTTTGGCGGCAGGCTGACGCTGAACCTTGCCGGTTTCTATGCCAAGTACCACAATTTCCAGGCGAATAATCCTGATCTTGTGGCAGGAGTGGTGGTGACGCGCTTTACCAATGCAGGTGATGTTTCCACGCAGGGCGTCGAAGCGGATATGTCATGGCGCCTTGGCCCGGACACCACGCTGGGCGGCGGTCTGGCCTATACCGATGCGCATGTGGTCAATTTCTTTGCCGCCCCCGGCGCGGCATCGACGGCGATCATTCCGGCAGGCACCCCGCTGGCCTACGCGCCCAAGTGGAAGGGCTCGCTCAGCCTCGACCATCGCGTGCGCACGGAGGGCTGGGCCGATCTGGTGTTTGGCGCTTCGGGTAATTTCCAGTCGAGCCAGTTGTCGCTTTTTTCCGCCGATCCGGTTCAGCGTCAGTTCGGCACGATCCCGGCCTATGGTCTGGTCAATATTCAGGCCGGTCTGGTTTCGCCCAGCGACAAATGGCGGATCGTGGCGCAGGTGCGTAACCTGTTCGATCAGGCCTATGCGGCCTCGATCATCAATGGAGGGCCGGGGGGCAGCTATCGCTATCAGATCCCGCGCGACGCGATGCGCTATTTCGGGATCAGCGCCCGCTATAATTTCTGATTAGAAATCAAGGTACAAAGAAAGGGGGCGCTCCACACCGGAGCGCCCCCTTTTTGTTGGCTCATTCCGCTTCGAGCTGCGGCATCACCAGATGGATCCACCCCAGCGCCAGCAGATAGGCCGCCCCGCACAGGATAAACATCGGCGTATAGCCAAAGCCGCTGGAAAGCGACCAGCCCGCCATCTCGATCACCCCCATGCCCGCCAGATTGCCCGCCACCGCGCCCAGCGCGATAACACTGGCCACACGCCCGGCAGGTACAATATCGGCCGTCATGCCAAAGATATTGGTCGAAAAACCCTGATGCGCGAAAAGGCCCAGCCCGATCAGCAACGCCGCCAGCCAGACATTGCGCGTCAGCAAAGCCACCGGCATGGCCAGCACCACCAGCGCAAAGAACAGCATCGAACGCTTGCGCGCCGCATTGATGCTGTGCCCGTTGCGGCGCAAGCGGGGAAACAGGCCGCCTGCCGTCAACGCGCCCGCCGCCGCCAGAGAGAAGATGATGGCGACCGGCAGGCCCAACCGCGCTTGGCTCATCCCGAAAACGCGGTTGAAGAAGTCGGGCATCCAGAACAGCACGAACCACCACACCCCGTCGGTCAGGAATTTGGCGCCGATGACAACCCAACTGCTGCGCGCGCTTAACAATTCCCGCCAGTTGACGGGCGCGCGTTCAGACGCCTTGGTGACAGGTTCAAGTGAACGCGTGCCCCACCACCATGCCGCCAGCCAGACCAGACCCAACCCGCCGGTCACAAGAAAGGCCGCTTTCCAGCCAAAAGCCATAGCAAAGGGCGGTATGATCAACGGTGTCAGAATCGCGCCTATGTTGGGAGCCGTATTGATGATGCCCAATGCCTGATTTCGACCGTCCGGGGTTAAGTAAAGCGTGGCCGATTTGACGCCTGCCGGGGTGCTGACTGTCTCGCCGATCGCCAGCACGACTCGGGCGGTGACGAATTGCTGGACATTGGCAGCAAAGGCGTGGGCCATGCCCGCCAAGCTCCATACCGCGACCGCCGCGCCATAGGCGACCCGCACTCCCAAGCGGTCAATAAACCAGCCCACGAACACCAGCGCGCTGGCCGCAGCTAATTGAAAAGCTGAGCCAAGATGAGCAAAATCGCCGTCATTCCAATGGAATGTTGCCTGAAGCGTGGGCTTGAGCAGGGCCACCACCTGCCTGTCGACATAATTGAGCGCATTGCCCGCAAACAGCAGCGCAACCAATGCCATGGTCGCGCCGGAAGAAGCCCGCTTGGCGGCAGGTTCCATGGTCCATCTCTCCCCTAATCCAAGCGCATTCGCGGCGCTTTGCTCTTGCACAGTAGCGCTTTTGGAGGATAAGGAAAGCTTGTTGTGACACCGTGGGACAGATTCTCGGTCGAGGCAGCATAAGCACAAAACATTTTGGGGAAGATGCAATCTATGCCGGCACCGTCCGATGCCAAGGATAACACCCCGCTATGGGCAGGGGACCTGTTTGGCGAAACCCATTTGGCCCCCGCAACGGCGGCCCCTCCGGCTAAATGGCGCCAGCTCATGCCCGGCATCGCCATCAGCGCGATTGTCAGCGCGGCAGGTGCGTGGTTTTCCGATCATTACGGCATGCCGATCATCCTGATGGGGCTGATCCTCGGGCTGGCGATGCAATTTGTTTCGGCCGATCCGCGCACCTCGCCGGGGCTTGAATTCGTGGGCCGCACCTGTTTGCGCTGGGGCATCGTTTTGCTTGGATTTCAGGTGACCCTGTCCGAAATCGGCGCGCTCGGACTGGTACCCTTTGTCGCGCTGCTGGTGGTGATGAGCGCGGCGATCTTGGCGGCGCTGGTCGGCGCGCGCATGGCTGGGCAGGGGTTGGCCATCGGCATTCTGGCGGGCGGCGCCACGGCTATTTGCGGAGCCTCGGCGGCGCTGGCGCTCTATGGTGTGGTCGGGCGCGAAAGGGTCAGCCAGGCGCAATTCACGCTGACGCTGGTGGTCGTCTCGGTGGCCAGCGCATTGGCCATGACTATCTATCCCGAACTGGCGCGCGTGGCCCATTTCGATGCGCGGCAGGCCGGTTTCCTGACCGGCGCGGCCATCCATGATGTCGCCCAGTCGATCGGCGGGGGCTATGCCGTTTCCAATGCCGCAGGCGCCGCAGCCACGGTGGTCAAGCTTACGCGCGTCGCTCTGCTTGGGCCGCTGGTGGCGCTGGCCGCCGTTGTCATCGAGCGCTTTGATTCGCGCGGCAGAGAGGTTTCGCCATGGAAGGCGCTGGCGCTGCCGCCTTTTATCGTGGCCTTTCTGGCGCTGGTGGTGGGTCACTCGTTGGTGGCCGTTCCCACGCTCATTTCGGCCAATGCACTTTTGCTGTCCAAAGGGCTGCTCCTGCTGGCGGTCACCGCCACGGCGATGCGAACCCGTACGGACCTCATTCTGCAACTGGGGTGGAACTCGGTGCTGCCGGTGCTGGCGGCGACGGCCACCTCGTTCCTTGTCGCTTTCGCCTTTGCCCTCTGGGTTATTCAATAAAGTGGGTGATCCCATGAAACCGGAATATGATCTGGCCATCATCGGCGGGGGTATCAACGGGGCGGGTATTGCCCGTGATGCCGTCGGGCGCGGCGCGCGCGTCCTGCTGCTCGAACAGGGCGATCTGGCGCAGGGCACGTCCTCGGCCAGCACCAAGCTGATCCATGGCGGACTGCGCTATCTGGAGCATTATGAATTCGCGCTGGTGCGCGAGGCTTTGAGCGAACGCGAGGTTTTGTGGAGCATTGCGCCCCATATCATCTGGCCGCTGCGTTTCGTGCTGCCGCATCGGGCGGGGTTGCGTCCACGCTGGCTGCTGCGGCTTGGCTTGTTTCTCTATGATCATATCGGCGGTCGCCGCGCCTTGCCCGCCACACAGACTATCGACCTGACCCAAGGTCCGGAAGGGGAGGTGTTGAAACCCTCTTATTCCAATGGTTTCGTCTATTCCGACGGCTGGGTAGATGATGCCAGGCTGGTCGTGCTGAATGTGCGCGACGCAGCGATGCGCGGCGCGGACATCCGCACCCGCTGCAAGGTCGAAGGGCTGCACCGGGGCGAGGGCCTTTGGCATATCCAGACATCGCAGGGCTCCTTCACTGCCGGAGCCGTGGTCAATGCCGCCGGCCCCGCCGTGCTGGATCTGCTGGGCCGGGCAGGGCAGACGACGCGGCAGCAAATGCGGCTGGTACGCGGGTCGCATATCGTCGTCCCCCGTCTGTTCGACCATGAAAAGGCCTATTTCTTCCAGCTTCCCGATGGCCGTATCTTTTTCGCAATCCCCTATGAAGAGGATTTCACCCTGATCGGCACAACCGATCGCGATCATACCGGGCCGACGTCCGAAGTATGCGCCAGCGAGGAGGAGATCGCCTATCTCTGCGCCGGGGTGAATGAATATTTCCAACACCAGATCACGCCGGATGACGTGGTGTGGACCTATTCCGGCGTGCGCCCGCTGGTTTCCGATGGTTCCGGGCGGCCGGAGGCGGCAACGCGCGGTTATCGCTTCGAGGTGGACGGTCGCGCGGGTGAGGCGCCTCTGCTCTCGGTGTTCGGGGGCAAGATCACTACCTATCGCCATTTGGCCGCGAGCGCGGTGGACCGTCTGGCGCCGCTGGTTCCGGCGATCACCGGCGCATCATGGACGCATGGCGCGGCCTTGCCGGGCGGCGATTTCCCTAAGGAGGGGCAGCAAGATCTCATCGCCGCCCTGCGTACACGGCGGCCCGATTTGTCGGAACGGGCGATCCGGCGGCTGGTGCGGTGTCATGGGACCTTCGTGCTGGCGCAGGATGGGCCGGTTGGAGCCTCGGCGGCGCAGGATGGCGAGGATTTCGGCCACAGCCTTTGCGCCCGCGAGGTGGACTGGATGATGCGCGAGGAATGGGCGGTGAAAGCGGCCGACATCCTGTGGCGCCGCACCAAACTGGGGCTGCGCTTTGACGGGAACCAGACTGCGCGACTTGAAAAATATATGGCGGAGAGGAGAGCATGGCCATGAAAGTAGTTTGCATCGGCGGCACCGTCACCAGCGGTAGCGCCACGGAATGCGCCCTGATGCTGGCCGGACAGGCCGCGCGGGAAGCAGGCGCGGATGTCAGGTATTTCGGCGGGGACTATTTGGGCGTTTTGCCTCATTACCGGGGGCTAGGGCATGAGGCCGGGGCCGGGGGCGAACTGGTCGAGGCCGTCAGGGAGGCCGACGGGATCATCATTGCCGCGCCCGGTTACCACGGCACTGTGTCGGGTCTGGTAAAAAATGCGCTGGATTATCTGGAGGATCTGGCGGGGGACGCGCGCCCTTATCTCGATGGGCGCGCGGTGGGCCTGATCGCCACGGCCTATGGCGATCAGGCGACGATGAGCACGATGATGACCTTGCGCGCCATCACCCATGCGCTGCGAGGCTGGCCCACGCCTCTGGGCGCAACGGTACGCACATTTCAGGGCCTGTTTGACGCCCAGGGAGGATGCAGCGATGCGAGGGTCGCCGCGCAACTGAACATGGTTGGCGCGCAGGTGGTGATGGGCGCGCGCAGCCTTGCAGGAGTAGTTGCATGAGCCGGCTCAAGCCGGCGCTGGCGGCTTTGGCGCGCGGAGAAATCATCCTGTTGACCGGGGACAGGTTGCGCGGGGGCGATGTGGATCTGGTCGCGGCGGCCAGTCTTGTGCGTCCTGAAACGATCAACTTCATGGCGCGGTATGCGCGCGGATTGGTCTGCCTTGCCATAACGCCGGACCGGGCGGTACGCCTTGGGCTGTCGCTGCTGGATACGGGAGCTTTGGAACGCACGGGTCGACCTTTCGCTCCTTCCATCGAAGCGCGCGAAGGTATTACGACAGGGATTTCCGCGGCCGATCGGGCAATGACTGTACAGGTTGCCACGTCCGCATCGGCCAGTGCTCAGGACATCGTCTCACCGGGCCATGTCTTTCCACTTATCGCGTGCAGTGGCGGGGTTGCGGTTCGTCCGTCGGCCACCGAGGCTGCGGTGGAGTTGTGCCGGATGGCCGGTGTGGGCGATGCGGCGGTGCTGTGCGCCGTGATGAAGGAGGACGGACGTATGGCGCGCGCCGAGGATCTGGGGTCGTTTTTGATCGACCATCGCATGGAAAGAGCTGATATCGGCAATCTCATTGACGGCGGTCGGGAATAGATGGCCGAGCCGGAAAATATGCGACAAGGGGTCGGGAGTTGCCTGCTCCCGACCTGTTGTGCTGATTGTTGATATTCCATATTATGTAAATAGGAATCTTCAGCAATATCACTGTCATTCAGCCTTCAATGGCCTCACGCTCCTGCCAGACCGGCCTTTTCCACCGGCGTTTCAACCGGGCAACCTCGCTCGACCCGTTCGGAATAGCGGTCGACCAATTGGTCGGCATGGGGACGCAGCAGGACGGTGAAGCGCACCAGTTCCTCGCAGACATCGACGATGCGGTCGTAATAGGATGACGGCTTCATCCGGCCCGCCTCGTCAAATTCCTCATAGGCCTTGGCCACGCTGGACTGATTGGGAATGGTGAACATTCGCATCCAGCGGCCCAGCAGGCGCAAAGTATTGACCGAATTGAACGATTGCGACCCGGCGCAGACTTGCATTACCGCCAGGGTGCGCCCCTGCGTCGGGCGCATTCCCTTCATGGCCAAAGGCAGATGGTCGATCTGGGTCTTCATGATGCCGGTAATCTGGCCATGCCGCTCCGGGCTGCACCAGACTTGCCCCTCGGACCAAAGCGAGAGCTGGCGCAATTCGGCGACGGCAGGATGATCGTCGCCCGCAATCCTGTCGGGCATGGGCAGATCGGCAGGGTCGAAAATCCGCACCTCGCAGCCGAAAAGGATGAGCAGGCGCGCGGCTTCCTCGACCACAAGGCGCGAATAGGACCGCTCTCGCAGCGAACCATAGAGCATGAGTATGCGCGGCGGCGGATCCATTTCCCCTAGCCCCAGCGCCGGGCGGCGATGGGCAAATTCGGGCCGGAGCGCCGGCAGATGATCGGGATCGGCAAGTTCGCGCAGGCGGGAAAAACCGTTTTCATCCATGATTCAAGCCCCCACCGGCGCGCTATCGGGAAACCAGCGTCGACCGATCCAAAGCGAGACATTGACCAGCGAGATCAGCACCGGCACCTCCACCAGCGGCCCGATCACGGCGGCAAAGGCCACGGGCGAAGCCAGCCCGAAAGCGGCGATGGCCACCGCAATGGCCAGTTCGAAATTGTTCGACGAGGCGGTGAAGGACAGCGCCGCCGCGCGCGGATAATCGGCCCCAGCCAGCTTCGCCAAGGCAAAGCTGAGCAGGAACATCACGACAAAGAAGATTACCAGCGGCACCCCGACCTTGATCGCATCCATCGGCAAGGCAAGGATTTCTCCGCCCTTCAGGCTGAACATGGCGATGATCGTGAAGAGCAGCGCGATCAGCGTCAGCGGGCTGATGGCCGGGATGAAGTGATGCTCGTACCAGTCCTGCCCCTTGCGCGCGATCAGGCTGCGGCGCACCAGAAAGCCTGCGGCAAACGGGACCCCAAGATAGGTAAGCACCGCGCGGGCGATCATCGGAAATTCGACATTGACCACATGGGCCTGCAACCCGAACATCGGCGGCAAGACCGTCAGCAGAAGCCAGGCATAGGGCGTGTAAAAGAAGATCTGAAACAGCGAATTGAACGCCACCAGCCCGGTCACATATTGCGGATCACCGTGCGCCAATTGGTTCCACACCAGCACCATCGCGATGCAGGGCGCAATGCCGATCAGGATCAGCCCCGTCATATATTCGGGCGAATTGGGCAGGAATGTCACCGCCAGTGCAAACATCAGCGCCGGGCCGACAATCCATGCCAACGCAAAGGACAGGCCTAGAATCCGCGTATCGCGAAACACCTGCCCCAATTCCTCATACCGGACCTTGGCCAGCGGCGGAAACATCATCAGGATCAGGCCGACGGCAATCGGTATGCTCGTGCTGCCGACAGACATCGCGTTGAGCGCCGCCGGAACCGAGGGCGCAAAGCGGCCGAGGCCGATGCCCAAAGCCATCGCCAGAAAGATCCACAGGGTAAGATAGCGGTCCAGAAAAGACAGGCGGCTCATGGCTTTACCCGCTGGCCATCGGCGTCCACCACCTGCTCGCCATCTTCCTTGGCAAAAGCACCGCGTTGCTCAGCGGGCAAAAGGTCGAGGACGGCCTCGGACGGGCGGCACAGTTTAACACCCAGCGGTGAAATAACCAGCGGGCGGTTGATCAGGATCGGATGCTCCATCATCGCATCGATCAACTGCGCATCGCTCAGTTCGGGGTTATCCAGCCCCAGTTCGGCAAAGGGCGTGCCCTTTTCGCGCAGCAGCGCGCGCGGCGTCATCCCAGCGCGCGCGATCAGGCTTTCCAGCATGTCGCGCGAGGGCGGAGTCTTGAGATATTCCACCACATGCGGCTCGATTCCCGCATTGCGGATCATGGCCAAAGCGTTGCGCGAGGTGCCGCAGGCGGGGTTATGATAAATAATGATGTCGGTGATCATAGTCTAACTCCGTTCAGGCAGTCGCAGGCGGGCAACAAGCCACATCGTCCGTGCAGGGAACGCCGCCGCAGCAATTTTCGGTAAGATAGCCCATCAACCCGTTCATCGCGGGATAGTTGGCGGAATAGATGATGAGCCTGCTCTGACGTCGCTGCGTCACCAGCCCTGCATTGGCCAGCGCGGCCAGATGAAAGCTCATCGAGGAGGAAACGACGCCCAGCTTTTCGGCAATGGCACCGGCCGGCAGGCCCTCCTCGCCCGCCTGCACCAGCAGGCGGAAGGCGGCGAGACGATGCTCCTGCGCAAGGGCGCCAAGCGCGCGGATGGCGGCGGATGCGTCCATCATTATCTCCATCATTCGATAAAACTCGAAATATAGAGATAATAGCAACCCGTCAATAGGGCTTGTGCGGAAAGCTGGCGGGGGTTGAACGATGTCCCTCCCCCGCCCGTCATGTTCTTATCCGCCCTTGAAGGCCACCAGTCGCACACCGAAAGGTTCGAGCACGGGATGCCGCAAATCGGCCGCAGCGCCGGGCAAGCTGCTCATCAGCACAGCGCCCGGAGCAAGCACGCCGCCCGGCTTAAAGCCTTCGATGGCAAGTGTTTGAGCTTGATTGCTCATGTTGAGCAGAACCAGCACACCTTTGCCGCCCGTGTCGCGTCGGGCATAAGCGACCACCTGATCGTTGCCAGATTCCAGAGGAACATAGGCCCCATCGCGCAAGGCGGCATTCGTCTTGCGCAACTGCAGAAGGCGCGCATACCAATGATAGAGCGAGCCCTGATCGGCTTGCGCATTGGCCACATTGACCTTTGCGGCTGAGCGCCCCACCGGCAGCCAAGGATCGCCGCTGGTAAAGCCCGCAACTTTCCCCGCGCTCCATTGCATAGGCGAACGTTCGGGGTCGCGATTGTCGGCCACCTTGCGTTTGGCGCCGAGGGGAATGTCGCGCAATTCTTCGGGCGCCAGATCGGGCATGCCGATCTCCTCGCCATAATACATCAGCGCCGTGCCGCGCAGGGTCAGCGTCATGGCCGACGTGATCCGGGCAATCTGGTCATTATGCAGGCCATCGCCAAAACGGGACCATTGGCGCGGGGTGTCATGGTTGCTGAAATGGAAAACCGGGGGAAAACCGTCCAGCTTCAGCTCCGCCTCGTCAATCCGCGCCTTGAAGGTAGAGGCGTTGAGGCTGGCCACATCCTTATAGAGGAAATCCATCGGCAGATTGATCTCGTCGCCCTTCGCGCCATAAACCCGACGCAGATCGGCAATCGAGGAAATTGCATTTTCACCCAGAAGCACCCGATCACCGTGGAAACTGTCCACCACCTTGCGCAGGCCGCGCAAGGCCGCGCGTGTGGCGGGCAGGTTGCTGTTATAGGGCTTGAGACCGACCGACGCCCCCGATTTCACATCGGGATCCTGGGGCCAATTGGTATCCTCGAACAGATAGGGTGTGGCATCGAGGCGAAAGCCGCTGGCGCCATGGCGCAGCCAGAAGCGCGCCACATCATGCATCGCCTTTTGCAATCCGGGACTGGCCCAGTTCAGATCCGGCTGCTCCTTCAAAAAGACGTGATAGTAATATTGGCCGGTGGGCTTGTCATATTCCCATGTCGATCCGCCAAAGATCGATTCCCAATTGGTCGGCGGCCCGCCATTGGGTGCAGGATCATGCCACACATACCAATCGCGCTTGGGATTGTTGCGCGATGACCGCGCTTCCTTGAACCACGGATGCTGGTCCGAGGAATGGTTGAGCACCAGATCGACCATCACCCGGATGCCGCGCTTGCGCGCCTCGCGGGTCAGCCGGTCCCAATCGGCCATTGTGCCATATTCGCGCGCCACGGCGGTGTAATCGGACACGTCATAGCCGAAATCGGCATTGGGCGAAGGGAAGAATGGCGTGAGCCAGATGGCGTCGACCCCCAGTTCCTTGAGATAATCGAGCCGCTGCGTCACGCCGTTGAGATCGCCGATCCCATCGCCATTGCTGTCCTGAAAGCTGCGGGGATAGATTTCATAGATGACGGCATGGGTCCACCATGGCTGGGCCTTTGCGGCCGTCTTCACCGTCTGCTTCCCAGGGGCCGGTTTGGCGGCCTGCGCCGGAAATGCGTTTAAGGCCAGCGCAGTGCCCAACGCCGCGGTGAGTGCAAATTTGCCGATTTTTGGGGTTCTCATGCTGCCACCTTCTTCATTTGGGCAAGGGCATCGCCATGCGACGGGAAATTGAGACTGCATCCATCCAGAAACCGCGCCAGATCGCGGGACCGGTAAAAATCGACATCCTCGCGCTGCGCCTCGGCCAGAGGCGGGAAGGCGCCATAACCGGCCAGCAGGCAATGCCACGAAGCGCTGGTAAAATGGCTCAGGCCCGGCTGCTGTGCGAGCAGCGCCGCCAGATCGCCCCGGCGAAACCATGTGTCGAAAATATGGAGCAAGGGATCGGAGAGATGGTCATTGTCACGATTGGCGCGCCAATAGTCGCTGTCATCGCGCGTGTTCAGCTTGTAATGGGCGACAATATAGTCGCGCACCCGCTCAACCCGGTCGGTGATAGCGGCGTTGAAGGCATCGCCGTATTGCGGCGTAAAACTGCCCCGCTCCAGATGATCCATAAACAGATCGACGGTGTTGAGCACCAGATGCAGCGCGGTGGCCTCAAGCGGCTCGACAAAGCCCTGCGCCAACCCGACGGCAAGGCAGTTCTGCTCCCAATGCCGGGCAAGCCGGCCGGTGTGGAAACTCAGGTGGCGCGCTTCGACCGGGCTGTCGAGCATCCCGAGAGCGGCGCGCAATTCCTGCTCTGCGGCATCGGCGGACAGGAAATCCTTGCTGTAGACATAGCCGTTGCCGGTGCGGTTGGTCAGCGGGATTGACCATGCCCAACCATGGGAAAGCGCGGTCGCGGTGGTTTCCACCGGGACGGGCACGGCGGCAGGCGTGGGCAGCACCACAGCGGCATCGTTGAACAGATTGGCACGGAAGCTGACAAAAGGCACATCGAGCGCGCCGCGCATCAACAAGGCGGCAAAGCCTGTGCAATCAACGAAATAATCCGCTTCGATCCGTCCGGCCCGATCGGTCATTACCGCCGCAATGGCGCCGCGATCATCGCGGATGATGTCCTGCACATGCGCCTGACGATGCGTAACCCCGCGCACCGTGGCGCAATCGCGCAGGAATTGGCCCAGCAATGCGGCGTCGAAATGATAGCCATATTCCATCCGGAACGGGAAATGTGCGGGCGCGAGCGGTGCTTTACCCCGCGCGGCAAGAACGCCGCCCAGCAGGAAATCGCCCGGCGCGGTCGGCACATCCAGCCCCAGCCTGCGATTGCCGCAATTGAGGCTAAAAGCCTCCTCTGTATGCAGGTCGAGCTGGGTCAGGAAAGGATGGCTGTATTGCGCCACGCCCGAGGCCGGGCTCCAGCCCTGAAAACGGATGCTGGCCTTATAGGTCGCGCAGCAGGCGGGCATCCATTCGCCCTCGGCAATACCCAGAACCTCGAAGAACCGCTTGAGCGTGGGGGTCGATCCCTCGCCCACGCCGATGGTGGCAATTTCGGGCGCTTCAATCAACGTGATCTGTGCCTTGCCTTCGCCCCAGCGATGGGCCAGCAGATTGGCGGTCATCCATCCTGCCGTCCCCCCGCCGATGATCGCGATGCGCAAGGGGGTCATAGGCAGCCTCATGCCGGTTGGCCCAGACAGCGTTGCAGATAGTCGTCATGGCTGGGCAATTGCTCAAGCGGTCGGGCTTTCAATTGCGCCAACTGGGCCAATTGCCGGCGCAATTGCGCCTCCGACGGGCCATCGGCCAGCGGGTGATAATCGGCGGGCAAAATGCCCTGCCCTATCAGCACCTGCACCCAGGACGGCTCCATGAAGATGTCATATTGGTCCTGAAACAGCGTGCCATTGGCGGCGAAGAGAGCGATCTTGCGCGCCAGCCTTTCGGGCACTTCCATCTGGCGAAGGTCGCGCCAGAAGTCGGAATCCCGGCGCTGATTGGCGTGGTAATGCAGGATGATGAAATCGCGGATCAGCTCCGTCTCGATCCGCGATTGGCGGTTATATTCCCCGATCAGATCGGCTGTGATCCCGTCATGGGGAAACAGGTGCAGCAGGCGGGTGATCGCCGACTGGATCAGATAAATGCTGGTGGATTCGAGCGGTTCGAGAAAGCCGCTCGACAGACCGATGGCTACGACATTGCGGTTCCATTGGCGGCGCGCGCGTCCGGTGCGGAAATGGATGATGCGCGGCTCGTCCAGCGCTGGCGTTTCCAGATGGTCCAGCAACACTCGCGCGGCCTCATCGTCGCTGCAAAAGCGGCTGGAATAGACCAGCCCGTTGCCATTGCGATGTTGCAGTGGGATCTGCCATTGCCATCCCGCGCCATGGGCAATCGAGCGGGTAAAAGGCGCGGTTTGCGCATGGCGCTGTGAAGGAACGGCCATGGCGCGATCACAGGGCAGCCAGTGCCCCCAATCCTCATAGCCGGTGCCCAACTGTTGCTGGATCAGCACGCCCCGGCTGCCCGAGCAGTCGATGAACAGGTCGCCCGCCACCTGTCGCCCGTCGGCCAGCACCAGCGCCATGATATCGCCCACCCCGGCGGCGCGCTGAACATCGCGGACGGTGCCTTCGGTGCGCAGGACGCCCAGCCTTTCGGAATAGCGCCGCAAAAATTGGCCATAGAGGCCGGAATCGAAGTGATAGGCATAGGGCATATCCCAGATGGGGTCATTGCCGGTGGTGGGCGCGAATTTGCCCGCCTGCGCACTCAGATAATTGAGGTCGAAATCCCAATAGCTGCCCTCGATCCCCAATTGGCGGGCGCGGGTCCAGAAATGGTGAAACGAGCAGAAGGGCAGATTGCGCCCCGCCGAGCCAAACGTGTGATAATAGGTTTCACCAATCGCGCCCCAGTTTTCAAACCGGATGGCCAGCTTGATCGTCGCCTTGGTTTCGCGCAGAAACTCGGCTTCGTCGATGCCCAGCACGGCGTTGACCTGCTGGATCGGCGGGATCGTCGCCTCGCCAACACCGATGATGCCGATGTCGTCGGATTCGACCAGTTCGATGGCGATTCTGCGCTCTTGCGTGGTCGCCCCCAGAACCTTGGCCAGCAGGGCGGCCGTCATCCAGCCGGCCGTACCACCTCCCAGAATGACCACCTTGCGGATCGGTCGGATCACGTTTGCATCCTCTTGTGTTTTGGTCATGGGCGCCCTCCCCGCCCGTTGGGGCGAGCGGGGAGGACTATCACGAACAAGGCCCTGTCAGAACGGCCCCGCTCAGAAGAACGAGTAGGTCAGGTTGAGCAGGAAGTTGCGCCCGAAGGTTTCCACCCGCGTGACCAGCCCGCTGGCCGTATCGGTATAGGTGTCCTTCTGGTCGGTCAGGTTCTGAGCCTGAACCGAGATCCTCAGGCCCTTGAGATAGGCAATATCGGTCTTTTTGAAATCAAAGCCGATCTGTGCATCGACCAGCGTTTGCCCGGCCCGGTTGACCGGCGAGATCGTGTTCGATCCGCCCCGATCCTCCGACAGCCATTTGGAACGGTTGTTGATCGAAGCGCGGGCCGAGAAGCCGCCCTTTTCAAAGAAGCCGGTGAGCTGGAACACCCGCTTGGACAGACCCGGCACATCGGTGCCATCTTTCAGCCCGCCATCGGTGAAGGCCGCGCCACCCACGATGCCAAAGCCGTCAAGCGCATGAACAAAGCGGCCGAAGGGCAGGCTCGCCTGAATTTCGATACCCTTTACCTCGCCCTTCAGCCCGCCGGTATAGGTGGTGTTCAGGCCCTTGAACGTGGCGGGCGTGTAGATGGTCGAACCATTGCTGCTGACCGCCTGATGATAGCCGGGGATATAGAACTGGGTGAAATCGCGCACCGTGGTGGTGGCCACGTTCCAGTTGACCAGATCCTTGTAGAAGGCCGAGACCGAGATGAACCCGTCGCGGGCGAAATAATATTCATAGGAGGCGTCGAACTGGTTGGCCTCATAGGGGCGCAGTTGCGCATTGCCCGAGGTCGACACCCACGGACCAAGGCCCGGATCGGTGTTGGTCACATTGGCCACATTATTGCGGAATTTCACCGAGGAGCCGGGGTTGAGATAGTCGATGCGCGGGCGGCTGATCACTTTGGAGGCGGCAAAACGCACGGTATGGCCGCTGCCAAGGTCAAAGTTCAGGTTCAGGCTGGGCAGCACGCGGGCGTAATTGGCGCCGTCGCTGATCGGGGTGGCGATGTCGAGCTGGTTCGAGCCGATCACCGAGTTGAAGCCCGAGGCGCGCTGGTTGGTGATCACGCCTTGCAGGCCGACATTGCCGAACATGCGGACGCCGCCGAAGGTCTTTTCGAAATCGGCCTTGAAGAAGGGCTGCCACACCTTCTCGCGGATCGTATAGGTGTCGCCCATGCGATCCGGCTCAAGGCTGGCCGCATCATAGCGGGTATAGAAGTTGCTGTTGATCAGCCCAAGCGCATCATAGGCCACCACATTGCCCAGACCTGCCCAGTTCACATCCGCCACGCCGCGTCGCGCCGAGGTGGGAATGGCGCCGTCCAGCGGATAGGTGCTGGCGGTCAGAAAGTAGCCCTGATTGACCTTCGATTTCTTGTGGTCGGAATAGCGGGCCCCCAGATTGACATGCTTGATGAAGGAATCCTCATAATCCTTCTGAACCGCAAAACGCAGAGAATCCAGGTTTTCATCAAAGATCGCGGTGTTAAGGAAGCCATCCTGCGCCTGAGCAAAGCCGATCGGCTGCCCGCCCGCACCGATCACCGCGCTTTGGTTCAGCGCCGTGATCGGCGACAGGCTGCCGCCCCATGACTGCGGTCCGGCAAGGCGCACGGTGCTGTAATTGTCAAAGCTTTGCGAACTGTTCGAGAAGGTCAGGCCATTGTCGCCATAGTTGTAGGTACGGATATTGTTCGGCCCCTGCGTGGTCAGCCCCGCGCGGCCAAGGCCTGCATAGCTTTCGGCCCGCGTATCGCGCTTGGTGCTTTCGGAATGGGCGACATCGAGCGACAGATGCAGATCGGGCGCCGGATCATATTTCAGATTGCCGCCAAAGCTCTTGAGCTTGCCCTTTTTGTCCAGCGGATCGGTGCGCAGGACCGAGTTGAAGCCGATGGTGCGGGCCGATGTGATGGCCGTGGCGTTCGATGAAATCACCGTGCTGCCGTCCGAGGCGATGGGCAAGGCTTCGACAAAGCCGCGCGAGATGCCCTGATCGGAGAAATTGATGTAAAGCGCATCCACCATCGCGGTGAAATTCTCGGCAGGCTTGAATTCCAGCACACCGGCCAGCGTATCACGCTTCAACAGGCGCGAGCGTGAGGAGATATCGATCCCGGCGGGCGCATATTTGCCCGCATTGGCGCCCGAGGAAATCGCCCCTTTGTCATAGCCCCACACGCTGAAATACTGATCCTGCGTGGGCGAAGAGGTGGTGGCCGCGGTCAGCGCCACACCGATCGTGTCGTTGGCGAATTTGTCGCTGAAGGACAGGGCGACGCGATAGCCATTGTCCTTGAAATCGGGGTTCTTCGACTTCTGTCCGTTCTGTTCGAACGTACCGTTCACCACCAGCGTGCGCTTATGCTCCAACGGATGGATCGTGCGCATGTCCACCGTGCCGCCCACGCCCATCGCGGAAAGATCGGCATTGGGGGTCTTGTAGACCACCGCCGTGTCGATGATTTCGGACGGATAGAGGTCATATTCCACCCCCCGATTGTCGCCAATGCCGATCAGTTCGCGGCCATTCATCGTGGTGCCGACGAAATCCTCGCGGAAGCCGCGCACCGAAATGCCGCTGACGCGGCCGGCGCGGCGTTCACCGGCCAGACCCGCCAAACGACCCAGCGAATCCGCCACGCTCGATTGCGGCAATTTGCCGATGTCCTCGGACGAGAGCGCTTCGACAACGCCCGCGCTCTTCTGCTTGACGGCCTGCGCGCGTTCAAGGCTGGCTCGCATGCCGGTGACGACGATATCGGCCGGGGCGGCGGTCGGCTGAGGCGCAACTTGCGCGAATGCGGCGCCATGGCTCATCAGGGCGATGATCGCCGTGGAGCAGGCAAGACTCTTCTGTAGCTTCATGAGATTGGTTCCCTCCCTGTGCATGGCTGGCAGATCGCAAATTGGCCGCCAGCCTTCGTTCGCCCACAATATTGAGTCTTTACGCAATCGGTTGCAATGGGTAGGCGTTCCGTTTGCATATGCAAATTTCGGGCACCCTGTCCGCCCCGGCAAGATCGAGGCATAAGCACGCGATGAACACAGTTTCCGTCCTGTCCGCCACTGATCGGCAAAAATCTCTTCAAGCGGTTGCTCTGCTGGTGTTTCTGGTCATGGGCCTGTCGGGCGCGATGGGGCCAACGCTGATTCCGGCGATTCGCATCGTCTTTGGTCTGGGCCTTTCCTCGGCCATGACGGTGCAATGGATCGCGCTGGTGGTCAGCGGGCTTTCCTCGCTGATACTGGCGCAGTTGCTGCACCGTTTTGGAGCAAAGGCGATGGTGCTGGCGGGGCTGGGCCTGATGATGCTGGGCTGTTTTCAGGTGCGGCTGTTCATCCTTTCCCCCTTTGGCGTCGATGCGCGCTATGGGCTGATGCTGGCCTCGCTGGCCGTGATCGCACTGGGCACGTCGGTGCTTCAGGTGGCGGCCAATCTGCTGGTGGTCCAGCTTGGCCCTGCGCGCACCGCTTCCTCGCGCCTGACGCTGGCGCAGAGTTTCAATTCGCTGGGCGTGCTGGTGGGCGTGTCGCTGGGCACGAACCTCGCGCTTAACGCCAGGGTCACGACGGCCCCCGCCATGACTTTGGGCATTGGTCAGGCTTATGGCTGGTCGGCGGCGTTCAACGGGGTTGCGCTGGTCGCGGCACTGATGGTCGGAGCATCCGCGTGGTCTTGGTCGCGGCCTTCTGTAAAATCCGATAACGCTCAATCCGGTAATGCGCCGATCCGCGCGGCGCTTGGGTCCGGCTGGGCCTTGGCCGGAGCCGGAGGTATTGCGCTTTATGTCGGCGCCGAAGGGTCCATCGGCAGCATCCTGATCTCCTATCTCCACCAGAAATCTGTCCTTAATCTGTCGCTTGAGCAGGCCGGGCATTATCTGGGCTGGTTCTATTGGGGCGGCGCGCTGGCGGGGCGTCTGGGGGGCACATGGCTGCTTCATCGCTGGCCCCCGGCACGCATGCTGGGTTTTGCGGCGGGCGGCGCGGCAATCGCCAGCGCCCTTGCCGCAATGGGTTCGGGGCCGGTGGCGGGCTATGCCGCGCTGTCCATCGGCCTGTTCAATGCGATCATGTTTCCGGTCATCTTTTCGATCACGGTCGAACGCTCGGCGGCTCCTTCTGCAGCCGTTTCGGGCCTGCTCAGCACCGCGATTGCCGGAGGCGCGATCCTTTCGGTGCTGGTAGGGTGGACCGGAGAGCATTTCGGTTTTGCCCTTTGCTTTGTCATCCCCATGTTGGCCTATGGACTGATCGCCTTGTTCGGGACCTGCGGCTCCATCCTTCCCTCGGCGGATAAAGCGCCACAGGATTCGCGAATAACCAGTTCGGTGGGCAACCTTTCGGAGCGCACCTGATAGCCTTCCATCATCCTCAGCAGTTTTGAAACCAGGAGGTTGCCGGCAAGGATCGTGTCCTGCCGGATGGTGGTCAATTGGGGATGCGCAAGGCGGGCGGCCTCGCTGTCATCATAGCCGACGATGGCCACATCATCGGGTACGCGCAATCCGCGCTCATGCAGCGCCCGTATGGCCCCCACCGCCACCAGATCAGACGATGCGACAATCGCATCGAACGCCACCTTCTGGTCGAGCAGCGCATGTACTGCCTCGGTGCCTGCCTGCATTCCCGACGGTGCTGGGCGCAGAAATGTGAGGCCGGAAGGCAGGCCCGCGCCCGCCAGCGCATGGCGAAAACCGAAGAGCCTTTCGGACAATTGCGCCTGTCGGGTCTGGGCCGTGGTGATGGGCGCGGCCTGACCGATAAAGGCAATCCTTTGCCGCCCCAGTTTCACCAGATGGCTGGTCGCCTGCCATCCCCCTTCGGCATTGTTGCTGCCCACTGAGCAATAGAGCTGGTCGAGCGTTTCCACGCCCCAGACGACAAAGGGCCGCCCGCCCTGCGCCATCTGGTTCAGCCCGGAGTGAAACTGCGACTGGCCCAGAAAGATAATGCCGTCATAGGGATGGGTGGCCATAAAACGGGCCAGCGAGGCGTCATCATAAGGGGCCTGGGAGGATATCGAAAAATCCAGCCCGTGATCGCGCATCGCCGCCCCGATCCCGCCCAACAGGTTGAGTTCAAAGGAATTGGCAAGGCGGCTGCCGCTGGGCAGTGCGACCGGCATGACCGCGCAGATCGAACCGCTGCGTCTGGTTTTTCGGGCGCGGGTTTTCGCTTTGTCCTGCGCCCCCTCGCGCAGAGGATAGCCCATCTCCTGCGCTATCGCGATAACGCGGGCCTTGGTGTCGGGCGTGATGGCGCGATGATCGTCAAGCACACGCGAAACCGTGGCGACAGACACGCCCGCTGCCTGCGCAACGTCGATCAGCCTTGGCCGCCGCCCGGATTGCACCTGATCATTCGCCATGGAAACGCAGCGACATAAAAAAGGCGCGACGAATCACGGAATCAGCCCGACGGCACTTCATGGCATCCCCCCTGTTTTGATGCATTCTTTAGCACCTGGCCGGCCCCGGTTCAAATGGCGAGCCACGGGAGAAACCATGCTCTAAGCCAAACGCGGCGCAGCTCCCGCCAGAAACAGCAGCGTCACCGCCTTCGCCCTCTCCCGGATACATGCTCCATCCACCGGAACCGCGCGCAGACCCAGCAGCGCTTCCTCATATAGGCCGGATCTGATAGCATGGACCAACTGGCCTGCGGCATCGGGCGAGGAGAGGTCATGACGAAGGCCCTGCCCCTTCCAGCGGTCAAGAAATCCCGCACATTCCTCGACAATTTTCTTGTGGCCCGATTGGTAAAAGATCCGCCCCGCGGCTGCATCGGTTCCGCCGCAGGCGATGACGCCGCGATAGACGGCGATGGATTCGGGCTGGAGATAAAAGCTCAGAATCCCGGTCAGGAGATTTTCCAGCGCCTCTTCCACCGATGCGCCCTGTTTGGCCAGCGCCAGCTCCTGCATGGCGGTCTGCGCCGTGTCCAGCATGGTCGCCGCGATCAGCCCGTCGCGCCCGCCGAAATATTTGGCCACCGTGGCCTTTGACCCACCCGCAAGGCGCAGAACTTCGGCAAGGCTGACATTATGAGGCCCATGCAGCAGCATCTGTTGCCGCGTGTGCTTGATCAGCGCCGCGCGCCTTGTTTGGGCCGCATCGGCCTTGCTGCCACGGGTTTCGGCGCGCGCTTTGGGTTCCGGGGATCGTGACAAAAACAGGCTCCGTAAGAGGCATCGGCGGGTGTTCCATCCTGCCTGTAGCGTGATCCGCCCATGGGGTCACGATATCATGGTTGACTTGGCGCCCCACAAGTGTACCGTTAGTACACATAAGCAAGGGAGAGGATATAATGCCATTCATCCGCAACGCATGGTATGTCGCCGCATGGGACAGCGAAGTCACCGACGAGGCCATGCTGCCGCGCCACATTCTCGACGAAAAGCTGATTTTCTTCCGCCAGGTTGACGGCACGGTCACCGCGCTCAGCGGCGTCTGCCCGCATCGCTATGCCTCGCTGTCGATGGGGCGGCTGGAGGATGGCGCGGTGCATTGCGCCTACCATGGGCTCGGCTTTGACCATACGGGGGCCTGTGTCCACAATCCTTTCGGCGCGCCGCCCAAGGGGATGCGGCTGCGCTCCTATCCTGTGATCGAACGTTTCAGCGCGATCTGGATCTGGATGGGCGAACCTGCTGCCGCCGACCCTGACCTGCTGCCTGATTTCTCCTTCAACGATCCCACCGTCCATTGCGTCGGCCAAGGTTATCTCCTGGTACAGGCCAATTGGGAGCTGGAGGTCGAAAATATCCTCGACCTCAGCCATATCCAGTTCCTGCACCCCACCACGCTGGGCAGCAGCGAGGTGGCCAATGGCGCCTATGAATGGCATCAGGACGGCGACCAGATCTGGTCGAACCGCGATGTCTATGGCGAAATGATGCGGCCCGAACTCGCGGGGCCGATGGGCGTGCCTTCGGATAGGCCGGTTGATCGCTGGATCCATACGCGCTGGGATGCGCCCGCCAATCTGGCGATCTTTGCCGGCGCGGTTCCGGCAGGCCAGGATCGCGGCGGCGCGCCCGGTACGCCGACTGGCCATCTCTTCACACCGGCCACGCAGGGCAGCACGCATTATTTCTATTCCATCGCTTTTCCCCGCGCCATGGGGCCGCAGGCAGAAGCGCTGGCGCGGACGCAGGTGGACTTCCTCAAGATGCCTTTCGAGATGGAAGACCTGCCTATGCTGGAGGAGCAGCAGCGCAATCTGGCTGGCCGATCGCTGCGCGATGTCAAGCTGGGCTGGCTGCCGGGGGATGCCGCCGGGGCGCGGGCGCGCAACATCCTCTATGCGCGGATGGACGCCGAAGCCGCGACGGCCCCCTCTTCATAATCACCCCGCCAGCGCGCCGGGCAGAACTTGGCCAAAATAGGCCAGCTCGTCCGGCGTTGCCGTTCCCACGCGCATCCAGTTGCGATAGGCCTCGCCCTCGAACAGGCGCACCTCGACGCTGCGCGCGGCCAGACGGGCCTGAAGAGCGGCGGCGGGCATGCCGCAGTCGATATAGACAAAGGTGCCGTCCGATTTCAGATAGCGCAGCCCATTGGCCTCGCAGATCCGATAGATCATCTCGCGACACTGTTTCAGATAGGCAATAGCGCCCGCCAGATAGGCCGCATCGCCAAGGCACGCCTGCGCAGCGGCCAACCCCGCCTGATTGCGCGAGGTGGTGATGCGCGCGTTGAGTTGGCGGATGCGCTGGGGCTGAGCCAGCGTATAGGCGATGCGCAGGCCCGCGAGGCCATAGACCTTGGAAAAGGTGCGCGTCACGATGACATCATGCCCCGCGCCCACCAAAGAACCCATGGATTGCCGATGCGGATCGGGCGCGAGTTCGAAATAGGCCTCATCCACCAGCACCGGCGCCTTGCGCGAGGCAGCGATGCAAAAGCCCCGCAATTGCTCGGGTTCGGGGCGAAGGCCGGTCGGGTTATTTGGATTGCACAGATAGACCAGCCTCGTCTGCAGGCCGATAGCACCCAGCATCGCATCAAGGTCAATGTGATGATCGGCGCGCAAGTTCACCCAATCTGTCTCGATCCCCTGCCGCGCGGCATAGGCCAGATGGGTGCTGTAAGTGGGCCGCGGCGCCAGCACGCGCCCGCCCGCCGCAATCGCCACCGTCAGCAGCGTGAGCGCATCGAGCGATCCGCTGGAGAGCGTGACCTGATCCTGCGCAAGCCCTTCCTGCGCGGCGATTTTTTGCCGCAATGCCGCCTCGCTATGCGGATAATAAGGCGCCTCGGCCACCGAGGCGATGATTGCCCGTCGCGCCGCCGGGCTGGGGCCGAAAGGGTTTTCGGTCACGCCAAGGCGCGCTTTCACATCCCCGCTATGCTCGGGCTGAGGCGGCGGCATGGACGAGGGAGCGGCGGCCAGCAGACCGGGAGCCAACAGGCCCCCGGCAGCAACCGGCAAAATGGAGCGGCGAGTAATACGCATCAGAACTTCACATCCACACGGGCGTAATAATTGCCGCCATTGGTATCATAGGGCGTGTTGCGCGAATAGTTCAGGCCCCGGCTATACTGGAACAAAGCCTTTTGCGGATAGGTGTCGAAGATATTCTCCGCTCCGATGCGCAGGGTAACGTTCCGGTTCATCGCATAAGACAGCGAGGCATCGAAAAAGGCAATCCCGCCAAAGCGCTGGAAGATGTCGCCGGTCGAATTGCCGCTTGAATCGGTATAGGCCCCGTAATAGCGGCCGCGCCCCATCGCCGACCATTTGCCCAGCGTATAGGTGATGCTGCCCGTGGCATTATGTTGGGGCAGGCCCTGCTCGAACAGGGTCTTTTGCGTGGTATTGCCCGCCAGAGCGCCCGCCGTCACCTTGGTCTTGGTATAGCTGTAGGCCACCGTCGCATCAAGGCGGCCCGGCCCGACCTGATGGTTATAGGACACCACGATGTCGATGCCGCGGCTGCGGGTGTTATAGTCGTTGGTATAGAAGGAAATCGTGCTGTAATCGGTCGCCTGCGACAGGCCGAGCGCCAGAAGCTGGGCCTTGAGCGCGGGGGTCAGCGTATAGGTGGGCGAAGTGCTGAAACGCTTGTCGACCTGGATCTGATAAAGATCGACCGAGCCGGACAGGCCCCATGATGTCTTCCACACACCGCCCGCCGTGATCGTGCGCGAGGTGGCCGGTTGCAGCGCCTTGCCGCCAAAGAACTGGGCTATGGGATTGGTGGGCGAGAGACGGCCCGTGGTGTAAACCAGCAAGGTGTTGGTATCGAGGCCCTGACTGGTGCTGGTCGAATTGAGCTGGGCGGGCGTGGGTGCCTTAAATCCGGTGGAATAGGAGCCGCGCACCGCCAGCATCGGCGCGACTTCATAGCGCGTGGCAAATTTGTAATTGAACGTGTTGCCAAAGCTGGAAAAATGCTCATCGCGAATGGCGGCCGTCGCGCTCCATTTTTCCGTAATCGGCGCGGTCACGTCCAGATAGCCGGCATAGCTGGTCTGGCTCCATGTGCCCGCCTGTTGCGGGGTGAAACCGGGAAAGCCACTGGCCCCGGCGGCAAGGCCCGCCGCCGCCCCCGGCCCGACCGCATAGGAGGCATATTCGCCGGGCCGGATCTTGTAGCTTTCCACCCGCCGCTCGGCGCCAAAGGCAATGTTGAGCGGGCGGTCGAGGAAGGGCATGGCCAGACGATAGACGCCGTCCGCATTCAGGTTGAATTCCTGCTGGACATTGCGACCCAGATAGAAATTGAGCGGGCTGTTAGGCCCCAGCGAGGCGTTGATCGAATTGTCGAGAAAGAAATTCGTCGCATTCGAGCCATAAGAACCGCTGATGTCCCAGCTCAGATCGCTGCCCTTGCCGCCGCGCAGACCGCCGACCATCTGGATATCGTCATAGCGCACCCGCTCGCTGGGGGTGAAACCGGCGGGATAGATCGTGTTGAGGTTGAAGCCGGGATAGGTTGTGGTGGTCTTGTACAGGTTGCTGTTGGTGGCGGGATTGCGCCAGTTGATGTCGGACCAGCTCTTGCCGGTGCTGAACGTGCCAAAGGCATAGGCTTCGACATTGGCGCCGATATTTTCGGCCGCATCCACCGCCATGCGGAAAGAGCGCCCTTCAGGATTGCCCCAGCGCTGAACCAGCGAGGGTACCGCGATGGTGGGATTGGCGGCGGCAAAGGCGATGGCATCGTCGCGCTGATGCGAGCGCGAGGTGGCCTCGTTGCGGGCATATTCGCCCGTCACCACCAAATGGCCGCCATTGGGCAGAGCGAAACCGGCGCGCCCACCGGCCTGCACCGAGGCGCCATCGCCCATGTAATATTGCGAGCCCTGAACAAAGGCGGAGAAACCGGGCTTGGTGTCCAGAATGATGTTGATGACGCCTGCAATGGCATCCGACCCATATTGCGCCGATGCGCCATCGCGCAAAACTTCGAGCCTTCCGATGCCAAAGGTCGGGATCTGCGCCAGATCGGGGGCCTGCGACCCGCTGTTGATAAAGGCGGAGCGGTGGAAACGCTTGCCGTTGATCATCACCAGCGTCATGTCGGGCGAAAGGCCATCAAGCGAGGCCGGGCGCACGAATTGCGGCCCGTCCGAGGCGGGCAGGCGCTTAACCGTAAAGGCGGGCACCAATTGCGCCAGCTTTTCATGCAGCGTGCTGCTGACGGTGGAATTGACCGTCTTGCCGCTGAATGTATCAACCGGGGCCAGAGCGGTAAAGCGGGTCTGGCCGGTCTCACGCGTGCCGGTTACGATGATCTCTTCGGCGGGAATGGTCTGGGCCAGCGTGTCGCGTGGGGCTTCCTGCATGCCCAGAATGACCGTTCTGCCATCGTCATTCTTCACCGCCAGCGCGCTGCCCGCGAGCAACCGGGCCAGCGCGGCCTGACGCGACATATGGCCCTTGATCGGCTCGGACCGCATGGCGGCGATGGCACCGCGTGGAAAGAAGATCTGCACCCCGGCCTGCCGCCCGAATTCATTGAGTGCCTTGGCCAGAGGCTGGGCCGGAATGTCGAAATTCTGATCGGCGGCATAGGCCGGGGCGGCATAGATGGCGGGCGCAGCAAGAAGGGCCGCGAAAAGCGGCTTGCGGAAATCACGGGACATGAATGGAACCTCTTGGGGAAGGAACGTTTGCGTCGTTCTCAATCCTCAAGACGATTGAGCGCCCGCCCACCGCCAAGTCACAGCAAAAAATTTATCGCGTCAGCAAATAGGCCTTTTCCGAGACCGAAACATGGATGCCCAGCCCCATCGACACCGCATCGAGAAAGGCCGCCGGATCGTTGGAGGTGAAACGCCCGCCTACCGGGATCGTGGCCAATTCGGGATCGACAATGATGATCTTGCGCGTCAGGAACCGGTTATATTCCTCAACCGCAAGACCGAGCGTGGCCTCGTCGAACAGGATTTCGCCCTGTTGCCATGCGATGACCGCTTCTACCTGAGCGGCGGACAGGCGCCGCAGGGGTGGCCGGTCAGGCGAAAGGAGCAGGCTCTGGAACGCCTTAACAGGCTGCCTGCCCGCCCGCGCCTGTCCGCGCAGGACCAGCAGGTCAAGCGTATCGCCGCGCAGCCGCGCATTAAAGCGGCCGGGCAAGAGCGCCACCTGCTGATCGCGCCCATGCAGGATCGCGCGCGCGCCGGGGCACAGGTCGATGGCCACCTCGCCCCGCTCCACCCAGAGCGTGCGCTCATTCTCGGAAAAGCGCCATGCAAGGCAGGAATCGGTGTTGATCGCGGCGATGCTGCCATCGGGCAGGCCCAATTTTCGATGCCCGCCAATAGGCGCCGATGCGCTGCTCCACGCATAGGCGCGCGTGGCCAGCCCACCTGCACCCAGCGCCATGACAAAAGCCCCGCCACCCGCCGCCCGCATAAAACCACGGCGCGACGAGGGGACAGATGCAAGATTGCCCTGCCCTTCAAAGGCTTCATAGGCCGCCATCGCCCGGTTAAAGGCAATGGCATGGGCCGGGTCGGCGCTGCGCCACACCTCGAATTCCGCATCATCCATCGTGTCGAGAGCGAACCGGGCGACCCATTGCGCAGCTGCTGCTTCCGGCGTCATCGGGGTTCTTTCGGTCAGGCTCATGGCAGCTAGACGAGCGGGCGAAGAAAAACCGCCAAGTTTGCAAAGGATGGACGAAAATTATTCGACCATAGCACTTTCGCCCGCCTCTTCGGCCTGATCATAATCGGCTCGCCGCCTCGGCTCCAGCGCGCGAGTGATCAGTTCGATGGCCCTCGCAAGCCGCTTTTCCAGCGTCGAAAGGCTCAGGTTCAGATCGGCGGCGATCTGGCGCGGGGATTGCTCCTCGATACGGCGGCGGACAAAGACCGTGCGACACCGCTCCGGCAACTGGCTCAGCGCCTGCTGGAAATCGCTCATCGCCTCGCGCCCTTCGGCGATCTGATGCGGATCGGGCGCATCCTCGGCCAGTTCCATGTGCTCGGCGTCGGCAATCTGGCGAAAATCGATGATTTTGGACCGGCGCATCCGCTCGATGGCCAGATTGCGCGCCGTCCGCAACATAAAGGCCCGCGTGTTGGTGATCGCCGCCCAGCCCTCGGTGGCCAGCATCCGGGCGAACACATCCTGCACCAGATCGCGCGCATCCTCCCCATTGCCGCACAGCCGCACAGCCATGGCCAGCAGCGCGCGTTCATGCGGCAGCACCTCGTTGATGAACCAGCGGTCTATGGGGCGAACGACGGACACGATCACTCTTGCCAGGAACGAAACACGCCGCTCCGATAAGAGCCGGTCATGTCATTTCCGCGACAATGCGATCGAACTACCCGCCTCAGAGCGCCTGTGCGATACGGCGCATGGCCTGCGGGGGCTGGCCAAAGGCGCGCCCAAAGGCGCGTCGCATCCTTTGGAGATCGTCGAATTCCGTGGCCGGCGCGATCTGTTCGACCGGCTGGCGCTGCGCTCCACTCCTTCGCCAGTGATAAGACGCGCGATTATGCGACCGAACCGGCCACGCTCGTCCGCTTCGAACTTTGTGAGGCCGCCAAGGACACCCTTCCGCGGATCACGGAAACCGACTTTGACCGACTTCCGGCGGAGCGGCGCGATACCGCCCGCAAGACCAAGGATGGACAATGGGAGCATCAGACCAGATTGATCAGTCGCTATCTCGGCCTCTACCCGGATGCCGACGGTTCAGCAGGAACCGCTCAGGGTTGAACTCAACCAGCCCCGCCTTCCTTCAAAGCCGCCGCAAGCGCGCCCAGCCAGACCGCCACCGCAACCGCCCCCGGATCGGGATGGCCCAGCGTGCGATCTCCCAGATAGCTGGAGCGGCCGCGGCGCGGAGCCATGGCGCGCGTTGCCTCGGCCCCTGCCAGCGCCGCGCCATGCGCCGCATTCATCCGCGCGCGCGCATCGCCCGCGCCATGCGCAAGAGCCTGCACGGCGGGCACAAGCGCGTCGAGCATCGTGCGATCCCCCGGCACAGCCCCGCCCAGTTCCATCATCCCATCGCAGCCCGCCGACATCGCCCGCGCCCATGCGTCGGGGGCGCTCGCATCCTCCTCCTGCGCCATGGCCAGCGCCGCGCGCAGCACGAACATCGCATAGAGCGGCCCCGAAGTGCCTCCCACCGAGCGGCGCAGCAGAGCCGAAACCTGCGCCAGCGCGCGGGCGGGCCGCGCCAGATCGAGCGTGTCGAAGGCCCGCTCCACACTGTCGGCCCCGCGCGCCAGACTGATGCCCAGATCGCCGTCGCCCACCGCGCTGTCCAATCGCGTCAATTCCGGCTCGGCATGGCGCAGAGCCGCGATCACGGCGCGAATGCCCACGCCGAAACCGGCCTGCTGCGCTGCGTCGGCCCATGTCGGGCCGCTCACTGTTTCCTCCGCTCGATGATCGGGCGGGGCTACTTCGGCCATCGTGCCCGGAATGGTCGGCGCGCTCCATGCCGAGGCCGCGCTAGGGGCCAGCAGGCGCTGCAACCGCATGGCATCGAGCCGCATCAGCGAGAGCGAACAACCCGCCATTTCCAGCGCGCTCAGAAACGTGCCGCAATGGACGCTGCGCACGCTAATTCCCTGCCCCGCCAGTTCGCGCAGGGCAAAGCGCGCGGCGATGGCCAGTTCAAGCGCGGGCGTACCGCCCAGCCCGTTGACCATCAGCGCCACCTCCTCGCCCGGCAGCAGCCTGCCATGGCGCAGGATCGCCTCCAGCGCGGGCTCCAGCATGGCATCGACCGGACCAATGGTCGCGCGCCGCACGCCGCTCTCGCCATGGATGCCAAGGCCGAATTCGACCTCATCCTCGCCCAGTTCAAAACCCGCGCGCCCGGCGGCAGGCACCACGCAGGGGCTGAGCGCAAGCCCCATCGAAAAGACATTGTCTGCCGCCGCCTGCGCTTCGACCAGCACCTGCGCCAGCGGGAGCCCGGCCTGCGCCGCCGCACCGGCGATCTTGTGGACGAAGATCGCGCCCGCGATGCCCCGGCGCCCCACCGCCGCATTGCCATCGCCAAGGGCCACATCATCGCCTACCACGACCATCTCCACCGGTACGCCGCGCGTGCGGGCGATCTCGGCGGCAAGGCCGAAGTTCAGCCGGTCGCCAGTGTAATTCTTGACGATCAGCAACACGCCTGCAGCCCCGCCGACAGTCAGGATTGTCTCCAGTACCGCGTCGACGCTGGGCGAGGTGAACACCGGCCCGGCGACAGCGGCGGTCAGCATACCCTCGCCCACATAACCGGCATGGGCAGGCTCATGCCCCGATCCGCCGCCTGACACGATGGCCACCCGGCCCGCATCGCGTAGCGCCACGTAATCCGCCCGGATCACCACCGTCTCGCCCGCCAGACGCAGCAGTCGCGCATCGGCCAGAACCAGCCCCTCGATCATCTCGTCGACAACATGAGCCGGATCATTGATCAGTTTTTTCATGGCATTTCCTCTCACGGAACAGTTTTAAACAGCCTTGCCATATCCGCGCCGGGCCGATGCAATCAGCGCAAAGGCCAGCACCGAGGCAATGCCCGTAACCAGCGCCAGCGAGCGCCCCACGGCCAGATCGGCGACAAACAGATGATCGGTGGTCAGCGCCACAAGCGTTGGGCCAAAGCCCAGACCGATCAGGTTGATGGCAAAGAGATAAAGCGCCGTCACCTGCCCCCGGTATTCGTTTGGGGTGATGGCGTGCAGTGCAGCGGGCGCGATGCCGGTGGGCACGCCCAGAAAGAAGCTGGTCCATGCCAGCGCCGCCAGCGACACCGCAGGCGTAGCCCCCAGCCCGACAAAGGGTACCACCGGAATGACCGCCAACATGCCCAACAGCGAGACGCGCAATGGTCCATCCGCGTGGCCCGCCGCTGTCATCCGGTCCGCCAGCCAGCCACCGGTCAAGATACCGCCGCAGCCCGCCGTCAACAGCACCAGCCCATAAGCCAGCGCAATATCGGCAGCCGCCCAGTGATGCACCCGGATGAACAGCGAGGGCACCCAGGCCGAGAGGCCATAGCTGATGATCGAATTGACGCCAAAGCCCACCACGATGCAGCCGATGGTGGCAGCCCGCGCACGGAAAAAGGCAAGGGTCTGCGCAAGACTGGGCATGGTCTGCCCCGCGCGCTCCCTGCGCGGCGGTTCGCGCAACAGCAGCATCAGCGCGGCCACCAGCAGGCCAGGCAGGCCCACGACCATAAAGGCGGCCTGCCATGGCCGCACCAGCCCGGCCAGCGGCATATTGATCAAGGCGTGGCCCGATGTGGCCGTCACCGCCATGCCGCCCAGCACCAGCGCCAGACCCGAGCCGACAAAGACGCCCATCGTATAGACGCTCATCGCCCGTCCGCGTTTTGCAGGGGCAAAACTGTCTGAAATCAGTGAGTAGGCGGCGGGCGAGAGAGTGGCCTCGCCCACCCCGACGAAGATGCGGGCAATGAAAAGCTGCGTGAAATTCTTCGCGAAACCGCAGGCGACCGTGGCCAGACACCACAGCACCATGCCCCCCACCATCAGCGCCTTGCGGCTGCCCTGATCAGCGCGGCGGCCTAGAAACAGGCCCAGAAACGTGTAGAAAATGGCAAAGGCGAACCCGTGCAGCAAGCTGATCGCGGTATCGTCGAGCCCCAGATCGGCGCGGATCGGCTGGACCATCAGGCTCAAGATCTGGCGATCGACAAAGGCCACCGTATAGGCCAGCAACAGCAAGGCGATCACCAGCCATGCCCGCAACGGGGGCGGATAGGCAGATTCTGACTCAGGCATCAGGCGCGCTCCAGCCGGACGGGCAGGCCCGCAAGACCGCGCAGCCAGTTGATCCGTTGCCATGTCGGCTCGCCGGTGATTTCGATGCGGGCCACCTTGCGCGCGATGGTCTGGATCAGCACATCGGCCTCTAGGCGCGCCATCATCTGGCCCACGCAGGCGTGAATGCCAAAGCCGAAGGCCAGATGGCCCGAGGTCTTGCGGTCGATCTGAAACATGTCGGGCTGCTCCCACTGGCGCGGGTCGCGGTTGGCGGCCGCGATGAAGAGGATGACTTTTTGCTCGGCCCCGATGCGCACGCCGCCAATCTCCGTTTGGCGCGTGGTGGTGCGCCCGATATAGGGGCTTGGCGCCTGATAGCGCAGCCCTTCGTCGAATGCCGCGCGCGCCAGCGAGGGATCCGCGCGCAGCCGCGCCCATGCATCGGGGAATTGGGCCAAAGCCTGCAAGGTCAGGCCGATGCCGTTGATGGTCGTGTCCATGCCCGCCGAAATGAAGATGCGCACCAGCAGGCCCGCTTCCTCCTCGGTGATTTCGCCATCATCGGCGGCGGCAAAGATCGCTGCGCCCAGCGTATCGGGCGCCACAGCCTCGCGGCGGCAATTCTCGACCACCCAATTCATAATCGGTTCGGCACGGGCCAGCGCGGCGCGGTAAAGCTCGTTCTTTTCGCCCATCGCGTTGAAATTCAGCTCGGAATAGATGAGCAGGTTGCGCCGGTCCTCTTTGCGAAACCCAACCGCATCGGGCAAGGCGGCAAAGGGAAACGCCTCGGCCAGATCGACGGCCAGATCAACCTCGCCCTTTTCCAGCGCGGCATCAACGATCCGCTCGGCAGTGTTGACGAAATCCTCGCGCAGGCGGCGCAGCACCGCGGGCGAAAGGATGCGGTTCATGATCCGGCGATATTTGCCATGCTGAGGCGGATCGTTTTCAAGAATCAGGCTGGGCCGGCGCCAATTTTCCTGCTGCTTGATATTGGTGAACCCCGTCCCGGAGGCCGAGGAAAAGGTCTGCCAGTCGGAAAACACGGCATGGACATCGGCTTGGCGCCCCACCGCCCAGACATTATGGCGCGAGAGATACACCGCAGGGGCGGTTTCGCGAATCAGCGTATCGTAATGGTCGGGGTCGGCCATTACTTCGGGCGAAAAAAGGTCGAAATCGAGCGTGGGCGCGCAAAGGGCGCCGGTGGTGGGAGCGTCTGTCATGGCGGTCCTGATTCAGATGATGATATGGCCGTGCGGATCGGGCAGAACGCGGTGCGCGATTTTTGCCGCGCTTTGGCATTCCTCTCGTCCATTAGTTTACATGGCAACCAAGGCGTGTCAATCCACAGGCACTGGTCCCGCTTGTACTCTGCGCAAGAAACGCGCAAAAAGAGGCATGACCGACCAAGCCCAACCCGCTCCGCGCGCCGCCTCTTCTGCGCGCAAGGTGATCGACCGCCATCTCTATGTTCCGCATTATCTCGTCGTTCTGGCCAATGGCATGGAGCGCTGGCAATCGCGCATCTATCTCAAACATTTCGGCATCGGCATCAACGAGGCGCGAATCATCACCGTGGTGGCCCATGCAGGCTCGCTGACGGCGGCTGAGATTTCCGAAATTCTTGTTATGAATAAGTCTATTACCAGCCGATCCATGCAAATCCTCGAAGGGCGCGGCTTGGTCAGCATCGGCGAGGCCAAGAGGTCGCGCCCGATTGCTCTGACCGAGGAAGGCTATGCGCTGCACGACCGTATCGTCTCGGTCGCACTGGCGCGCGAGTCCATGCTGCTTGACGGTTTTTCGCCCAATGAAAAGACCATCGTGCTGGGCTATCTGGCGCGGATGTTCAGCAATCTGGAACTGGCCAATGGCATTGACCCGCTTGATGTGGAACGCGGCCTTGCTGATCCGCTTGATCGAGCGCGTTGACATTGGTTGCTAGATAAACCAAAAGACATCCATCAGATCGCCAACAGAGCGACGCCAAAGGGGATGTCCGGATATGACCGAAGACCAGACCTAAGCGACCGAAACGGGACCGGCGATGCGGGCGCGCGCCCGCATCGGCCCTGCGCTCCTCAACCACGACACACTTAATGCCCGGCGCCCCGACAGGCGACCGGCAACGCCCCTCTGCGCCCGCAAAATTCGGCGCGCAGGGGCCAGACAACACAAATACATGGGAGAATTCAGATGCCTGGCAACCGCCATTCCACTCCGCCACGCGCCCGTATTCTGGCGTGCAGCAGCCTTGTCATGCTCGCCGCCGCCGGATGGAGCGCGCCCGCTCTGGCCGAGCAGGATGCGTCCGCCGCTCCGGTCTCGCCCGGAGAAATCGTCGTGACCGCGCAATTCCGTTCGCAGCGGTTGCAGGACACGCCGCTGGCCATCACCGCCATGGATTCCAGCGACATCCAGCAGCGCAATCTGGGCAGCGTGCTGGATGTCGCGGGTTTTGCGCCCAATGTGAACATCCGCCCCGGCGGCTCGGCCTTTGGCCCGGCGGCGCAGGTTTATATCCGCGGCATCGGCCAATATGACAGCAGCTTTGCCTTTGAACCGGGCGTGGGCATGTATGTGGATGACGTGTTTCACGGCACGATGCTGGGTTCAATCTTCGACCTGCTCGACCTTGACCGGGTGGAGATCCTGCGCGGGCCGCAGGGCACGCTGGCGGGCAAGAATTCCATCGGCGGCGCGGTCAAGCTCTATTCGGCCAAGCCCACCGGCAGCGGGCATGGCTATATCGAGGCCGGTTATGGCGCATTCAACCGCATCGAGTTGAAGGGCAGCGCCGATTTCGCGCTGGTGCCCGATCAGCTCTTCCTGCGCGTTTCGGGCGTGTCCAAGATGAACGACGGCTATCTGACGCGGCTTGACTATGGCTGCCTCAACCCGTCGAGCGGGGTCCCGGCGGCCACGACCAATGCGGGCTGCAAACTGGGCACCGAGGGCGGCAAGAATATGCAGGCCGGCCGCGTGGCGCTGCGCTGGCTGGCCTCGGACCGGCTGGAGGCCAATCTGGTGGCTATGGCCACCGAGGACCATTCCGAGATCGGCGCGAGCAAACTGCTCTCGCTGACCACCTCGCTCTCGATGCCGACCGGCACCAATCCGGCCCAGTTCATCACCGCGCCCAATTCCTATACCAATTACGCCACCTATCTGAACCTGCCCTTCACCGATGCCAAGGGCAGCCATGGCGCGTCCTATATCGACCCGGTCAGCAAGGTGAGCGGGCGCGAGATCTATGGCACGATCGACTATAAACTTGGCGATGGGCTCTCGCTCAAGCTGATCTCGGCGTATCAGCGCTACAAGGGCAGCTATGGTTCCGACCTCGATCTGACGCCCTATTCGACCAATTCGGCCAATTACATCTATAATCATGAGCAGTTCACACAGGAAATCCGCCTCAACGGTTCCTCGCTGGACAATCGTCTCGACTGGACCGTGGGCGGCTTTTATTACAAGGCCACCAGCCGGTTTGGCGGCGTCACCTTCATCGCGCCGGGCACCGCCGCGCAAAACTTCTATGTCACGCAGGACCGCATCCCCGCGCGCAGCATTTCCGGTTTTGCCCATGCATCGTACAAGCTGACCGATGCGCTGACGCTGACCGGCGGCATCCGCTATACCGATGATCGCAAGACCTATACTTACGGCCGCCTCAATCCCTATGACGTGTCGCAACCGGCCTATACGGTGGCAGGCGCGATCAACGGCGTGACCGGCCAATTTGCCGCGACCCGCTGGGATTATCGCGCCAATGCCGAATATCGCTGGTCCAAGGCGGTGATGACCTATGCCCAGTTCTCGACCGGCTATAAGGGCGGCGGCGTCAACCCGCGCCCCTTTGCGCCCGAACAGGCGGTTTCCTTCAAGCCCGAAACGCTCGACGCATGGGAAATCGGCGCCAAGACCGACCTGTTCGACCGCGCATTGCGGATCAACCTGTCGGCCTTCTTCAACAAATACCATGACATCGTCTTCACCAATGTCTCGCCCACGGCCAACAGCGTGACCAACGCCACGCCGGTCAACGCGGGCGATGCGGATATGAAGGGCGTGGAAGTGGAAGTGACCGCGCGCCCCATCGCGGGCCTGACCATCGATGCTTCGGCCAGCTGGCTGGATTTCAAGCTGACCCGGATCGGCGCGGCCGGGGCCACCATCGTTGGCATCACCACCAACAACCGGGCCCCCTATGCGCCGGAATGGAAGCTGGGCGGCGGCATCCAATATGCCTTCGCGCTGGGCAAGGCGGGCACCGTCACGCCGCGCTTCGACGTGAATTACCAATCCGCCTTCTTCTCGAACATCGACAACAATCCGCTGGCCAAGGTCGATGGCTATGTTCTGGCCAACGCCCGCATCGCCTTTGAGGATGCCAATCGCGACTGGCAGCTTGCCTTCACCCTGACGAACATGTTCGACAAGTTCTATTATCTCAATAAGATCCGCTATCCGATCGGCATCGTGGTGGGCCAGCCCGCCATGCCGCGCGAATGGAAGATCAGCCTGCGCCGCAGCTTCTGACCATGGCCGGGCGGGCGGGGGCCACTCCCGCCTGCCCGGCCCAAACCATCCCTAGAGCCACTTGCGCCATTTGAACCACATATAGGGGATCAGCGTCGTCACCAGACACAGGGCAAGAGCCATGGGATAGCCCCAGGGCCAGGACAATTCGGGCATGTTGTGAAAATTCATGCCATAGATCCCGACAACCAGCACCGGCGGAATCCCCACCACCGAGGCAACGGTCAACACCTTGACCACATCGTTCTGCTCGATGCTGATCAGGCTGTTGGCCGCGTCCTGAAGGAACTGGGTCCGGGCCGACAGGCTGGCCTCGAATTCGTCGAGCGAGGCGATGTCATGGATCGCTGCCTGAAGCCGGGTAACAAGGCCGTCATCGAGATGATCCTTGTAGCGGTCCGCCATGAAAGAGGCCATGCGGCCGATGCTCAAAAACATATAACGCACACGAGAGGCCCGATCATAGGCCCGGCCCAGCTTGATGATCGAATGGCGCAGGATCGCGGTTTCCCGGCTGACGCCCCGCGCATCAAGGTCGGTATAGAAGATGGTCCGCGAGACCGAGGCGATCATTTCCGAGACATGCTCAAGCTGATCGGCCGCGCGGTCGACCAGCTCCTCCAGCAGCCGGACCAGAACGCCTGCCGGGGTCGGCTCAGGATGCGATTTCAACGCTTCGGCCACGGTGTCAAAGGCCTTGATATGGGCAAAATGGGTGGTGACCAGCACATCGCGCGTCAGCACAAAACCGGCAGGCGCCATCACCCATCGCTCGCCATCCGAAGGCGCCATCAAAGGCGCGCTCATATTCAGCATATCATCATGAAGGCGCAACCGGCTCGAGCTTTCGATCTCCTGCAAGGCTTCCAGCGTTGGCACGCGGATGCCATAGCGGTCATGGATCTCGCGGCATTCGCCCTCATCCGGCTCGCACAAGTCGATCCATACGCCGCCAATGCCTTCAACCGCTTCGCTCATGATGGTCTTCATCGGGGCGCTTTCATCCTGACATTGCTTTGCGAAAACAATGCTCCAACTGCCCCAAGGCTTCACGCATCGCAACAGTGTTGGCCCAGACAGTGTTGGAGCAGCCCGAACTAGACCCGCAAGGAGGCAATGGCGTCGAACATATCCTTCACCGAATTGATATTGGCGTTGACAAGCGATTGTAATTGCAGTCCGTCGGCGATGGCAATCAATTGCCGGGCGCTGGATTCGGGATTGACGCCGGCTCTTATTGTGCCGCCGGCCTGCTCTTCGCGGATCCGCTGTGCCAGATTGACGGCCACCTTGTCGAAACGCAGCCTGAAGAATTCATGGGCCGGATGGCGCGGATCGACCGCTTCGGCGGCAAAGTTGAGATAGAGATGAACCACGCCGGGAATCGCGATGTTGCGCCGCAACTGTTCGGCAAACTTGTCCAGCGTGACGATATCGGGATGCACCGCCGCCCGCGCATCCTCGTCCCAGCGCATAATGACGCTTTGCAGCAGATCCTCACGGCTGTTGAAATAATAGAGGATATGCGCCGGCTCGATGTTCAGCGCCCGCCCGATCTCGCGCAGGGACGGGTTGCGCAATTCTTGCCGGGCAATCTTCTCCGTCAGGCCGTTCAGGATTTCCTCCCGCCGCGCCGCGCCTTTGGGAGAAGCGCCGACCATGACTGGGCCGACGCGCTTTGACCTTCCCCGCCGCGATGAGGCCAGATCCCCCTGTGCGGCCCTTTCCGTAGTCACCCCGCCCCCGCGATGACCATGGCAAGACAAGCATCGTGATCCCATTGCCGCAGGACCGCACCGGCCGGCACCGGATCGGATGCTGCCGACAAGCGACGCAGCGCGGCGCGGTGGGCGCTTTCATAGATCGTCGGCTGCTCGGTGGTCTGCTGCTCGCAGATGTGAAAGGCTTGGCCGGGCCGCGCCAACGGGTCGCTCCACAGGTGCAAACTTGCGCTTTCCGTCCGGCCATGCAGCATCAGCCGATGGTGAGCCTCGCCCGCCCGGCTATACACCGCCGTCAGACGCAGCAAGGCGCTATCTTCGCCATAATGCGCCTGCACCGTGGCCAACGCGCGCCGGGCATCGGCGGCGGCGTGCAGCACCGCATCAGGCGCAAAGCCTGCCGCCCGCGCCAGTCGCAATTGCTGAAGCACCAGATCACCCATCGGCGCCTCGCCCTGCCCCGTGATGGTCGCGGCCGCATAGGTTCCGTTCAGCCCGACACGAAAGGGCGCCACGGCGGGATTGTCGGCATGGGTTTCGCACAAGACAATATGCGCGCCGATCCTCTCCGCCATGGCAATGGTATCGCTCAATTGCCCCGCAGCGCCGACTTGCGGATCGATCACGATAAAGCGCCGCTGCCCAGCCTCCATCCGCGCCCGCAACCGCGCGGCCCAGCCATCCTGGCGGCCGATCAGCACGACATCGCCATCCCGCTCCGCCCATTGCACCGAAGCAGGCAGCGAAGCGGCCAAAGCCCGCTCCCAAACGCCCGCCATCCCATCGCATTCCAGTTTCACGGACGTCATTGCCCCGCTCCTTCCTCGATCATGGTCGATGCCTGTTCGGCAATGGCCAAGGCGAAGGTGAAATCCTGCACGATCTCGTCCAGGTCAGGCGGGGGTGCTTCGCCTCGCATCATCGCGGCGATTGCCCGCCATTCCCCGGCATAGCCATTCTCGGCCAGCGGGGGCTGGCTGATGACTTGCGCCGGGGTGGCGAAACTGGCCTGCCCCGAACCCGCCATGACGAAAGAGGGCGTGAATTCGGCATGGGCCTGCCAATCAGACGCGGTGGCGCTCAGCGTCCATTCCGGGCGCCAGTGGCCATGCATGAAGGCGAACATATCCACCATCTGCTCGCCTGCGCGCAGGGTCAGCATATAGCCGAAGGGCGCAAGGCGAACCGCATGCAGCACTTCCGGCGCGGAAGCATCGACCAGCAATCGGCGCACCAGCGGCAGATCGTGAATGGCCAGCCCCATGATCGCGCCATGCATCATCATCGCCTCGGTGCGCCGGGCCGGGCGCAGGCATCGGCAGGATCACCTCGCTGGCCCAGTCGTCAAAGCGGCCATTGGGCGGCAGGATGATACAGGAGCGCATCAGCGAGGGCGGGCTGTCCTGCGCCTTCACCTGTTGGGCCATGAAGCGCCACGCGGGATCAAACAGATGCATCGCGCCCACCACCACCATTCCGCCGGTTTCCCTTGCCGCGCGGGCAATCGCCTCGGCCTCCTCCAGCGTGGCGCAGAGCGGCTTTTCCACCAGCACCATCGCTTTTCCCGCATGAAGCGCAGCGATAGTCTGGGCGGCGTGAAACGCGGGCGGGCTGCCGATGACCACCGCCTCGACGGCCGGATCGGCCAGCATGGCCTCATAGGTCGGCGCGGCCCAGGCCCCGCAGGTCCGCGCAGTGGCCTCGGCCAGATCGGCATGAGGGTCCCAGATCGCGCGCACCGCGAAATCATCGGCCAGCGCGGCCAGCGCGGGCAGATGGATCGAGCGCGTCACCAGCCCCGATCCGACAATCCCCACGCCCAGCGGACGGTCGTGTTCTGACCTTTGTGTCATGATATCCATCTTTCAAGGCTGTTCGGGCAGCGCAAAGGCTGAATAGCCCGACCCGGCGGGCATCTTGGGATTTCGCGCGTTGCTGGTGGCGATCACCACGAATTGGCGGCCATGGGCCATATAGGTGATAGGCGTAGCCACCCCGGCCTGCGGCAAGGTTGCCTGCCACAAAACCTTGCCCTTGGCCGCGTCATAGGCGCGCAATTGCCGGTCATAGACCGTTGCGCCGATGAAGAGCAGCCCGCTGGCCGTGACAATCGGGCCACCGTAATTCTCGGTGCCGGTGGGCGCCTGCCCGGCCTGCATAAGCGCCGGATATTCTCCGAAAGGCACGCGCCATAGATATTCGCCGCTGTTCATGTCGATGGCGCTCAATGTTCCCCATGGCGGGGCCACGGCGGGATAGCCATCGGCATCAAGGAATTTGCGATAGCCGGTGAAAATATAGCGCGCAGAACCGGCCTTGCCGACGCTGGCCATTTCATTCCTGCGCCCATCGCCGTTGCGCAGATAATCCATCAACCCCGCCATCTGAGGCGCCAGATGGGCAAAGCCGGGCATCCGCCCCTTGCCCTTCATGATGATGCCCGCGATTTCGCCTTCCAGCATCCGGTTGGGCACGCCTTCGAGCGAGGGGAAATTCGGTGGTGATCCCTTACGGTCCAGTCCGTGGCAGGCCGCGCAATTCTGCTGATAGGTGGCAGCGCCCTGATTGGACGAGACTTTCGCCAACGAACCCGTCCAGGCCACGTCATTGGCGTTGATATAAAGGATGCCGCGCCCGCGCGCGATGGCCTGTCCGCCCCATTCGGCCCCGCCGTCGAAGCCGGGAAACACAATGGTCCGCTTGTCTACCGCCATGGGGGCAAAGGGGCCGTCGCTGATGAAGGAGGCGAAGGCCTTGGCGGCCTCGTCACGGGCGGCGGGCGTGCGGTTGGTCAGCATGTCTGCGCTCAGGCGCTGACGCGAATAAGGCGCGGGCAGGCTCGGCATCGGCTGGGTCGGCGAACTGGCCTCGCCGGGCACCAGACTATGCGGGATGTGCTTCTCCTCAATGGGAAACAAGGGCTTGCCTGTCACCCGGTCGAACAGGAACAGCACGCCGTGCTTGGTCGCCTGCGCCACCGCGTCCACCATGCGGCCGTCCCGCTTCACCGTCAGCAGCACAGGCGGGCTGGGCGGATCGCGGTCGAGAATGTCGTGATGCACCAGTTGAAAATGCCAGAGCCGCCGCCCCGTGCGCGCATCAAGCGCCACCAGTGAATTGGCATAGAGATTGTTGCCCTTGCGGTCCGCGCCGTAAAAATCGCTGACCGCCGATCCGGTGGGTGCAAAGACGATCCCGCGCGCCTCATCCACGACCATGCCTTGCCAGTTGTTGGCGCCGCCTGCGGTTTTCCATGCCTTCTTGGGCCATGTGGCATAGCCTGCCTGTCCGGGCCGGGGAATGGTGTGGAATGTCCAGCGCAGGCGGCCCGTGCGCACATCATAGGCGCGGATCGCGCCGGGCGCGCCGGGGGCGCTTTCGGCGGTGCGAAAGCCCACGATGGCCAAATCCTGCCAGATCGTGGCAGGCGTGGTCAGTGCCACTGCCACCTGATCCGCCGCTCGGCCCAGCCCCGCGCGCAGGTCGATCCGCCCATGATCGCCAAAGCCGTCCAACGCGGCCCCGGTTTCCGGATCAAGCGCATGAAGATAGCTGCCCGCGCCGACCAGCAGGCGTTTCTCACGCCCCTGGGTCCAATAGCTCAGGCCCCGCACCGGCTGGAGATTGGCATCGGGCAAGGCGCGCCGCCACAATTCGCGACCCGTTGCGGCATCGATCGCCAGAACCGTCTGGTTCGGCGTCATCGCATAAAGCACGCCCGCGATCACCAGAGGCGTGGTTTGAAGCCCGCCCTCGCCGGTATCGATCCGCCATGCCGGGGCCAGCTTGGCCACGTTTTCGGGGTCGATCTGTGTCAGGTCGGAATAGTGATCACCGGCCGGATTGCCATGATAGAAGGCCCAGTCGCCCGTCCCCTGGCCCGATGCGCCGCCCGCCAGCAGGGCCACAGCAAGAGCAGCCCCGCAAACATGCTTACGCCTCCATTGCGGGCCCAAGATTTTTTTGCCGGCACCCTCATTCATCCTCTTCCTCCCTCGGCTGTTGTTGTATATTTTTAACAAGATTAAAAAATAAGACCAGAACAAAATTTCGGCAAATCTTCCAATCAAATGACTGTTTATCATTCACATTTTGATCAAGCCCCCATGCGAATCAGACGCCGCAAGGCCGCGCAATTGGAAGGCCGAAGGGAGAAAATGCCGAATTGGTCAGAGAGGAAAACGATGTCTGACGTGACCCTATCCGCATCCATGCCACGTCCCGTCAGCGGCGGTTTCATGGCGCTTTACACCTTTACCCAATATGCCCATTGGCTGGCGATCCTGACCCCGGTAACGATCACGATCGCCATGCGCATCGGCCAGATCGCCCCGCCGGATCAGAAGAGCGCCTATCTGGCCACGATCATGTCGGTCGGGGCGCTTTTCGCGATGGTGGCCGCGCCCATCTGGGGCGCGATTTCCGATCACACCACGGCGCGGATCGGACGGCGCAAATTCTGGATCGTGGCGGGTTCGCTGTTTCTGCTGACCGGCCTGATCACTATGGCGCTCAGCGACTCGATCTGGCTGTTCGGCCTTGGCTGGATCATATGCCAGACCGGATCGAACGCCGCGCAGGCCGCCATCAGCGCCATTCTGCCCGATCACGTGCCGCTGGAACAGCGCGGGCGCATGTCCTCCTTTCTGGGGCTGACCACGGTCTTTGCGTTGGTTTCGGGCACATTCATCACCCAGTTTACCCATCAGAACAGCATGGCCATGTTCATCGTGCCCTGGCTGCCCTATCTGGTGGCGGTCTTGCTGGTGCTGCGCTTTTTGCCCGATGCGCCTTCGCATTCCACCGATGGCATTTCGCTGGCGACGGTCTTTTCGGCCTTTCGGGCTAATCCGTTTCGTGATCGCGACTTTGGCCTCGCCTTCTCCTGCCGCTTTCTTTTGACCACCGGCAATTCCTTTGCCCAGACCTATCAGGTCTTTCTGCTGATGGATGTGATAGGTCTGGCCACGCATCAGGTGCCCGGCGCGATGTTCACGATCACCTCGTCCGTGGCCATCATCGGGGCGATCCTTACCCCCTTGGCGGGCGTACTGGTGGACAAGACCGGGCGGATGAAGCCGCTGGTTTTTGGCGCGGGCCTGCTGGCCACCGTCGGCCTGCTGGCTATCAGCCAGACGACATCGCTAACACCCTTTATCGCCGCCATGATCGTGCTGGGGGCGGGCAAGAGCGTGATCTATGCCCTGACCACGGCGCTGGGCGCCTCAGTTCTGCCCGACCGGGCCAGTGCGGCCAAGGATATGGGCATCATCCAGATCGCCAGCAGCCTGCCGCAATCGCTGGCCCCGGCCATCGCGCCGCTGTTTCTGGCCATCGGCGGGGGCCATTCCAATTACGAGGCCGTTTTTATCGCGGCCGCCCTGTTTGCCGCCGGGGGCACCCTTGCCATCCTGCCCATCCGTCATGTCAAATGATTGAAAGGTCTTATTTCCATGGATGCTGATCTCGATACGCTTATTCAGTGCGAAAGCGATCTGGTCTTGCCCCGCTTCTCCAATGATGACGCGTGGTGGCTGGGCTGCTTCCTGCGCGATGCGGGGGCCGGCCGTCAGGCGCCCATCGCCATCGACATTTCGGTCGGTCCGACCACTTTGTTCACTGCGCTGCTGACCGGCGCCACGGCCGACAATCTGGGCTGGATCAAGCGCAAGGTGGCCATCGCCTGGCGCTATCAGAAGTCCAGCTATCTGATGAACCGGAAGTTTGCCGCGGGCGAGAACATGTTCGAACGCTTCGGCCTTGACCATGCCACCTATGCGGCGGCGGGAGGCGCGGTGCCGATCCGGGTGGCGGGCGCGGGCATGGTGGGCGTGGTGGCTGTGTCCGGCCTGCCGCAGCTCGATGATCACAGGATGGTGCTCGATGCACTGAGCGCCTTGCAGAACAAGCAAAAGGGAGAAGCATGATGGGTGATGAAGAGGGCTTTCGCCCGCTGTTCGATGGAGAGACGTTGAAAGGCTGGCGGGCGATCCCCCGCATCTATGGCCGACGCCATCCGGGTGGGCCGACCGTGGCCGACATGTGGATCGAGCGCGGCATTCCCCTGCCCGTCGAGCCGGAAAAACATCCCGCCCATTGGTTTGTCGAGGATGGATATATCGTTGGCGAACAGGAATTTCCCGGCAGCGGCTATGGCGGCTATCTGATCACCGAAGACACATTCGGCGATTTCGAACTGGTGCTGGAGGCGCGGCCCGACTGGCCCGCCGACACCGGCATCATGGTGCGCCGCCTGCGCGATGACTGGACCGGGTTTCAGATCCTGCTCGACCACAGGGAAAGCGGCGGGATCGGCGGGTTTTTCGGCAATGGTCTGGCCTCGTTTATGGCCGCGCCGTTCAAGATCAAGGCTGTGCGTGATGATGCCGGGAATGTTATTGGCATGCAGGCCGATACGCCCGAAGATTCACAGGAACCCCTCCAGCCCGAACAGCTCGCCCGCCTGTCCTATGCCGCCGATGTTCAGGATTTCCTGAAAGCGTGGAAATGGGGTGAATGGAACAAGATGAAGATCCGCGTGGTGGGCGCGATGCCGGTCATTACCACATGGGTCAATGGCGTGAAGATTGCCGAGCTGAACACCGCCACGATGCAGGCGCCTGATTACGATCCCGATGCCATTCTGGGCCTGCTGGGTACGCGCGGCCATATCGCGCTGGAGGTGCATGACAACGATCCGATCTTCAAGGATTCGCGCTGGGGTCGCGGCGCCCAGTGCCGCTGGCGCAATATTCGCATCAAGGAGCTTTGACGGCGTCGTGCGGCCCCGATGGAGGGTTGGACTGCGCACGGTTCATCGCCTCCATCGGGCCGCTCACCCCGTAAGATGTCCGAGGCCTGTATGCATTCCAAGCGCGTAAATCTGCGGTACAGCGAGAAAGCTTGAATTTTGCCGCATGAGCACGCGAAACCCATCCAGCGCCTTTACGCGCCGCGGCGTTTGCGGCGGCCTTGCGGGCCTCTCGCTCTTGCCACTGGCGCGCGCCGCAAGCGCTGGTGCCGCCCGCTTTGGTCCGCCTCAGAGCTTTTCATGGGAAGCGCTGGTTGCGCATGCCCGGGCGCTGGCGGCCAGGCCCTATCAGGCCGAAGCTGCCGCACCGGGCGCGCATGATATCGACTTTGATGCCGCCGGCAAGCTGACCTACGGCCCCGCTACGGCGCTGAACGGAACGGTGCGCCTGCTGCCGGTCAGCCGCGATGCGCCGATCCCGGTACGGCTGAACTTTATCGAGGATGGTCAGGCGCGCCGCCTGCTCTCGGGCAAAGGGATGTTTGCCCATGGCGGTTCGGCGGCTCCTGCGGGGCTGCGCGTGCTCAATCCTCGCGGCGATGGCGATTGGCTGTCCTTTCTGGGCGCTTCCTATTTTCGCACCGCCGGGGCGCAAAACCAATATGGCATTTCCGCAAGAGGGGTCGCGGTAGACACAGCTTTGGCCCATGGCGAGGAATTTCCACGTTTCACCGAGTTTTGGATCGAAAATCCGGGTGATGCCCGCGTGCTCATCCATGCGCTGATCGATGGGCCAAGCCTGTCAGGCGCGATGCGGATCGACAGCTCCAACGCGCCGGGCGGGGTGGTTCAGGATGTGACGGCCGTTTTTGCTCTGCGCCGCGATATCCGGCGGCTGGGCATAGCCCCCGCCTCAAGCATGTTCTGGTATGATCAGAATTCGCCCGCCCGCACCAGCGACTGGCGGCCCGAAATTCACGATTCCGACGGTCTGGCCATCGTTGCGGCCAATGGCGAGCATCTGTGGCGGGCGCTGCGCAACCCGCGCGCGCCTCGTACCAATGCCTTTGCCCTTTCCGATCCGCGCGGGTTCGGCCTGTTGCAGCGCGATCGCCGTTTCAGCGATTATCAGGATGACGGGGCCTTTTATGATCGCCGCCCCAGTCTCTGGATAGAGCCCATCGGCAACTGGGGACCGGGCGCAGTGATGCTCTACGAATTTCCGACCGGTTCCGAAACCACTGATAATATCGCCGCCTTTTGGGTCAGCGACATGCCTATGCGAGGGGGTGGATATCATGAATGGCGCTATCGGCTGCGCTGGATATCACGCGATCCTTCGGCGGGGGCGCGCGCGCATCTTGTCGATCAATGGAGCGGCGCGGGCGGCATTCCCGGCGCCATCGGGCGACAGGATACACGCAAGTTGGTGTTCGATTTCGAAGGGGACAATCTGGCCGGTCTGGACCGGTCGAGCGGGGTTGAGGCCGTAACCAACCTGCCTCCCGCCGCGATTACGGCACAGGCCGCCTATCCGGTTGTCGGCGCCGCGCGGCGTTGGCGCGTCACAATCGATATACGGCCGGCCGCCCTTGCGCAGAGCGAATTTCGCCTTTTCCTAAGACACAAGGGCGCGGCATTGTCCGAAACGGTTATCGAGCCTTTGGCCGATCTGCCCGCCTGAAGCCATTATTTGCTCCCCCCGCGTCCGGCCCGGGATTGGCCTGATCGCGCATCATTGTGGAAGGCGCGGGCGGCTTTCCGGCGCTTTGGTTCTCTTCGATCTTGCGACGAACATTTTCCTTGCGGCGGTCTCGTATCATTATCCTGTCCTCTGGCTGTGCCATCCTGTTGTGGAAAGGGACAAAGGCGCCAAAGGATGCATGCGCGCGGCTCTCCATCGCGCAGCAGGCCGATCAGACCTGCAGGTTTTGGGACGAGCAGCGATTTACCCCGTTGTATGGACAGTCCGTTAAAGCCAAAACCAGCCGTAAACGAACTGCGATCAGAGGGGCGCCATGGCAGATCAGGAAACACCATCAGAGCGGATCGATGCCAAACTTGCCGATCTGGGCGATTGGAGAGGCTCGGCTTTGGCACATTTGCGGATGCTGATCCATCGGGCCGATCCCGATGTGGTGGAAAGCGTGAAATGGGCCAAACCTTCCAATCCGTTGGGCGTGCCCACATGGGAACATGCGGGCATCCTTTGCACCGGGGAGGTTTATAAGAACTACGTCAAACTCACCTTTGCGCATGGCGCGGCGCTGGATGATCCTGAGGGGCTGTTCAACGCGGGGTTTGGCGGCGGCACGCGGCGGGCCATCGACCTGCGCGAAGGCGATCAGGTGAATGAGAAGGCTTTCGATGCGCTGATCAAGGCCGCAATCGCCTTCAATATCGCCAGACAGGCAGGCCGAGGGCGTTGAAGAGAGACTGCTAAAGATCCAATTGCATCTGCGCCCTTTCGTTGCCCCTGTCTCGAACTGCCGCGGTTTTCCCCTCTCTTTTGCGTGTGGTGGATCGTTTGCGGCTGCCATGCTGGTGCTGCACGCGATCCGCCTCTGCCCGCGCCTCAGGGGTGCCGCGCAGGGCTGCAATGGCCTGATGGGCCGAGCGGGCCGCTGCGGTATGGTCGACAATGGGCAGAGGATATTCAGGGCATAAGGCCCGCCGCTGATCGCGGTCCATCCTGTCGAGCGCATGCAGCCACGCACCGGGAACTTGCGAGAGTTCGGGTATCCACGCCCGGATGAACTGGCCCTGCGGGTCCTGATCGAGCCCCTGTTTGACGGGGGAATAGATCCGAACCGTGTTGATACCGGTCTCGCCGGCCTGCATCTGGCATTGCGGCCAATGGATACCCGGTTCGTAATCGATAAAGGCCCGCGCCAGCACCAGCCCGGCCTCCTGCCATGGCTGCCACAGATCATAGGCGGCAAAACTCATCAGCATGGCGCGCATGCGAAAAGTCGCCCAGCCGGTAGCCTGCAACGCGCGCATCGCCGCATCCAGAAAGGGATAACCCGTGCGCCCCTGTGCCCATGCCCCGAGGCGCGAGGGATCAGCCGTCCGGCGCAGCCCTTCATAACGTCGGGCAAAGGGCCTGAATTCGGCCTCCGGCTCGCTCTCAAGTTTCTGAATGAAATGGCAATGCCAGTGCAGCCGGGCCATGAAACTGCGCAGAGCTTGCCGCCAGTGATGCGCCTCATCCGGCAAGGCGGCGTAGCGCTCGCGCGTGGCATGCCAGACTTCGCGTATCGAAATGGAACCATAGGCCAGATGCCACGACAATCGCGAACAGGCGTCAGGCGCGCTCAGCGGCGAGGACATGGCGCGGGTGTAATGCTCACCGCGCCGGAAAAGGAAACTCTCCAGCGTCGCCAGTGCCGCGTGGCGGCCTGCCGCCGCCGAGGCACACGCATCGTCGGGCGCCAGCCCAAGCGTCGCCGCGCCGGGCAAAACATCATGACCGGACGCCGATTGCCAGACAATCGGGGGTATCGGCAGCACGGGTTGCTCCATCATCGCATCCCAGGCAACGGACCAATGATCCCGGTTAAGACCGCGCCCCCGGATCACACCAAACTGGCGACATTCCACAAAGGGAACACCTTGCATCCGCGCCCAAGCGCGCACAGCCCGATCCCGCGCAAAAGTGAAACCATTGCCGGTTTCCTCATGCGCCCACAGCGCAAAGAGGCCGATATCGCAGCGCAGTGCTTCCAGTTCGGCCACGGCGTCGCCAATGCGCAGGCACAGGCGGCCACCACGCCGCGCGATCGCCTTGGCCAGATCGGCCAGGCACGCTCGCCAAAACCGCCATTGCCGTGCCGAAGTATCCGCCCCTTGCCAATAGGCAGGCTCGACAATGACTATCGCCACCACCGGCCCCGCCAGCGCTGCCTGATACAGCGCAGCGTGATCTTCCAACCGCAGATCGCGCTTGAACCATACGACTTGAGGGATGGGGCGGCTGATCATCTTGACGCACCGACTGTGACCATTGGCCGGTTTTGGCAAACAATGCACTTTTGTTTCACCCAAAAGCCTTCATCGCGGCAAGGTGCCTCTTGGGGCAGGCGCGCGGCCAAACCCTGTCCTCATGGGGCCGCGTCGGTCAAAATCCTGCCTCTATCGCCAGACGCACCGCATCGGCCGCCGTGCGCACACCAAGCGCATGAAACATTGCCGCGCGATGCATCTTGATCGTCCGCTCCGACAAGCCCAGTTCATAGGCAATCTGTTTGTTGAGCCGCCCTCGCGCCATGGCCAGCAATACCGCGCGCTGGCGCGGCGAGAGCTGTTCGACCTTGTCGCGCGCCGTATTGGCCCGCAAGGCGCCCGCATCATCGGGGATCTCCACCTGTGATCCCAGGAAATATTCCAGCACGCCCTCGCTGTCGAAAATGGGCGCGACCATCACCGCATTGCGGAACGGCTGGCCATTCTTGCGGTAATTGAGGATCTCGACCATCACCGGCCGCTGCTCGCGGATGCCCTCGCGCAGGGCCTCGATCAGTTCGGGTTCAGACCCCTGCCCGGTCAGAAAACGGCAATTGCGACCGATCACCTCGTCCCGGCCATAGCCTGTCAGCGCCTCGAAAGCGGCGTTGCATTCGATGATCGGGTTGTCCGGCATTCTGGGATTGCTGATGACGGCGGCCACGAGACTGCCCTTGATCATATCGGAAATAGCCATAGGCCGAAACGTTTCCCATCCGGCAATTGCCACCATCAGCATCGCCCTCGTTACGGCATACCCTTTAAGCCATGTTGCCGCGCTCGGCCCCCTGTCTAGAGAGGCAAATATGTCCAGCCATGACGCGAGCCAAATCGCGTCGCAGGGAGTCAGCCGATGAATTTACTCACCTCGCTTCATTCCTGCGATGCCCTGCTCGACGAGCCGCACGAGCACGTTCCAATCATCGACGCGCGCCCCGCCGTACCTGAACCCGTGCAGGAAGCCATTCGCACGCTGATCCGCTGGGCGGGCGATGATCCTGCGCGTGAAGGCCTGCTGGATACGCCCGCGCGCGTGGCGCGGGCGTGGCGCGAATATTGCGGCGGCTATGGTGAAGACCCGTCCGTGCATCTGACCCGTCAATTTGAGGAAGTGGGCGGATATAACGAGATCGTCCTGCTCAAAGACATCCCGTTCCAGTCGCATTGCGAACACCACATGGCACCGATCACCGGCAAGGCCAGCATCGCCTATCTTCCCCGCAATCGGGTGGTCGGCATTTCCAAACTGGCCCGCGTGCTTCATGGCTATGCTCGCCGTTTGCAGATTCAGGAACGCCTGACCGCGCAGGTCGCGCAATGTATCTGGGACAATCTCCAGCCGCTGGGCGTGGCGGTGACCATCGAGGCGCAGCACGGATGCATGACCGGGCGCGGGGTGCGCACGCCGGGCGTAGGAATGGTGACCAGCCGAATGATGGGCACTTTCCTCGATGATCCCCGCAGCCGCAAGGAAGTACTCGCGCTGATGGGATATTGAGCGGGTGACGACGATGCGGATTGTCATTCTCGGCGCAGGCATGTCGGGCCTCGCCTGCGCGCAGGCATTGGAGCAGATGGGTCATCAGGTAACGCTGTTTGACAAAGGGCGCGGACCGGGCGGGCGCATGTCGACGCGGCGGGTGGCGATGGGCGAAACCCATCTGTCATTCGACCATGGCGCGCAATTCTTTACCGCCCGCGAGCCCGCCTTCAGCGCTCAGGTCGAGCGCTGGCATGCGGACGGACTGGTGGCGCGCTGGTCCGCGCCGCAGGATGATGCCTGGGTGGGAACGCCCGGCATGAATGCGCCTATCGCCCACATGGCAAAGGCGCGCGATACGCGGTTTTCCAGTCACGCCATGGGTCTGGTGCGCGAAGGAGCGGACTGGCGGGTCCTTCTCAATGACGGCACGCGGCATGGTCCTTACGATGCCGCGGTGCTGGCTCTTCCGGCCGAGCAGGCCGCCGCTTTTTTGGGCACCTATGATCTGACTATGGCGGCCTGCGCGATTGCCGCACGCTCGCAACCCTGCTGGACCGCAATGATCGGTTTTGCGCAAAAACTGCCGATTGGGCCCGATGTTTTGGCCCCTTCCGGTCCGGTCGGCTGGGCCGCGCGCAACAGCGCCAAACCGGGACGCCCCGCCACCGAGGCATGGGTGGTGCAGGCCTGCCCGGTCTGGTCGAACCGGCATCTGGAGGACGACGCCGCAGATGTGGCCGAACACCTGGCCGACTGGCTGGCTGGTCAGGCCGGTGGCGCCCCGCTTCCCGCGCGCCTTCATTTGTCGGCCCATCGCTGGCGCTATGCCAAAACCCAACCCTCGGCGAAGGGCGCCTTGTGGAATGCTGACCTGCGGCTGGGGGCCTGTGGCGACTGGCTGATGGGGCCAAGGATTGAACTGGCGTGGCTGTCGGGGACGAAACTGGCCGGGATGATCGGGATATGACGGCGGTGGCTTTTGCGCGCGTGCCGTTTGACGCTGCCCGCCGCTCTCGCTAACGCGGTCGCGATGATTGCTTTGCTCTCCCCGGCCAAGACGCTCGATTTCGAGCGCAAATTGCCTCCGCTCGCCGTTTCGACCCCGCATTTTGCCAAAGAAGCCCTCGACCTTGCCCGATCGGCCGCCGATCTGAGCGCCGAGCAATTGGGCAAGCTGATGCATATCTCGCCCAAGCTGGCGCAGTTGAACGTCGAGCGTTTCAACAGCTTTGCCGATCAGCCCGAGCGTCAGGCGCTCTTTGCCTTCGCCGGCGATGTCTATACCGGCTTTGAGGTGCATACGCTCGATGAGGCAGGCGTCGCCTTTGCGCAGGATCATGTGCGAATGCTCTCAGGGCTCTATGGGCTGCTCCGGCCGCTCGATGCAATCCGGCCCTATCGACTGGAAATGGGCACGCGATGGGCGCCGGGTCAGAAGAAACTGACCGATTGGTGGGCCGACCGGATCGCCAGCCATTTGCGCGCGCAGGTTGAAGAGGAAGGCTCGGGCACGGTGCTCAACCTTGCCAGTCAGGAATATTTCGCCGCCGTATCGGGGCAATTGCCCGGATTGCGTGTGATCGAAGTGGAATTTCGCGAGGCAGGCCCCGATGGCCCGCGCTTCATCAGCTTTCACGCCAAGCGGGCGCGGGGCATGATGGCGCGATGGATGTGCGAACATCATGTCACCGATATTGACGCGATGCGCGGCTTCGACAGCGACGGCTATCGCTTTGACGCCGCCGAGAGCGAGGCCGACCGCTGGCGCTTCACGCGCGGCTGAGGCCTCATGACGGCGCGAAGACAGTGGTTCGCGCCGTCATTTCGACAATCCTCAGGCGAGCGCCAGGCTCACGCTGATATTGCCGCGCGTGGCATGGCTGTAGGGGCAGATCGTATCGGCCTCGGCAATCAGCGCCTCGCCGGCGGCGCGATCGACACCCGGCAAAGTGACCACCAGTTCGACCGTCAGTCCAAAGCCCTTGTCATCGCGCGGGCCGATCCCGACGGTGGCATTGACGCTGGCATCGGTCGGAACGCGCGGTAGGGCCTTGTCCTGCGAAGCGGCAAATTTCATCGCGCCAAGGAAACAGGCGGCATAGCCCGAGGCAAAGAGCTGTTCGGGATTGTTGCCCTGTCCATCGCCGCCCAATTCCTTGGGCACGGCCAGCGTCACGGCAAAGCTGCCGTCATCGGTGGCCGCCTTGCCGTCGCGCCCGCCGGTGGCCGTGGCGCTGGTTTTATAGCGGGGAGTGATCGTCATGGGATATGCTCCTTATGGTGGGGCCGGGGGAGACGGCCCGCATCCTTGCCCTGATTGAGGATGCGGGTATTTGGTTATAGGTTCAGATCTGAACCTGCCCGCCGTCAACAAAAAGTTCGATGCCGTTGATATAGCTGGCATCGTCCGAGGCAAGAAACAGGACGGCCTTGGCGATCTCCTCGGGTTGGGCAACGCGCCCGGCGGGGATCAAACCAGCCAGATAGTCCTTGGTTCCTTCGGCATTCTCGCCAAACAGATGCGTGACGCCGGGCGTGTCGGTCAGGCCGGGGCTGATGGCGTTGACGCGGATGCGGCGGTCTTTCAGATCAAGTATCCAGTTGCGGGCAAAGCTGCGCACAGCCGCCTTGCTGGCCGCATAAACGGAGAAGGCCGGATTGCCCGAAATGCTGACCGTCGAGGCCGTCAGCACCACCGAGGCGCCATCGCGCAGCAAGGGCAGCGCCTTTTGCACGGTAAAGAGCACACCTTTGACGTTGGTGTCGAACGTGCTGGCGTAATGTTCCTCGCTGATCGCGCCCAGCGGGGCAAATTCGCCGCCGCCCGCATTGGCGAACAGGGCGTCGATCTGACCATTCTGTTGCTGGACGGCGTCATAGAGGCGGTCGATGTCGTTCAGATCCGCCATATCGCCACGCACGCCCGTAACCTTGCCGCCGATGGCCTTGACCGCGGTGTCCAGCGCATCCTGACGGCGGCCCGTGATGAAGACCGATGCGCCTGCATCGGCAAAAGCCTTGGCTGCGGCAAGGCCGATGCCCGAGGTGCCGCCGGTGACGACCACGACCTTATTGTTGAAATCCTGTGCCATATTTCATCTCCTGTTGGTTGGGGCAGCGCGTCTGCGCCGCTGAGACAGGAGATGCATCCGGAACGATATTGGCTGTAGTCGGCAAAAATGATACTTAGCGTTCCATATAAGGAACGATGATGCGCACCGATCTCAACGACTATGCCTATTTTGCCGCGGTGGTGGCGCATGGCGGCTTTGCCCCGGCCGGTCGCGCGCTGCGCGAACCCAAATCCAAGCTCAGCCGCCGCATCGCCGGGCTGGAGGTACGCCTTGGCGTGCGCCTGATCGAACGATCCAGCCGCAGTTTCCGCGTGACCGAGGTGGGGCAGAGCTTCTACGAGCACTGCCGCGCGATGCTGGATGAGGCCGAGCAGGCCGAAGCCGCCGTCGCGCAGGCGCAGGCTGAACCCCATGGCCGCGTGCGTTTCAGTTGCCCGACCGGCCTTGTCGAGGTGGTCCAGCCCAGCATCACTTCCTTCCTCGCCCGCTACACCAAGGTGCGGCTGCAACTGCTGGCCATCGACCGTCCGGTGGATCTGATTGAGGAGCGGATCGATCTGGCGCTACGCGTGCGCGTGGCACTGACCAGCGATGCGGCGCTGACCATGCGGACGTTGGGCCATTCCTCGCGCATTCTGGTGGGCAGCCCGCAAATGGCCAACCGCATCGGCGGAAATGTCGAGGCGCTTGGCCAGATGCCGACACTGGGCACCAGCGACGAGATTGGCGAGATCGACTGGCACCTCGAACAGGAACATGGCGCCAGCCATCGCCTGCGCCACGAACCGCGTATGACATGTAGCGATTTTGCCGCCGTGCGCGCCGCCGCCATCGCCGATCTGGGCGTGGCGCTGCTGCCCGATCACATCTGCACTGAGGCTCTGGACGGCGGCCAACTGGTCCACATCCTGCCCGAATGGCGGGCGCAACGGGGCATCGTCCATCTGGTTTTCACCACGCGGCGGGGGCTGCCCCCTGCGGTGCGCGCGCTGATCGAACATCTCGCTGCCCATTTCCCAAAGAAGAGATGAGGAATCACGCAAAATACCTAATGTAAATTACTTATTTATATGAACATTTAAGACCATAAGGGCGATCAATGAGATTTCCATATTGAATATTCCTCCTATCATGCCCCGCATTGCGAGGAGGATGCAGCGTGACCGATCTGACCGAAGGAAATGACGTCCTCGTCCTTAATCTCACTCAGAGCAGCACCATCAATGCGCTGGGCGGAAATGACACCCTGACGATCATCGGCGTTGCCGACCGATACAGCGAAGAGGAAGCTCCCCTCTATAGCATCACCGCCAATGGCGGAGCGGGGGATGACCGGATCATCATCCAGGGCTATGTTTCAAGCGCCACGATTGATGGCGGCACAGGCGATGATTTCATCAGCTTCATCGAGGATGACCCCGACCGTCCTGGCATCGCCTATGGCGGCGACGGCAATGACACAATCCTGGGCATTGAAGGCGTCGGGGGCGCTGGAAACGACTATCTCGGGAATGGCGGCGATGGCGGTGACGGCGACGACACCATCTATGGCGGCGGCTATGGCGGCAATTACGGCGGCGCAGGTTCCGACATGCTGTTCGACCAGATGATCGCCGATGGCGGCGCGGGCGACGATTTTATCTGGGGCGGCGAGGTGATCAACGGCGGCGACGGCTCGGATTATCTGCTGGGCGGTTACTATGCCTATGGCGGGGCGGGCAATGACATCATGCTGAGCGCTTTTGCCGATGGCGGGGCTGGCCGCGATGTCTGGTTCGGCCTCTATCCCGATCTGAACGCAGGCACAGACGGCGACAAGATCGTCCTCAATGATGGCCACAGACTGGTCTCGTCCTTTTCGGGCGTGGCCGGAGAATTCCTCCTGACGCCCGAAGGCGCGGCGATTGACGAGGATGGCGATGGGGTGGCTGACTGGGTCTATGAACACCCCGGTCTGAGCGCCGGCGACTTCCTTGCGGCTGGTTTCGACGGCGATCCCCTTGCCGCCGTGGACGATGCCTTCACCGGCACGGGGGCGGCCGAATACATTCATGGCGGCGGGGGAAATGACAATCTGAGCGGGGGCGGCGGCCTTGATTTCATCTTCGGCGGGTTTGGCCATGATGTTCTCTCGGGCAATGCCGGGGATGACCTGCTGGTTGGTCAGGCGGGCGATGATCGCCTCTATGGCGGATCGGGCGCGGATGAACTCGACGGTGGCGATGGCAATGACACGCTTTCAGGCAGCGCAGGCGATGATTTCGCCTATGGCGGGGCGGGCAATGACGTGATCGCGGGCGGCGATGGCAACGACCGGCTGCTGGGCGAAGGCGGTGATGATCGCCTCAACGGCGGCGATGGCGACGACACTCTTGTTGGCGGCACGGGCAAGGATGTGCTCACCGGCGGCAATGGCGCGGACCGTTTCATCTTTGCCCCCGGTGACAGCAAGGCGGGCGGATCGCTGCGCGATGTCATCACCGATTTCCAGACCGGCATCGACAAGCTCGACATATCAGCGCTCCACATCACCGATTATGCGGGCCAGATCGGCTTTCAATCAATAGGTTCGGGGCTGATCGTCTATGCCGATCTCAACGGCAATGGTTACGACAATTCCGACTTTGCCGTCCAACTGACCGGCGTGAGTGCACTGGTGCAAAGCGATTTCATTGTGGCGTGAGCTGCGCGGGCAGCGACAATCCGCTGCCCCGATACCGTGATAATTCCGGCGGATAAGATCCCCTTATCTTTGCCTTTGTGTCCAGGCCCTTTCGCTCCTATTCTGGTCACTCGCATCGCCCCTGCGGCCGGCAAACCCGCCGCTATAACAGGGAGAGCAAGAGGATGACCCATGTTCTGAGAGCCGCCAGCCAGAGCGATCTGTCGGCGATCTATGAAATGGCCAAAAGCACCGGCGGCGGCTTTACCAACCTGCCCGCCGACCGGGCAAAGCTGGCGAACAAGCTGGAAATTGCCGCCGCCTCCTTTGCCCGCGCGCCCGACACTCTGGCCGACGACCGGTATATGTTTGTGCTGGAAAACACCGAGACCGGCAAGGTGCGCGGCACATGCCAGATCTTCTCCTGCATCGGCGCTGACCGGCCCCACTACAGCTATCGCATCGACGCCTTTACCCATTACAGCAGCGAATTCGGCCGCGCCATGCGCTGCGAGATGCTGACCATGGTGACCGATCACAACGGCAGCAGCGAGGTGGGCGGTCTGTTCCTGCACCCCACCGAAAGGTCGGCCGGGGCCGGATCGCTGCTGGCGCGCAGCCGCTATCTGTTCATGGCCATGCACCGCCCGCGCTTTGCCGACCGCACTCTGGCCGAATTGCGCGGGGTGATCGACGATTTCGGCATATCGCCCTTTTGGGACGGGGTGACGGGCCGCTTCTTCGGCATGACGTTTCGCGAGGCCGACGAGTTCAAGGCCCTGCACGGTGCGCAATTCATCGCCGACCTGATGCCCAAACATCCGATCTATACCGCCATGATGCCCGAAAGCGCGATTGCCGTGATGGGGGTGGCCCATCCTTCGGGCCGCGCGGCGCAAAGGATGCTGGAAAAGGAAGGCTTTGCCTATCGCAACTATATCGACGTGTTTGACGGCGGCCCCACGATGGTCTGCGCCACCGACGATATCGCCACGATCCGCTATGCAAGGCAGGATGCACTGATCTCCATCGCGGACAATGACGGCCCGCAAAGTCTGGTGGCGCGCGGCAGGCTGGGCGGTTTTCGCGCCGCCTATGGAAGGGTGACGATGGCCGAGGGCGGCATCATCCTCGACCCGGCCGCAGCAGAGGCCGTTCGGGCCACAGCGGGCGAAAGGCTTACCCATATTCCACATTGATGAGGCAGGAGGCAGGCGATGCTGGAGGTGAATTTCGACGGACTGGTCGGCCCCAGCCACAATTACGCGGGGCTGTCGCTGGGCAATATCGCCTCGGCCACCCATGCGGGCGCCACCTCCAGCCCGCGCGAGGCCGCGCTTCAGGGCCTTGCCAAAATGCGGCGGATGATGGGGCTGGGCTTTGCCCAAGGCCTGCTGCTGCCCCATGACCGGCCCGATGCGAACTGGCTGCGGCAATTGGGTTTTGCGGGCGATGACACAGCCGTCTGCCGCGCCGCGTGGGAGGCCCAGCCCGCCTTGCTGCGCAATGCCTTTTCCGCCTCGGCTATGTGGACCGCCAATGCCGCCACCGTCTCGCCCCGGCCCGATACGGCCGATGGGCGCATGCATATCTCGATCGCCAATCTCTCTTCCATGCCCCACCGCAGCATCGAGGCAGGCCAGACCGGGCGCCAGTTGCGCCAGCTTTTCGCGGGCCTGCCCGGTGTGGTTGTCCATGATCCCCTGCCCGCCTGTTTCGGTGATGAGGGCGCGGCCAACCACATGCGCCTGTGCCCCGGCCATGGCGAGGCGGGGCTGGAAATCTTCGTCCATGGCGCCGGGCCGGTCAACGGCTTTCCCGCGCGCCAGCACGCTGCGGCTTCGCAGGCGCTGGTGCGGCGGCACAGGCTTTCTCCAGACCGGGCCATCCTCGCCCGACAGAGCAATGACGCGATTGCGGCGGGGGCCTTTCACAATGATGTGGTCGCGGTGGCCAATGAAACCGTGCTGTTTACCCATGAACAGGCCTTTGCCGAGCAGGAAAGCCTTTATACGCAAATCCACCAGCTTATGCCTGAGGCCGAAATCATCGAAGTGCCCGCCAGCCTCGTCTCGCTCGACGATGCGATCCGCTCCTATCTCTTCAACTCGCAACTGGTGACGCTGGGCGATGGCGGCATGATGCTGTTGCTGCCCGAGGAAGCGCGCGCTGTTCCTTCTGTAGCGCATTGGCTGGAGGCGCTAAAGGAGGCGAATGGGCCGATTGGCCAAGTGGAATTCATGCCTCTGCGCGAATCCATGCGCAATGGCGGCGGCCCGGCCTGCCTGCGGCTGCGCGTCGTGCTGGACGAGGGCGAACTGGCCGCGCTCGATCAGCGCTTCCTGCTCGATCCGGCCAAATGCGATGCGCTGGCCGCGCTGATCGAGCGCCACTGGCCCGAACGCATCGCGCCAGAGGACATCGGTCATCCCGAAATCTGGCGTCAATGCCAAAGCGCGCGGGCGGCCTTGCTCGACCTGCTTGGTTTTGGCCAGGAGGAACTGCTATGATCCTCCCCCGCTCCGATCAGCCCTTTATCCGCATGGCGCGGATGGAGGATCTCGACGCCTTGTTTGCGCTTGCGGGCCTGTCCGGCGGGGGCATGACCAATCTGCCGCAGGACCGCGAGGCCCTGAGCGAACGCCTGTCATGGAGCGAACGCTCGACCAACGCGCAAATCGCCGCCCCGCAGGACGAATTCTACATGCTGGTGCTGGAGGATGGCGCGGGCCGCATCATCGGCACGGCCAGCATCTTTTCGCGCGTCGGCACGCAGTGGCCCTTCTACAGCTACAAAGTGGCCCGCGTCACCCATGTGTCGCGCGGACTGGACCGAATGTTTTCCACGCAAGTTCTCCATCTGGTGAATGATTTCGACGGGGCGAGCGAGGTGGCGGGCCTGCTGCTGCATCCCGATGCGCGCGCAAAAGGTCTGGGTGCGATGCTGGCGCGCAGCCGCTTCCTCTTCATCGCCCAGCACCGCGAGCGGTTTGGCGATCAGGTGGTGGCCGAATTGCGCGGCTGGATGGACGGGCCCAACAGCCCCTTCTGGGACGCGGTGGCGGGCCCCTTCTTCGGCGGCGACATGCTGGAGGCGGACCTGTTCAACGCCATGCATGGCAATCAGTTCATCGCCGATCTGATGCCGCGCTATCCGATCTACACCTCGATGCTGCCCGCTGATGCGCGCGCGGTGATCGGTCGTCCGCATGATAATTCGGCCCCCGCCTATCGCCTGCTGCTGGCCGAGGATTTCCTCGACGACGGCTATTGCGACATTTTCGACGCAGGGCCCACCGTCCATGCCCGCACCGACCATATACGCACCATCCGCGAATGCGAAGTGATAGACCCGGCCGTGCCCATCCGCGCCACAAAGGGCCCCCACCGCCTGTACGCGGCGGGCCTTTTGCGCGATTTCCGCGTGTGGAAGGAGGACTGAAATGATCCTGCAATCCTATGATCCGGCCAGCGGCGAGGTCGTCTGGGAGGGCGCGGTCGATGGCCCCGCGCAATGCCACGCCGCGTTGAAGCGCGCCCGCGCCGCAGCCCCGCTCTGGGCGCGAACGCCGCTGGAGGAACGTCTGGCCATCGCCCGCCGCTTCGCCGCCCTGCTCAAGGAAGGGCTGGAACCCTTGGCCCGCCTGATCTCGCGCGAGACGGGCAAGCAATTGTGGGAGAGCCGGGGCGAGGTCAACGCCATGATCGGCAAGGTGGAGATTTCCATCGCCGCACAGGCCGAGCGAGCAGGAACGCGCGAACAGGCTATGCCCTTTGGCCGCTCGGTGCTGCGCCATCGGCCGCATGGGGTGATGGCGGTGCTGGGGCCGTATAATTTCCCCGGCCATCTGCCCAATGGTCATATCGTGCCCGCGCTGATCGCGGGCAATGTGGTGGTGTTCAAACCATCGGAGGAAACCCCGGCGGTAGGCGCGCATGTGGCGGCGCTCTGGGCGCAGGCGGGCCTGCCCGATGGCGTGTTCCAGATCGTGCAGGGCAGGCGTGAGACGGGCGCGGCGCTGATCGCGGGCGATATTGACGGCCTGCTTTTCACCGGATCGGCGCAGGCGGGGCGCGCCTTCCGGCATGCCTTTGCCGACAGGCCGCATGTCATTCTGGCGCTGGAACTGGGCGGCAACAATCCGCTGGTGGGATGGGACGGCGATCCCGAGGCCGTCGCCTCGCTGGTCAGCCATTCGGCCTTTATCACTACGGGCCAGCGCTGCTCCTGCGCGCGCCGCCTGATCCTGCCGACCGGGGCCGAAGGGGACAGGATGCTGGACGCCGTGCTGGCGCAGGCGGCGATGCTGCCGCTGGGCGCATGGGACGAGGGCGAAGGCTTTATGGGCCCTCTGATTTCAGCGCAGGGGGCGGACCGGACCCGACGGGCGGTGGACGCTTTGGCAGGTTCAGGCGCGCGGATATTGCTGCCCGCCACCGCTCCGCGCGATGGTAACCAAGCATTCATGGGCGCCTCCGTGCTCGACGTGACCGGGATCGCCGCGCCTGATGAGGAGATATTTGCGCCTGTTTTGCAGGTGATCCGGGTGGCCGATTTCGACGCCGCCATCGCGGCGGCCAACAACACCGCCTTCGGCCTGTCGGCAGGGCTGATCGCGCAGGACCCGGCGCTGTGGGATCGCTTTGCCGCGCAAATCCGCGCGGGCGTGGTCAATTGGAACCGCCCGACCACGGGAGCAGCCTCGGCCATGCCCTTTGGCGGATTGGGGGAATCGGGCAACCACCGCCCCAGCGCCGCCTATGCCGCCGATTACTGCGCCTTTCCCGTCGCCAGTTTCGAAGCGCCGCGCATCGAGAGCCTGCCTATTCCGGGTCTGATGCCATGACGCCGACCGAAAGGACCGTCGTGGAGCAGGCCAAGGCCGCGCCCATGCTCGATCAGGTCCTGCGTTGGGCGGCGATCAACAGCGGCAGCGGCAATCTGGCGGGCCTTGCTGCGATGGCGAGCGAACTGGCCGATGCCTGCGCGCCGTTGCCCGGACAGATCGCCTTGCTCGATCCTGCGCCCGTCACAAGGATCGACGCGCAGGGGCATGAACGCGAGGTGACGCATGGCCGCAACCTACTGCTGACCGTGCGTCCAACGGCCCCGGTCCAGATCCTGCTGACGGGCCATATGGACACCGTCTTTGATGCCGAGCATCCGTTTCAGTCCTGCCAATGGCTTTCGCCCGGTGTGCTGAACGGGCGCGTCCTCAACGGTCCGGGCGTGGCCGATATGAAGGGAGGTCTCGCCGTCATGATCGCCGCCCTGCGCGCCTTTGAAACCTCACCCGAATGCGAAAGGCTCGGCTATCAGGTCGTGTTCAACAGCGATGAGGAGGTCGGCTCGCCCGGATCAGCGGCGCTGCTGGCGCGGGCGGCGGCGGGCAAGCTGGCAGGGCTCACCTATGAACCCTCCACCCTGCCCGATGGCACGCTGGCCGCAGCAAGGCCGGGCAGCGGGAATTTCTCGATTATCATAACCGGGCGCAGCGCCCATGCCGGACGCAACCCGCAGGATGGGCGCAACGCCGTGGTGGCCGCCGCCGATCTGGCGCTGCGGCTGAGCGCGCTGATTAGCCCCGGCCTGTCGGTCAATTGCGCGCGGATCGAGGGGGGCGGGCCGAACAATGTCGTGCCCGATCATGCGGTGCTGCGCGTCAACATCCGCCCGCGCACGCGGCTGGACGAGGCATTGGCCAGCGAAGCGCTTGACCGCATCATGGCCCAGGTGGCCGCCGCGCATGATCTGCATATCCACCGCCATGGTGGCTTTGCCCGCCCGCCAAAGCCGATCAATGCGCAGGGGCAAAAGCTGCTCGAACTGGTATGCGCCTGCGGGCAGATGCTGGGGCAGGAGATCGGCTGGAAGGACAGCGGCGGAGTCTGCGATGGCAACAATATCGCGGCCTGCGGCGTGCCGGTGGTCGATACGATGGGCGTGCGCGGGGGCGCGATCCACTCGCCCGACGAATATCTGATTACCGACAGTCTGGGCGAGCGGGCCGCCTTGAGCGCGCTCCTGCTCTGCCGCCTCGCACGCGATGGGGTCTAGGGCCGATCCGCCATCGCGGCATAGAGCGCAAAGGGGTCCAGCACCGCACGCCCCAACGCCGCCTCGAAGGCGGCCTGTGCCCCCTGCTCGCCATAGGCCTCGTGCTGCTGCGCGCCCAGATTGGACTGAAAAATCCCCGCCGCGCTGACCGGCAGGAAATCCTCATAGGTCAACGGTTCGAGCGTGATCGTGCCATTGGGGGCTGTTAGGCGGCGGGCATAGATCAGCTCCCGCTCCACCAACGTCTCCAGATCATCGGGAAAATCCGCGAAGGCCTGCGCCAGCCTTTGCTCATAGGGCAAGTCCGCAGGGCCCGCCTGCACCTGCGCCAGCAAGCGGTCATAGAGCGCGCGGCCCTTGGGGGTCAGCGCCGCCCCGCGCTGCTCGATCTCGCCAAAGCGGGCGGTGTGGCGACCCGGAGCGCCCTCATCCCCGGCAAAGCGCACGCTTTCGGTCAAAGCCTTAAAGCTGGTCTGGCGCAGGAGGATCGGGATCGCGCGCGGTGGCGGCCCCTCGATCACCTCCTTGATATCCAGCCCCTGCGCCAGCATAGCGGCCTGTGCGGCATCAATGTCCAACGTGCGCGGGGTCAGATGGTTGATATGCGGCCCGCGAAAAGCCACCACATCGGCCACCAGACGATGGCTGGCCACCAGCCGGTCATAGGTCACTCGGTCCACCAGCGTATCCTCGTGCCAGCGGAAGGTTTCGAGCAGGCCCGCCACGAAGGCATCTGCATCGGCCTCATCCAGCCCCCCTTGCGCCTCATGCCGCTCGGCCAGTGCCAGCACTTCAGGGCGAAAGATCTGCCGCGCCGCCAGCAGCGCGGATGCCTCACGCCGCAGATCAGGATCGGCGATCAGTTCCAGCCGGAGCAGCGAGCAGAACACCCGAAACGGGTTACGGGCCAGCGCTTCTTCCGTAACCGGGCGAAAGGCGGTCGAATGCACCGGCACCCCCGCCGGGGCCAGATCGTAATAGCCCACCGGTTCCATGCCCATCACCGCAAAGGCCCGCCCCATCATCGCCAGTTCGGCGGCGGTCCCCACACGGATCGCGCCATGCCTTTCGATCTCCACGCGCGCAGGGGCGGCGCCCGCCGGGGCAACGCGGGCATTGACCTTCGCCACGATGGCCAGCAAATCGCCATAGAGCGGAACCTCAGCGCGATACATGGCGGAAAGCGCCGCGCAGAAACGGTCGCGAATGGTGCTGGCATCGACAAGCCCGGTCGTCATATTTCATCTCTCCACAGGCGCGGCGACCCTATACCATGCCGCCATCATTCGATCACCACTTCAACCAGCGTAGGCGCCGCAGAAGCCAGTGACCAGTTCAGCGCCGCATCGAGATCCTCCGCCCGCTCGACGCGCTGAGCGTTAACTCCCTGCCCCGCCGCGATCTGCACGAAATCGAGGCCCGCCAGATCGGTCCCCTCGACGGTTTGCATGCCGAACAATCGCCCAAACCCGCGCAGGGCGTCATAGCGGCGGTTGTTGAGAATGATGAAACTGACCGGCGTGCCCAGTTTCGCGGCGCTCCAAAGGGCCTGAATCGCATACATGGCCGATCCGTCGCCGATCAGGGCAATCACCTTTTCATCGGGCCGTGCCAGCGCCATACCCACCGCCGCAGGCAGCCCATGGCCCAGCCCGCCGCTGGCGCAGGTGTAGAAGCCATCGGGACGCGTGATCGGCAGATGGTCGTGCATAGGGCCGCGCGCGGTGGGCGCTTCCTCAACAATCACACCGCGCGCGGGGCGCAAGGCCGCAATGCGCGAGAGCAGCCAGCGGTCGGTGATGGCCCCGCCGCCGGGCGCGGCCGGTTCGGGCCGGATCAAGGCGGGGGGCATCGCACGCTGCGGCGCGGGCGCGGACAGCAGCGCAGCGATGGCATGGCCCGCATGGGCCACGATGGACAGATCGCAGGGCGCCCAACTGGCTTGCCCCGGATGATCGGCGATGAAAATGGTGGTAGCGCCGGGCGGCAGATGCGGCCCCTCGCCCTCGACATGATAGAGGCTGAGCGGACCGCCGATGGCGAGGATGACATCATGATTGCCAAGCGCTGCGACGATGGCCTCGCGCCTTGGATCCAGGAAGCCTGCGAAAAGGCGATGGTCCTCGGGAAAGCTGCAACGCGCGCTGAAAGGGGCGACATAGACAGCAGTCTGATGCTTTTCAGCCAGCGCCACGGCCCCATCCCATGCCCCATCGCGCGCCACCCCAGCGCCCAAAACCAGCGCCGGGCGCCGCGCGCGCGCCAGCAAAGCGGCAGCCTCGGCCAGCAGCGCAGGATCGCCGGGATTGGCCGCTCCGGCGCGAGGGGGTACCATGGGATAGCAATCACGTTCCCAATCATCGATGGGAATGGAAACGAAGGTGGGCCCGCGCGGCGGCTGCATCGCCACGATCCACGCGCGCGCAATGGCGGCGGGAACATCCTGCGCGCGGGCCGGTTCGACCGCCCATTTAACGAAAGGGCGGGGAAATTCGGTGGCCCCTTCGGCATAGAGGAAAGGTTCGAAGGGCAGGATCGAGCGCGCCTGTTGACCGGCGGTAACGACCAGCGGCGTCTGGTTGCGAAAGGCGGTGAACAAATTGCCCAGCGCATGGCCCGTCCCCGCGCTGGAATGCAGGTTGACCAGCGCCGCGCGACCTGTCCCTTGCGCATAGCCATCGGCCATGGCCATCACCACGCTTTCCTGAAGCCCCAGCACATAACGGAAATCATCGGGAAAATCGCGGAACATCGGCAATTCGGTGCTGCCCGGATTGCCAAAGATCGTGGTCATGCCCAATTGGCGCAACAGCGCCTGCGTGGCCTCGCGAACCGTGGTCATCTGCCCTCTCCTTTGGCCGCGATGGTGGCGCAAAACAGCGGCGGAGGCCACGGGAAACGCGGGCATATTGCGCAAAAGTCGTAATGGGCAAGGCCCATCATGAGGAACATCCGCGCAGATCAATAAATGCGCGAAGATGAACAAATGTTCATTTAAGAAATTAGGGGTGGTTCACAATACAGGCGACTTCGTCTTCATGGCCGTCAAATAAAATTTTCTAAATTTCATGATTATTTCAATCATGAATAACGGTTAATCGGCAGAAATGCCGGATTTTGGCCATTTGGCCCATGGCGAAGTTACATTCGTGCAACATTCGCAGACGCCGCGCTCTCTGGCGCGATGCGTCGCTTGAGCCGCAAAGGCGCGGCCGATAGGCACACTTCACGCAACACATTCAAACTACGAGGATATTATGAAAGCTCTTGCTTCAGCCGTTCTGGCAGCGGCCGCCCTTGCTGCGGCCCCGGCCCATGCCGAGGCCGCCCGCGGCCCCCGCGTCGAGGCCAAGATCGGCTATGATTCCACCTCGGTCGGCTTTTTCGGCTGGAGCATTTCCCGGTCGGGCTTCACCTATGGCGGCGAAATCGGCTATGACCTCCCGGTGAGCAAGAACGTCTCGCTCGGCGCCGATGCCGAAGTGACCGGCGTCACGACCGAGTATCACAACGCCCAATATACGCTGAAATTTGGCCGTGACCTTTATGCAGGCGGCCGCATCACGCTTTCGGCCGCCCGCAATGTCAACCTCTACGCCAAGGTCGGCTATGCCAATGCCCGCAGCATCGAAACGCTCGGGCCGCTGCGCGCTTCGGGCAACGGCGATGGCGTGCGTGCCGGGGTTGGCGCGCAATATCTGTTCAACCGCAATGTCTATGCCAGCGTTGAATATCGCTATTCCAATTTTCAGGACAACGTTTCGCGCAATCAGGTCCTGACGGGTCTGGGCTACCGCTTCTGATAATCAGGCAGGCCCTCGATCCTTCTCCATCGGCGGGGTGATCGAGGGCTCCGCGCCAGGCCTTACCCCGATTTCGGCCAGCAGCCATTCGCGGAACCGGCGGATCTTGGGCGTGCGGCGGCGATGTTCGGGATAGACGAACCAATAGGCGATCCCCAGACTGGACACCTGGGGGAACAATTGGACCAGCCTCCGGTCCGACATGTCCTGATGCCAGAAAAACGGGGTGAGCATGGCCACCCCTTGCCCCGCCATGGCGGCATGACCTTCATTGGCCTGCGAATCCATGCGCACGCCCTGCAACGGCCCCTCCACCGCCTGCGCCAACCCCGCCTGCCGCAGCCAGCAGGCCCATGAGGGATCGTGCGGGCTGATCAGCGGCAGGCCCAGCAGATCCTGCGGCCGGATGCGCCCGCCCTGCGCCGCCAGAAAGCCGGGGCTGCACATGGGCGTAAAGTTCTGCTCCATCAGCCGATCCGCCGCCAGCCCCGGCCACACGCCACTGCCCGACCGCACCGCCACATCGACCCCGTCGCCTGACAGATCCGCCAGGCCTTCCTGCATCAACAGCCGCACCGCAATATCGGGATAGCGCATCTGAAACCGCCCGATCCGCCATGCCAGCCAGGCGTTGGCAAAGGTGGGCGTGGTCGAAATGGTCAGCGTGGTGTCATCATCGGCGCGCATTTCGACAAAGGCGGCCTCGATCATGTCCAGCCCCTTGCCGATCCGGGCCGCCGCGCTGCGCGCCGCATCGGTCAACGCCACCCGCTGCCGCTCGCGCCGGAACAATTGCTGGCCCAGATTATCCTCGATCAGGCGGATCTGATGGCTGACGGCGGCTTGCGTCATGCCCAGTTCGCGGGCGGCGGCGGTGAAGTTTTCGTGCCGCGCCGCCGCTTCGAAAACGCGGACGGCGGCCAGAGGGGGGATCTTACGCATGACCGCATCATAAGCACAGCTAATGATGCCTGTCGATCAATTGGTTGGCCGAAATGCGCAGCGAATGGCATAGCGGCGTCACTGTTTAGAGGACATTCGCCATGCAACAAGCATCCATACCCTGCTCAAACCGGGGGAATTTCTCCCCTCTGCTCTCTTTGCAGACGCTGTGGCTGGCGGTTGTGCGTGTGTCGGCTGTCCATGTCCGCATCGCCTTTGCCAGCCCATGGGACAGCATGCACCCATAGACCTGACTTATCTACTGCGCCGCAGCAGTCCCGGCACGGCAAACCCCAACGCCATCGCTCGATAGGCATAGCTGGCCAGCAGGGCGATCCAGATGCCGGCGTCGCCCATCGGCTTTAATGCGAAGTCGGTCAGCAGATAGAGGCCCAGCGCGACCAGCGCTGCGTTGCGCAGAGCGGTCCCGGCAATCGCGCCGATGAAAATGCCGTCGAGCAGCCAACTGGCCACGCCCACCAAAGGCACAGCCGCGCAATAGGGCAGCATCGCATTGGCCAGCACCCGGATCGCCGCATCATGGGTGAGGAATGCGATGGCGGCAGGACCGACCAGAAGAATTGTCAGCGAAAACATCAAGCCGCCGCCCAGCGAAAACTCCCCTGTCAGGCGGATCGCCCGCAGCAATGTGGCTCGGGAACGCGCACCGATGGCCGCCCCCACCCGCGCCTCAGCGGTAAAGGCGAAGCCGTCGAGGACGAAGGCGCTGATGCTGATCATCTGCATCAAGACATGATTGGCTGCCAGCGGCACCGGCCCCAGCGCGGCGGCCGAGCGGGTGAACCATGTAAAAATCGCCAGCAAAGCCAGCGTGCGCACCATAATATCGGCATTGACCACCACCAGCCGCCGAACCGCCGCCATATCCAGCAACCGCGCCCGTCCAATCGCGCGCAATTGCCCGCGCCAATCCGGCCCCAGCACTTGGGCAATGGCAGCCATCCCGCCTGCCAACGCGCTCCATTCGGCCAGAGTCGTGCCAATCCCGACCCCGCGCGCGCCCATGCCCAGCGCGCCGACAAAGAGCAGATCGAGGCCGATGTTCACGCCGTTCATCAACGCCTGCACGCCCAGCGCCAGTCGTGTCCGCCCAAGACCGAGCAGCCAGCCATTGATCGCGTAAAAGCCCAGCGCCGCCGGTGCGCCCAGAAAGCGCATGATAAGAAAATCATGCGCCGCATCGCCCACGCCTGCAGGCGCGGCCATCAGCCTCAGACCCAGCGGCACGATCGCCGGCGAGAGCGCCAGCAGCATCACCCCCAGCCCCAACCCAAGCGCCAGCGAGCGCAGGATGGTCGCGCAGACCTCCTCATCCTCCCTCGCCCCTTTTGCCTGCGCGGTGATCCCGGTCACGCCCATGCGCAGAAAGCCAAAGCTCCAGAACACGAGGTTGAGGATCGTCGTGCCCAGCGCCACCCCGCCAAGGTTGCGCCCATCGCTGAGCCGACCGATGACCGCGACATCGACCACGCTGACCAGCGGCACCAGCGCCTGACCCAGAATGATCGGCCAAGCCTGCGCGAAAATGGCGCCTCGGGTGATGTTCCTATCGTCAGCCAACGGGCAGCGCCGTGGTATATTTCGTCATCGACAGCGCGAAATGCGAGGCCGCCGCCCCCACCGCAGGATGCTCCAGGAGGGTGCCCATCAGGAAATTCTCATAATCGGCCACATCGGCCACGACGATCCGCAACAGATAGTCCCATTCGCCCGACATGGAGAAACATTCGACCACCTCGGGCCGGGCGCGCACAAATTCCTCGAAGGGCCGACGCACCTCCTGCGCATGATGGCGCACGCGAATGTTGCAGAACACATTGACCCCGCGCCCGATCTTGTCCGGATCGACCAGCCGGACGGTCGCGGTCAGAATGCCCGCCGCCTCCAGCGCCTTGATCCGGCGCCAGCATGAGGCCGACGAAGTGCCTACCCGCTCCCCCAATTCGGCATGGCTGAGCGATCCGTCATGCTGGAGCGCATCGATGATTCGCAGGTCAATTGGGTCAAGCCGATATTCCTGTTTCACATATCACCGTATGATTGATATTCTGTTTCAGAATTTCCTCAAAGTGCCGGGATTTTGAAATCCAATCAAGCCGGTTTTGTGAGATAATTCTGTCATGACCCACTATAGCGCCGTCAAGCCCCCGCAGGCCGCCGATGACTGGACCATACCGCAAGAGTGGGACAGATACGGCGCGGATGAGCATGCCATGTGGGATCATCTGTTCGAGCGGCAGACGCGGATGCTGCCGGGCCGCGTGGCCCCCGCCTTTCTCGAAGGGCTCGACATTTTGCGCCTGTCCAAACCGGGCATTCCCGATTTTACCGAACTCAACATCCGTTTAATGGATGCAACCGGATGGCAGGTGGTCGCGGTGCCGGGGCTGGTACCCGATGCAGTGTTTTTCGACCATCTGGCCAACCGGCGCTTTGTGGCGGGGCGCTTCATCCGCACGCCCGAACAGATCGACTATCTCGAAGAACCGGATATTTTCCACGATGTCTTTGGCCATGTCCCCCTGCTGGCCAACCCCGTTTTCGCCGATTACATGCAGGCCTATGGCCGGGGCGGTCGGCGCGCCGGGGAACTGGGCGCGATTGCAAGGCTGGCGCGGCTCTATTGGTACACGGTGGAATTTGGGCTGATACGCGGGGCTGACGGGCTGCAAATCTACGGCGCGGGCATCGTCTCCTCTTTCAGCGAGTCGATTTTTGCCCTCGACGATCCCTCGCCCAACCGGATCGCTTTCGATCTGGGGCGCGTGATGCGCACGCTTTATCGCATCGACGATTTCCAGCAGACCTATTTCGTGATCGACAGTTTCGAGGATCTGTTGCACCAGACCATCGAAAGCGATTTCGCCCCGCTCTATCGCTCCTTGCAAGGCGCGCCGGATATTGGTCCTGCCGCCGTGCTGGACAGCGACCGCGTGGACCATCGGGGCACCCAGCATTACGCTCATTCCAGAACCGTTCCAACCAAGGCCCCCGCATGACCATCACTCCCCTGCCCATGCCCGCCATCAACGAAGCTCTGGCGACCCTGCCGGGCTGGACTTACGATGCCCCGCGCAAGGCGATCCATCGCCGGATTGTCCTGAAGGACTTCGGCCAAGCGCTCGCGCTGATGGTGCGGATCGGCGTTGAGGCGGAAAAGCGCGACCATCATCCCGAATGGACCAATGTCTATAACCGGCTCGATATCTGGCTCACCACCCATGATGCGGACGGCGTTTCGACGCGCGATCTGGACCTGGCCCGGCGGATCGATGAATTGATCTAAGCCGGATTTTCTCATGCTTATTGGCTTGACCTTGCCGCACGGTGTTACAACCATGGCGCGATGAGATGGCCTCCTTCCCATTCCTTGCTCCGCGCGGCGGTAACGCTGCGCCAATGGCTGCGGGGCAGCGAGTTGGCGTTCATCCTGCTGGCTGTGGCAGTGGGCGCAATGGCGGGTCTGACCACGGCGGCGCAAGGCTGGCTGGCCCATGCGATACAGGGGCTTATCTATGGCGTCGCCGCCAACCGGCTGAGCGCGCTGGCGGAGATCCATCATCCGTGGAAACTGCTCGCGCTGCCGCTGGGCGGGCTGGTGCTGGTGCTGCTGGGGCGGATGCTGGCCCGCCGCGCCGGCAGCACCAGGGCCGGCGCACCTATCGACGTGGTGGAGGCCAACGCGCTGCATGGCGGGCGGATCCCGGCCTTCGACAATCTGGTGATCGCGGCGCAGACGATCCTGTCCAACGGCTGCGGCGCCTCGGTAGGGCTGGAGGCAACCTATGCGCAGATGGGCGGCGGCATCGCCTCGCTCTTGGGCCAGTGGTTGCGGTTGCGGCGGGCCGATCTGCGCAATCTGGTGGGCGCCGGGGCCGGGGCGGCGGTAGGTGCGGCCTTTGGCGCGCCGCTGACGGGCGCTTTCTATGCCTTTGAAATCGTGATCGGCGCCTATAGTACGGGGGCGGTCGCCCCGGTGATCGCGGCGGCGCTGGCGGCCGCTCTCGTGCTGCGCGGGATGCATAGCGAACCCTATCTGATCGCCACAACCGCCACGCGCGCGATCACCATCGTCGATTATGGAGCCTATGCCTTGCTGGGCGCCATGTGCGCGCTGATGGGGATCGGCGTAATGCGCCTCGTCACGCTGGCCGAGCGGTGGTTTCAGGCATGGCCCGTGCTGGTGCGCTGGCGGCCGGTGGCGGGCGGGGTGATGCTGGCCGGGCTGGCGCTGCTTTCGCCCCAGACGCTCTCGGCGGGCCATGGCGCGCTGCATCTCAATATGCTGCTTCAGCCGCCGGTGCCGCTGCTGCTCTTCGTTATGGCGCTCAAGATCGCCGCCTCGGTGATTTCGCTGGCCAGCGGGTTTCGCGGAGGGCTGTTTTTCGCCTCGCTGTTCCTCGGCTCACTGCTGGGTCAGGCCTTTGGGCAAGTGTTCAACCTCAACCCGTGGGGGCTGGTGCTGTCACCGGTCGATGCCGCGCTGGTGGGCATGGCGGGGCTGAGCGTATCCATCGTGGGCGGGCCGATGACGCTGGCGCTGCTGATGCTGGAAACCACGCATGATTTCGCGTTGATGGGCGTGGTGCTGACCGCCGCGCTGGTTTCCGCCAGCATCACGCGGGAAATGTTCGGCTATTCCTTCTCCACATGGCGTCTGCATGTGCGCGGGACCGACATTCGCAGCCCGCGCGACATCGGCTGGATGCTGACGCTGAACGCCGGGCGCATGATGCGGCGCGACTGGACCAGCGTGCTTTCCGACATGAGCGTCGCGCAATTTCGCGAAACCGTGCCGCTGGGCGCGACCAGCAAGGCCATCATCACCGATGCCGACGGCCATTATTGCGGCATCGTGGCCACCGCCGCCGCCCATGCGCCACAGGGCGACCCTCTGGCGCCGGTGGGTTCGCTGGCAATGCTGGCAGACACCACGCTGACCCCCGCCATGGGGATCAAGAGCGTGCTGAACAGTTTCGACAGCGCGATGGCCGACGAACTGGCCGTGGTGGATGCGCAGGGCCAGGTCATCGGCGTGGTCAGCGAGCGCCACGCGCGGCGGCGCTATCTGGAAGAGATCGAGGCGGCTCAAAGGCAGATGTTTGGCGAAACCTCGCGCTGATGCGATAGCTCAACCTTTGCCTGCATAACGGTCGGTCGCATGGATCAACCGATCCAGAATGCCCGGTTCCGAATAGGCATGCCCCGCCCCTTCAATCAGGTGGAATTCCGCCTCCGGCCATGCCTTGTGCAGCGCCCAGGCATAATGGGCCGGACATGGCATGTCATAGCGGCCATGGACGATGGTGCCGGGAATATGGCGCAGCCGATCCGCATCGCGCAGCAATTGCCCCGGCTCCAGCCAGCAGTCATGGACGAAATAATGCGTTTCCAGCCGGGCGAAGGCCAGCGCGAAATGCCCATCGTCATGCTGGGCCGACATGGCCGGATCGGGCAGCAGCGTGATGGTTTCGCCCTCGTAAAGGCTCCATGCGCGCGCCGCCTCGATCTGTTCCTCAGGCGAACCTGTGGTCAGACGGTGATGATAGGAGCGCAGGACATTGCCGCGTTCCTCCTCGGAAAGAGGCGCGATGAGGCGTTCGTATTTGTCGGGAAACATCTGCGAAACGCCGAATTGATAGAACCAGTCCAGCTCTGGCCGCGAACACATATAGATGCCGCGCAGGATCAGTTCGCTGACCCGCTCCGGATGCGCCTGGGCATAGGCCAGCGCCAGCGTCGAGCCCCATGAGCCGCCAAACACCAACCATTGCTCGGCCCCGACCAATTCCCGCAAGCGCTCTATATCGGCCACCAGATGCCATGTCGTATTCGCCTCCAGCCCGGCATGGGGCGTCGAGCGGCCACAGCCGCGCTGATCGAACAGAATGACATCGTAAAGGGCCGGATCGAACAGACGCCGATGCGCCGGGGCAATCCCGCCCCCCGGCCCGCCATGCAGAAACACCGCCGGTTTGCCGCCCGGCGTGCCGCAGCGCTCGTAATAGATGGCATGGCCTTCGCCGGTGTCGAGCATGCCGGTGTCATAGGGTTCGATGGGGGGATAAAGTGTTCGAAGCATGAGCCTATTGTGCGCGATGGCGAGCCGAATGGAAAGAGGCCGGTCCTTTATGCAAATTTCACGCCCTCGCCCCCAGCTTCGCGTGGAAGCTTAACGCGCAGGAAGCGCAAGGAAGAGCCTGCCCCGTTGCAGGAAACCCGCCCAGCAAGTTTTTATCACACCATTGGAGGTTTCGATGACCGACCTCGTCTGGCTCGCCGTTCTGGCGGGCCTCACTTTGCTTTCCCTCGCCTTTCTGCGCCTGACCGAGCGCGCCTGACCTTCAAGGAAACCGGCCATGACCCTTCCGCTTTGCCTTGCCGCGCTGACGGCGCTGGGGCTGCTCGCCTATCTGGTGGTCGCGCTTTTGCGGCCCGAAAAGTTTTAGAAAGGAGGCGCCTGTGACAACTGGCATGACCATGTCCGGCTGGGGCCTGATCCTCATTTTCACCGCGCTCGTGGCGCTGCTGGCAAAGCCGGTGGGCCGATGGCTCTTTGCGCTTTATGAAGGGCGTGCCACTCCCCTGCACCGCGTGCTCGGCCCGCTTGAACGTGGGTTCTATCGCGCATCGGGCATTGATCCGAACCGCGAACAGGGCTGGCTGGCCTATGGGCTGCATATGCTGACCTTTCAGGTGGTGCTGACGCTCTTCACCTATGCGATCCTGCGGCTTCAGGGCGTCTTGCCGATGAACCCGCGCGGATTGGCGGGCATTGGCGCGGATGGCGCGATGAACACCGCCATCGCCTTTGTCACCAACACCAACTGGCAATGGTATGCGGGCGAAAGCGTGCTCTCGAACTTCAGCCAGATGGTCGGCCTGACGATCCATAATTTCCTCTCGGCCGCCACGGGCATCGCCATTGCCTTTGCCCTGTTTCGCGGCTTTGCCCGCCATGAGGCAAAGACTGTGGGCAATTTCTGGGCCGATTGCACCCGCGTGACGCTCTATCTCCTGCTGCCGCTCTGCGTGATCTACGCGCTGTTTCTGGTCGCCTGCGGCGTGCCGCAGACCTTCACCAGCCTTGTCGAGGCCCATGCGCTGGAGGGCGCGCGTCAGGCCATCGTGCTTGGCCCCGTGGCCAGCCAGGAAGCGATCAAGATGCTGGGCACCAATGGCGGCGGTTTCTACAACGCCAATTCTGCCCATCCCTTCGAAAATCCCTCCGCGCTCACCAATTTCGTCCAGATGCTCTCGATCTTTGCCATCGGGTCGGGCCTGACATGGTGCTTTGGCCGCGCGGTAGGCAACACGCGTCAGGGCTGGGCGATCCTTTGCGCGATGCTGATCCTGTTCGTGGCGGGCGCTGGCATCGCCTATTGGCAGGAGGCCGACGGCGCCACTCTGGCCATGGCGGGCGGACATATGGAGGGCAAGGAAGTGCGCTTCGGCATCGCCGCCAGCGCCCTGTTCTCCGCCGTCACCACCGCGGCCAGCTGCGGCGCCGTCAACGCCATGCACGACAGTTTCACCGCGATCGGCGGCCTGATCCCGATCTTCAACATGCAGCTTGGCGAGATCGTCATCGGCGGCGTGGGCTCGGGGATTTACGGCTTTCTGCTCTTTGCGCTGCTGGCGGTGTTCGTGGCCGGTTTGATGGTGGGGCGCACCCCTGAATATGTCGGCAAGAAGATCGAGGCGCGCGAGGTCAAGCTGGCTGTGCTGGCGATTGCCGTGCTGCCGCTCTCGATCCTTGGGTTTACCGCGCTGGCCGCCGTGCTGCCTGCCGGCTTGGCCGGACCTCTCAACAAAGGCCCGCATGGGTTTAGCGAGATCCTCTACGCCTTCTCCTCGGCCACGGCCAACAATGGCTCGGCCTTTGCCGGGCTCAGCGCAGGCACGCCGTTTTACAATGGTCTGCTGGGCGTAGCCATGTGGGTGGGGCGCTTCTTTGTCATCATCCCCGTGCTGGCCATCGCAGGCAGCCTTGCCGCCAAGCGGCATACGCCCGCCACCGCCGGTTCCTTTCCCACCACCGGGGCGCTGTGGGTCGGCCTGCTGATCGGGGTGATCCTGATCCTTGGCGGCCTCACCTTCCTGCCCAGCCTCGCGCTTGGCCCGATTGCCGATCAGGTTTCGGTGCTGGCCCATACTGCTTTCTAAAGGACCACAGTGATGTCCACCCCCCAATCCATGTTTGCGCCCGAACTGGTGCTGCCCGCAATGCGCGATGCCTTGCGCAAGCTGGCTCCGCGTGAACTCATCGGCAATCCGGTGCTCTTCACCACCGCCGTCGTGGCCACGCTGCTGTCCATCCTGCTGATAATCGGCGGCAGCGGCCTGTCGCTGGGCTTTCAACTGCAACTGATCGTCTGGCTCTGGCTGACCGTGCTGTTCGGCACCTTTGCCGAGGCGCTGGCCGAAGGGCGCGGGCGGGCGCAGGCCGCATCCCTGCGCGCCGCAAAATCCGATCTGGTCGCCCGCCTGCCCGATGGCCGCATGATCCCGGCCAGCCAGTTGCAGCGCGGCGACGAGGTAATCGTCGAAACCGGCGACCTGATCCCGGCCGATGGCGAGGTGATCGAGGGCGTAGCCAGCGTCAACGAGGCCGCCATCACCGGCGAGAGCGCCCCTGTCATCCGCGAGGCAGGCGGCGACCGCAGTGCCGTTACCGCCGGCACCCGCGTCATTTCCGATCATATCCGTATGCGCGTGACGCAGGAGCCGGGGCAGGGCTTTCTCGACCGCATGATCGCGCTGGTCGAAGGCGCGCAGCGGCAAAAGACCCCCAATGAGATCGCGCTGACGATCCTGCTGGTGGGGCTGACGATCATCTTCCTGATCGCGGTGTCCACCATCCCCGCCTTTGCCCATTATGCGGGGGGCAGCGTGCCCGTGGCGGTGCTGGCGGCGCTGCTGATCACCCTCATTCCCACCACGATTGCCGCGCTGCTCTCGGCCATCGGCATCGCCGGGATGGACCGGCTGGTGCGTTTCAACGTGCTGGCCAAATCGGGCCGCGCGGTCGAGGCGGCGGGCGACATCGACGTGCTGCTGCTCGACAAGACGGGCACGATCACCGTGGGCGACCGGGCGGCCTGCGAGCTGCGCCCCCTGACCGGCGTGCCGATGGAACGCCTTGCGCAGGCCGCGCTGATAGCCAGTCTGGCCGATGAAACGCCCGAGGGGCGCAGCATCGTGGTGCTGGCCCGCGCCGCCAATCTGGCGCAGGGCGCGCTGCCCGAGGATGCTCAGATCATCCCCTTTACCGCCCAGACACGCCTGTCGGGCATCCGCACGGCGCAAAGTCTAATCCAGAAGGGTGCGGTGGATTCGCTGCTGCGCGCCCATCCCGATGCCGCGCCAGGCGCCGCCGCTGAACTGCGCCGCATCGCCGATGACATCGCCCGCCTTGGCCAGACCCCGCTGGGCGTGGCGGAAAATGGCCGCCTGCTGGGAGTGGTTGCGCTCAAAGACATCATCAAATCGGGCGTGCGCGACCGCTTTGCACAATTGCGCCAGATGGGCATCCGCACCGTGATGATCACCGGCGACAACCCCCTGACCGCCGCCGCCATCGCTGCTGAGGCAGGCGTTGATGATTTCCTTGCCGAAGCCACGCCCGAGGACAAGCTTGCCCTGATCCGGCACGAACAGCAAGGCGGGCGCCTTGTGGCCATGTGCGGCGATGGCACCAATGACGCGCCCGCTCTGGCGCAGGCTGATGTGGGCGTGGCAATGAACACCGGCACACAGGCCGCGCGCGAGGCGGGCAATATGGTCGATCTGGACTCTGACCCGACCAAGCTGATCGAGATCGTGGGTCTGGGCAAGCAATTGCTGATGACGCGCGGGGCGCTGACCACCTTTAGCGTGGCCAATGATGTGGCCAAATATTTCGCCATTATTCCGGCCATGTTCGTGGTGCTTTATCCCGGCCTTGGCGCGCTCAACGTGATGGGGCTGGCCAGCCCGCAAAGCGCGATCCTTTCGGCCATCATTTTCAATGCGCTGATCATTCCGGCGCTGGTGCCGCTGGCGCTGAGAGGCGTGACCTATCGCCCGATGGGAGCCGGGCCGATGCTGGCGCGCAATCTGGCGATCTATGGGCTGGGCGGGCTGATCGCACCCTTTGTCGGCATCAAGGCCATCGACCTTGCCGTTGCCGCGCTCAATCTGGCCTGAGGGAGATAACCCATGCTCAAGACTTTTGCTTCCGCCCTGCGCCCTGCTCTGGTGATGACCGCCGGTTTTGCCCTGCTGCTGGGCGGGGCCTATCCTCTGGCCATCACCGCCGCCGCACAGGCCCTGTTTCCCCATCAGGCCAATGGCAGCCTGATCGAGCGCAATGGGCGGGTGATCGGTTCGGAACTGCTTGCCCAAAGCTTTGCCGCGCCCGGCTATTTCCACCCCCGCCCGTCGGCCGCCAACTATGACGCCAGCGCCTCGGCCGGGTCCAACCTTGGTCCTGCATCCGCCGTGCTGGCGCAGCGCATCGCCAAGGATACCTCCGCCCTGCGCGCCCAAGGCTATCACAATGTCCCACCTGCAATGGTGACCACCTCCGCCTCGGGGCTTGACCCCCATATCAGCCCCGAGGCGGCTCTTTTGCAGGCCCCCCGCGTGGCGCAGGCCCGCCAAATGCCTGTGGAGCGCGTCGAGGCGCTGGTGCGCGCCGCCATCGAAGCGCCGCTGGCGGGCGTGCTGGGCGAAAACCGGGTCAATGTGCTGCGGCTCAATCTGGCCCTCGACGCGGCCCCTCGACCAGCCAGACAACAAGGAGCATGATGGCGCGGTGAACACTATCCGCCCCGATCCTGATGCCCTGCTGCGCGCGCTCAACCGGCAGGACGGCGTCCGGGGCCGCCTCAAGCTTTTCCTTGGGGCGGCCCCCGGCGTGGGCAAGACCTATGAAATGCTGATGCAGGCCGCGCGCCGCCGCGATGCGGGCGAGGATGTGGTGATCGGCGTGATCGAAACCCATGGCCGCGCCGAGACCGAGCAGCGCGCGACAGGCTTTGAAATCATCCCCCGCCGCGCCATCGACCATCGCGGACAGACCCTGCATGAGATGGACCTCGACGCCATCATCGCCCGCCGTCCCGCCCTCGTGCTGATCGACGAGCTGGCCCATACCAACGCGCCCGGTTGCCGCCATGACAAGCGCTGGCAGGATGTCGAGGAAGTGCTGAATGCGGGGATCGACGTTTACTCGACCCTCAATGTCCAGCACCTGGAAAGCCTCAACGACGTGGTTGCATCCTTTGCCCGGCTGCGCGTGCGTGAGACGCTGCCCGACCGGGTGCTGGACCATGCCGAGATCGAGGTGGTGGACATTCCCCCCGGCGAGCTGATCGAGCGGCTGAAAGCGGGCAAGGTCTATGTGCCGCAGGAGGCAAGCCGGGCGCTGGCCCATTTCTTTTCGCATTCCAATCTCACGGCCCTGCGCGAACTGGCGCTGCGCCGTGCGGCGCAGGCGGTCGATGTGCAGATGCTCGATTACCTGCGCGCCCATGCTCTTGAGGGCACATGGGCGGCAGGCGAGCGTCTTTTGGTGGCCGTGGGCGCGGATGCCGGGGCACACGAGGTGGTGCGCGCGGGCAAGAGGCTGGCGGATTCGCTCTGCGCGCCCTGGACGGTGGTGCATATCGAAACCGGCCATTCCTCGCCCGCGTCGTCATTGCGCGAGGATCTGTCCGCCGCGCTTCATCTCGCCTCGCAACTGGGGGCGCAGGTGGCGACTATTCCGGCGGGGGGGCTGGCCGAAGGGCTGGCCCATATGGCGGCGGATTTGCGCGCCACTATCCTCGTGCTGGGTCAGGGCAGGCGTCGGAGTCTGTTCCGGCGGGATGCCCTGCCGGCGCAACTGGCGGCTTTGGGGCTTGGCGCGGCCATGCATATCGTGCCCTGCGCGGCCGCGCCCCGCCGCCCTGTGGCAGCACGCGATGGAGAGTTCGATCTGGCCGCTTGGCTGCTCCCGCCCGGCCTGCTGATCTCGGGCGCGCTGACCGCCTGCGTCACTTTTGCGGGCGTCATGTTTGCCGCTCTGGGCAGCGTGACCAATATCGCGCTGCTCTATCTGCTGCCGGTGATGCTGGCGGCCACGCGCTATGGGCTGTGGACGGGGATCGTAACCGGGCTGCTCTCCTCGCTCGCGTATAATTTCTTCTTCATTCCCCCTATCCACACTTTCACCATCGCCGATCCGCAAAATCTGATCACGGTGGTGGTGCTGCTGGCGGTGGCTCTGGTGGTCAGCCATATGGCGGGGCGTTTGCGTGATACGGCGATGCTGTCTCGGGCCAGCGCGGTGCGCTCCAGCGCGCTGGCCGGGTTTGCGCGGCAGTTGACAGGGATCGGCGCGGCGGGCGAACTGGGGCGCGTGCTGTGCGAGGAGGGCGCGGGGCTGCTGGGGTGCTATACGGTCCTGCTGATGCCCGAGGACGGCGCCCTTGCCCAGATCGCGGCCAGTCCGAAGGAGATCACCCTGCAAGCGCTGGACAGGGTGGTGGCGCAATGGTCCTTTGACAATCGCAAGCCCGCCGGGCGCGGATCGGACACGCTTTCGGCGGCCGAATGGCTGTTCCTGCCGGTCGAAGCCGGAGGCAAGGCGCTGGCCGTACTTGGCGTGGCGCATCCCGATGCGGCCCAGCCGGTGCGGGCCGATCTGTTGCCCATGCTGACCAGTTTTCTCGATCAGGCGGGCCTTGCGCTGGACCGCATCCGGCTGGAGGCCGAGCGCGGCCATCTGCGGCGGCTGGAGGAGCGCGATGCCTTGCGCGCCGCCCTGCTCTCCTCAGTCAGCCACGATCTGCGTACGCCGCTCACCGCCGTTATCGGCCTGCTGGGTGATCTGATGCCCGCCGATCCTGAACAGGAGCGCGTGCTGAACCTTGCCCGCGCCGAGGCCGAGCGGCTGCAACGCTTCGTCGCCAACCTCCTCGACATGGTACGGATCGAGACGGGCGCGGTCGAACTGCATCCCGAGCCGGTCGATCTGGCCGAGGCGGTCGGCAGCGCCGCGCATGATCTGCGCCGTTTGCTGGGTCACAGGAAGCTGGCCGTGGATATAGCCGCCGATCTGCCCCTCGTGCGGCTTGATCCGCGCTTGCTGCACCATTGCCTGATAAACCTGATCGAGAATGCCGCCCATTACAGCCCCGCCGACACGCCTATCCGCATAGAGGCGCGCGCCGATACCGACGGACTGGATCTGGCGGTGATTGACGAAGGCCCCGGATTGCCGCCGGGCAGCGAAACCCGCGTGTTCGAAACCTTCACCCGACTCGAAGGATCGGACCGCAAGGGCGGCACCGGGCTTGGCCTTGCCATCGTCAAGGGTTTTGCCGAAGCGATGGGACTGCAGGTGAGTGCGGCCAATCGCGCGGATGGCAAGGGAGCCTGTTTTACGCTGCGCATGCCCGGCGGATTGCTATGGAAGGAAAATGACAGGTCATGACCGCGCCCGGAAAACTGGCCAAAATTCTGGTGGTGGACGATGAAATGGCGATCCGCCGCCTGTTGCGAGGCAGCCTGTCGCGGGCGGGCATGGATGTGGTGGAAGCCTCCAATGCACGCGAGGCGATGGCCGCGCTGGATATCGACAAGCCCGATCTGGTCCTGCTCGATCTGGGCCTGCCCGACCGGGATGGGCAGGAGCTGATCGGGCCGGTCAAGGCGAGCCGGGCGGCGCTGCTGGTCGTCTCGGCCCGCGATGCCACGGCGCAAAAGGTGGCCGCGCTCGATCTGGGCGCGGATGATTATGTCACCAAACCCTTCGATACGGACGAAGTCCTCGCCCGCGTTCGGGTCGCCCTGCGCAATCGGCTGCTGGCCGATAATACCGCGCCGATGGTGCGTTTTGGGGCGGTGGAGGTCGATCTGGCGGCCCGCATCGTGCGGCGCGATGGGGCAGAGGTGCATCTCAGCCCCAAGGAATATGGCTTTCTGGCCGAACTGGCGCGTTATCCGGGGCGGGTTGTATCGCATGCCGCGATCCTGCGCGCGGTATGGGGCCCCGGACAGGAGCAGGCGGTGGAATATCTGCGTGTGGCCGCGCGAGGATTGCGGCGCAAGCTGGAGGATGTTCCGGTCGAACAGAGTGTCATCCGCAACGAACCGGGCGTGGGCTATCGGCTAATGCTCTGATCCGCGCCCGCAAAACCTTGCATAGATACCGGCTGCCCGCTCGATCAGCGAGGCCATCTCCTCCTTTGCCTTGTCGATCAGGCTATCCTCCGGTTCGGGCAGCGGCGGCAGGATATGGGCGTAATAGGTCTTGCCAAGCAGCGCATGGAGCAGGCGCTCGCCGGGAAAGGGCCGGCCATTGTTGAGCGCGCGGGCGCCTTTCAGGATATTGCGTATGTCATATTGGGTCGGGCTGATATCGGCCACCTGTTTGCGCAGGCCCAGCAGCGTATAGGCCCCGATCCGCGCCGTGCGCACCGATGCCTCCATGGTGAAGATGATGTCATTGCTGGTTTCAACAAATTGCCCCAGCAAGGCCAGATTGGTGCAGCCGGGCGGCACCACGCGGGGGCGATCCCCGGCGGCGCGCGGCATGAACATGGCGGTGATATAGGGCATCAGCGCCATGCGCACCTTGGTGTTGGCGGCAATCTCGTCGATCCGGTCCGCGATGCCCAGATGATGGCACAATTCGGTCAGGATTTCGCGGCCGGTGCATGCAGGCATCGGCTTTTTGACGCAATTGCCCTCCTTGTCCATCAACAGCGCATAGACCCACAGCACCAGCACATCATCGGGCTGCGTCGGGAAATGGGGCTGGCGGTTGCAGGTAAAGCTCATCACCCAATTGGAGTCGGTAAAGGTGATGATCCCCCCGGTTGCGGTCTTGCCCGAATAGGGATCGTTGACGCACAGTTCCTTGAGCCGTTCCACCAGCGGCGATGGCCGACAGGTGAGCGTGGCCGATTCCCACATCGAACCCGCGACATTGCCGTAAAACTTCTCCGGCTTGCCAAAAATGGGCGATTGGCGCGCCAGTTTCTTCCACAAGGCCCAGTCGCTGTCCTCGCCCGGATCATCATTGCCGCGCTTGAGTTCGGGCGCATGATCCATGTCGCCATAGGCGGTGCCCTCGGTCATGGAACCGGTCAGGGCAAAGACCAGATCGTCCGGGGCCACCGCGATGGTCTGGTCCTCTTCACCGACCCGACAGCGGATGGCGGTGACAGTGCGGCGATCATCCTGCTGCGTCATATCCAGATCATGCGCGCGAACGCCAAAGCGGAATTGCACGCCCTGCGCCCGCAGCATCCCGGTCAGCGGAACGACAAAGCTGTCATATTGGTTATATTTGGGAAAGACCAAGGCCGTCATATCGGTCAGCCCGTCGATCGCATCAAGGAAACGATGCATATAGAGCTTCATTTCAAGCAGGCTCTGCCAGTTTTCAAAGGCGAACATCGAGCGCCAGAGATACCAGAAATTGGTCTCCAGAAAGCTTGGGTTGAAATATTGCTCGATGGTGATGTCGTCCAGTTCCTCCTTGCGTTTCAGCAAAAGGCGGATGATTTCCCATTGATGAGCAAGGCTCAGCCCCAGTGTGGAAAAGTCGCGGATCTGGCCCTGCTTGTGCATCAGGCGCGATTTGGACCAGTTGGGATCGGCATCGTTGACCATCCGGTATTCGTCCAGAACGCTATAGCCCTCCGGCAATTCCAGCGCCGGGACATCCTGAAACACATCCCAGAAATTGTCGTAATTCCAGTTCATCTCGCGTCCGCCGCGAATGATATAGCCATCCTCTGCATTGCCCGCGCCGTCGAGCGAACCGCCCGCAATATTCAGAGCATCGAGGACCGTGATATCCTCGCCCCGCATGCTTCCGTCGCGGATCAGATAGAAGGCCGCCGCAAGGCCGCCGATCCCGCCCCCGATAATCCACGCCTTGCGCCCTTCGGCGTTTGATGCGCCCACCGGGCGGTTGCGCATATAGGGCCCCATCATATCGGGCGGAGGCAGCGTGTCAGCCGGGCCCTTGTGCCAGAAACCGCTGCCTGCATCGGCTTCGATCTTAAAGGGGGTCGGTGGGGTCGGTTTGCGCGTCATCTGATTTGCTCCTCGCCTAATTGGAGGCATTGCGGCTGCCGCTCAACTAGAAGGAACAGATCGCAACCGCATTGCGATTGCTCAATTTATTGCCGTCGCTTCAACCCTCCTCAACCGGGCGGGCAAGATGCAGCGCATGATCGCGCACATCCCCCGGCCATCCCTCCATCGCCGTAGCCAGCGCGGCCATGTCATCGGCAAACAGCGCCCGGCTCACCGCCTCGAAATCGGGAAAATCGCCCGCCAGCGCCGCCATGAAACGATAGGCCCGTTCATGGGCTAGGCGGGTCGCGGTGCGCCCTTTATCCTCCTTGCGCGCCTGTTCGACCAGACGGCGCAGGGCCTGCGATGCTCCGCCCGGCTGCTGGGCCAGCCAGTCCCAGTGGCGCGGCAGAAGGGTGACTTCCCGCGCGACCACCCCCAGCTTGGGACGGCCGCGTTTGCGCGCCTCCGGCCGGGCCCCCTGATAGGCGGCCAGTCTGGAGATGATTTGCGCCGTTGTGCCGCGCAGGTCGATATCGATCTGCGCCCCGGTGGCATCGTCAAAGATCAGGATCGGGGCCTGCGCACCCTCCATCCGCGCATTCACGGCCAGCGCCACATCGGCCAGATCGCCGGCGGCCAGCCTCCGCCCGCCGACAAAGGCGGTACAAGGTGTCGAAAGGGGGTGATCCAAAGCACTTTCCATCATTATGCCCTGATGAATTATCCATGCTTGCGAGTCAATATATCCGGGTAATATAAAGAAGACGGAATGGGAAAGGAACCACAATGACGGGACAAAGCAGGCGCGAGGCCGTGACGGCCTATAAGGATCGCAAGGTCGAGGCGGGCATCTATGCCCTGCGTTGCGCTGCCTCGGGCCAATTATGGATCGGCAAGGCCCCCGACCTGTCCACCATCCAGAACCGCCTGTGGTTTACCCTGCGTCAGGGCGGCAATCCCCATCGCAGCCTGCAGGAGGCATGGACGCTCTACGGCGCCGATGCCTTCACCTTCGAGGTGGTGGAATGCATGAAGGAGGATGATCTGCGGTTCGGTCGCGACCGGGCGCTTAAAAGCCGCCTCGATCATTGGCTGGCCACATGGGGCGGAACGGCGATCTGAGCGGGGCGATCAGCCGCCTGCCGCCTTCGCTTTGCCCCGGCGCGCGCCCACATCGGCGGCGCTGTCGCTGGCGAAATAGATGTCGCGCGCCTCGTTGATGAAGCCGATCATCAGATCGTGAACCCGCAGGCCATCGCGCCGCTCAAAGGCATGAAGCAGATCGAGCGTCAGTTCGACCACCAGCTTCTGCGCGCCTGGATCGATCACCGTGCGGCGGCGCACGATCAACACCTGATCGACAAAGCGCTGGATCGAGGCGGCCATCCGCTTGTTGGGCACCAGATCCAGCCAGACCTGACGAAACTGGCTGTTGGCATCCATCAGCCCTTCGGTATCGCCCGCAGCCTGCGCCGCAGCGGCCAGTTCATAGGCCTTGCGCAGGGCGACCAGATGCTCGGCCTCCAGCCGAGGGCAAGCCGATCCCGCAGCTCTGGGCTCGAGTTGCAGGCGGACCTCGAAAATCTCAGCCACATCCTGATCCGACAATTGCGGCAAGGCAAAGCCCCGCGTGGTGCCAACCAGATAGCCTTCGTGGACCAGCAGGAGCAGAGCCTGACGCGCGGGCATGCGCGAAACGCCGAATTCGGCCGCGATTGCGGTATCGACGATTCTTTCGCCATCCTTGATTTCGCCGCGCTGGATACGTTTCAAGACCGTCTGATAGATGTCCGGGCTGCCGGATGAGGGATTCACCGGAACAATTTTGTCAGACGTGCTCATGCGCTTCACCCTTAAAACTGAATTCGGATTGCACCTCTGCTCCGCGCTGTCCAGCCTATTTTCGCCCAAATTCGGATCATAAAGGCGGCATCATCTGCATCAGGTCGGTGGAGCGGACATACCAGCCCGGTCCCTGCATCCGCCCGACGAGCTGCATCGCGGGCGTATCGAGATGCCCTCTTTCGGCATCGATCACGAACCGATCCACCACATGCATCACCGCAACCCGCGCCAGCACAACGGTCAGATCCGGCCCCATCTCGATCAGATGGGCCGTGCGGCATTCGAAACTGACCGGGGCGCTGGCGATGCGCGGGGGCGTGACAGCATCGGACGGCAACCAGTCAATCCCGCAATGCGCCAGTTCATCGACCTGCGGCGCGAAATCGCGGGCCGTCTCATTCATCGCCGCAGCATCCTCCACGCTGACCAGATTGACCACCAGTTCGCCCGTGGCCGCGATATTGGCCAGCGTATCCTTGGCGGTCCCATCGGCCCGCGATTGCAGCCCCAGCGCGAGAATCGGAGGCGAGGCCCCCATCATGTTGAACGAGCTGAAGGGCGCTGCATTACGCAAGTCATCCTTGCCCACCGAGGTCACCCACGCAATCGGGCGCGGCGTCACCGAAGATGTCATCAGGCGATAGCGATGGGCGGCGGAAAGCTCATCCATATCAAACCGCATGATCGAACGCTCCCCGCCGGTTGCATAAAGTCATGGTTTTCATCGCGAAATGCCCGCTGCCTCCTTCAAAGGCGGGGAATTGGGCGCGGTCGGCCTTCATCTCGTCGCGGACCGGCGAATGCAGCGCATGCTCCAGCGCCCCCTCATCGTCGAACAGGATACGGTTGCGCTGAAAATGCGTCTCACGCGGCCAGTCCAGATCATCGACCCATTCGACGGGCGTATAAATTTCGAGGCTGCGCAAACCGGGAAACCGGGCCATGACCGGCGCGTGATGGGCCAGATAATGCCCATGCCAGGCGTTAGCATTGCGCGGCTGCCCCCAATAATGGACCATATAGGCACAGCCTGTCACCACACGCGCCGCCTCAGGCACAGTAAAGCTGCGGCAGACCATCGCCTGATGGCGCAAGGACACACCACGCCCCAAAACCTCTGGCAATCGGACCAAGGCCCCATTTGCCCCCGCTTCCAGATCCTCCAGCCGGTCATAGTAGAGTTGCAGCATCCCAACCGGCGCCGGACCATCGTCGTAATAGAGATCACGCGCGCCCGCAGGCCCCATCGCCACCGCATGACGCAGCCCGTCAATCGCCCCCAGCAACCAGGCGATACGATCGGCGCCCATATCCCTGCCCCCCTCATCCGCCATCGCGGTCAGGAAATGGCAAAAGCCTGTCATACGCCCGCCTCCAGCGCGCCCGCATGCCAAAGAGCAACGGCCCCTGCCTCCTGCCGCAAGCGAACGGATTGGCCATCGACAAGCCCCGCATCGACAAAGGCGATGATCCGCAACCCGCAGTCCAGATGCACTGTCCCAATCCGCAAGGGCAGATCACCGGCAAAACCCGGCTCCAGACTGCGATGGACGATGGCGCTGACGATCAACCGCCCCTCGCCCGTTTCCTCCACCGGCCTCAACGCATCGGCCAGACAGGCACGGCACAGCGCACGCGGCGGATATTGCCGCGCCCCGCATTGGGCGCAACCTTGTAAGGTGATGGTCATGCCCGCCCCTCCAGAACAGCCGCCGCCGTGGCCAGACAGCGATCATAAGTCACCATGCCATAGCCGCTGGCCAGCGCCAGACGTGCGCCCGCCACCCGGCGCCCCAGCGTTTGGCCGGTTATTTGCCGCAGGGCCTCGACCACCGGCAGGAATCCCCCCGCCGCCCCCGCCTGACCGCAGGAAAGCTGACCGCCCGAAGTGTTGACCGGCAAAGCGCCCTCGATGGTGAGCGAGTTATGCCGCAAAAACTGCGCCGCTTCGCCCTTGGCGCAAAAGCCCAGATCTTCGAGTTGCATCGCCACGATGACGGGATAATCGTCATAGACCTCCAGACAATCCATCGCTTCCGGCCCGACACCGGCCTGCGCATAAAGACTGTCACGGTCCATCGCCCAACCCGCCCGCACCGCCACCGGCTCGTCGAAATAGGCATTGTGACGCTCGATGCTGCCCCGGATCACGGCATGGGGGAGGCCCAGCCCCCGCGCCCGTTCCTCGCTCATCACCAGAAAGGCCTCGGCCCCCGCGCATGGCATCACGCAATCGAACAGATGCAGCGGCTCAACAATGGCCGGGGCGGCCAGATATTGCTCAAGGTTGAGCACCTTGCTCCCTAGCAGGGCGTTGGGATTGCCTGCTGCATTGGCGCGCTGTGACGTGGCGATGGCCCCGAAGTCGGCGCGGGTCGCGCCAAAACGCGCCATGTAATTTGCGGTAATCAAAGCAAACATGCCATTAGGCCCCGGCGCGCCATAGGGCCGCACAGCCGAATCGGAAAAATGGCTGAAATTTCGGACCAGTTCGGCAAAGCTGGCCGGATTGGCGGTATCGGCGCCGATACAGGCAACAACCGAAGCATCGCCCATCTGCACCGCCCGCGCCGCGCGGCGCAGCGCCATCACCCCACTGGCCCCGCCCGTAGGCAGCCATTCGATCCAGCGCGGGGCCATATCGAAATGCTCGGTCATAGCGATGGTCGTATCCGGCCCCATGGTGAAGGAGGACAGTGCCAGACCATCCACCTCCTCCTTGGCGATGCCCGCCGCCGCGATCACATCATGCAGCGCCCGCCCGACCCACCAATGGGCCGGCTTGTCGCTGTGGCGAACATAGCGCACCGTGGTGGGCGCCACGACGGCCACCCCGTCGAAAGGCTGCACCGCCATCAGCCCGCCACCGCCCGAACAGCGCGCGCCACCTGATAGCCCGCCGCCTCGCGGTCCCACGTATCAGGCGTGACGCCCATATCGCGCAGGCGGAATTTCTGGACCTTGCCATTTTCCGTGGTCGGCAGCGTATCGGCAAAGCGCACATAACGCGGGACGGAAAAATAGGTCATGCGCGGCTGACAGAAATCGAGCAGCGCCTCGGGCGAAAGCGCCGCACCCTCGCGCAGGACGAGCGAGGCCATCACCTCATCCTCGCCATGTTCGCTGGGCACTGGATAGACCGCCGCGATGGCGATGGCGGGATGGGACAGAAGGACCTGCTCGACCTCGAAGGCGGAAATGTTCTCGCCGCGACGCCGGATCGCGTCCTTGATCCGATCCATGAAATAGAAACGCCCCTCCGCATCGCGCCACACGCGGTCGCCAGTATGCAGCCACAGGTTGCGCCATGACGCCGCCGTTTGCGACGGCATCTCATGATAACCGGCGGCAAAGACATGAGGATGGCCGGCGCGCAGCAGTAATTCGCCCGGCATGCCATCGGGCAGCGGATTGTCGTCCTCATCGGCCACCATGGCCTCATAGCCGGGGCGCACCTTGCCCATACAGCCGGGCAGAGGATCTCCCCCGCCGATCACGAAATTGCTCTCTGTCGCGCCATAGCCGTCGATCAGCGCCATGCCATAGCGCCCAGCAAAGGCGGCGTGGAACTGGGCCGGAACACCGGGGGCCAATGCGCGGCGCACCCTGTGGGCGGCGTCATCCGGCTGATCCGGAGTGGCCAGCAGGATCGACACCATCGCGCCCAGCAGATAGGTCACCGTTGCGCCATGCCGAGCCAGGGCGGCGCTGAAACCGCTGGCAGAAAAACGGTCCATCACCACCAGCCGCGACCCCGACAGCAGCGCCTGAAAGAAGGCGCCCAGCGCATTGACATGAAACAACGGCAAGGTGGTAAGCAGCACATCCTCCGCCTCGATCTCGAGCACATCGATGCTGTTGAGGCCCCACCAGAAGAACTGCGCCTGAGGGCAGCAGACGCCCTTGGACGGCCCGGTGGTGCCCGAAGTATAGATGATCATCGCGGTATGGGCCGGGCCGGTGGCGGCAGGCTCACGCGGGGCACCCGGTTCGGGTACAGGGCGCAGCGCCCATTCTCCGGCGGTTTCCGGCAAGGCATCCTCGCCGCGCGCGGGCAGTATCCAGATCGCCTCCAGCGCCAGATCATCGCTCGGGACATAGGCCATGGCCTGCGCCACATCGGCCTCCAGCACCAGCAGGCGCGCGCCGCTATTGGCCAGGATATGCTGTAATTGCGCCCCGCGCGCGGCGCGGTTGATCGGCACGGCAATCGCGCCCAGCCAGATCGTGCCCAGCAGCATATCGAAAAATTCCAGCCGGTTGCCGCAAAGCAGAGCCACCCGGTCACCCGGCTCGATCCCCGCCTGCGCCAGCCTTGCCGCGCTGCGCCCGGCGCGGTCGGCAAGATCGCGCGCGGACAGGACCGCCCCGTCGATCAGCAGCAGAGGCGTATCACCCGCCGTCTCGCAGCGCCGCGAAAGCATGGAGATAATGGTCCGCTGATCCGGCGCAAAGGCATCGATCAATCGCGACGCCCGTGGAGAGAATTGCGCGGGAAATTGTGGTGTCGACATTGAAACTTCCTGAAAAATCGGGGGAGCATGGGCCGTCGGCGCGGTCCATTTCAAAGAATGGTGAGAATGTCGCCCAAAGGCCCTTCGGCTCCCAGCAGTTCGACCCGCTTGCGCCGGATCAGCAGGCGCGCACCATCGAAAGACAGGACATGGATGACGCGGGCGTGAAAGGTCGTCTGGGCCGAGGGCGTCCATTGCCCCACCATCAGACGGGAGCGAACGATGACATCCTCCGATCCCGGATCGACCGGGCCAAGCTGAATATTGCCCACATGATGCACCGAGCGCACACCGGGGGCGAGCGAGGAGGCATCATCATTTTTCAGCCGCTCCAAACGGATCTGGCGCAACAAGGGCGTGTCATAGATCAGCGAGACTTCTTCGAGCGGATCGCTCTGATCGGCGCGCGCGGACAGCCAGTAAATCCCTTCAGGATCGAACAGAGCGCCCCAGCTATCCCAGTCGCGCCGGTCAAGCATCTCGGCTTCGTCAAACAGGAAGCCGGTCACGCGTTCGAGCAGATCGGCCCGTGTCATGCCGCCTCCATCAGATCGAGCCAGGCCTGAAACTGACCGCGAAACAGCGCATCGCTGGTGCCTGGCACTTCGGTCGCGCCATCGGGGCCTGGCGGCGCGAGATCGGCATAGCGGCCCAGCTCGACCCATTCGGGCTGTCCGGCCTTAAGCCCGGCCTGCATCCGGCGATAGATTTCGTGATCGTCCGGCCCCACCATGCCCGCCGAACTGTTGACCAGCGTGGAATAGGCGATGGTGCGCTGAAAGGTCGAAGGCGGCGCACCTTTCAGCCGGAAATGCCATGTTTCGATGATCGTGCGATCCACCGCCAAGGGGCGCACCACGCGCAGCAACTGCACCGGCGCCTTGAGCATCAGGCTGGGATAGGCGATGGAATTGTTGCGGCTGACCGACAGGATCTGGCTTGCGCGCTTCTCGCCATGGCCCTCAACCATCGCCCGCCAATAGGCGTCAACCTCGGCATAGGCGGAATGGATGCTGGCCTTGCCGCCCAAATCGGCATGACCATGGGGCATCACCCGCGCGCCCATTTCGTCGAAGAAATCATAGCTGGCCGAAAAGGGCGCCAATGCCTGAAGCTCGAAATGCAGCGCATCGGCGCCTTGCGGCAATTGCGCCGCCACCGCCCGCGCGGGGCGCGCCGCCGACATATGCACCACCATCGGATGCAGCGCGTCGAGCGTGTTTTCCATGAAGAATTTCCAGTTGCAGGCGTGATCATAGCGCAACACGCCGCCCGCCACCTCGATCTCGCCAAGCGGAGCGCGATCGACGAAATTGTCGAGCGAACCCGCCATCGGGCCCAGCCATTCCTCCAGCGACGGCCCATCCGCCGCCAGACGGCCGAACACGAACCCGCGATAGGAGGCGAAACCGGGCAGCGCCGCCATGCCATAATCACAAGCGCCGGGCTTGACCGGGCGCTCGCCATAGCCCTTTTGCGCGGGCACGGTGCGCAGCGCGCCGTCCAGACCATAGATCCAGCCGTGATAGCCGCAGCGGATCGCCTTCATCTGGCCCGCGCCATCGGGCACGAGCTGCGCGCCTTTATGAGCGCAGCGGTTGTAAAAACCGCGCAGAACGCCATCCTTGCCCCGCAGCATCATGACCGGTTCACGCCCGATATGCGTGGCATAATAGTCACCGGCGCCGCAGGCCTGCGATTCATGGCCGAGAAAGACCCATGCGCGGCCAAAAACGCGCTGCATTTCCAGCTCGAAGATCTCCGGATCGACATAGACCGATCCGTGAACGCGCATAGACTGAATTCTATTTTTCAGATCCACCTGCGGCACAACCTTTCGTTTTCAACGTCGAATCCCTCTGCGATGAGCCGTGAGGCGGGGTATCGCGATGGAGTCGATAAATTCAATTATTAGAATGATATAGAATATATTTTCGATAAATTGAGCACACCTTTGATCGACATTGCAGATCGCGGATAGTTTTGCAGGACGGCCTGAACCGCCGCTCTGATATTTCAAGCTTGATAGATCGCGCGGTTTGATGCAAGCTAAAACTGCATTCAGTTTAATCCCGCCCCATTTCCCACGGAGGCATGCGGCGAGGCGAAGCGCGATGTCTGGTATGCATCTTTGCGCAACCGGCCAGAGCAACGCCCGCACCACCCCGATCAGGCCTGCGCCCCGCAAGGCGCCAAGGAGGATGTTCTTGACGATGCCTTTCCCGCCCGAATCCCGCCTGCGGTCTGGCCGCCCGTGGTATTGCCGGCCCCGGCTGATCATCTGGATCTGTTGGTTCGGCCTCTTTTCCGAAGGCTATGACATGGGCGTGCTGGGCGCTGTACTGCCCGGACTGCTCAATGATCCGGCGTGGCATCTGGGACCGACCTCGGCCAGCCTGCTGGCCAGCGCGGCCATGGCAGGCATGTTCTTTGGCGGATACGGCTTTGGCGTGCTGAGCGACCGCTTTGGCCGCAAGACCTGCTTCATCGCCTGCCTGACGCTGTTTTCGATCACCAGCGCAGCGGCAGCGGCGGCGCCAACCCCGCTGTTCTTTGCGGCCATGCGCTTTCTGGCAGGGATCGGCATTGGCGGCATCGTGCCGGTGGCCGCCGCCTTTGCCTGCGAATTTGCCCCGCGCGGAAAGATCAATCGCGAATTTGCCATCATGTATTCCGGCTATTCGCTAGGCATCTTTGCCGCCGCGCTCGCTTCCTTCTTCCTGCTGCAAAACGCGGGCTGGCGCCCGATCGTGGCGCTGGGCGCCGCGCCGCTTGTGCTGTTACCCGCCATCCTGTGGCTTTTGCCGGAATCGGCTGCCTATCTGATGGGCAAGGGACGCTATGAAAAGGCGGACGACATCGCCCGTCGCTACGGCCTTGATCCGGCGGATCTGGCCCCACCGCCCGCTGAGGGCGCGATCAAACCCGGCGTGCGGGCGCTGTTTGCCGATGGCCATGCGCGCGCCACGCTCGGCTTCTGGCTGACCACCTTTACCGGCATGATCCTCGTCTATGGGCTGAACACATGGCTGCCCCAGATCATGCGCGCCTCGGGCTATGATCTTGGCCCCAGCATCATGTTTCTGGGAGTGTTCGCGCTGGCCTCCTCGGTGGGCGGCATCATGCTGGGCCGGTTGGCCGACCGTCATGGCCGCGCGCCCATCATCGTGGCCGCCTTTTGCGGCGGAGCGGTGGCCATCCTGCTGCTTTCCCACAAATGGCCACTGATGATGACCTATGGCATCGTGGCGCTGGCAGGGGTCGGCACGGTGTCGGCCGCCGTGATGGTGACCAGCTATCTGTCCCAATATTTCAGCCCGGCGCTGCGCGCCACAGCCGTGGGCAGCTGCCTCAGCTTCTCGCGCATGGGGTCGATCTGCGGGCCGCTGCTGGGCGGGATGATCGCGACCTATCAACTGGATATGGCGTGGAATTTCATTGGCTTTGCCGCTGTTGCCGCGCTTTCGGCGCTGGCTATAGCGCTGGTGCCCAGGCAAGAGGGGGAATCCGAGGCCGTGGCAGCCTGCGCCGCCTGACTGCATGCCATAAAAAAGGCGCCGCTCCCAGTGAGAGCGGCGCCTTTTGCAGCCCTAAAACAGATCCATCACACCAAGGCCGCCCGGACATAGTCCTTCATCCGGCGCAATTCGGTCAACGAATCCGTCCCGGCATATTCATACTCCAGCATCGCGGGGATCGCCCAGCCATGGCGCGCGATCATTCGCACCACATCGCGGATCGGCGTATCGCCCTGGCCAAAAACGGTATTGGCCCCTTCGTGCAATTTGCGATCCTTGAGGTGGATGCTGACGATCTTTTCGTGATGCTTTTCAAGGAAAGCAGGCGCATCGAAACCGGCCGCGACAAAATGGCCGATATCGAAATTGATCCGATAGAAGGGCGACATGGCCAGCCCCCTCTCAAAACTTTCGGGTGTGGCGAACTGGTTGGGGTCATGCAGGTTGGAATGGCCGTGGAGGCCCAGAATGACGCGATGGCGCGCGGCGAAAGGCGCGGTGCGCTCGGCCATTTTCAGCGTTGTCGAGGCGGTCATGATGCGCGTGCCCAAGGCGCGGGTCATGGTAAAGCCGCGCTCCACCTCGGCATCGGTGCAATCCTCCTTCAGGCCAAAGTTAAACGCCTGCACAGCAATCCCGGCGGCGCGAAAGCGTGCGCCGATGGCGGCGAAATGCGACATGGGCGTATTCAGGCGCCACGCGCGCACCTGTTCGCGCACCTGCTGGGCCGAGGCGGGCTTGGGCCCTTCGGGCGGACGCCCATAGAGCGAGGCTTCGGTCGGTTTACCCGCCACAATCGCCCATGGCGCATCAACCGAAAAGGCGGGCGGCTGAATGGTCGGCTCGAACAATTCCACGCTGGAAAGCCCCACCGCGCGGCAACCCGCGATCATCTTGTCGATCATATCTCCGGGCGTCTGCAACATATCCCGAAAGCTGTAGGTCTGCACGCCCAGTTGCAGCCTTGGGGTCGAACGGCGCGATGCCGCAAAAGCCGGAGCGCCCATGCCCAGCACAGCAGCGCCCAAACCGAATTCACGTCGCGACAACTTCATGATTGACCTCTCTGGCAGCCTCTTGATTTGCGACAAAACTGTATGCCGTTTTGCCCGCCCGGCGCAAGGGTGATTTTATAAAACATTTTTCGTTTTTCGCACCTTTTCTCGCTGCCGGATTCGCAGGAATTTGCCATAAAATCAGAATTTCCAGAGCCCGTTCGCTAAATCCCACGCCCGAATGCGGCGCCAGCTCATCCCGACACCTTTCCTGAACTGCACCCTTTGTCTCCGCAATATAGCGTAAAAGTGCATTCACTTTAACCTTGAAATTTCTCCTCCCGAAAAATATGACAATCCCATTGCCGAGACGAATCGGTCGCCGTGACCATCGCCGGCAAAGCCATCCCAGGGAGGGACAGCCCCACATGAAAAAGAACTGGCTTGCTGCAATCTCATCCAATCTGACCATCGCGCTCTACCTTCAGGCCGCGCCGGCGATGGCTCAGAACAGCGCAACCCAAACCGTCAGCGCTCAACCCGCAGGACTGGGCGAAATCGTCGTCACCGCCGAAAAGCGCAAAAGCACCGAGCAGAAAACCGCCATCGCCATGTCGGTCCTGACCCCCGAAACACTGGCGCGTAACGGCGTCGGCAGTGTGGCTGATCTGACCGCCGTGGCCCCCAGCGTCAGCTTTGCGCAGGCAGGCCCCGCCACGATCATCAGCGTGCGCGGCGTTTCCAGTCGCGACACCTCGGAAATCGGCGATCCGGCCGTTTCGATCAGCATCGACGGCTTCAACCTGCAACGCGCGCTGGGCCTCAATGCGTCCATGTTCGATCTGGAGCGCGTCGAAGTGCTGCGCGGACCGCAGGGCACGCTGCTGGGCCGCAATGCCACGGGCGGGGCGATCAACATCGTGACGGCCAAACCCAAGCCGGGCGACCTGTCAGCCTATCTGGGCGTCGAGGCGGGCAATTACCGGATGCATAATGTGAAGGGCATGATCAACGTGCCCGTCAATGATTGGATCACGCTGCGCGCCGCATTTCAGTTGCGCGACCATGACGGCTATCGCAACAATGCGCCTTCCGCCAATGCCGACGATGAACACAGCCGCTCGGCCCGTCTGCATGTGTTGATGAAGCCCACGGATCGCTTCTCGCTGTTGCTGACCGGGGAATATTCGGACTTTGACGGCGTAGGAACGGCAACACAGGCCATTCCATGGGTGCTCTATACCGCCGCCAATGTTCCTGCCGGTTACGCGGTGGGCGATGTCGATCTGGGCGTTCCCCCGCGCGGCAATGCCAAGGATTTCCCGATGCCCGCCGGTTCTTTCCTGCGCACCAAGGCGTGGAATTTCCGCGCCCAGGCCGATTATGACTTCACCTTTGCCACGCTGACCTATCAGGGCGGCTATCGCCGCTTCAAAATCGACCGGCGCACCACGCTGGGCGGCGCCTATGGCACCAATCGCCAGAATTTCACCTTTGGCCAACGGGAAAACCTGCCCTCTTGGAACCACGAACTGCGCCTGTCCTCGAACAGCAAGGGGCCGCTGAAATGGCAGTTCGGCGGATTTTACTTCAAGGAAAGCAACAACCTGACCACGCAGTTTCAGGATTTTCCGGGGCAGGATTCGATTTCGGGCACGCCTTTCCTGATCCAGAATTACGTCTATCCCGATATCGTTGCAGAGGCCAAGGCCGCCTTCGGTCAGGCCTCGTATGAGCTGATCCCCGGCCTGACGGCGGAAGCGGGCGCGCGCTATTCCAAAGATGACAAGCACCGAATCGGCTATAACACCGTTACCAATGTCACCACCTATCTGAACACCAAATGCTACCTCACCAATTCCTGCGTGATGGTGACAACGCCGCAAAATTCGACTGCGGCAAGCAGCAAGACCACCTGGCACGCCGCGCTCAATTATCAGGTGACGCCGCGCAACCTGATCTATGCCAAATTCGACACCGGTTATAAGGCGGGCGGCTTCACCGATTTGGCGGCCTATAATCCCGAAAGCATCACGGCCTATGAAATCGGGGCCAAGAACCGCTTTCTGGACAACCGGCTTCAACTCAACCTCTCGGCCTATCTCTACAATTACACCGATCAGCAGGTGTCGCAGACCGTCACCAATTCAAACGGCGCGGTGGCCACGCTGGTGCTGAATGCCGGTTCGTCGCGCTATAAGGGTGTGGAACTAGACGCCTTGTTCGATCCTACGCCCGACGATCACTTCAACGCCTATGTCGCCTATCAGGACGCGCGCTTCACCAATTTCGCTGCGGCGGTCAGCGGTCAATTGGCCCGCGCGGCGGCGGCTGAGGGCAAGCTGGTGGGCGCCAACTGGCAGCTTGACGGCAAGCGTCCCCCCCAGGCCCCGGTCTGGACTGTCAATCTGGGCTATGAGCATGATTTCCATGTTTTCGGCGGGCGTCTGACCCCGCGTTTCCAGACGCATATTGAATCGGAATCGTACTTTACCTTCTACAATTTCACCTCCGACCGTCAGGACAGCTATCATCGCAGCGACATCATCATGACCTATAAGCACGAGCCTGCCAACTGGACGCTTTCGGCCTTTGTCCGCAATCTGGAGGACACGATTGTGCTCTCCTCGGCCTCGGCCCCGACCAGCGCGACCTATCAGACCTATCGCGAGCAATATCAGGCCCCGCGCACCTATGGGGCAAGCTTTACCTACAACTGGTAATGTAAACGATGCCAGATCGCATTGATCAGGAGGGCGCCGGCCTGAATGATCAATAGGCAGAGCCATGGGATGGGTCTCTCCCCCGTTCCATGGCTCTTTTGTCGTTCGCCGCTTCTTGGCATCGCCCGCCATTTGCAGTAACCATGCCCCCGGCGGCCAATCCGGTCGCCAAACTGATCGCGCCGGTGCCCATTAAACGGGCTTAATCGGGAATGCGGTGCGGGGGGCTTGCCTCCCCAAATCCGCGGCTGTCCCTGCAACTGTAAGTGGATAGCGCGATGCACATGCGCCCTTGCAAAGGGCCAGCCACTGGGCCGGACGCTAAATCCTGCGAGGTCTGGGAAGGCGTGCATCAAGCTGTGACCCGCAAGCCAGGAGACCTGCCGGCGTCTGGTCGCTCTTGCCCTGGCCCAGGGGATGGCCGCGGCACGGTGTACTCCGTCTGAGCGACGCATAAGCGGCCGGGGCCGCAACGGATACGTGCGCGGGTCGCTCTTGGCGTCCGACCCTTGCGCGTGCCGCCCGTTTGCGCGGGTCTGCCCCGGCCCTGTCGCAAGACGCCGGGGGACTGTTTTGCATCATGAGCATCCATTTCAAATCGCTGCGCCGCCGGATCGGGGCGCTGCTGATCGCACTGATCGTTGCCAATATCGCCATCTGGGGCTGGGCCTTTGGCCTGTTTCATCATCAACCGCTGATGCTGGGGACGGCGCTGCTGGCGTGGGGGCTGGGCCTGCGCCATGCGGTCGATGCCGATCATATCGCGGCCATCGACAATGTGACGCGCAAGCTGATGCAGGATGGCCAGCGCCCGATCACGGTGGGCTTCTGGTTCGCGCTGGGCCATTCAGGTATCATCGCCATCGCCTCTGTCGGCATCGCCCTGACAGCCAGCGCTCTGGCCCGCTTCGGCGCCTTCAAGGAGATCGGCGGGGTGATTGCTACTGTGATCTCGGCGCTGTTCCTCTTCACCATTGCGGGCATGAACCTTGCCATCCTGCGCTCGGTCTGGCGCAGCTTTGCTTATGTCCGGGCGGGCGGCGCTTACACAGAGGCCGATCTCAACATGCTGACCGGATCGCGCGGCCCCCTCTCGCGGCTGTTCGCCCCAATGTTCCGGCTGATCAGCAGGAGTTGGCATATGGCGCCGCTCGGTTTCCTCTTCGGCCTCGGTTTTGACACGGCCACCGAGGTCGCCATTCTGGGCATGTCGGCCAATCAGGCGGCCAATGGCCTGTCTCTATCCACAGTGCTGGTGCTGCCCGCTCTGTTTGCAGCCGGGATGGCGTTGATCGACACGGCCGATGGGGTGGTGATGCTGGGTGCCTATGAATGGGCCTTTGTAAAGCCGATCCGCAAGCTCTATTACAACATCACCATTACGCTGGTTTCGGCCATCGTCGCCATCGTCATCGGCGGGATCGAAACGCTGGCGCTGATCGGGGGCAAGCTGGGCCTGACGGGCTGGCCTTGGGCCATGGCGGCGCAATTGGGTGAAAATTTCAACAGTCTGGGCTTTGGCATCATCGCCCTGTTCGTCCTGTGCTGGGTGTTCAGTTTCGCCATCTATCGCTGGAAGCGCTTTGACGAAATCGAGGTTTCGTAAACACACCAATTGCTTTTCGCGCCATGTGGTTTAGAAACAGCGGCGAATATCGGGGCAACCCGGTTTTCACTGATCGCGCCGGTGCCCATTAAACGGGCTTAATCGGGAATGCGGTGCGGGGGGCTTGCCTCCCCAAATCCGCGGCTGTCCCTGCAACTGTGAGCGGATAGCGCGATGCACATGTCCCCCACCATCCCGGGGGGGCGGCCACTGGGCTTAACGGTCTGGGAAGGCGTGCATCAAGCTGTGACCCGCAAGCCAGGAGACCTGCCGGCGCACCGGTCGCTCTTGCCTTGGTCCAGGGAATGGTCACGGCACGGTACTTCTCCGTCTGAGCGGCGAACTGTGTGGCTGGGGCTGCACGGGTTGCGTGGTCACGGGCGCCTTGTCGCGCCCGCCCGTCGTCGCGCTCCGGCCGGATCTTTCCGGTATGCCCCGCCCTGTCTCGCTCCGGCGCGCGGGAGAAGTAGCTGTGTCCGACCTGACCAAGGTTCCTGTCACCATCGTCACCGGCTTTCTGGGCGCGGGAAAGACCACGCTTATCAGCCATCTGATCCGCAACGCGGGCGGGCGAAGGCTGGCCGTGGTGGTCAATGAATTCGGCACTTTGGGGGTGGATGGCGACATTCTGCAATCCTGCGCGATCCCCGATTGCCCGGCGGAAAGCATTGTCGAACTGGCCAATGGCTGCATCTGCTGTACGGTGGCCGATGATTTTATCCCCACGGTCGAACACCTGCTGGCGCTCGATCCCCGCCCCGATCACATTCTGATCGAAACATCGGGCCTTGCCCTGCCCAAGCCCCTGCTCAAAGCGTTTGACTGGCCCGCGATCCGCAGCCGGATCACGGTCGATGGCGTGCTGGCGCTGGCCGATGCCGAGGCGGTGGCGGCAGGCCGCTTTGCCCCCGATCCCGCCGCCATCGAGGCCCAGCGCTCCGCCGATCCGGGCGTGGACCATGAAACCCCGCTCTCCGAAGTCTTCGAAGATCAACTGGCCTGCGCCGACATGGTGCTGCTGACCAAGGTGGACCTTGCCGGGCCGCAGGGCACTGCCGCCGCCCGCGCGGTGATCGCGGCGGAAACCTCGCGCCCCATCCTTGAACTGGCCGAGGGCGTCATCGACCCTCGCGTCATCCTTGGCCTTGGCGCCGCCGCTGAGGATGACATTGCCGCCCGCCCCTCGCACCACGATGGCGAGGATGACCACGAACACGATGATTTCGACAGCACAGTCGTCACCCTGCCCGAAATCACCGACCCGTCGGATCTGGCCGCGCGCATCGGCCTGCTGGCCGACAAGCATCAAATCCTGCGCGTCAAAGGCTATGCCGCTGTGGCGGGCAAGCCGATGCGCCTGCTGGTTCAGGCCGTGGGCGGGCGGGTGCGCCACCATTATGACCGCCCATGGCGCGCGGGCGAAACGCGCCAGACCACCTTGGTCGCCATTGCCGAACGCGGCCATATTGACGCCGCCGCCATCAGGGCCACGCTGGCGGGCTAAACCCGATGCATATCATCTTCCGCGAAACGCACGGGATGGAGGAGGTCGCCATCCCGCAGGATCTGGGGCAGGCGCCTGCGGATCTGGTCGTGCTGTCCTTTTCCGACAGCGACCTTGGGGCTTTCGCGGCGGCATGGCATCAGGCGCGGGAGCGGGATCCGGCCTTTCCTTCGCTGCGCCTCGCCAATCTGTCGGCGCTGGCCCATCCCCTCTCGGTCGATACCTATATCGAGCGGACTTTGTCGGGCGCGCGGGCGATCCTGATCCGGCTGATCGGGGGACAGGCCTATTGGCCCTATGGGCTGCAACAGGTCGAACTGCTGGCCCGGTCGCGGGGCATCGCACTGGCGGTGCTGCCTGCGGACGGGCGCCCGGATGCAAGGCTGAACTCGGCCTCGACCGTGGCGTCGGGGCTGCTGGCCGATCTGGGCCGCCTGTGCGATGGCGGCGGGGCCGATGCGGCGGGCGCGGCGCTGGGCCTGCTGGCCGGCGCGGCGGGGTTCTCGGTGACCTCGGCGAGCGCGGGCGCAGAATTGCCGATGGCCGGGGGATGGCATCCGGCGCACGGGGTCTGCGATCCCTCGGCCTTTCAATCCACCCGCCCGCTTGTGCTGATCGTCTTTTACCGCTCCTATTTGGCCGCGCATGATCTCGACCCCTTTGCCCAATTGCATCAAGCGTTTGAGGCGGCAGGCTATGATACGCTCTCGCTTTTCGCCCCCTCGCTGAAGGAACCGCAATCGCGGGCTTTGATTGAACGCTGGGTCCGCGAACTTGCCCCGGCGGCGATCCTCAACGCGACCGCCTTTTCCGCCCGCGACGAGAGCAGCCAGACCCCGCTCGACGTCGCCAATGTGCCGGTGTTTCAACTGGCGCTGGCCACATCGTCGCGCGTGGCATGGGAGGCTGCCTCACGCGGGCTGTCGCCCGCCGATCTGGCGATGCATGTGGTCTTGCCCGAAATCGACGGGCGGGTGTTTGCTGGCGTGGCCAGTTTCAAGGAAGCCGCAGCCCATGATCCGGCGCTGGGCTTTGCGCAAAACCTGCACCGGGGCGATCCGGCGCGGATCGCCGCCATCGTCGCGCGGGTTTCGGGCTGGATCGCTCTGGCCCGCAAACCCGCGCAGGACCGGCGCGTGGCCATCATCCTCTCCACCTATCCCGGCAAGGCGCATCAGATGGCTCATGCGGTTGGCCTCGACGCGCTGGCATCAGCGCAGGCGATGCTGAGCGATCTGGGCGAGCCTGCGGTGCCTGATCTGGCGACCGCTTTGGCGCAGCAAAGCGTGGGCTGGCCGCTCGATGCGTACCGCGCCGAGCTCGCAACCCTGCCCGCCCCTTTGCACGATGCGCTGGAGCAAAATTGGGGCCCACCCGAAAGCGATCCCGCCACAATCGAGGGCCAGTTCCATTTTGCCGCCATCACCACCGGCCGCACCTTGATCGCGCTTCAGCCAGAGCGCGGCGATGCGGCCTCGCGCGATGGCGATTATCACGATCTCTCGCATTGCCCACGCCATGCCTATGTCGCCTTCTATCTCTGGCTGCGCGCACGCGGCATCGACGCGCTGGTGCATATGGGCGCGCATGGCACGCTGGAATGGCTGCCGGGCAAGGCTGTGGCACTGTCCGACGCCTGCTGGCCCGAGGCGCTGACCATGGGCATGCCGGTAATCTATCCCTTCATCGTCAACGATCCGGGCGAGGCGGCCCAAGCCAAACGCCGCATCGCCGCCGTCACTATCGGCCATGCCCCGCCCCCGCTTGCGCCCACCGCCCATGGCGCGGGGCTGGCCACGCTCGAAGCCTTGCTGGATGAATTTTCCAACGCCGGGGGGCTTGATCCGGCCCGGCGCGACCGTCTGCAAACCGCCATCCGCAACGAGGCGCAAGGATTGGGGCTGGAGGCCGAACTGGGGCTGTCCGCCGCCGCCACGCCCGCCGAGGCGATCACCCGCATCGACCGCTTCGTCTGCGACATCAAGGAGAGCCAGTATGGCGATGGCCTCCACATCTTTGGCCGGGGCGAACATGGCGCGGCCGAGCGCGCAGGATTGCAGGCCGCGCTGGCGGGGCGTTTCGTGCCCCCCGGTCCCTCCGGCTCTCCCCATCGCGGGCGCGGGGATGTGCTGCCCACGGGGCGCAATCTCTACACCATCGACCCGCGCTCCGTTCCCTCGCGCGCGGCCCATGCGCAAGGGGTGGTGCTGGCGCAGGAACTGATCCGGCGGCATTTGCAGGATCATGGCGATTATCCGCGCGGGCTGGTGGTGGACCTGTGGGGTTCGGCCACGATGCGCACGGCGGGCGAGGAATTTGCCATGGCGCTGCACCTGTTGGGCGCGAAACCGCTGTGGGATCTGACTTCGGAGCGAGTGACGGGGGTGGAAATCCTGCCGCTGGCCCTGCTCGACCACCCGCGCATCGATGTGACCCTGCGCGTCTCGGGCCTGCTGCGCGATGCTTTCCCCAATCTGCCGGTCCTGTTCGGTCAGGCGGTGCGCGCCCTGTGCGAACGCGACGAACCGGACGACTGGAACCCCTTTGCCGGAACCATCGCCGCCCCGCGCGTCTATGGCCCCGCGCCGGGGCGCTACGGCCTTGGCATCGCGGCCGATGCCTATGGCGATGAGGCCCGCCGCAAGGCCGGAGAGGCATGGCTGGCCGCCTCCGATCATGCGCTGGACGCACCCCAATCCCATGCCGATCCCGATGGCTTGCGACGCCGTGTGGCCAAGGCCGATGCCTTTGTCCATCTTCAGGATTTGACTGAAAGTGACCTCTTGCTGGCCGCTGATTATGCCGCGCATGAGGCCGGTTTTGCCGCAGCGCAAGCCGTGACCGGGGGCAATGCCGCGCTCTATCACCTCGACAGTCGCGATCCGGCCCGTCCGGTCGCCCGCGCTCTCACCGAAGAAATCGCCCGCGTGGTACGCGCCCGCGCCGTCCATCCCGGCTGGATCGCGGGCATGATGCGCCACGGCTTTCGCGGAGCGGCCGAGATCGCCGCCACGCTAGACCATCTGGGCGCTTTTGCTCATCTGGCGGGCTGCGTGCCGCCGCATCTCTTCGACCTCTATCACGATGCCACGCTGGGCCAAGGCGATGTCCGCGCGTTTCTCGATCGCGAAAACCCTGGCGCGCTGGCCGCGATGGAGGCCCGCTTTGCCACGCTCCACGCCGCTGGCCTGTGGACGACGAGGCGCAATTCGATCCTTGCCTCCCTGCCGCTGGACCCGACCGCATGAGCGGCTTTGCGATCAAGGGCTGGTGCCCCGATGCATGGCGCCCGATGGCGACCGGTGATGGCCTGCTGGTCCGCATCAAGCCGCGCCTTGGCCGCCTGAGCCGCGATCAGGCGCTGGCGCTTTGCGCGCTGGCCCAGACCTGTGGCAATGGCATGATCGACATCACCCGCCGCGCCAATCTCCAGATCCGCGGCGTGAGCGAGGCGAACTGGCCCCTGCTGATTGTGCAATTGATCGAGCATGGGCTGACCGATCCCGATGCGTGGCGTGAAAGGGCGCGCAATATCCTGATCGCCCCCAACTGGGCCGAGGGCGATGACAGTCACCGCATAGCCTGCGACCTGATGGCGCGCATAGATCGACTGCCGCCCCTGCCGGGTAAGGTCGGCTTTGTCATCGATGCCGGACGGGCACCGATCCTGAGCGCCGAACCGGGCGATTTCCGCATCGAACGCGGCGCAGATGGCGGCCTGATCCTGCGGGCCGATGGGCGCGTTTGCGGAACAATCATCCCGTTTGGGCAGGAGGCCGAAGCCCTCATCGCGCTGGCCCATTGGTTTGCGCAAAGCGGCGCGCGGCGCATGGCCCGCCATCACGCCCCCCTGCCCGACTGGGCCAATGGATCGCAGCCGCCAGCGCCCGCCCGCCCCGCCATCGTCCCCGGCGGCGCGGCTTTCGGCGTCCCTTTTGGTCAGATCGACGCCAGCCTGCTTGCCCGCACCGCCACTTCGGACCTGCGGATCACGCCATGGCGCGTGCTGATCCTTGAAGGCACCCCAACAGCCAACATCCCCGGCCTGATTTCAGACCCGGCCAGCCCGCTGCTGCGCGTCGATGCCTGCCCCGGCGCGCCCGCCTGCCCGCAGGCCAGCGTGGAAACGCGCGACCTCGCCCGCCGCCTTGCCCCGGTGGTGAAAGGCCGCCTGCATGTCTCGGGCTGCGCCAAGGGCTGCGCGCGGTCGGGGCCTGCCGACATTACCCTGACCGGCCGGGATGGCCGCTTCGACCTTGCCGCCAACGCCCGCGCGGGCGCCCATGACCAGACCGAACTGCCCGCCCTGACCGATATGGACCCCGCCATGGTTCTTGCCCATTTTGGAGTTGCCTGATGCCCCACGTCTATGAAACCAATGGCGCGGCCATCTATAAACAATCCTTCGCCACAATCCGCGCCGAGGCCGATCTGGCCCACTTTTGGGCGCAGGAGGAACCCGTGGCCGTGCGGATGATCCATGCGGCGGGCATGGTCGATCTTGCACGCCATATCCGCTTTTCTCTCGGCTTTGCGGCGGATGCGCGGGCTGCGCTGGCCGCCGGCGCGCCGATCCTGTGCGATGCGCGAATGGTATCGGAAGGGATCACGCGGGGGCGCCTCTCGGCGGGCAATGCGGTGATCTGCACGCTGCACGACCGCCAAGTGCCGGATCTGGCCAAGGCAATGGGCAACACGCGCTCAGCCGCCGCGCTGGAACTGTGGCGGCCTCATCTGGCGGGCGCGGTGGTGGCCATAGGCAATGCGCCCACTGCACTGTTCCACCTGCTCAACATGCTGGAGGATCCGGCCTGTCCGCGCCCGGCGGCAATCATCGGCTGCCCGGTCGGCTTTGTCGGCGCAGTGGAATCCAAGGCCGCGCTGTGGGAGGCCGCTCCCGTCCCCTGCTGCATCGTCGAGGGCCGCCTTGGCGGCAGCGCAATCACGGTCGCGGCGATCAACGCCTTGGCGAGCGACGCGGAATGAGCGGGACCATCCACGAGGGTACGATCCACGGGGTCGGCCTTGGCCCCGGTGCCGCCGATCTGCTGAGCGTGCGCGCCGACCGGCTGGTGCGCGGCACCCGCCACATCGCCTATTTCCGCAAGGCGGGTCGCCCCGGGCAGGCGCGGCGCATCGCCGAGGGGATGCTGCGCGAGGATGCGGTGGAAATCGCGATGGAATATCCGGTGACCACCGAGATCCCCCTGACAGATCCGCGCTATAATCAATGCCTTTCAGCCTTTTACGCGCAATGCACGCAAAGGCTGATCGACCTGTCGCGCGCGGGTCATGACATCGTGGTGCTGTGCGAGGGCGACCCGTTTTTCTATGGCTCCTTCATGCATCTCCATTCCCGGCTGACGGGCGTGGTGCCGGTGGCGGTGGTGCCGGGCATCACCGGCATGGCAGGCGCATGGCACGCCACCGCCATGCCGATCACATGGGGCGACGATGTGCTGACCGTGGCCATGGCCACTCTGCCCGAAGGGGAATTGACCCGCCGCATCCGCGATACCGATGCGCTGGTGGTGATGAAGATCGGGCGCAACATTGCCAAGCTGCGCCGCGCGGTGGCGGCGGCCGGGCGCGAAGATGAGGCATGGCTGGTCGAATATGCCGCGATGCCGGGGCAGCGCGTGACGCCTCTGGCCGAGGCCAAGGAAGTGACGCCCTATTTCTCGATCCTGCTGATCCATGGACAAGGGCGGCGGCCATGAGCGGCATCCTCTCCATCGCGGGCCTTGGGCCGGGCGACGAGGCGCTCATCACGCCCGAAGTCAGCGCCGCGCTGGCCCAGGCAACGGATGTGATCGGCTATATCCCCTATGTGGCGCGGGTCGCGCCGCGCCAGGGGTTGCTGCTGCACCCATCGGACAATCGGGTCGAACTCGACCGCGCCGCACTTGCCCTGCGCCTTGCCGCAGAGGGTCGGCGGGTGGTGGTGGTTTCCTCGGGCGATCCGGGGGTCTTTGCCATGGCCGCCGCCGTGTTCGAGGCGCTGGAGGCTGGGCCATCCCATTGGCGCGATCTCGACATTCGCGTGCTGCCCGGCATTACCGCGATGCTGGCGGCCAGCGCGCGCGCCGGGGCGCCTTTGGGGCATGATTTCTGCGCGATCAACCTGTCGGACAATCTCAAGCCATGGGCAAGAATCGAAAAGCGCCTGCGCCTTGCGGTCGAGGCCGATTTCGCCATCGCCTTTTACAACCCGCGCTCGAAATCCCGGCCCGAAGGTTTCGCCCGAGCTTTGTCCATCTTACAGGAGGCCTGCGCCGACGCGCGCCCGATGCTCTTTGCCCGCGCTGTCTCCACCCCGCAGGAGGAATTGCGCATCGTGCCGCTGGACCGCGCCACGCCCGACATGGCCGATATGCGCACGATGGTCATCCTCGGATCGAGCCAGACGCGGATCATCGAGCGCCCCCGTGGCCCGCTGCTCTACACCCCCCGCTCGGCGACAGGCGTATGAGCGATCCAGTCCAGCACGTCCTCTGGCCGGAACATCTCGCGCCTTTCCGGCATCGCGGGCCGCTCGATCATCAGTACCGGCAGGCCCAGTTCACGCGCGGCGATCAGCTTGGCCTGCGCCCCGGTGCCGCCCGCGTTCTTGCTGACCACAAGATCGATGGCATGATGGCGCAGCAAGGCCCGGTCACCTGCCACCGAAAACGGCCCCCGATCCACGACCAGATGATGATCGGGCAAGGCGGGCGGCACATCCGGCACATCGACAAAGCGCAGCAGGTAATGATGCTGCGGCTGGGCCGCGAAGGCATCGACATGCATCCGCCCCAGTGCCAACAGCACCCTGCGCGGCGGGCCATCCAATGCCGCCACGGCCTCCTCGATGCCGGCCACGCCGGTCCAGTTGTCGCCCTCTTCGCAACGCCATGCCGGGCGGGTCAGGGCCACAAAGGGCACGCCTGCGATCCGCGCCGCCGCTGCCGCATGGGCGCTCATCCGGGCGGCAAAGGGATGCGTGGCGTCCACCAGATGCGTGATGCGATGCTCGCGCAGGTAGGCCACCAGCCCCTCCACCCCGCCAAAGCCACCAATGCGGCAGGGCACTGGCTGCGGACGCGGATTTTCTGTCCGCCCGGCATAGCTGAGCGTGGCGTTCATGCCCTGCGCGGCCAGCAGACGGGCCAGCGCGCTTGCTTCGGTAGTGCCGCCCAGCAAAAGGATATGGTGCATGGCTGATCCCTGGTTGACCATCATCGGGTTGGGCGAGGACGGGGCGCAAGGCCTGTCGGCGGCGGCGCGCAAGGCGCTTGAGCGCGCCGAAGTGGTGATCGGCCCGCCGCGTCATCTTGCGCTGCTGCCCGCCCTTACGTGCGCCACTCTTGAATGGCCAGTGCCTTTTGCCGATGGCATCGCGCGTTTGCTGGAGCATCGCGGGCGGCGGGTGGTGATGCTGGCCTCGGGCGACCCGTTCTGGTTCGGCGCGGGGACAACCGTGACCCGCCATCTCGATCCGGGCGAATGGGTGGCCCATCCCGCGCCCTCGACATTTTCGCTGGCGGCGGCGCGGCTGGGCTGGGCGCTTCAGGATACGGTCGGCATCGGCCTTCACGCCGCGCCGCTGGCCCGGTTGCGCCCGCATCTGGCGCCCGGACGCGCGATCATCGCCCTGATGCCCGATGGGGAGCAAGTGGAGGCACTGGCCCGCTATTTAAGCGATCTCGGCTTTGGCGCATCGACGCTGCATGTGATGGAGGCGCTGGGCGGCCCTCGCGAACGCCTCCGCTGCGCTGCCGCCGAGGCCATGGATTTCCACGAGATCGCCCATCCCGTTGCAGTGGGGATCGCCACGGGCGCAGGCCCCGCGATGCCGGTCATCTCCGGCCTGCCCGACGATTTTTTCGTCTCGGACGGCCAGATCACCAAGCGCCCGATCCGCGCCCTCACCCTTTCGGCACTGGCCCCGCGCGCGGGCGAGACATTGTGGGACATTGGCGCGGGGTCGGGTTCGATCGGCATTGAATGGCTGCTGGCCCATCCGGCCAATCGCGCGCTGGCCATCGAGGCCGACCCGGTCCGCGCCGAGCGCGCCCGCGCAAATGCGGCCAGTTTGGGCGTGGACCGCTTGCAGGTGATCGAGGGCCGCGCGCCGGACACATGGCCCGACGGCCCCGCGCCCGATGCGGTGTTCATCGGCGGCGGGCTTTCAGAGGATTTGCTATCGGCGCTCTGGTCCCGCCTGCCCGCTGGAACACGCCTTGTCGTCAATGCGGTGACGCTGGAATCGGAGAGCCTGCTGGCGCGCTGGCATGGGCTGAAGGGCGGGGCTTTGCTGCGGGTCGAACTGGCCGATGCCGCGCCCATCGGCACGCGCCATGGCTGGAAGGCCCGCTATCCGGTGGTGCAATGGAGCGTGACGCTGTGATCGTCGCCGGTTTCGGTTTTCGCGAGAAAGCAACGCTGGCCTCGCTGCGCGCGGCGCTGATAGCCGCGCAGGAGGGCTTGCCCCCCGTCACCCATCTGGCCACGGCGGCGGACAAGGCCCCTGCGCTGGCGCCGCTGGCCGAGGCCCTCGGTCTGCCCATCGCCGCCATCGACGCCGGGGCGATCAGCGCCGCGCCAACCTCCACCACCTCCGCCGCCAGTCAGCAGGCGCGCGGCACGGGCAGTCTGGCCGAGGCCGCCGCCATGGCCGCCATCGGCCCCCGTGCCCGCCTCATCCGCCCGCGCCGGATTTCGCCCGACCAGATGGCCACCTGCGCTATTGCTCAAGGAACCTACGAATGACCGTACATTTCATCGGCGCAGGCCCCGGCGCACCCGACCTTCTCACCCTGCGCGGGCGCGATCTGATCGCGGCCAGCCCGGTCTGCCTCTATGCCGGTTCGCTGGTTCCCGCCGCATTGCTTGATCATTGCCCGCCCGGCGCGCGCATCGTCAACACCGCCCCGCTCTCGCTGGACGCGATCATCGCCGAAATCGCCGAGGCTCATGCGGCGGGCCATGATGTGGCGCGGCTGCATTCGGGCGACCTGTCGGTCTGGTCGGCGATGGGCGAGCAATTGCGGCGGCTGCGCGCGCTGGATATTCCCGTGTCGATCACGCCGGGCGTGCCCGCCTTTGCCGCCGCCGCCGCCGCGCTGGAGGCCGAACTGACGCTGCCCGAACTGGGCCAGTCGCTGGTGCTGACCCGCACGCCGGGGCGGGCCAGCACGATGCCGGCCGCCGAGAGCTTGCGCAATTTTGCCGTGACCGGGGCAACGCTGGCGATCCATCTCTCGATCCACAATCTGGCGCAGGTGGTGCGCGATCTGGCCCCGGCCTATGGCGCGGATTGTCCGGTCGCGGTGGTCTGGCGGGCAAGCTGGCCCGATCAGCGGATCGTGCGCGCCACGCTCTCCACCATCGAACAGGAGGTAGCCGGGACGATGGAGCGCACCGCTATCATCCTTGTCGGGCGGGTTCTGGACGCACAGGGTTTTGCCGAAAGCAGCCTTTATGCCGCCGATTATGACCGCCGTTTCCGCCCGCAAGGGGCAACGTCGCGTTTTGAAGGTGTGATGGAATGACGCCGGGTTTGCTGATCGCCGCCCCCGCGTCAGGCACAGGCAAGACCACGGTGATGCTGGGCCTCCTGCGCGCACTGTCTCAGGACGGCTTGACGGTGCAGCCGTTCAAGAGCGGGCCGGATTATATCGACCCGGCCTTCCACCGCGCCGCCTGCGGGCGCCCCTCGTTCAATCTGGACAGTTGGGCGATGGAACCGGCGCTGATCGACGCGATTGCCGCGCAGGCGGCAGGGGCCGAAATCGTGCTGGCCGAAGGGTCGATGGGCCTGTTTGACGGGGTGGCGCACCCCGGCGCAAGCGGGAATGGCGCCAGCGCCGATTTGGCGCGGCGGATGGGTTGGCCGGTGGTGCTGGTGCTTGACGCCTCGGGTCAGGCACAATCGGCGGCAGCCACGGCGCTGGGGTTCCGGGCCTATGATCCGAACCTGCCATTCGCGGGCGTCATCCTCAATCGCGTGGCCAGCGCGCGCCATGAAAACCTGATCCGCAAGGGGATGGAGGCCATGGCTATTCCGGTGCTGGGCGCGCTGCCCCGGCGCGGCGATCTGGTGCTGCCCGAACGCCACCTTGGGCTGGTTCAGGCGATGGAGCATCCCGATCTTGAGCGCGCGGTGACCGATTATGCGGCGTTCATTCGCGAACATGTCGATCTGGCCGCGATCCGTGCCTGTGTGCGCGGGGCGACGACCTGTGGCACAGGCCGGCTGCCCGATCCTCCCGCCCAGACCATCGCCATGGCCAGCGATGCGGCCTTTTCCTTCATCTATCCGCATCTGCTCGAAGGCTGGCGGCGAGCCGGGGCGCGGGTGCTGCCTTTCTCGCCATTGGCCGATGAGTCGCCTTCGAGCGAGGCGGATCTCGTGTGGTTGCCGGGGGGCTATCCTGAACTCCATGCGGGGGCGATTGCGGCGGCGGGCAAGTTCCTCTCCGGCCTGGCGCGCCATGCTCAGACCCGTCCGGTCCATGGCGAATGCGGCGGCTATATGGTCTTGGGGCAAAGCCTGATCGACAAGAACGGCCAGAGCCATCGCATGGCGGGCCTGTTGGGGCTGGAAACCAGCTATGCGCGGCGCAAGATGCATCTGGGCTATCGCCATGCCCAATTGCTGGCGCCGATTGGGGGCATTGCGGGTGGGGCCTGTCTGCGCGGCCATGAGTTCCATTATTCCACCATCGTTGCGCTGAATGACGAAGCTCTGGCCCACGTCACCGATGCCAATGGCGATGATGTGGCCGAAACCGGATCGCGGCGAGGCATGGTCAGCGGCAGCTTCTTTCACATGATCGCGCGGGCTTCATAATGGAGCTCGCGTCATGATTGAACTGACCCTGATCGGTATCGGCACCGGCAACCCGGACCATATCACCATGCAGGCCGTGCGCGCCATGAATGAGGCGGATCTGATCCTGATCCCCCGCAAGGGCGAGGCCAAGTCGGATCTGGTCGATCTGCGCCGCGATATCTGCGCGCAGGTGCTCAGCGCGTCGGTGCGGATCGTCGAATTCGACATGCCCGTCCGTGATGCCGGGGGTAATTATGTGCAGGCCGTGCAGGAATGGCACGATGCCATCGCTGCGATCTGGCGCGAACAGATCGCCATGCATCTGCCCGATGGCGGCAGGCCGGCGCTGCTCGTCTGGGGCGATCCCTCGCTTTATGACAGCACGCTGCGCATCGCCGAGAGGCTGTCGGGCGTGAAAGTGCAGGTTGTGGCCGGGATTACCAGCATTCAGGCGCTGACGGCGGCCCATGCCATTGTGCTCAACCCGCTGGCCGGATCGGTCACGATCACGACCGGGCGACTGCTGCGCGCCCATGGCTGGCCAAAGAGTGCCGATACGGTGGTGGTCATGCTGGATGGCGGCTGTGCGTTTGAGGTTCTGGACCCGGCGGGGATTGCTATCTGGTGGGGCGCCTATCTGGGCATGGCGCAAGAGGCGCTGGAATGCGGCCCGCTGGCGCAGGTCGGTCCTGCCATTGCCGCCCGCCGCGCCGAACTGCGCGCCCGCCATGGCTGGATCATGGATGTTTACCTGATGCGAAAGGAACAGAATGATGGATGAAGCCGACGAGGCACGCCATGCCGACAAAATGCGCAAAAAACAGGCCGCACGCGAAACCATCATGGCCACCAAGACCCGCGAAAAGGGCCTGCTGATCGTCCACACCGGCAAGGGCAAGGGCAAGACCAGCGCCGCGCTGGGAATGGTGGTGCGCGCGATTGGCCATGGGATGAAGGTGGGCGTGGTTCAGTTCGTCAAGGGCGCGATGACCACGGGAGAGAAGGCGGTGTTCGACGCCTTTCCCGACAATGTGGAATTTAAGCCGATGGGCGAGGGCTTTACATGGAACACCCAGGACCGCAGCCGCGACATCGCCACCACCCGCACCGCATGGGACGAGGTGAAGCGCATGATCGCGGACCCGGCCTATGACATGGTGCTCGCCGATGAGTTGAACATCGTCCTGCGCTATGATTATCTGCCGCTGGACGAGGTGCTGGAGGTTTTAGGCGCCAAGCCGGAGATGCAGCATGTGATCGTTACGGGGCGCAACGCTCCCGATGCGCTGATCGATGCGGCAGATCTGGTCACCGATATGACCATGGTCAAGCACCCGTTCCGATCCGGGGTGAAGGCGCAGGCTGGGATCGAGTTCTAGAGCGACCAGCCAAAGGGCGAATGGAGCGCTGCACCCATTCGCCCCAAGGCCGCTTACCCCGACTTGGGCAGGGCCGCGACCGCCGCGATAAAGGCCCGCGCCCGCGCGCCGACCTCGGCGGCCGAAAGGCCCGCCTTGTAAAGCGCCGAGCCAAGTCCGGCCCCCTGCGCGCCCGCCGCAGTCCATTGCGACAGGTTTTCCGGCGTCACCCCGCCCACGGCCAGCAAGGGCAGATCCTTGGGCAGAACGGCGCGCTGGGCCTTCATATAGGCCGGGCTGGCCCCTTCGGCGGGGAAGAGCTTCAGGCCCGTGGCGCCTGCGTCCAGCGCGGAAAAAGCCTCGGTGGGCGTGTAGAAACCGGGCAGCGAGATCATGCCCGCCGCCACGGTGGCGCGGATCACGTCGCCGTTCACATTGGGCGAGATGATGAGGCGCCCGCCCGCCGCCTTGACATCGGCCACATTCTGCACGGTCAGCACCGTGCCCGCGCCCACCAGCACATCGGGCCCGTAACGCTTTGCCAGCAGCGCGATCGAGGCCAGCGGATCGGGCGAGTTCAAAGGCACTTCGATCATCGAGAAGCCCGCCTCGATGATCGCATCGCCAATGGCCTCCACCTCATCGGGGCGCACCCCGCGCAGGATCGCCACCAGCGGGCATCGGGCAAGGGCGGCGTTCAGGGTTTCGATAGGAGTAGTCATACTTGGCTCGCTTTCCACAGGCGGAAGATACCGGCCACAAAGGCCGCGTGACTGTCGATCAGGATGGGGCGGCCGCCGGCAATATGCACAGCGGCGGCATATAGCCGGCCCAAATGCGGGTCGGCAAGGATATGGACCGGGTCGCCTTCCCGCAGGCCTTCGCCGCCCACATCATGGCCGATCATCAGGCCCGAGGTATAGGAAGCGCTTTCCTGCACGCTGCGATGGCCCAGCAGGGCAGCGGCGCGCACGCGGAACAGGCGCGTGGTCAGACGGCCCGTCAGCCCATCGCGCACCCCGGCGCGGAAGGCGTCATCATCGCCCACATCGCCGCCGAGGAAATCACTCAAAAGACTGTGGTTTTTCAGCAAGGCGAAAATCTCGCCGGTCATGGCCGTGGCGAAAGAGGCCACACGACCGCCCGCCATGCGCGCCCATTTGCAATGAGTGCCCGGCTGACACAACAGCGCATCATCGGGCACCAGCCCCGCCGCCACCGCGCCCAGCAACTGCACCTCCTCGCCCCGCATCACATCGCCCGCCGGGTCGCACAGGCCCGGAACGATAGCGGTCCGCTCCGGCTCGACCCAGTGCAGCGCGCCGCCCAGATCCCCCAATCCAACCGGACAAGACAGGTAAGGCACATTGACCCAGCCCCGCGCCGAACCCACCATGCCCGCTAGCAGCACCGGCAAATCGCCCATTTTCGCCCGGATCCCCGCAATCTCGTCGGCAAAGCCCCCCGGCGGCACGGCCAGCAGGCCCATGCCGTCGCGCTCGGTGTGCAGCACTTGCCCGCTTGCGTCGATCAGATAGGCGCGGCGGTTGGTCGTGCCCCAATCCACCGCGATCATGTCACCCGTCATATCACCACCACACCGTATAAAGCGCCACAAGGATCACAGCCACCAACGCCGAAGCGATGGCAAAGCCGCGCGAGGTGTCAAAGGAAACGCCCTCCATGATACCCTTGCCCTGACGCACCGGGGGTTTGCCCAAAAACGAGACAAGGACCGTGAGCGCAAGAGAGGCAAAGAACACCATCGCCATGCGGTGCATGAAGGGAATTTCGGTCAGCGCCGCAACCCCGCCAAAGCGGAAAATCGCGGAAAGCACCACGCTAGCCAAAGCACCCGCCAGCGCGCCCGCCTCAGTGGCGCGGGGCCAGAACAGGCCGGTCAGGAAGATCACCGTGATGCCCGGCGTCACGAAGCCGGAGAATTCCTGAATATATTGAAACGCCTGATCCATGCCGCCCAGCAGGGGCCGCGCCGCGACAATGCCGATGACCGTGGCCACGCAGGCCGTGATCCGGCCCACGCGGACGAGCTGCGTCTCGCTGGCGCCGGGCGCGATCTTGCGGGCATAGAGGTCGAGCGTGAAGATCGTGGCGATCGAGTTGATCTTGCTGGCCGTGGAGGCGATGATCGCGGCCGTCAGCGCGGCAAAGACCAGCCCCAGCAACCCGTTGGGCAACAGATGCATCATGGCCGGATAGGCCTGATCGGGTTTGGCCAGATCGGGGGCCAGCAGCACCGCCGCAATGCCGGGCAGCACGATGATGACCGGCATTAACAGCTTGAGGAAGGCGGCGAACACGATGCCCCGCTGCGCCTCGCCCAAAGATTTGGCGGCCAGTGTGCGCTGGATGATATATTGGTTGAACCCCCAATAGGACAGGTTTGCGATCCACAAGCCCCCGATCAGCACGCCAAGGCCGGGAAGATCCTTGTAATGCGGGCTGTCAGGCGAGAGGATCATATGGAAATGATCGGGCACTGCGCGCACCAACCGCGCAAAACCATGGGCCACGCCCGCCCCTTCGCCCAATTGCCCCAGCGCAATGCCCGAGACAATCAGGCCGCCCATCACCAGCAGTGCGACCTGAACAATATCGGTCAACGCCACGGCCTTCAGCCCGCCCCGGATCTGATAGGCCAGCGCGAAGACGCCCAGCACCGCCAAGGCAACATCCTGATCCACGCCCGCCACCTGCCGCACCGCAATCGAGCCCAGCCACAGGATCGAGGTGAGGTTCACAAACACGTAAAGCACCAGCCAGAACACTGCCATCACCGTACGGATCGTGGGGCCAAAGCGCGCCTCGAGAAATTCCGGCATGGTGGTGATGTTGTTCTGCAAAAATACCGGCAGAAAGAATTTGCCCACAACCAGCAAAGTGAGCGCGGCCATCCATTCATAGGAGGAAATCGCAAGGCCAATGGCATAGCCGGAGCCAGCCATGCCCACGATCTGTTCGGCCGAAATATTGGCCGCGATCAGCGAGGCACCGATGGCCCACCAAGGCAGTGCGCGGCTGGCCAGAAAATAGCCCGCGCTATCCTCCTGCGCATCGCCCTTGCGGCGGCTGACCCATTGGGCAAGGCCGAAGATGAAGATCGCATAGGCCACCACCATGGCCGTATCGATGGTTGAAAGCGTCATAGAATGGTCTTTCCTCCCAAATCCCTTGCCAAAGGGAGATTATGTCTATTTATATGATAAAAACACACGCCAGAGGGGGCCACGCGATGACCGACAATGACGATGCTTCCAGCGGCCTCGGGCGCAATCTGACTTATGGGCTGCTCGATCTTCTGGGGCGCCAGATCGTGACGGGCGCCTTTGAAAACCGCACCTTCCCCACCGAGGCCGAGCTTTCCATCCAGCATGGCGTCAGCCGCTCGGTCACGCGTGAGGCCGTCAAGATGCTCACCGCCAAAGGCCTGCTGACCGCAAGGCCAAGGCAGGGCACCAGCATTCAGCCGGTGGCCAGCTGGAACCTGTTCGACGCCGATGTGCTGCGCTGGCTGCTGGAACGCAAATTCTCGGTCGAGTTGCTCTCGCAGTTCAACCAGCTGCGAGCCGCCATCGAACCGGCCGCCGCCGCGCTGGCCGCTGGCTCGGCCGATGACAAGGGCCGCGCGTTGATCGAGGCCGGATTTGCCCGGATGGAAGCCGCCGAAAGGGGCGAGGACGATGTGCTGGACGCTGATATCGCCTTTCATCTGGCCATCCTGCGCGCGGGCGGCAATCCCTTCTTTGCCCAGTTCCGCGATGTGGTCGCCACGGCCCTGCGCACCTCGATCCGGCTGACCAATCGCATTGTCGGGCGCACGGCGGATCTGGCCGCGCATGGGGCAGTGCGCGATGCGATCATGGCGCGCGATCCGCGCGCGGCGCAGGACGCCATGCGCGCGATCATCGGCGATGTCATGGACCTGATCGCCCGGCACAGCCATGCGGCACAATAGGCCCATTGCCTAGGCGCCGAACATACGGGGCGGCAGACCAAATACGCCCGCCTCCACCTCAAACACCGCGCCCGCCAGCGGTTCGTCCACCCCGTCGGCGGCGCTGGTCAGAAACAGGCGGCTGTAATCGGCCCCGGCGAAACAGGGCCGGGTGATCTGGCTGGCGGGCAGGTCGATCCAGCGCTCGCGCCCGCCGTCGGGGTCAAACCGGCTGACGCATCCCGCGCCCCAATGGGCGATCCAGATCCCGCCCTGCGCGTCCACCGTCATACCGTCGGGCGAGCCCCATGCATCAGGAAATTCGAGAAAAACCTCACGCGGGCCGAGGCTGCCATCATCATACAGGGCAAAGCGATAGACCAGCCCCTTGGCGCTGTCCGTGTGATAAAGCGTGGCGCCATCCGGGCTGATCGCCGGGCCATTGGCAATGTGGTAGGGCGCGTCCATCCGATGCCATGACAGATCCGGGTCGAGCCGGTAAAGCCCGCCCTCATCCCGACTGCCATCGGCGTTTTCGGCCATGCTCATCGTGCCCGCCCAGATGCGGCCATGGGCATCGGCGCAGGCATCGTTCATGCGGTTGAAGGGCAGATCCGGCTCGGGCGCGGCGATGGGTTCGAGCGCGAAAGGATCGAGGCTGAGATGGTGAAACCCCGATTTCAGCCCCGCGACAAAACCCCCGCCCGCGCTCCGCTCGATCAGCCAGCCCGTCATTTCGGGCATCGCCCATTCGCGATATTGCCCATCGCCCAGCCCGAAGCGGTTCACCCGCCGGCCGATAATATCCACCCAATAGAGCGCATCCTCACGCGCGACATAGGTGATGCCCTCACCCAGAGTGTCGCGCCGCGCCCGCTCGATGATCGTCCATTCGCTCATGGCGCCCGCCTCCTCAATGGCTGTCGCGGGGCAGGCCCTTGGTCTGGGCGATTCGCTGATATTTGACCGCGCTTTCGATTACCGCGCCGCCTGCGAATTGCCCCGTCTCGCGCCGGGCAATTTCGTGCCATGGCGTCTGGCTTTCGGGGCCGGAGAAGGGATTTTCTGCATTTTCGACGCGGCGGCGATCCAGTTCCTCATCGCTCACCAGCACATTGACGCTGCGGTTCTTGAGGTCGATGCGTACGATGTCGCCCGTGCGCAGCAGCGCCAGACCGCCGCCTGCCGCCGCCTCGGGGCTGGCGTTCAGGATCGACGGCGAACCGCTGGTGCCCGACTGGCGCCCATCGCCGATACAGGGCAAAGCGTCGATGCCGGCGCGGATAAGGGCAGCGGGCGGGCGCATGTTGACCACCTCGGCCCCGCCCGGATAGCCCACCGGCCCCGCGCCGCGGATCACCAAAATCGAACGGTCGGTGATGCCCAGCGCAGGATCATCAATGCGCGCATGGTAATCCTCCGGCCCGTCAAACACCACGACATGGCCCTCAAAGGCCTCCATATCATCCGGGTTGGCCAGATAACGCGCGCGGAAAGCGTCGGAAATTACGCTCTTTTTCATCACCGCCGCGTCGAACAGATTGCCCGACAGCACGGTCAGCCCGGCCGCAGGCCGCAGCGGCGCCGACAAAGGACGGATCACATCCTCATCCTCGATAACGGCTTCGGCAATATTCTCCGCCACGGTGCGGCCATTGACCGTCAACGCCTCGCCATCAAGCAGGCCCGCGCGATAAAGCTCGCCCATCACGGCGGGAACGCCGCCCGCGCGATAATAGTCCTCGCCCAGATATTCGCCCGCCGGTTGCAGATTGACCAGCAGCGGAATGTCGGCCCCATGGCTTTCCCAATCGGCCAGCGACAGTTCGACGCCGACATGGCGCGCAATCGCGTTCAGATGGATCGGCGCATTGGTGCTGCCGCCGATGGCCGAATTGACGCGGATGGCATTGAGAAAGGCCGAGCGGGTCAGAACATCGGAAGGCTTGCGGTCGGCGCGCACCATTTCCACGATCTGGCGCCCGGTGTGATAGGCGCTTTCGGCGCGGTCGCGATGGGGCGCAGGGATCGCCGCATTGCCCGGCAGGCTCATGCCCAGTGCCTCGGCCAGAGAGTTCATCGTCGTGGCCGTGCCCATCGTGTTGCAGAAACCGGTGCTGGGCGCGCTGGAGGCCACCAGTTTGACGAAGCCCTTATAGTCGATCTCACCGGCGGCGAGCATTTGCCGCGCCTTCCACACGATGGTGCCGCTGCCGGTGCGTTCGCCCTTGAAATTGCCGTTCAGCATCGGGCCTACCGACAGGGCAATGGCCGGAATATTGACCGTCGCCGCCGCCATCAGGCACGCGGGCGTCGTCTTGTCGCAGCCGATGGTCAGCACCACGCCGTCGAGCGGATAGCCGAACAGCGTTTCGACAAGGCTGAGATAGGCCAGATTGCGGTCAAGGCCAGCGGTGGGCCGCTTGCCGGTTTCCTGAATGGGGTGGCAGGGAAATTCGATGGGAATGCCGCCCGCCTCGCGGATGCCGTCGCGCACGCGCTCGGCCAGCACCAGATGATGGCGGTTGCAGGGCGAAAGATCGCTGCCGGTCTGGGCAA
>NZ_JABGCB010000005.1 GCF_013149295.1 Novosphingobium sp. SG751A
GCACCCATCGCCAGCCTCCGTCAAAGCTGGTTCCTCATGAATCACGCATTCGCCGCTAAGGGAATCCCAAAAATCACTTTTCTGCCAAAGTAGTGTTAGCGCGGGTGGCGGTGCGATCCGTTCGCCGACCGTCTGGCGCGGTGATCTGCCTTGGAGCACGCACTGTCGTCGTCGATTATAGGCGCGGTTGAAGCCGGTCAGCAGGATTTCGAGATCGGCGTGGCTGGCAACATTGATGCCCAATACCTCGCTGGCAATACGGCCATTGAAGCGTTCGACCATACCGTTGGTTTGCGGCGTATAAGGCTTTGTCGTGCGATGAATGACTTTGAGCTGCGCGCAGATGCGTTCAAAATCATCAGCTGTGAAGCAGGATCCCCGGTCCGTCAGGACATGGGTGATGCGGAACGGGAAGGCCTTTCTGGCAGCCTTGAGGAAGGTGATGGCGTTTGCGGCATTTTCGGCGTCGTAGACGTTGAGATGGACGAACCGTGAGCAGCGATCGATGGCCACATAAAGGAAGCGCTTGCGGATCTCGCCATCCGCGGTGCGCAGTTTGGGCAGATGTTTTACATCGATGTGCACGAAGCCCAGATCATAGTCTTTGAAGCTGCCTTGTCCTTTGCGCGGCTGCGTCACGGGTTTGGGCGGGCGGCGGTTGAGCCCCTCGGACTTAAGCACCCGATAGATGCTGTCGCGATTGAGGTGTGGCAGGAAATGCCGGAGCACGAAGGTGAGATCGTCCAGGGGGAAACCCGTGGCTCGGCGTACCGCGCAGATAATCGCGCGTTCTTCCTCGTTCATGCGCCAGGCCAGTTGTTTGGGCCGGCTCGAGCGATCCTGGACCGCCTGTTCTCCACGTTTGCGCCACTTGCGCACGGTTTCATCGCTTATGCCATAGCGCTTGGCCACGACGCTGGCGGGCTCAGCCGAACGGGCAATCTCCGCCCGTACAGCAGGTGTGGCTGGGCTTGGGGATGTATTTGCACCATCACGAAACCTCTTCAGCAAGTGCGGAAAAGCGCCACGCATGATCTGAGATGGCTTCATTTACCATGTCCCAATGATGTGTCGCAACCAGACACCTAGGGCCGACGGCGATTCAGAATAGCTATCGGCAAATTCTGATCCAGAGCGTGACGCCCCAGTCCATCATTAACTTAAGATATTGAATTATTTTATAAATATTCAATTAGAAATTTCCGACCCTATCCCGACGCCATCTCTCCTCCCGGACTGCGACTTAACACCCCCTGCCCTATCAAATCGCCCAAATAGCCCGCATAATTGCCCTTACCCAACCGCAGCGTCGCACGCTCAAGCCCGTTGTCGTCGATAAAGCCCATATGCCAGGCGATTTCCTCAGGACAGGCGATTTTCATGCCCTGCCGCCTTTCGAGGGTCGAGACGAATTCTGCCGCCTCCAGCAGGCTGTCGGGCGTGCCGGTGTCCAGCCAGGCATAACCGCGCCCCATTTCCATCACGCTCAACCGACCCCGCTCCAGATAGATCCGGTTCACATCGGTGATTTCCAGTTCCCCGCGCGGCGAAGGCTGGAGATTGGCGGCAATATCCACCACGGTGGCGTCATAGAAATACAGCCCCGTCACCGCCCAGTTCGACTTGGGGTTCAGCGGTTTTTCCTCAATCGAGACGGCCCGGCGCTGATCGTCGAATTCCACCACGCCATAGCGCTGCGGATCGGCCACGTGATAGGCAAAGACCGCCGCGCCATCGAGCGCGCTGCGCGCCTGCGCCATCTTTTCAGGCAGACCGTGGCCGAAGAAGATATTGTCGCCCAGCACCAGACAGGATGGCCCGCCCGCCAGAAATTCCGCGCCGATCGTAAAGGCCTGCGCCAGCCCCTTGGGCTCGGGCTGCACCGCATAGGTCAGCGAGACACCCCATTGGCTGCCATCGCCAAGCAGATGCTGAAAAGCGGGCGCATCATGGGGCGTGGTGATGATCAGGATCTCGCGGATCCCCGCCAGCATCAGCGTGGTCAGCGGATAATAGATCATCGGCTTGTCATAGACAGGCATCAACTGCTTCGAGAGCGCCAGCGTCATCGGATAGAGCCTGGTTCCGCTGCCCCCGGCCAGAATGATACCCTTCATACGGCAGGATCCTTTTGCGTGACGAGACGGGCGACAACGGGCTTCACCGCATCGCGCCATACGGGCAGTCGCAAGCCATAGGCCTCGGCCAGATGATCCCCGCAGAGCCGGGAATTGGCGGGCCGCGCGGCGGGGGTGGGGTAATCGGCGGTGGCGATGCGGCGCACGCGCGCCCATGGCCCGCCCTGTGCAGCGCTGGCGGCAAACACCGCCTCGGCCAGATCGGCCCAACTGCCCTCCCCGCTGCCGGCCATGTGGAAAACGCCGCGTGGGGCCTGATCGGGGGCGCCATAAAGCCGATGGGCCACCGCCAACACCGTGTCGGCAATATCGAGCGCGCTGGTGGGATTGCCGACCTGATCGGCCACCACGCCCAGTTCCTCGCGCGTTTGCGCCAGACGCAGCATGGTTTTGACGAAATTGCCGCCAAACGGACTGTAAACCCAGGCCGTGCGCAGGATCACCGCATCGGGCGCAGCGGCCAGCACCGCGTCCTCCCCCGCCAGTTTCGAGCGGCCATAGACGCCCAGCGGCGCCACCGGATCGCTTTCCACATAAGGCGCCATTTTGGTGCCATCAAACACATAGTCGGTGGAAATATGGATCACCGGCAAGCCCAGCGCCCGCGCCGCCGCCGCCACGGCCCCCGGCCCGGCGGCATTAACGGCAAAGGCGGCTTCCTCTTCGCTCTCGGCCCGGTCCACCGCGGTATAGGCGGCGGCCGAGACCACCACATCGGGCCGCACCGCCACAATTGCCGGAGCAATCGTGGCCGGATCGCCCAGATCCAGTTCTGGCCGCCCCAGCGCGATGATTTCCACCCCCGCGCCCGCCCGTTCGATGAGCGAGGTCACCACCTGTCCGGTCTTGCCGGTCACCGCGATCCTCATGCGGTTTTCTCCAGCAGACCCAGTCTTTCGCCGCCATAGCCATCGCGCAAAGGCTGCCACCACCACGCATTGTCGAGATACCACTGAACGGTCTTTTCGATGCCGCTGTCGAAATCCTCGCGCGCGCGCCAACCCAGCTCATTTTCCAGTCGCGTGGCGTCGATGGCATAGCGCGCATCATGGCCGGGGCGATCGGTGACGAAGCGGATCAGCTCCTCACGCGGGCGATCAGCGGGCACCAGCCGGTCCAAAACCTGACAGATGCGGCGTACCACATCGATATTGCGGCGTTCATTGCGCCCGCCGACATTATAGGTTTCCCCCGGCACGCCACGCTCGACGATCAGGTCCAGCGCGCGGGCATGATCCTCGACATAGAGCCAGTCGCGGATGTTCTCGCCCGCCCCGTAAACCGGCAGTTCCCGCCCCTCCAGCGCGTTGAGGATGGTGAGCGGAATCAGCTTTTCCGGGAAGTGATAGGGGCCGTAGTTGTTCGAGCAATTCGACACAACAATCGGCATGCCATAGGTGCGGTGCCATGCCTTGGCCAGATGGTCGCTGGCCGCTTTGGACGCGGAATAGGGGCTGGAGGGGTCATAGGGCGTGTCCTCGCGGAACAGCGCCTGCGGATCCTCGCTCAGGCTGCCGTAAACCTCGTCGGTCGAGACATGGAGGAAGCGGAACGCTGCCTTGTCCTTCAGTCCGTTCCAGTAATCGCGCGCCGCCTCGAGCAGGGTGAACGTGCCCACCACATTGGTCATGATGAAATCGGCAGCGCCCGTGATCGAGCGGTCAACATGACTTTCGGCGGCCAGATGCATGATGCGGTCGGGGCGGAAGTCATGGATTGCAGCCTTCATCGCGGCGCCGTCGCGGATGTCGGCATGCAGAAAGCGATGCTGCGCGCAGCCTTCGACCGCGCGCAGCGATGCCAGATTACCCGCATAGGTCAGAGCATCGATGGTGAGCACATCGTAGCCTTGTTCCAGCACCAGATGGCGCACCAGCGCCGAACCGATGAAACCGGCGCCCCCGGTGACGATAACGCGCATGCGATCAATCCTTTACGCTAAAATAGGGCGGCAGATCGGCCAGCAGCGGCTGCACCCGATCCTTGCCTGACAGCGTTTCGGCGTCGGCCAGATCGGGCCAGACGATCCCGATGGCCGGATCGTTCCACATCAGACCCTTGTCATGCTCAGGGCTGTAATAGCTAGTCACCCTATAGGTTACGACGCTGTCAGGCCGTAGCGTACAGAAACCATGGGCAAAGCCGACCGGAACCCAAAGCTGGTTGCATTTTTCCGCCGTCAGTTCGACCGCGATCCATTGGCCAAATGTCGGGGAATCATGGCGTATATCGACCGCCACATCCAGAATGGCCCCCGCAGCGCAGCGCACCAGCTTGCCCTGCCCCATGGGGTGCGTCTGAAAATGCAGGCCGCGAAGGGTGCCTACCCGCGCGGAAAGCGACTGGTTCTCCTGAACAAAGGTCACGTCACCCGCGAGCGGAGCAAACCCGTCCTCGCGAAACAACTCGGTGAAATAGCCGCGCTCATCCCCCAGCTTGCGCGGGATGATTTCGACCAGGCCGGATATATCGAAGGTTTTGCATTCCATGGATGGTTTTCGCTTGCATATAATAACAAGAGACCACCAACGAGACTGGTCTCCCTCGCTCCTGAATATTTGGCATTTCGCAAAATGCGCCTCAATGGAGTTTGGAACGGGTACGGATGCGCTTACCCGTGTTTCTTACCGACCTCGGTTATAATTTGCGTGATCTGCGGCACGATGGAGCATAGGCGCGACGCATGGGAGTCCGCTCGCACGGCAAACGCCTGCCGCTGTGAAAGTAGGGCGATACCAAAGACACCGCGCCCGCCGTATTTTGCCAATGGCCCCGGAGACAGACAGATTGTGCCGATCAGGATCGAGGACGAAATCTGCCGGATCACATACGTAACCGCTGTCCACCGAAAGATATTGATTTCATGCAAACCCGCATCCATGCGGAAGAAACTGTGGTGCTGCTGGGGAGGATTGAACTCGTCATTCTCCAGCCAAACACCTGAAAAGAAAAGAGATTTTTTCAGAGCCTGTTGCGGTTGTAATAGCCGGATGTAACGGCGGAGGCAAGGCCTTCGGCTAGGGTTGTGCAATCAGCGCTGCGAGGCAGCGTCAAGGGCGTGCAATCCGTCGCTGACAGTGTTTAGCCTCTTGTATGCTGCCATGAACTCAGGTGGCACAGGTCTGAGTTTCGGCGTGTGGGCCTCTGTCCATGCCCGCATGAACTGGTCGGGTGGGTCTGGAGTGTTGGGCGGGCAGAGGATCACGCTACCGTCAGGCAAGTCCCTCGTTCCGGCATGGAGCACTCGTAGGCTATGACCGCCAGCCTGTTCCAATTCCACCCGAATACAGAACCGGCCCTTGCTGGGGATTTCGTCCCCCTTGGCGTCATGGCTCACCTCTTCCGGTGAACGGTGGGCACGTAGGAAATCGTAGTCTGCATCGCTGACATCGAAGTCCGCCCAAAGCTGGGCTGTCTGGACATGGCCATGAGGGCTTTTGCCATGGCTATAGTAAGCTCGTGAAAGATGCAGGACACCCGTATAGCGGATCGTCTGGCCGCTCGGAAAATCGCGGTAGCTCGCTATGACATCGCCGCCGAAGGCGATCAGGAGGATGGACACGATGAAGCCAACGAAACCAAAAGCGAGGCTGGCTCCGATTCGTCGCCACACAGACGCGCCTTCGAAAACCCACCAGAAGCCTCCCAGCGCGAAAAGCCCTCCGATCCCTGCCACTGCCATCCATGGGTCGTCTTGCCCCTGATGAGGCGAAATCAGGATCGTTGCGGTGTTCATGCCGCCAAGGATGGCGGCGGCCACCCCCATCAACGCCAGCGTACCCAATCCGTAATACATACGCTTGATGTTCGTCGGCTGGGGTGTCTGCGTTTCAGATGTCATCTTAATGCTCTTGCCTGCAACCTCAATGGGCGTACCAGCAAGCAGAGGCGATGAAAATGGAAAGCGTATGCAGGCCGCACTTACCGGCCTAAAACCGCAAGTTAGTCACGCTGGGAAACTCAGACCATTGCGCGCATGAATTACCCCCGTTACCCCACACCCTGACAGGTATTTACCCAGTAGCCTGACCGGCGAGGGGTTCGGGGGGGCCACGGTGCGGCTGGCTACATGGAACTGCAACGGGGCGCTGCGCCGCAAGCTGGAGTATGCCGACGCTCTGGGGGCAGATGTACTGGTCATCCAAGAATGTGAAGAACCAACCCAGTCCACCGCCGCTTACCGAGACTGGGCGGGCGACCATGCTTGGGTCGGTTATGGCAAGAACAAGGGCATCGGCATCTTCCCTCGGCGGGGACAGACCATCGAGCGGCTGGATTGGCCAGCTAGGGCCTTTGAGTTGTTCCTGCCCGTCAGGATCGGTTGTGGCCTCGACATCGTGGGCGCGTGGACGCAGAACGCCTCTCCATCCAACACCGCCTACATCGGCCAGTTCTGGCATTACATGCAGGCTCACCGGAACAAGCTGGGGCCGCAGACCATCATCGCGGGCGACCTCAACAGCAACGCCATTTGGGACAAGCCACGCCGGGCGTGGAACCACTCAACCTGCGTTGACGAACTTGGGGCCGCCGGGTTCCGCAGCCTGTACCATCTAGCCACAGGTGAGAACCAAGGTGCCGAGGCCCAGCCCACCTTCTATCTCCACCGCTCAGACCTCAAACCGTACCACATCGACTATGTGTTCGCCCATGATGCGATGCTTGGAGGCGCCACCCCGGTGGTACAGGTGGGGCACCGGGCTGACTGGATCAGGGTCAGCGACCACATGCCGTTGGTGGTGGACCTTTACCTGAATACGCCCTACGGTTACGCAGGGGCAGTCAGACCTTAACACGCATGGGCTACCCCCGTGCCCCACCCCCTCTGCCCATTTCAGGGCGCTTAGCCAATCATGGGAAAGGGTAAGCCCTTGCCGGGCCACGCCAGCCCGTTAGCAGCCGCAGGCTTGCGCCCCTGCGCTACCCCAGCCGCAAGGCATGATGCCCCCGGTCGGGGCCAGCCGACACCCGGCCACCCTCGGCCCTGCCCCACCAAGCCCGCAAGGCTGTGTCTCTTTGGGGTGTACCTAACCGGGACAATCCCGTGAGACACAATTCACGTCTCAATAGGCTTGACTTTGATTTGTGAGACGGTCTAAGCGTGAAGGTCTAGACCTATGTGAGACAGTTCGCCATGCCCAACATCATCGGATACGCCCGCGTCAGCACCACCGACCAAGACTGCACTTTGCAGAGGCAGGCGCTAGACGCCGCAGGCTGTACCCTAGTCCGCAGTGAACAGCGCAGCGGTACCACCACCGAAGGAAGGGCTGAACTCGACTTGGTGTTGCAGCTACTCCAAGAGGGCGACACCCTGATGGTCACACGCATTGACCGGCTGGCCCGCTCGGTAGCAGACCTAGAGCGCATCGCCAGTGTGGTACGGGCCAAGGGGGCAAGCCTCAAAGCGACAGAGCAACCTATCGACACGTCCACGGCAGCCGGGACAGCCTTCTTTCAAATGCTGGGGGTGTTTGCCCAGTTCGAGACGGCCATACGCAAGGAGCGCCAACTAGAGGGCATCGCCAAGGCGAAGGCGGCGGGCGTGTACCGGGGCCGCAAGGCGACTGTGCCGGTGGATGCTGTGCGCAGCCTGCGGGCAGAAGGTGTAAGCCCAACCGAGATTGCCAAGCGACTGGGGATAGGCCGGGCCAGCGTCTACAGGGCGCTTGAGGCGGGGCAGCCAGACACAGCAGGAGGCGAGTAGCAGAAGTCGTCTGTGCGGCCTGTGGAGGCGGTTTGTGGGCGCAGCCCAAGGCAACCCTCCGAGCGGGCCAGTCGCACTGTACGGCCCTCCTGCGGGCTTCTGGTAGGTGCCGCCGCGCCGGTAAAGATACGTAAAAGATTTCAAGGCATTGAAGCGACCATGACTAATGCTTTTACCGCAGCCATAAAGCAGGCCGCCACGCACATAAACATGAATGAGCCGCGTCGTGCTGACGACGACAATTGGCCAAGCCCTGCCGACTTAGGTGGCGTCAATGATGGTCTAGCCTCCTCCGAAGGGATGGCGGCGGCAAACTCAGCGGATGCAAAGGCAGCACGCCGTGACAATCAGACCGAGTATGACCAAGCACTGAAAGCCTTCCATGAAGCTTGGCGGGAAAAGACCGGCTTTGCCGTGGCTGTCCCAAAGCAACCAACGGTCTACAAGCCGGGCCCAAAGGGTTCCTACGAACTATGGAAACGCGTTCTAGGCATTTACGAGGCGAAGCCCGCCATGCTCGACATGAACATCTCCAAGCTCACCAAATTTCTAGCCGAGAGTGAGCCGAACTTCGTTGTTACCCGCGCTATGCTAACTCGGTCACTGGGCAAAAACGTCGCCAGAGATGCAACGCGCAAGCTGGCTGGTCAGGGTTGGGACATCACAGTCAAACCGGATGACACGATTTCTACAATCCGCAAGAAGATGTTGGCCCAACGGGCTGGTGCTGCGGGCGTTGAGGTGGAAGTGTTTTCCGGCAAGTTCCAAATCCGTGGCAAGCGGGTGACTGTGAATGGCCGGGAATACGCCGTGTTAGACGATGGCAAGGGTGGGCGCAGAATACAGCTTGGCAGACGCTCGATTTCTCTCGACACCCTCAAAGAGGTATGCACGCGGGAGGATTAACTCCAGTGATCTTTAGTACAGAGTACAATAAGACAAATCACTACCAAGGCCATCTTTCTGTTTCGTGACCCGATTGGAGGAGAGCGCCCTCCGCGCTCATGCCTCCCCCGTCCACCCGCCAGCCGGGGGCATGGGGCGAACTTTCACCATCAGGAGCCAACCATTCCCAAATCCACGCGGCCTCACGGCCCACAATCTGACCCCCGTTTCCGGCTGCACCAGCGCCAGCCGCGTGCCGACAAGCTGGACGCCCGCCAGCGTCTCCTTTGCAAGGCCGACCACGCCTATCAGGACGCTCTGCGCCAGCGTGTCGGCAATCCCGACCGCTTCGCCGCCTTCATGGCGGGCATCGCCTCCTATCTCGATTTCGACCGCCCTTGCCCCGCCTGTGAGGGCGTGCGCCGCCGCACCCGTGACCGATCCTGCTACACCTGCCACCTGCGTCGGGGGCAAGCCAATTTCGCCCGCATGAAAGCCGGGGTGGCCCCCATCGTCACCCGCAACCGGGCCAGCCACCTTGACCTGTTACGCCGCCAGAAGGCCGAACGAGAGGGCCAAGGCATCACCCGCACCTTCGGCACCATCACCGCGACGCGATGGCCCACAGGGCGGCTGGAGGTCCATTTCCCGAACGGCACCAGCACGCCCGACCTCGCCAAGGCCATGCCCGCCAAAGCCATCTGGCAAGCCGCACAGCGTACACCGGACCTGTGGGAGGTGTTGGTCTGGGCGGGGTGGTATTGAGCCTTACCCACTGGCATTCCTTGTTGCCTTCGGTAAGCTCTCGCCATGACGGCTGCCCCTTTGCTCTTGAGCTTGCTGCTTGCGGCCTCCGTGGCCGGTGATACCTCTGAGGAGGCCACCCCGTCGCCATGCTATGACGTAGCGGTGAGGGCCAAGCTGATCGACCAGATACCCAGCATCATGCCCGAATGTGATGACTGCCTCATCATGTCATGGCCTTGGTTCGTTGACCTCAAGGTTGCCAGGGTCTTGGAAGGCCATTTGGACGACAAGGTGGTTACGGCGCTAGTGGTCCAGCACACCTATCATGTATCGCGTTATGGTGTCTGGAAACTGCGCCACAACGCGGTTGGCGGTTACAACGTCGTCCAAGGATTTGATAGCGACAAGCCCCCGGCACGATGCGCTGCGGGCACGCCACCGGCCAAGCCCTACATCCGCTCAAAGGACAAGTCCCTCGACGACCTCAGGAATGAGGGGATCAAGCAGTACGGCCACTATCCCAAGCAATGACCATGGCCCCCACCCTGCCTGCCCCTGACACCATGACGCTTGCCGACCATGGCGCCCAACTGTTTCGGGGCGCTGCACTCCACGACCTGCCCGCGCTGTTGGACGTGTTGGCCCCGCTACCCGCCGAGCAAGCCGGTGTCCGCATCAGCGGCCTTCCCGGCCTGCGCCCCTATCTCGCCCCCACAGGTTCCATTGGCATGATCGCCAGCCGTGCCTTGGGGGCCGAGGGCAAGGCGGTGCGTGCCATCCTGTTTGACAAGAGCGAGGGCACCAACTGGTCGCTGGCATGGCATCAGGACCGCACAATCTGCGTGAAGGAGCGGGTGGAGGTGGACGGCTTCGGCCCTTGGTCGGTGAAGGCCGGGCTGCACCATGTCGCCCCGCCGTTCGATGTGCTGGCCCGCATGGTCACGCTGCGGGTTCATCTGGACGATGTGCCCGCCACCAACGCGCCGCTGCTCATCGCGCCGGGGTCACATCGGCATGGCCGCGTGCCGGTGGATGCGGTGGAGGGCGTGGTGGCCCGCTGTGACACGATGGCCTGCCTTGCCTCGGCTGGCGACGTGTGGGCCTATGCCACGCCCATCCTGCACGCATCTGAGGCTGCCAGCCGACCGGCCCGGCGACGGGTGCTACAGGTTGATTTCAGCGCCGATGCTCTGCCCGGTGGGCTGGAATGGTTGGGGGTGTAGTCTCGGCACTCAAGCAGGCTGGAGGATGTCAGGCGCCTTGGGGCAGGCGTGCTGTTTGACCGCCAGCCTCAAGATGTCGTTGCGCCGATAATCATCGTCCCGCATGAAATCGACACTCACCCAACTGTCGGCATGGACAGCCCCGCCTTGAGGCTCCACTTGATGCCAAGCGAAGGTGACTTGCCCCATTCCATACTCGAAATGCTCACCGGCCACGCTCCACAGTTCATCGGCGTCAACGTTTTTGCTGGCATAGGGTTTGCCGGGGTGGAAACTTTCAAGGCAGCCTTGCACTGACTGATACATGCCGGTTCGGACCTCGTCACGCGCTTGCCTAACGTGGCTGATCTCTATGCCTGCCCCGTAGGACATGCCTCCAATCCACACCACAGCTAAGACCGTCGTGCCAATGGGGCGGCCCCTAAGCCACGCCAGCCTCGTCAAGGCCGCAAGCAGCAGTCCGCCACCGCCAATGATAGCAAAGATGAAATAATCCGGCTGGATCGCCTCGGGATGGGCCACCAAGTCAAAAACGATTTGGGCGGGTGCGGCGGACGTTAGCATCACCGTGCTGTTAGCATGGGTAAGACGAGGCAGCCAAGATGATGCGCCGCAGCCATTACCGCTTTGCCGTGAATGGCGGCAATCCATGGCCTTGGTAAGGCGGTATCTTCTCAATCTCCGCCAGCAACACAGCCACCGGCAACGCGCCCTTGCCATACTTGCCGCCCTGATGCTTGGGCGCGTGGCCTTGAATGCGGTCGGCCAGTTCCTCGGTGATGCCCACGATCCGGGCCTGTGTCTTGAAACGATGCCGCCAGCCGTGGTTGGGTTGGACGTTCGGGTCGGTCACGCCCAGCGAACGCACCCAATCGCTCAGGTCGGTCGCCCGCATCTTGGGAGCGGGATTGACCTCGTTGCCCGCCCCTTCGCGGTAGAACAGCGGCGTGTTGTCCCCCTGCTTGGCCAGCTTGGTGATGCCCTGCTCGATAAGATGGGGATGCAGGGGCACACGCCGGGCCTTGCCGTCTTTGGTCGATCCAGCCTCGGGCGTGACGTGAACCACCCAAACGCCTTGCTCCTGCCTTATGTCGCCAGCCCGTAGCTGGGTCATCTCTGCCACCCGCGCCCCAGTATAGGCGCAAAGCCACGGCACCCACCGCCGCGCCAAGGCGTGTTCGGGTGAGAGCCGGTCTGACTGGGGCTGTAGTGTGCCCCGCAAGATGGTGAGGGCTTCATCATCGGTCAGATCACGGTCACGCACCATCACCGCAGAGGGGCCGCGTACCTTCAACCCACTAGACGGGTTGGACGGTATAAGCTCATCATCATAGGCAAGGCCCAGGATCACCTTCACCGGAGGCAGGTAGCCATCTGCCACCGTCTTTTTGGCCAGCCCCTTGGCGATCAGCGTCTCGACCCACTTGTTGAGGTCGCCCCGCGATACTCGGGTCACGTCATCATGGCCGAGGTATTCCACAAAACTGGCCACGCGGGGGCGCCATCTGGCAATGGTCTTGGGGTTGGCCGATCCTGAGAGGGCGTAACGCTCGTACAGTCCGGTGATGGACGCGGCTGGGGGCATGGCTTCGGCCAGCCGGGCGACCAACTCTGCCCGCTGCTTAGCGGCAGCCTCGGCTTTCTTTTCCTGAAAGGCTGGGCCGTACTTGTCCTTTTCCATCAAAGCAATGGCGGCGCGAAGCTGCTCTAGCTCGGCGTCCTTTTCGCGGATCAGGTCGATGGCTGCGGCCTCTTCGGGGGTCAGCATGGCGGTGCTGGTGGCCCGCCGCTTGTGCCATAGCGTGCGAAGCTCTGAGCGGGCTTCTCGGCGCTCCTCGCTCTCTCTGGCAAGGGCTGCCATGGCGGCTGCCTCTTCGCGTTCACGTGCCTGTGCAGCCGGGCCTATGGTGGGCTGAGGTTGGTCCTGCGCGATCTTTGCGCGGGCTTCGTCAATCTGCCTGCCGGTATCGACGATGTGCGGCACGCGCAGCCGCTTGGCTGTCTCGTGGTCCTTGGTGTTGAGGCTGATGTTCCACTCGGTCCGGGGCTTGCCCGAGGCGGTCAGGATGAGGCCCTGCGCGATAATGTCCTTGGGGACGGGGCGGCGGAAACGATAGGTCGAACCAACTTTTATGAGGTAGCTGCACATGTGCGCCTCCGTTACGATTGTAACAGGCGACTGTCAAAAGCCCTTGTTTTCGTTGGTTTCCCCGTGTTTCCGGGGGAACTGTGGTGCTGCTGGGGAGGATTGAACTCCCGACCTCAGCCTTACCAAGGATGCGCTCTACCACTGAGCTACAGCAGCACACCACAGTCATCGCCGGTGCGACCAGTGCCGCAGCGGAGGCGCGCTAATGGCCGGGGGTCGAAGGAATGTCAAGCGCCCTTCCTGCATTTTTGCAAAAGGGTTGCTTGAAGTCTGCCTCGACCTTCGCCAAACAGGGCGCACAAGATGAGAAAAATCCGATGAGCAGCACCGAAAAACCCGACAATTCCAAGCCTTCGCGTGAAGAACGGCTCGCGGCCAAGCTGCGCGAAAATCTTCGCCGCCGCAAAGCGCAGAGCCGCGCGATGGAGGACGCCCATGCCCCGACGGGTGATTCGCAAGCATGATGCCCCCGCTTTTTCTCATGCGTACACGCACACCCACGCACGCGCGAAATTCGGGCAAATCCTTGCTTCCCATTATCGCGGCAAAGGGCTAGGGCCGCGATAAAGGTGTATTCACGCTGCATTTGAGGGAGTGCCAGAACCCGTGCCTCGTCTGATTCTCGTCCGTCATGGTCAAAGCCAATGGAACCTTGAAAACCGCTTCACCGGCTGGTGGGACGTGGATCTTACCGAAAAGGGCGAGGGCGAAGCTCGCGCGGCCGGCGCTCTGCTGAAAGAAAAGGGCATCCTGCCGACGGTAGCTTTCACCTCGGTTCAGACCCGCGCGATCCGCACGCTGCATCTGGCGCTGGAAACGGCGGGCCGGGTGTGGATCCCCGAATATAAGGACTGGCACCTCAATGAACGCCACTATGGCGGGCTGACCGGTCTGGACAAGGCCGAGACGGCCGCCAAGCATGGCGACGAGCAGGTCAAGATCTGGCGCCGTTCGTTCGACGTGCCGCCCCCGGTGCTGGAAGACGGCAGCGAGTTCGATCTCAAGCAGGACGCGCGCTATGCCGGGATCGACATTCCCAGCACCGAATCGCTGAAACTGACCATCGAGCGCGTGCTGCCTTATTATGAAAGCACGATCGCACCGGAACTGGCCAAGGGCGAAACGGTGATCGTGGCCGCCCATGGCAATTCGCTGCGCGCGCTGGTCAAGCATCTGTCGAATATTTCGGATGCGGATATCCTCAATCTGGAGATCCCCACCGGCCAGCCCATCGTCTATGAGTTGGACGATAATCTGAATGCGCTCGAACGCTACTACCTGTCGGAGAGGTAAGAACAATGACCCGTCCCGGAGCCGTCGTTTCCATCGTCATGGGCAGCCAGTCGGACTGGCATACGATGAAGAAAGCCGCTGACATTCTGACGCAACTGGGCGTGGCCCATGATGTGCGGATCGTGTCGGCCCATCGCACGCCCGACCGTCTGGTCGAATTTGCCAAGAATGCCGCCGATGAAGGCTTCAAGGTCATCATCGCGGGCGCGGGCGGCGCGGCGCATCTGCCGGGCATGGTCGCCTCGATGACGCATCTGCCGGTGCTGGGCGTTCCGGTTCAGTCCAAGGCGCTTTCGGGTCAGGATTCGCTGCTCTCCATCGTCCAGATGCCTGCCGGTGTTCCTGTCGGCTGTCTGGCCATTGGTGAGCCGGGCGCGACCAATGCGGGCCTGCTGGCCGCCAAGATCCTTGCCACCAGCGACGAAGCGCTGGCCGCGCGCGTGAAGGAATTCCGCGTGGCGCAGACCGAAAGCGTGGCGGAGCGCCCGGAATAAGGCATGATTGCTCCGGGTGAAACGATCGGCATTCTGGGTGGCGGCCAACTGGGCCGAATGATGGCCTTTGCCGCCGCCCGTCTTGGTTATCGCGTGCATATCTTTGCGCCTGAGGCCGACAGTATCGCGGCTGAGGTCTGCAGCCGCTTTACCTGTGCGGACTATACCGACGAGGCGGCCTTGGCGCGCTTTGCGGCGGATTGCGCGGTCATCACCTATGAGTTTGAAAATGTGCCGGTCGCGCCGCTGGCCGCGGTCGGCGCAACGCCCCTGCTGCCCCATCCGCGCGCGCTGGAAACGGCGCAGGATCGCTTGAACGAAAAGCGGTTTGTGAGCGAACTGGGCGGGCGTCCGGCGCCTTTCATGGCGGTGGATGGGGGGGCCGCAAACCCAATGGGGGATCTGGCCCGCGCGGTCGCTGAAATCGGCACGCCGGGCATTTTGAAGACCCGCCGCGACGGCTATGACGGCAAGGGTCAGTGGCGGATAAAAAGCGAGGCTGATCTGGCCGGGCTGGATCTGCCGCCTCAGGCGCTGATCTACGAAGGCTTCGTCACCTTTTTTGCCGAATTTTCCGTGATTCTGGCCCGCGCCGCCGATGGCAGCGTGCAGTTCTGGGATAGCGCGGAAAATGTCCATGTGAACGGCATTCTCGACACATCGACCGTGCCCGCCAGCGCAGGCATCGCCGCACAGGTGCCGCAGGCGCGCGCCTTGGCGCAGAAGGTGGCCGAGGCGCTCGATTATGTCGGCGTGCTGACGCTGGAATTTTTCGCGACCGAAGACGGGCCGGTGTTCAACGAAATGGCGCCCCGCGTCCATAATTCGGGCCACTGGACCATCGAGGGCGCGATCACCAGCCAGTTCGAGAACCATATTCGCGCCGTTTGCGGCCTGCCGCTGGGGCTGACCACGCTGGCGGTTCCCGGCGCGCGGATGCTGAACCTGATCGGCGATGATGCCCATGATTGGCCCAAGATCCTGTCCGATCCGGCCAACCACCTGCATCTCTATGGCAAGGCAGCGGCGCGGCCCGGACGCAAGATGGGCCATGTCACCCGCCTGAAGCTTGAGGCGTGAGCAGAGGATAATGGCGCGGATCACCTTTGTTGTGGCCCGCGCGGCCAATGGTGTGATCGGCGCCGATGGCACGATGCCATGGCATTTGCCCGCTGACCTGCGCCACTTCAAGGCCAAGACCATAGGCAAGCCGATGATCATGGGGCGCAAAACGTTTGAATCCCTGCCCGGATTGCTGCCCGGCCGCCGCCATATCGTGATGACCCGCGATGCGGCGTGGGATGCGCCCGGCGCAGAGGTTGCGCCCGACCTGAATGGCGCGCTGGCGCTGGCGGGCGATGTGGATGAGGTTTGCGTGGTGGGCGGCGGGCAGGTCTATGCCCAGTTCATGCCCATCGCCCACCGCATCGAATTGACCGAAATCGACGCAAACCCCGAGGGCGACACGCATTTCCCCCTGATGATCGGCCCTGAATGGGTCGAAACCGCCCGCGAAGAGCATCCTGCCCAAGAGGGCAGACCGGCTTTTGCCTTTGTCACGCTGGAAAGGGCGGGATAGGCGCTTTTTTCCATGATCCGTCTCGATTCCCGCCAGCCCATTCCCGAAGCCTTACGCGGCGCGATCATCGCGCTGGGCAATTTCGACGGCTTTCATCTGGGCCATCAGGCCGTGGTGGGCGAGGCCCTGCGCTGGGCCCGCGCCGAGGGGCGGCCCGCGATTGTCGCCACCTTTTCGCCCCATCCGGTCGAGTTTTTCGCCCCCGGTTCGCCTCCGTTCCGCCTCTCGACGCTGGAGCAGCGCGAGGAATGGTTTGCGCAGGCCGGGGCCGACGCCATGCTGGTTTTTGCGTTTGACGCGGCCATGGCGGCCAGCAGCGCGCATGACTGGGTCTATGACGTGCTGGGCCGCCAATTGGGCGCGGCGGGCGTGGTGACGGGCGAGGATTTCACCTTTGGCAAGGGCCGATCCGGCTCGGTCGATACATTGCGCGCGATGGGGGCCGAGATCGGCCTTGGCGCAAAGGCGGTGGGCGCGGTGATGGAGGGGGGCGAGATCGTCTCCTCCAGCCGCATTCGCCGTGCGCTGACCTCTGGCGATATTGCGACTGCCACGCGCCTTTTGACGCGGCCCTTTGCCATGCGCGCCGCCGTCCAGCATGGCGACAAGCTGGGCCGCGAAATCGGCTTTCCTACGGCCAATATGGCGCTGGGTGACTATCTTCGGCCCGCTTATGGGATTTACGCGGTGACGGGACGCCTGCCCGATGGGCGCGTTTTGAAGGGCGCGGCCAATATCGGCATCCGCCCCCATTTCGATCCGCCCAAGGAACTGCTCGAACCGCATTTCTTCGACTTCTCCGGCGACCTCTATGGGCAGGAGATCGAGATCGGGTTTCATGCGTTTTTGCGGGCAGAGGCGAAGTTCGATTCGCTCGATGCCTTGATCGCGCAGATCGGGCGGGATTGTGATGAGGCGCGGAAGGTTTTGGAGGGGGTTTAAGATGCGAGGGTCTCGACCCTCGCGCTCCCTTTACTGTCTTTGTCGCGCTATGGGTTCAGCGTCAGGTGTCGGACGCGGCGTTGAGTTTTCAAAGCCTGCGGCGCCAACCAGCGCTACTTCCCCGCGCCGCAGGCTTTCACACATCCCTCAAAACGCCCCGCTGCCGAATCTGGCAGACCCCCATTTAATGGGATTGCAAAGGGACCAAGTCCCTTTGCCCGCCGGAGGCAAAAACCCTCATAGTCTGCACACAAAAAACCCCCACCCAACCGGGCAGGGGCCTTTTGAAACCAATGGCAACCCGCGCGATTACTGGCGCGGCGGGGTCTTGGCCTGCGCCTCGCGGCCATCGCCTTCGGGGGCGGCCACGATGGTGCGGGTGACATCGCCCTTGTTGGCGGTGGCGGTTTTGGGGTCGGCGACGGTCGAGCGGATCGAGGCGTCGCCGGTGCCCATCTTGGCCACGGCGGCATTTTCCACGCCGCTGCGCTGGGGCGCGGGGCCGAACATCGCCTCGGTGGTTTCAACCTGGCCGGGACGGGTGTTGGGGCGCGGGGCGCCCGGCTGCGGCGGGGTCAGCGCGAAATCGGGCGGGGCGAACAGCGGCGTCTGGCGCTGAACGGCGAATTCATCGGGGCGCACGCGGTTGAACAGCCCGCCCGCGCCACAGCCGGAGAGCATCAGGCAGGTGGTGCCGGCCAGCAGGATGGCGGAAATCTTGCGCATTGTGGTTCAGTTCTCCGGGGTGGACGGCGCGGCGTCCAGCTTGATGTGGCCACGCTTTTTGCCCGAAAGAAAGCTCCGGGCAAGGATAATCAATACGCCGAAGGTGATGGCGACATCGGCGAGGTTGAAGATGTAGAAGGGGCGATACGATCCGATGTGGAGATCGGCATAATCGACGACGAAACCCTTGGCCACGCGATCAAGGATATTGCCCAGCGCACCGCCCAGCACGAGGCCGAGGGGCAGGATTTCGCCCATGCGCCGCTCGACAAAGATCCACACCGCCACGCCTAGCGCAATCGCACCGGTCATGCCCACCAGCAGCCAGCGTTCAAGGTCCGAACCCGCCGTGAGCAGGCCCAGCGACACGCCGTAATTTTCCGCCCAGGTGAAGTTGAAAATGGGCAGCAGCGTGATCTGTTCGACGCGGGGCAGGTCGAGCGGGCCGATCATCGCCCATTTGACGATCTGATCCAGCGCAAACACCGCCCCCGCCACGGCAAAGCCGAGCAGGCGCGCTTTGACAGGGGAAGTTTGCGCAAGAGTCGTCATTCGGCGGCATCCATGCCCGCCACAACCTGATCGCAGCGTGAACACAGGTCGCCATCCTCGGAAACTTCCGGGAGATGGCGCCAGCAGCGGCCGCATTTGTGGGCTTCGGTGCGGGCCACGCTCAACGCATCGCCGCGCACAACGCTCGCGCTGATGAACAATTCGGCCAGATCGGCCTCCGGCGCATCACCCGGCACAATCACCTGTGCCTCAAGGCTGGAGCCCAGCGTCTTGTCGCGGCGCAGCGGTTCGATGGCGGCCAGCACCTCGGCGCGCAGGGCACGAAGCGCGTCCCAGCGTTCGCCATCGAGCGAGACCGCCGGCACCACCGGCCATTCCAGCAGATGCACGCTGCCCGCATCGGCAAAGCGCGACTTCCACACTTCCTCCGCAGTGAACACCAGCAAGGGCGCGGCATAGCGGATCAGCGCGTGGAACAGGATGTCGAGCACGGTGCGATAGGCGCGGCGCTTGGTATCCGTAGGGGCGTCGCAATAGAGCGAGTCCTTGCGGATATCGAAGAAGAAGGCCGAGAGGTCTTCGTTGCAGAAATCGACGAGGCTGCGGACATAGGTGTTGAAGTCGAAATCATCGACCGCCACCTTAAGCTCACCATCCAGCTTGGCCAGCAGCGCAAGGATGTAGCGCTCCAGCTCGGGCATGTCCTCAACCGGCAGCTTTTCGGCATCGCTGAAACCGTCCAGCGCGCCCAGCAGATAGCGGAACGTGTTGCGCAGCTTGCGATACTGATCGGCCACGCCTTTGAGGATTTCATCGCCGATGCGGTGATCCTCGGTGTAATCCACCGACAGCGCCCACAGGCGGACGATATCCGCGCCGTAAGTCTCCATGACCTTGAGCGGATCGACCGTGTTGCCAAGGCTCTTGGACATTTTCATGCCCTTGGAATCCATGGTGAAACCATGGGTCAGCACCGCCTTATAGGGCGCATGGCCGCGCGTGGCGCAGCTTTCCAGCAAGGAGGACTGGAACCAGCCGCGATGCTGGTCGCTGCCTTCCAGATAGAGGTCGGCGCGCGGGCCGCGATAGCCCTCGGGGCGCAGGAGGTCGGGCCAACGACCGCTTTCCATCACGAAAGCATGCGTGCTGCCGCTGTCGAACCACACGTCGAGAATGTCGGTGACGCGCTCGTAATCCTCGGCGTTGTAATCCGCGCCCAGATATTCCTGCGCACGCGCCTCGTCCCATGCGTCCACGCCTTCCTCGCGGATGGCGGCGATGATGCGGGCGTTGACCGCCTTGTCGACCAGATATTCGCCGGTCTTGCGATCAACGAACAGCGTGATCGGCACGCCCCATGCGCGCTGGCGCGAAAGCACCCAGTCGGGGCGGCCCTCGACCATCGCGCCGATGCGGTTGCGGCCCTTTTCGGGCACAAAGCGCGTTTCGGCAATCGCATGCTTGGCCCGTTCGCGCAGAGTGTCAGGCGAAAGGATCGTGGCCAGATCGAACATGTCGTCGGCCTCGCTCAGCGGGGCCAGATCCTTGTCCATCGGCACGAACCATTGCGGGGTGCAGCGGAAGATCACCTTGGCCTTGGACCGCCACGAATGGGGATAGGAATGCTTGTAATCGGCCGAAGCCGCCAGCAAACCGCCCTCTTCACGCAGCGCGGTACAGATCGGACCGTCGGGCGCGTTGAACTTGGGGTTGATGACCGACCCTTCGCCGCCCAGCCAAGGCCAGTCGGCGCGATATTTGCCATCGCCCTCGACCGCAAAGACCGGGTTGATCTTGTTGGCCTTGCACAGCAAAAAGTCGTCCTCGCCATGGTCGGGCGCCATATGGACAAAGCCGGTGCCTGATTCGACGGTGACGAAATCGCCGGCCAGCAGCGGGCGCAGCTTGGTAAAGAACTCGGATTCGGGGAAACGCGCGGCCATCGGGTGACGTGCCTTGGCCCCGTTGAGAACCGGCCCCTTCACATACATCAGGAAGTCATAGCCATCCTCGTCGATGCGCTTCAAAAACGCCTCGATCAACGGCTCGGCAATCAGATATTTCTGATCGCCCACGCGGATCTGCGAATAATCGATCGCGCGGCCATAGGCGAGGGCCTGATTGGTCGGGATGGTCCATGGCGTGGTGGTCCAGATCACCACCTTGGAGCCGACCAGCTCGGGCGCGGCGGGCACTTCGACCAGTTCGAAGGCCACATCGACCTGCGTGCTGGTGATGTCCTCATACTCGACCTCGGCCTCGGCCAGAGCGGTCTTTTCCACCGGGCTCCACATCACCGGCTTGGCGCCGCGATAGAGCTGGCCCGACTGGGCAAATTTCAGCAATTCGCCAACGATGGTCGCCTCGGCCTGAAAATCCATGGTCAGATAGGGATTGTCCCAATCGCCATTAACACCCAGACGCTTCAACTGCTCGCGCTGGGCATTAACCCAGGTCTGCGCATAGGCGCGACATTCGGCGCGGAATTCGCGCGGCGGCACCTCGTCCTTGTTCTTCTTCTTCTTGCGATATTCTTCCTCGACCTTCCACTCGATGGGCAGGCCGTGGCAATCCCAACCGGGCACATAAGGCGCGTCCAGACCCTTCAGGCTCTGGGTGCGAACCACCATGTCCTTCAGGATATGATTAACCGCGTGGCCCACGTGAATGTTGCCATTCGCATAGGGCGGGCCATCATGCAGAATGAACTTCTCACGCCCCGCGCGCGCATCGCGCAAGGCACGGTAGAGATCCTGCTCCTGCCACCCCTTCAAAATGCCCGGCTCCTTCTGCGGAAGGCCGGCCTTCATGGGGAAATCAGTCTTCGGCAGGAAGACGGTGGGTCGAAAATCGCGTTTCTCGGTCATGACGCGCCGTGCCTTAGCGATTCGGGGGGGGTTTCGCAAATAATGATGCGGGGGAATGCGTTTTGTCTTTTGCCTCCGGCGGGCAAAGGGACTCGTCCCTTTGCAATCCCATTATGGGGGTGGCGCGTGGTTGGCGGGGGTGGGGATATATTATGAAAGCCTGCGGCGCGGTGAACTCATGCCTGTCCGCACCGCAGGCTTTCAAATCTCAAACGCCGCGTCCCACACCTGACGCCGAACGCCACGCGCAACGCAGACAGTAAAGGGAGCGCGAGGGCCTAGACCCTCGCATTTCAACTCTCTTCCAAAACCTCAACCTTGCTCGCCAACAGCTTGTCGATCTTACGCCGATCCATATCGACGATCTCCCACCGCCAGCCCTGATCCACAAAGTGATCGCCCTCCTTGGGCAAACGCTTCAGAATCGAAAGCGCATAGCCCGCCACGGTGGCGTAATCGCGCGTTTCGGGCACTTCGATGCCAAAACGGTCGCCCAGCGAATCGGCGGGCAGGGCGCCAGAAATCAGCAGCGAGCCATCCTCGCGCGTGACCACCAGCGGGCTGTCGCCTTCATCCTGATAGGAGGCGAAATGGCCCGCGATGGCCGAGAGCAGATCAGCGGGCGTGACGATGCCTTCCAAATGGCCATATTCGTCATGCACCAGCGCCATCGACAGACCTGAATTTTGCAGCACGCGCAGCGCGTCCATCGCGTCGATCTGGTCCGGCACGATTTCGGCCTTATGGATCAGGCTTTCCAGATCCAGCGGCCCGCCGGCCAGCAATTGCGCCAGAACCTCGCGCACCTTGATCACGCCCACAATATTGTCGACCGCGCCATCGGTCACGGGCAGCAGCGAATGCGGGCTTTCGGCAATGGCGGCGCGCACCTCCGATTCGCTGGCCCCGCGTTCGATCCAGTCGATTTCGGTGCGCGGCGTCATCACCTCGCGCACGGGGCGCTCGGCAAGGCGCATGATGCCGGTCATGATCGCGCGCTCTTCCTCCTCGATCACGCCCGAACGCGTCGCTTCGGCAAAAACGAGGTGGATTTCCTCGGCGGTCACCTGCTGCTCCTCGCCGGTTTTCACCCCGATCATGCCAAGGATGGCATCCGAAGACACGCGCAGCAGCCACACCAGCGGCGCGGTCGAACGCGCCATCATCGCCATGGGCGGCGAGGCGATGATCGCGATCCGCTCGGCATGGGCCAGCGCCACCTGTTTGGGCACCAGTTCGCCGACAATCAGGCTGACAAAGGTGGTCAGCCCCAGCACCAGCACGCTGGCCAGACGGTCGGCATAGGCAAGCGGGATGCCCCAATGGGCGATCCTTTCGGCCACGGGGGTCGAAAAACTGGCCTCGGAAAAGGCGCCCGTGACCACAGCAACCAGCGTGATGCCGATCTGCGCGGTGGAGAGCAGCTTGCCCGGATCAGCGGTCAGGTCGAGCGCGGCCCGCGCCCCCCGATTGCCCCGATCGGCCAGCACGCGCAACTTTGCCGCGCGCGCCGAAACAATTGCCAGTTCTGACATGGCAAACACGCCATTGAGGACAATAAGCCCACCAATGACAAGAACATCTATCCAGGGAAAGGGTGTCACACACCATCCCTAGCAGCTTTGCCGGCAAAGGCGAAGGGGGCGCGAGGAAACGTATAAAAACTGTTACAAATTACTGCCAGACCGATGGCTCCTTGCGTTCAGCAATGCTAGATTCAGGCACAATCGCTGAAATGCGCAAGTACGAGGGGGCCCACCGCGGGCCGATTTCCATGGAGAGAGACCCATGACCAAGGCACGTATTTTCACCGCCGGTTTTGCCGTTGCCGCGCTGCTGGTAACTTCGGGCTGCGTGACCGATCCCAACACCGGTCAGCAAAAGGTTTCGCGCACGGCCATCGGCGCGGGCGCGGGCGCGCTGGGCGGCATGTTGCTGGGCGGGCTGATCGGGGGCGGCACGGGCCGCATCATCGGCGCAGGGATCGGCGGCATCGCGGGCGGCGCCATCGGCTATGAACGCGACAAGCAGATCAAGCAGTTGCGCGAGCAGACGGCAGGCACCGGGGTGGATATCCGCCCCTCCGACGATGGCCGCTCGATCATGCTCAGCCTGCCCGACGGCGTGACCTTCGACACCGGCTCCTATATGCTCCACCCGCAATTCCGCCCCACGCTGGACAAGATTGCGCAGAGCCTGAAGGATTATCCCAACAGCCTGATCGACGTCTATGGCCACACGGATTCCACCGGCAGCGCCCAGTTGAACCAGACCCTGTCGGAAAATCGCGCGCGCACAGTGGGCGATTACCTTGGCATGCAGGGCGTCTCGCAGGCGCGCATCCGCACCCAGGGCTATGGCGCGACCATGCCCGTGGCCGACAATGCCACGCCCGAGGGCCGCGCGAAGAACCGCCGCGTGGAAATCAAGATCGTGCCCATCACCCAGGAACAGGTGAACGCCGCGCGCGGCCAGTAAAAGGGGCCAGTAACGGATTTGGGGCGGTGGGCTTACCCCGCCGCCCGAACCATCACGTTCAGGCCCGTTTCGAGCGTATAATCCAGACGATTATAGCTGGGCGGTGTGGCGCGGGTCCGTTCGGACAGAGTGCCGGCGCCGATGATACGGATCGGACCGTTTTCGGTTTCAACATTCAGGTCGAACGGGTCATGCACATGGCCCGACAGCACGGCGGCCACCCCAGCACCCGCCAACGCCGCCAGCGCCCGCCGTCCGCCGCGCGTCGATCCCGTGCCATGCGTATCGGCATCGACCAGCGGATGATGGCAGGCCGCCAGCTTCAGCCCCTGTGCGCCCTCCAGACGGCGCAGGGCGGCATTCAGCGCAGGCTGTTTCACGCAACCCTTCGACCAGTTGATCCGCCACTGCGCGGGTGTCACCGTGGGCAGCGAGGCCAGCGTGACATCGCCCAGCGGCAGGTCCGAATGCGCCCGCGCGCGCAAAGCCTCAAACCGGGCAAAGGGGCGGCGCAGGCGGCTCACCATCTCCCAATAATAGGGCATGTCGTGATTGCCCGGCTCGATGCTGACCGGCACGCCAAGGCCGAGCAGATAATCCCCCGCCGCGCCAAATTCGCGCACGGTGCCCCGCATCGTCAGGTCGCCGGTGCAAATGACCGCGTCGGGCTTTTCCCGCGCGATCTCCTGTTTCAGCCAGTCGAGCGCGGCGCGGTCCTCGGCGCCGAAGTGGAGGTCGGAGATGTGGAAGAGGATGGCCATGGGGGAGGGGATTAGAAGAAGATGATGCGAGGGACTAGTCCCTCGCGCTCCCATTATTGTCTGCGTTGCGCCAAGGGTTCGGCGGACAGGTGTCGGACGCACCGTATCAAAAATAAAGCCTGCGGCGCTTTTGAGAGTGACCTCCCCGCGCCGCAGGCTTTCAATTCATCTCGCAAAACGCCCCGCCGCAAACGAGGCGCCACCCCATAACGGGATTGCAAAGGGCTTTCGCCCTTTGCCCGCCGGAGACAAAAAACCTTAGGCCAACAACCCCTCGGCCGCGATCTTTTCCTTCCACACCAGCGGGGCAAGCTGGTGAACATTCTTGCCCTCGCTATCGACCGCGACGGTCACCGGCATATCTTCGACGGTGAATTCATAGATCGCTTCCATGCCCAGATCGGCAAAGCCCACGACCTTGGATTCCTTGATCGCGCGGGCGACGAGATAGGCCGCGCCGCCGACTGCCATCAGATAGGCGCTCTTGTGGTTGGCGATGGACTCGGTGGCCTTGGGGCCGCGCTCGGCCTTGCCCACGCTGGCCAGCAGGCCAAGATCGAGCATAAGGTCGGAGAAGCTGTCCATGCGGGTGGCCGTGGTGGGGCCGGCGGGGCCGACCACTTCTTCGCGCACCGGGTCGACGGGGCCGACGTAATAGATCACGCGGCCCTTGAAATCGACGGGCAGTTCCTCGCCCTTGGCCAGCATGTCCTTGATCCGCTTGTGCGCGGCATCGCGGCCGGTCAGCATCTTGCCGTTCAAGAGCAGGCGGTCGCCCTGCTTCCAGCTCTGCACTTCTTCGGCTGTCAGCGTGTCGAGGTTGACGCGCTTGGCCGCCGCATCGGGGGTCCAGTGAACCTGCGGCCACTGATCCAGCTTGGGCGTTTCCAGATAGGAGGGGCCCGAGCCGTCCAGCGTGAAGTGCGCGTGGCGCGTGGCGGCGCAGTTGGGGATCATGGCGACCGGTTTGCCCGCCGCGTGGCAGGGGGCGTCCATGATCTTGACGTCGAGGATCGTGGCGAGGCCCCCCAGACCCTGCGCACCGATGCCCAGCGCGTTGACCTTGTCGAAGATCTCGATGCGCAGCGCCTCAAGATCGTTCTGCGGCCCGCGCTGCTTCAACTGGGCCATGTCGATCTGTTCCATCAACGCCTTTTTGGCCAGCAGGACGCAATGTTCCGCCGTGCCGCCAATGCCGATGCCCAGCATGCCCGGCGGGCACCAACCCGCGCCCATCTGGGGCAGCATTTCCAGCACCCAGTCGACGATCGAATCGGACGGGTTCATCATCTTGAACTTCGACTTGTTTTCCGAGCCGCCGCCCTTGGCCGCAACGTCCACATGGATCTTGCTGCCCTTGACCATATCGACATGGAGAACGCAGGGCGTGTTGTCGCGCGTGTTGCGGCGGGTAAAGGCCGGGTCGGCCAGAACGCTGGCGCGCAGCTTGTTGTCCGGGTTGTTATAGGCGCGGCGCACGCCCTCATCGACAACTTCCTGCAGGCTCATCTCGGATTCCAGAATGCAGTTCTGGCCCCACTGGATGAACACGTTGACGATGCCGGTGTCCTGACAGATCGGGCGATGCCCTTCAGCGCACATGCGGCTGTTGGTCAGGATCTGGGCGATGGCGTCCTTGGCGGCGGGCCCCTGTTCGGCCTCGTAAGCGTCCCCCAGCGCGCGGATATAGTCCATCGGGTGATAGTAGCTGATATATTGCAGCGCATCGGCCACGCTGTCGATCAGATCCTGTTCTTTGATGGTCACCAACTCGGCCATGGGGGCTCCTTCGCTCTGGGCCTTTGGCCATAGAGAAGGGGGGCCAAGGCGCATTCGTATGATCGGTTGGGGCGGTCCATAGGCATGATTGCCCCGCTTCGCCAAGGGTAAAGCGGCGGTTATGACAAAAGTCGGTGCCGCTTGTGGCGAATTTGCCCGGATTCCCGTGTCAAAGCGCTTGGCTTTGGCCCGCCGTTTGCCCTAGAAGCGCGCGCGATAAACGAACACAGGTCTGGCCTATTGCATTACTGTGTTATGTATGTAATACGGCCTTGGTCAAGGATTGTGATGGCATGAGCGAAATCCACTATGCACCCCAAGGCGCCGAGGCAGGCACCGCCCGCCGCGCCATGATCGACAGCCAGCTGCGCACTTGCGGCGTGAATGAGCCGTGGGTGCTTTCGGCTCTGGCCAGCGTCGCGCGTGAGGATTACGTGCCCGCCGCCAATCGCGCAGCCGCCTATATCGACCGCGCCGTGCCGCTGGGCAATGGCCGCGCGCTGCCCGCGCCGCTGTTTCATGGCAAGGTGCTGGGCGCCGCGCAGCCCACCGCGCAGGACAAGGTTCTGGTCGTGACCGCAGGCAGCGATTACCTCGCCGCCGTGGTCGCGCGCCTTGCGGGCAGCGTGGACAAGGTGGACGCTGCCGATCTGGGCAAGGGTCTGCCCGGCACCGGCTATTCGCTGATCCTGATCGACGGCGCGGCGGGCGAAGTGCCTGCTGTGCTGAACGATGCGCTGGCCGCCGATGGCCGTATCGTCACGGGCCTCGTCGAAAAGGGCGTTTCACGCCTGGCGCTGGGCCGCAAGGTGGCGGGCGCGGTATCCTATCTGACGCTGGCCGATCTTGGCATTCCCGCGATTGCCGAACTGGCCGCGCCCAAACACTGGAGTTTCTGATGATCAATGGCCGGGTAACGCGCAAGCTTCTGCTTTTGTCCTGCCCGGCCATGGTTCTTGTGGCGCCGATCGTCCATGCCGAGGATCTGCGCAGCGCTCTGGCCGCAACCTATGCCAGCAACCCTACCCTGCTGGGCGCGCGCGAACAATTGCGCGCCACCGATGCGGGCGTGCCGCTGGCCCGGGCCGATGGCCTGCCATCCTTGAACGCCACCGCCACCGAAACCGAATATGTCCGCCAGAACCCGGCCTCGACCACCGATATGCCGCGCATGGTCACAGCGGTGGGCACTTTGTCGGTGCCGCTGTACAGCGGGGGCGGGGTGAAGAATGCGATCCGCGCCGCCGATACGCGGGTGATCGCCGGGCGCAATGATCTGCGCGCCACCGAGGCGGGTGTATTTACCCAGGCCGTCACCGCCTATCTGGATGTGATCCGCACCGAGGCCATCGTGCGCCTGAACAAGGCGCAGGTGCAGACGCTGGTGACCAACCTGAAAGCCACCAGTGATCGCTTTCAGATCGGCGATGTGACCAAGACCGACGTGGCGCAGTCGCAATCCCGTCTGGCCGTGGCGCAAGGTAATCTGCGCAGCGCCGAGGCCAGCCTGGTGCAGGCGCGCGAGACCTATATCCAGATCATCGGCCATGAGGCGGGCGAACTGGCCCCGCCGCCGCCGCTGCCCAGCCTTCCCGCCGCGCCCGAAGATGCGGTGGGCATTGCGCTGGACGCCAACCCCGATCTGGCCGCCGCGCGCGAGCGCAGCAAGGCCGCCGGGTTTGACAGCGATGTGGCCCGCGCCTCGCGCATGCCCAAGGTCAGCATGGTGGCCAATGGCAATTACACCGATTATCTGGGCCAACTGGCGCTGCGCGGCAATTTTCCTTTCCCCATCGCGCAATCAGCCGCCACCGCCGATGTCAGCATCCGCGCCACGATCCCGCTCTATCAGGGCGGGCGGCCCAGCGCCCAGATCAAGCAGGCGCAGGCCCGCGAGGGGCAGGCGATGGACAATGAAATCGCCACCGAGCGGCAGGTGATCGCCAGCGTGCGCGCCTCTTTTTCGAACTATCGCGCGGCCAACGAAATCATCCTCGCCAGCCAGACAGCGGTGGAGGCGGCCGAACTCTCGCTGCGCGGGGTGAAGGCGGAAAACAGCGTGGGCAATCGCACCGTGCTGGATATCCTGAACGCCGAGCAGGAACTGGTCAACGCGCAGGTGCAACTGGTGACCGCGCGGCGCAATGCCTATGTCGCGGGCTTCTCGCTGCTCTCGGCCATGGGCCGGGTGTCGGGCAAGGATCTGGGGCTGGATGCGGGCGCGCTCTATGACCCGGAAATCCACTATCGCGAGGCGCGCGGGGCGCTGGGCGACTGGGGCGCAGACAAGGTGCAGGGCGCGGGCAAACCCACGCGCACCGTTGACACACCTGCCCAGAACGGTTCAACATTCGGCAATTGAGGGCCGATTTCGGCGATAATGCGATTTTCAGGGGCACAATTCATGCGCGCACAGGGCGAACCTTCGGTCGAGGAAATCCTTGATTCGATTAAAAAAGTCATCGCGCGTGACAATCGTGCCCCGACGGCCGCCCCCCGGCTGAATGTGGTCGAATCGCATGAGGACGATGTGCTGGATCTGGCTGATTCGGATCAGTATTTTCACGAGGACCCCACCCCGACTAGCCCCGCGGCCGACCTCATCAGCGAACCGGCTATCTCCTCGATGCGCGAATCTCTGGCCGCTTTGGCCATGATGTCACAGCCCAGCCGCCCCCCCCAGATCGTGCGCAGCGGCGAAACCTCGCTCGAAGGATTGGTGGCCGATCTGCTCAAGCCCGCATTGCGCGAATGGCTGGACCAGAACCTGCCCGCGATGGTCGAACGGATGGTCGCCGCCGAAATCGCCAAGATCGTCGGCAAGAAGGGCTGAAAGTTGGACGGGAAATCGCCTGCGCGATTTCCTAGCGGCACCAGCCCTCTCCCCCGGCCCTACCACCCACAGGGTACACCAAATGGGTGGTAGGGCCGGGGGAGAGGGCTGGTGCCGTAAGCTCCGGGCGGATGCCCGGAGCGCACCAACACAGAGGCGCTAGCCCTCCCGTCTTTGTCCTGATAGGACAAGGGCATGGCCAAACCCGATCCCGCTTTGCTCGATCCCGCCGGTTACCCGCATGTTTGCGAGGTGACGACCCGTTATGCCGATCTGGACCCGAACAACCACATCAACAATGTGGCCATGGCGGCGATCATTGAAGACGCCCGCGTGCGTTTCCATATGGCCAGCGGCTTTGCCAAGGCTATCCCGGCAGGCGCGCAGACGATGGTCGTCTCGCTCAATATCGATTATCTGGCGCAGGCCCATTATCCCCATCCTCTGGTGATCCATTCGGGCCTTTCGGCGGTGGGGGACCGCAGCCTGCGCCTGCGCCATCTGCTGACGCAGGACGGCCGCCCGGTCGCGCTGGCGGAGGCGGTGGCGGTGCATGTGGTGGATGGCAAGGCCGCGCCGCTGCCCGAGGGGCTGCGCGAAGCAATCGAGGCATGGAAATGTCGGTAAAGCCTGACGAAATCGCGCTGGCGCAGGCCGCCTTGGCCAAGGCCGGGGCCGCCGCACCGGGTGGGGTTCAGCGCCACATCTTCCTCTGCGCCGAACCGCAAAAAGGCGAATGCTGCGCGCCTGCGGTGGGCGGCAAGGCTTGGGCCTATCTCAAAAAGCGGGTCAAGCAACTGGGTCTGACCGAGGCGGGCGTGATGCGCAGCAAGGCCGATTGCCTGCGTGTGTGCTTTGCCGGGCCAGTGGCGGTGGTCTATCCCGATGGCGTCTGGTATCATTCCTGCACCGAGGATGTGCTCGAACGCATCCTTCAGGAACATATCATCGGCGGCGTGCCGGTGGAGGATTACCGACTCAGGCCCTGATCGTCCTTGGGGCCTTCGTTGACATCCTCGTCATGCCCGCTGGCGCTGGAGAGGAAAACCAGCCCCATCAGCGCCGACATCAACAGCATCGCAAAAGACACGCCGATCGCCACCGCGATATAGAAATGCGGGCTGACCATGCCTTCCTGTTTGTACAGGACGGTCAGGGCCCCGATCACCGTGGTCATCGTCACCAGAAACATCCAGCGCATGATGCGCCGAAACCGCGCCCATGCAGCGGCGGCCTGAGCCGTATCGGAAAAAGGAGCACGGTTGGTCATTGCGCGTCTTCATGCGCCTTTGGGGATCATGTTTCAAGCGTGGCGCATGGGTGACAGTTAACGGGCCAAGCACCAAAACCCGCGCAATTCCCCACTTTTCATGGGGGATGGCCTATGTCATACTCATACAAATAGACAAAAAGCCCGCCAAAAGGGAGATGGAGGAAACATGTCGATTGCTCGTCTGATCGAAGGCCGCAACGTTAATATCGTTGGCTGTACCGTCTCGATGAAAGTGCGCGATGCCATCGCCCTGCTGGCGGACAAGAGGATCGGCGCGATCCCCGTGCTAGATGGTCATGCCATTGCCGGGATCTTTTCCGAACGCGATGTGATCTCGCGCCTCAACGAACATGGCCCGGCCCTGCTCGACATGGTCGTGGGTCAGGTGATGACCTCACCCGCGATCACGGTGGACCCGGAAACCTCGGCCCTTGAGGCACTTGGCCTGATGACCCGCCGCCGTATCCGCCACCTGCCGGTGCTGCGCGAAGGGCGGATGGTTGATTTCATCTCCATCGGCGACCTCGTTAAATACCGGATCGACCGCATCCAGGGCGAAGCCGATGCTCTGCGTGATTACATCCAGATGGCCTGACCGCTGTCATCTGGATTGATGGGCGCGCGCCCGCCTTGCGAGTGGGCGGGCGCGCGCCTACATATAGACCTATGACTGACACCGCCCCCACCATCACCCTCAGCCCCTCCGCCGCCGCCCGAGTCGCGTGGATCGCGCAGAAGCAGGGCAAACCGGCCATGCTGCGCCTTGCCGTCGAAGGGGGCGGATGTTCGGGCTTTCAATATCGCTATGGTCTGGCCGAAAGCATTGAGGGCGATGACACGGTCGTCGAAACCGATGGCGTCAAGCTCGTCGTCGATTCGCTCAGCCTCGATCTCGTTTCGGGTTGCGTCGTCGATTATGTCGAGTCGCTGGGCGGGGCGGCGTTCAAGGTCGAAAATCCCAATGCCGTGGCCGGGTGTGGGTGCGGGTCTTCGTTTGCGGTTTGAGGTTAAGGGTTAATGACTCCGGCGGGCAAAGGGTCTTGGCCCTTTGCAATCCCGATAATGGGGTGGCGTGAGATTCGCGACCGGGCATTATGCGGCAAAGCCGCTTTAATTTATTGTCTCCGACGGTAAGAGAAGGTGACATTGCCTCTGGCACTTTCCCAGTCATGGGATTGCAAAGGGACCGAGTCCCTTTGCCCGCCGGAGGCACCTAAGACTTCTCTTCCCAAGGACCTGCATCCTCATGAAAATCGCCAGCTTCAACATCAACGGCATCAAGGCCCGCCTGCCGCGCCTGCTGGAATGGCTGGAGGAAACGCAGCCCGACGTGGCCTGCCTTCAGGAGATCAAGACGCAGGACGAGGGCTTTCCGGCCGATGAGTTTGAAAAGATCGGCTATCAGGCGATCTGGCACGGCCAGAAGAGCTTTAACGGCGTGGCGATCCTTGCGCGGGGCGAGAAGCCGGTTGAAACCCAGCGCGGCCTTGCGGGCGAGCCTGAGGACGAACAGAGCCGCTATATCGAAGCCGAAGTGCGAGGCGTGCGGATCGCGGGCATCTATCTGCCCAATGGAAATCCCCAACCCGGCCCCAAATTCGACTATAAATTGCGCTGGATGGAGCGTCTGCGCGCGCGGATGGCCGAATTAAAGGCGCTGGAAATCCCCGCCATCGTCACGGGCGATTTCAACGTCATTCCCACCGACCGCGACATCTGGAACCCCAAGGCGATGGCCGAGGATGCGCTGATGCAGCCCGAATCGCGCGATGCCTATCTGCGCCTGCTGCACGATGGCTGGACCGATGCCATCGCCACCCATAATCCCAACGGCGGCGTGTGGACCTATTGGGATTATCAGGCGGGCGCATGGCAGAAGGACAATGGCTTCCGCATCGACCATGCGCTGCTCTCGCCCGAACTGGCGGATCGGCTGGTGGCCTGCGGAGTGGACAAGGCGCATCGCGGCCGGGAAAAGGCCAGCGACCATGCGCCCGTCTGGGTCGAAATCCGCGATTAATTATTGACCGGGGGCAGGGGGGCCGTGCTGCGCGGCCTCTGCCTTCGCCTTAGCTTCGGCTTCAGCCTGCTTTTGCTTGCGGGCGAAATAGGCCTTTTCCTCGTCCTCGACATCGGACTGGGTGCGCGCGGCTTCGGTGTCGATCTTGCCAAGACGCTTTTCGCGCTCGGCCTCGATCATCTTGGAAAACTGCACGTCGCTCGACTGCTTGCGCTCGGCATAGGCATTCTTGATGAATTGCGAGACGCAGCCCGTCTGCCCGCCCGCGCCTACCGGCGAACAGCTTTGAGCACCGGTTGAACCGACGCGCTCATAGGCGATCACCTTGTTATTCCACGATTCGTTCTTCGGCCCGCCGGTGTTCTCGCGGAACGGCTCCGGAATGCGATAGCGCTCGCCCTCGGCCTTGCGGGCGCAGACGGTGATTTCGTCGCCCTTGCCCTGCGGACAGGCATCATCGCCAAAGATGATGACCATATTGACCCGCTCGCCCCCCGGCGCGGTGATCTGCGTGCCGGTCGGTTGCGCTCCATTTTGCTGGGCGGCAAGAGCGGGGGCAGCCATGCTCAAAACGGCAGCGAGGGTGAGAATCGGGCGAAACATGGCAACAGGCTCCTCAATGCGTTTGGCGGCAATATAGGCTGACCAAGCCCTCTGCGATAGCGGGTGAATGCTAGCTGAAGTTGGCTGCACCCGGCCTTGCGCCAGAACAATTTAGATACGTTCCGACAGCTTGATAGCCAACCGGCACCCCAACCGGATAGCCCCCGAGAGCAGCGGATAGGCCGGCGCGCGCTCCGCCCCATTGGCAAGGGCGGTGTCGCGGTGTTCGCGCTCGTCATCGCGCGCCTTTTCGATCAGGCCCGCCAGTTCAGGGTCCTCATCGCCCAGTTCTTCCAATTGCTCGGTATAATGCTTGTCGATCTCGGTCTCGATGGCCGCGGTGCAGGCCATCGCCGCCTCCGGCCCGATCAGCGCCGTGGCCGCGCCAAGCGCAAAGCCCGCGACATGCCAGATCGGCTGAAGCACCGTAGGCCGCCCCTGCCTCTCGACGATCAGCCGGTCGAACCATGCGCGATGGTCCACTTCCTGCGCTTCCATCTCGCGGATCTTGGCCGAATGCGGACCGCGATCGCCCATCACCGCCAATTGCCCGGCATAGATGCGCACCGCGCCATATTCCCCTGCCTGATCGACGCGCACCATCCGCTTCACGCGCTGCGAAACCGCCATCTCAACGCTCCCCATCTCAACCCTTGTTCCGCGCCATCAGCGCGAAAACCACCAGCGCCGCTGCGCCCGAAATCAGGAAATCGAAACCGGCCATCGAAATGCCCATCAGCTTCCACTGCACCACATCGCAGCGGATGACGGGCGCCGCCATGATCGCGGCCAAAGGATCGCCGCCATTGGAAAAGCTGACCGTGGTGGTGCATTCGGTCAGGCCCTTCCACCAGCCATATTCGACGCCTGCATGATAGCCGCCAATCGCCGAGGCCGCCACCAGAGCAAGACCCGACAGTGCCACAAACAAACGCTTCACCGGCAACACGAATGCCGCCACCGCCAGCCCCAGCGCGGCAAAATGGGCATAACGCTGCCACCAGCACATCTCGCAAGGCACAAGGCCGCCGATATACTGAAACCCATAGGCCCCGCCCAACAGCGCCAGCGGCACCGCCAGAGCAACCAGATTGGCCTTACTCAGATTTTTCATCTCACTTGCCCTTTGCCGCCAGCGTCGCCGTGCGATTGATCGTCTGCAGCGCATACCACAGCTGGAAATCCTTGATGCCCTTCTCGGTCAATTCCTCGGGCGTCATTTTGAAGCGCGGATCGGGCGTGTTGTCCTTTTCCAGCTTCTTGTCGTCCACGCCTTTTTCATTGACCAGATGGCGGCGCAGATCGCTCTCGCGCAGCGCTTTTTCGCTGCGCTTGCGGGCGTCGGGGTCGGAAATCTGGGGCACGCGGATGTCGGGTTCGATCCCGCCCTCCTGCACGCTGCGGCCCGAAGGCGTGTAATAGCGCGCCGTGGTCAGTTTCACCGCATGGGCGCTGTCGATAGGGATCATCGTCTGCACGCTGCCCTTGCCAAAGCTGCGCTCGCCCATAATCAACGCGCGATGTTGATCCTGAAGCGCGCCCGCGACGATTTCGGACGCGCTGGCCGAACCGGCATCGATCAGCACGATCACCGGCAGCCCCTTGACCAGATCGCCGGGGAAGTAGGTTTCGGCGCGATAGACCGCATTCTCGCCCGCCTGACGCCCGCGCTGCGACACCACCGTGCCGCCGCTCAGGAACAGATCGGACAGGGCCACCGCCTCGTCCAGCTCGCCGCCGGGGTTCGAGCGCAGATCCAGCACCACGCCTGTCAGACGGTTGCCTGCGGCAGCGCGCTGCTTCTGGATCTGTTCAAACACCAGACGGCCCACGTCATGGCTGAATTCATTGACGGTGATCACCGCCACATTGCCTTCCAGCTTGCCCGTCACCGGCTCCAGCGTGATCACCGCGCGGGTCAGCGTCAGGTCGAACGGCTCCTCGCGGCCGGGGCGATAGATGGTCAGCTTGATCTGTGTGCCCGCCGCGCCGCGCATCTTGGCCACGGCATCGTCCAGATCGCCATCGACAATGAATTTGCCATCCAGATGCGTGATATAATCGCCCGCCTTGACGCCTGCCTGCTCGGCCGGGCTGCCGCGCATCGGGCTGACCACCTTGACCGCGCCATCTTCCTGCACCACCGAAATGCCAAGGCCCGCATAGCCCCCGTCAATCATCGTGCGCAGCCGTTCCAAGCTGGCCCCGTCGAGATAGGAGGAATGCGGATCGAGGCTGGAGAGCATCCCGTCGATCGCGCCCTTGACCAGTTTTTCATCATCGGTCTGATCGACATAATGCGCCTTGATCAGGCTGTAGACCGTGTAAAGGCGGGCAAATTGCGGCGCCACGCGCCCATCGACGGCGGCCAGACCCGCCGTGCCCACCGGCACCATCGCCACCGCCCCCAGCATAAGTCCGGCGCGGGCAAGAGTGGCTAAACGTGAACGCATGGGGGGCCTTTCTGGATAATCGACGGCAAACCTAGCCGGGTTGGGCGCGGAATGCCAGATACGCTATGATGCAAGATTCAACGCCTGAGTTGATCCAAAGGGTTCACCGGCTTGCCATCTCTGCGCAATTCCAGCGTAATCTGGGGCTGCCCCCCGCCCGCCGCGCCCAAAGGCGATCCGGCCACGACATTGTCGCCCACCTGCGCCGAAATCCGGTCAAGCCCGGTGATCAGGCTGGTAAAGCCGCCCGGATGATCGATGATGATGATCTGGCCATAGCCGGCAAAAGGTCCGGCAAAGGCAATCCGCCCCGCCGATGGGGCCACCGCCTGCGCCTGAGGGCGCACCGACAGCGTGATGCCGCGCGCGGCTGTTCCACGTGAAGCATCGCCAAAGCCCGAGATCAGCCGCCCCGTCACCGGCAGCAGGAAATCAGGGAGGGCTGTGGGTGTCGGGCTGGGCGAGGGGGCATAGGCGGCCTCCTGCGCCATCTGGCCCCCCGCCGTCCAGCCTGACGCAGGGCGCAGCACCGGGCCGGGCAGCGCCGCCAGACGGTCGCGCAGCGCGGCGGCCTGCTCCAGCCCATCGAGCAATCCGCCCAGATCACGCGCCTTTTCGCCCAGAGCCAGCGCGCGTTCGGCCTCGCGGCTTGCCCCGCCATTGGCCTCACGCGCGGCCTGACGCTGGCGGGACTCCATCGCGCCCAGATCGCGGCGGCGGGTACCCAGTGCGGCAATCTCGCCATGCAGCGCGGCCTCAGCCACCTTGGCCTGTTCCTGCAGCGCGCGGGCGCGGGCCAGTTCGCTGCGCAAGGCGGCGGTGCGGCGCTGCACCTGCGGCAACATGCTTTCCAGCAAGGCGCGCGTATGCACACTGTCCGCCAGCGAGCCGGGGCGCAGCAAGGCCACCAGCGGCGGGCGGCGCGACAGGCGCTGCAAAGCCCCGGTCAGCTCGACCAGCGGCTTTTGCCTTTGCGCCAGTTCCGCCCGCAAATCCTTGCGCTGTTGTTCGATGATGCGGATGCGCGCCTCGTCTGCCACGATTTGCGCCTCGGCCTCCTGAATCCGCGCGGCCAGAGCGGCGGCTTCACGGGCGGCTTTATCGGCGGCGGCACTGGCCTGCTGCGCTCCGCGTTCAAGGTTCTCGGCCCGGGCGCGCGCCTGACTGGCCTGGGCCTGCGCGGCGGCCAGATCGCGCCTTGTTTGCGCCGGGCTTTGCGCCGGATCGTCCAGCACATTGACCACCTGCGCCGCGGCGGCACCGGCCATGAAAGCGGCAATCAGCAAGACCCCCGCCCGCATCGTTCAATTCGCCCGGTGATAGGGGTGGCCCGACAGGATCGCGGTGGCGCGCCACAATTGTTCGGCCAGCATCGCGCGCGCCATCAGATGGGGCCATGTCATCGCGCCAAAAGCGATCAGCAGATCGGCCCCTTCGCGCCCGGCGTCGCCATGCCCATCGGCCGCGCCGATTTCAAAGCGCACCTCGCGCACGCCATCATCGCGCCAACGCCCCAGCATCGCGGCAAATTCTTCCGAAGAAAGCTGGCGCCCGCGCTCGTCGAGCAAAACGCGGCGGGCAGGGGTGGCAAGGGCGGGAATGGTACCGCCCCGGTCCGGCAATTCGGTGTGCTTCACCGGCCAGCTAATCCGCTTCAAATAGCGGTCCAGCATCTCTCCTTCGGGCGAGCGGGCAATCCGCCCACGGGCCAGTATATGCAGCAGCATCGTGCCGACCCGTCCTTTTGCCGCGCCCCCGAAAAGCCTGATCAGTCGTGCAGATCAGGCCGCACCGCTGGGTCCGTCAAAGCCCCACATGCGTTCCAGATTATAGAAGTTGCGCACTTCGGGGCGGAACAGATGGACGACAATATCGCCGGCATCGATCAACACCCAATCCGCCGCAGGCAGACCTTCGATGCGGACATGGCCAAAGCCGCCGTGCTTGATACGCTCGGCCAGATGCTGGGCCATCGCGGCCACCTGACGCGTGGAACGGCCCGATGCGATCACCATGTGATCGGCCACCGAGGTCTTGCCTTCCAGCGGGATGGAGACAATTTCCTGCGCCTGATCGTCGTCAAGCGATTGCAGGACCAGCGCGTGCAGCGAACCGGGTTCGGCGTCGGGCAGCGTGGAAACGGGTTTCGCCGCCGGGATGGCGGGCGAAGGGGTGATAGGATCGGGCATGTAGGTCAGAATAACTCCTCTCTGGTGGCAGGCCCGCTCCGGCTGGAGGCGGGGTGCCAGAATGATCAATGTGAAACGCTTATGGGCATGTCCCGCCGCATCATGCCCGTCCCCACGGGGCAATGTTGCGGCGTGTCAGGCCGTCCCGCAGCGATGGTGCAATCGCTCCCTGCGCCCACGCCGGATTGGCCTGCCGGATGGCGGTGGCCGAACGGGGATCGGGGTCGAAACGCAACAGCACCAGCCTTGGCGCGCTCCATCCAGCCGGCTTTTTCAAACTGGCCGCAGGCCGCCGGAATCGGCGCAGCCAGGCCATCGCCGGACTGGCAACAGCGCCGCTATCATAGCCCGGACGGGCAATAACCGCAATCGGCATAGCACGCGCGATATCGCGCCACCGCCGCCAGTGGTGAAATTGCGCCAGATTGTCGGCGCCCATGATCCACGTGAAACATTTGGCGGGCCAACGGCGACGAATCCGCGCCAAAGTATCAACGGTATAGCGCGTGCCCAATTCGCGCTCGATGGCCGAAACGCGGATCGGCGCGCGCCGCGCCTGCGCCCGGGCCGAGGCCACGCGGGCGGCAAGCGGGGCCATGCCCGCACGCGGCTTCAATGGATTGCCCGGAGACACCAGCCACCACACCTCATCCAGCCCCAGCGCGGCGAGCGTCATGAGGCTGATGCGGCGATGGCCCCCATGGGCGGGGTTGAAGCTCCCGCCCATGAGGCCGATACGTTGCGGATTGGGTTTCAGGGGCGAACCTGTCCGGTTCCGCGCACCTGCCACTTATAGGTGGTCAGCCCTTCCAAAGCGACCGGGCCGCGCGCATGCAGGCGCCCGGTGGCAATGCCGATTTCCGCGCCAAGCCCGAATTCGCCGCCATCGGCAAATTGCGTGCTGGCGTTGACCATGACGATCGCGCTGTCGACGCGCTGGAGGAATTCCTCGGCAGCGGCAGGATCGGCGGTGATGATCGCATCGGTGTGATGGCTGGAATGGCGGGCGATATGGTCAATCCCGGCCTCAAGCCCATCAACCACGGCCACCGAAAGGATGGCGTCGAGATATTCGGTGTCCCAATCCGCCTCGCTGGCGGGCAGGATGCGCGGATCGAGCGCGCGGGCGCGGGCATCGCCGCGCAATTCGCAGTCCTTGTCCAACAAAGCGCGAACCACCGCGACCGAGCCGGGGAAGGCCGCGTCGAGCAGCAGCGTTTCCATCGAACCGCAAATACCGGTACGGCGCATTTTCGCATTCACAGCGATGGACAGCGCCATTTCGGGGTCAGCCGCGCTGTGAACATAAGTGTGGCAAATGCCGTCGAGATGCGCCAGCACGGGGACGCGCGCGTCATCCTGCACCCGCTGGACCAGCGATTTTCCTCCGCGCGGCACGATCATGTCGATCAGCCCCGCCGCCGTCAGCATCGCACCCACCGCCGCGCGGTCCTGCGTGGGCATCAACTGCACCGCCGCCTCGGGCACACCCGCGCTGACCAGCCCCTGCACCATCGCGGCGTGGATCGCGCGATTGGAATGCACCGCCTCGCTGCCCCCGCGCAGCAGCGCGGCATTGCCCGAACCGATGCAGAGTGCGGCAGCGTCAGCCGTCACATTGGGGCGGCTTTCGTAAATAATGCCGATCAGGCCCACAGGCACGCGCACCCGCGCCAGAACGAGGCCATTGGGGCGCTCATCCTGCGAAATCACCTCGCCCACGGGATCGGGCAGACCGGCCACCGCCGCCACCGCATCGGCAATCCCGGCCAGACGACCCGCATCCAGCCGCAGACGGTCGAGCATCGCGCCCGACAGGCCGCGCGCGGCGCCCGCCGCCATATCCTGCGCATTGGCCTCCAGAATCGCCGGCTGTGCCGCGCGCAAAGCCTCTGCCGCCGCCAGCAGCGCGGCTGCCTTTTGCGGGGTGGTCATGCGCGCCAGCACGACCTGCGCCGCGCGGCCAGCCTTGGCCAGACGCGCCACCAGCGCTTCGGGCGTTTCGGTTTGGGCGGATTCAAGAGTTTGCGTATCAGACATGCGCGGCCCCTTAACAGAATTGCGCCGCCCTGTCAGCCATTCAGCGTTTGCGCCGCTTTTTTAGCGTGGCCAGCAGCGCGCGCCTGGCCCCGTCCGACATGGCGGGCCAGGCCGCGATCTCATCCCCGCTGCGCCAGCATCCCGCGCAAAAGCCATGCGTGGGATGAATGCGGCACACGCCGTTGCAGGGGGAGGCAGGGGATTTCATGCCCTGCGCCCATAAAGAAAAGCCCCCCGTCGGCAAGGACGGAGGGCCTGAAATGATCGCGCGATCCGCAAAAGGGATCAACGATAGAAGATATGGTTCTCGATCTGCGCCACGCGGACCTTGTCCTGCCAGCGCGAACCCAGACGCGCGGCGTGGAAATACAGCGCGCCTTCCGCGCTCGACTTCCAGCGGTTGTCATGGGCGATATGGGCAATGGCCAGAGCGTTCTGCCACTTGCGCGATTCGGTCCGAATCGCAGGCATGTGGTGGCCGCGCACAAAGGAGAATTGCGAAGGCTGATACACCACGCCGCAGTAAGAGGCGGGGAAACGGCCCGAACGAGTGCGGTTCACGATCACGCGGCCAACGGCGAGCTGGCCATCGAGCGGTTCGTTACCGGCTTCAAAATAGATCGCGCCGGCCAGACAATTGATGTCTTCCGACGTTTCCGAGGCGGCTTCAGGCTCTGCGGCGACAAGGTCGGCGAGCGAAGCGGGAGCCTGCGGGGCGGGAATCAGAGCGTTCGAGGGGGTTTCCTCGTTAAACACGCTGAGCGAAGGTTGCAGTTGAACCGACGACTGGGTTTTATCCTGTGCGGCCGCGCCCGAACCAGCGGCGCTGTAAAGAAGAACCAGAAAACCTGCGGCAACCGAGGCCAGACTGGCGCGTTTCAGAAAGAGAGCCATAAACAATTTCAAATGGGCGGTGAACAGCCTGTCGCAAGGGTGAAGCGGGGTCTTTAGCCATTACTGACGCCGAAACCGCCCGACCGCTTGCCGGATGTCCCCCGTCTGCGCGCTTGTCGTTCCGGCATGATTACCGGACAGACCGCCCTCGCAAGATTAGGTGTGCGCCCGTTGCCCAAAGCGGCGCGCAGGGTCAATCAGTCATCTGCCGTTAATCCGATGAACCGTTCACCTCGCGCGATATCCAGTTCAACAATCCACAGGTCGCTGTCCTGACGCTCGCGTTTTTTCAGCCATTCGGGGAACTCATCAGGCGATTCGGCGTTCTGCCTCTTCGCGCATTGCCAGATTCGGTGGCCATCCGCGCTGGGCATCCGTTCATACGCGCGATAATCGCCGCCCCGGTCGCACAACACCACCATCACCGTGCCCGCATCGGGATCGCCGCGCGCGATGATCGTGCCAAAGCCGCCCTCGGCCTGAACCTGACGCAAAAGCGCGGAAACTTCGATTCCTGCAGGAAGGCGCGCGCTCAAAGGCCCTGCTTAACCGGCACGGTCGGCCACATTGGCGATCAGCGCATAGATCGCCTCGTCGCCCGGCGCCTCCATCAGCGCGGCATGCATCTTGTCATCGCGCATCAGCCGCGAAATCGCCGCCAGAGCATGCAGATGGACAACGCCCGCCGCCTCAGGGCTGAGCAGGCCGAACACCAGATCGACGGGCATATCGTCGGCCGCCTCAAATGCCACGGGCGCGGCCAGTCGCAGGAACACCGCCACCGGCTTTTCCACCATCGGCACACGGGCATGGGGAATCGCTACGCCGCGCCCGAAACCGGTGCTGCCCAGATTTTCCCGTTCAAGGATACGCTCAAGCACCTGCGCTCGATCAAGTCCGTAAACCGCCGCAAAGCGGTCGGCCAGGCAATCGAGAACAGCCGACTTACTATCGACTTTTACCGTACTGACGGCATCAGGCAGGAGCGTGAACAGCGCGGTCATCGCCAAAATTCGTTTAAGCCTTCTCTCCCGCGCGCCAAGAAGCCAAGCGGGATCGGCGGGGCCGATAGCGGGTTTTATCGAAACAAGCAAAGAGGTTTGGTTCGTCAGCTTACCGCCTTGACCAAACGCCCCCGCCAGTGGTCCCAAAAACACACCACGGCCCGCGCCAAAGGCACCGGGCCGTGGAGCGCGTTAACGTTCGTCAGGACGGTTCGACCCAGCCGATCGACCCATCACCGCGCCGGTAAACCATATTATGCTTGCCGGTGCCAGCGTTTTTGAACAGCAACGCGTTAGTGTTGCGCAGGTCGAGCATCATCACCGCGTCCGACACGGTGGTTTCGGGCACATCGACACGCAGCTCGGCAATCACCAGCGGCGCTTCGACGGGGGCTTCGTCCTGCTCCATCTCGGGTTCGACGAAAATCGTATAGGCGGCTTCTTCGGAACGAACCGAATGGGCGGCCTGTTCCTGCCGCGCGCTCAACCGGCGCTTATAGCGGCGCAGCTGGGTTTCCACCTTGTCCGAGGCCTGGTCAAAGGCGTGGTGCGCATCATGGCTGAGGCCGGCGCCCTTCAGGATCAGGCCCTGGCGCACATGCATCACGATGTCGCTGCGGAACGAACCGCCCGGGGCCTTGCTGAAGGTGACAACCGAAGACAGCGCCCGCGCGAAATATTTGTCGATGATCGCCGCCAGGCGCTCCTCAACATGCACGCGCAGTGCATCGCCAGTTTCCATTTGATGACCGGAAACGCGAACGTCCATGGTTGTTACTCCTCTTGTTGTTATCTCTTGATAGTCACTGAAGCCAGATCGGCTCCTTGATCGATTTCAAAAACGCGCCGTGGGCGTCCAGTTCCTCCTGACTGGCGGCATGGGGGCGGGCCTCGCGCAGGGGACGCGCACGCGTCGCCTGCGTGTTGGTTTGCATTACTGTTTCAGTAATAACAACGCTTTGTGCGGCCAGTTCCATACCAATCTGGCGGCCGCCCAGCAATTCGACATAGACCTGCGCCAGCAGTTCGGAGTCGAGCAAAGCGCCGTGTTTGGTTCGGTGGCTGCGGTCGATGCCATAGCGCGTGCAAAGCGCATCGAGCGAGTTTTTCGCGCCGGGATGTTTCTGGCGTGCGATCTTGACCGTATCGACCATGCGATCCAGCCCGACCGGCTCAAAACCGGCGGCTGTCAGTTCGGCATTGATAAAGCCAAAGTCGAAACCGGCATTATGCGCCACCATCGGCGCGTCACCGATAAAATCGAGAAATTCCTGCGCCTTTTCCGCAAACAACGGCTTGTCCGCCAAAAAGGCTTCGGACAGGCCATGGACCCGTTCGGCCTCGGCGGGCATATCGCGCTGGGGGTTGAAATAGGCATGATAGGTGGCGCCGGTGGCCACCCTGTTGACCATTTCGACGCAGCCAATTTCCACCAGCCGATCGCCGTTTTTGGGGTCCAGACCTGTGGTTTCGGTGTCGAAGATAATCTCACGCATTGTGATATCTATCCTCCTCGAAACCGGGCTGCACAAGCAAAATTCTCATGGAATCGAGATTAGGTTGCGTTTCCGTCCAAATGGTTAATCCGATCTAACACTTTTGCGAGGGCAGCGCGGGTTTTCTCCAGCGAAGTGCCTGTATCCAAAACATAATCGGCCAGCGCCCGTTTTTCCGCATCGGGCATTTGCGCGGCCAGAATATCAACGAATCTGGCCTCATTCATGCCCGGCCGGGCCATGACTCGGGCCTTTTGCACAGGGGTCGGGGCCGAAACCACCACCACCGCGTCCATCCCCTCCCGCCCGGTGCGCTCAAACAGCAAGGGAATGTCAAAAACAACCATTGGCGAGTCGCAATGTTGCGCAAGGAATTGCTCCCGCGCAATCGCGACTGCGGGGTGAACAATCGCCTCCAGCCGTGCCAGCGCTTCCGGCTTGCCAAACACCGCCGCGCCCAGTTTGCCCCGGTCCACGCCATCGGGGCCGGTGGTGCCGGGAAATTCAGCCTCGATCGCGGGCAGCAAGGCCCCGCCCGGCCCCTGAAGCGCGCGCACCGTGGCGTCGGCGTCAAACACCGGCACGCCGGCCTCGCGCAGCATCCCGGCCACGGTCGATTTGCCCATGCCGATCGAGCCGGTCAGGCCGATGATCTTCATGCCGTCAGAATCGCGCGCAGGGCCGTATCGCCGCGCTCACGCGCAGGGTCGGCGCCATAGAAATGTTCAAAGGCGATTCCCGCCTGACCGATCAGCATGGTCAGCCCGTCGATGCAGCGCATCCCCTCGGCCCGCGCAGCCGTCAGCAACGGCGTTTCCAAGGGCGCGGTGACAATGTCATAGACAATCGCTGCAGGCCGACCATGGCTCAGATCCAGCGCCAGCGGCGGATTGCCCACCATACCCAGCGGGCTGGCATTGACGATCATGCCGAATTCGCCATCGCCGCCACGGGCAAAATCCCCCAACGCCGCCGCACGATGCCGTGGGCCCGGCGCGAGTTCATCAAGCAAATCCTGTGCCTTGGCCGGATCGCGCGCGGCAAGCGTGATCGCTATCCCCGCATCGGCCAGCGCCACGACAATCGCCCGCGCCGCGCCGCCCGCCCCGATCACCAGCGCATTCTCCGGCGCCAGCTCATCGCCCAGCACCGGCAGCAAAGGCTCGATAAAGCCCGGCGCATCGGTGTTATGGCCGGTCAGCCGCCCATCCTTGCCGACTGCCACCGTATTGACCGCGCCGATCCGCGCCGCCAGCGGGTCCAGCCCGTCGAGCAGGGGGATGATCGTCTGCTTATGCGGCATGGTGACATTGCACCCGCGCCACAAGGGCTGGGCCCGACGCGAGGCAATATAGGCGGGCAGATCGGCGGGCAGCACATGGGCGCGGCCATAATCGGCCTCGAGCCCCAGCCGTTCGAGCCAGTGGCCATGGATCGCGGGCGATTTGGATTGGGCAATCGGATCGCCGATCACTTCGGCAAAGGGCCGCGTGGGCGCTGTAATCTCGGTCACTTCAATTCCGCCCTCAATCTACGTTCCTCAACGCCCCCAGCACCGCCAGCAGCGGCATTCCCAGCACCGTGAAATGGCTGCCCTCGATTCTGTCGAACAATTGTACGCCGCGCGCCTCGATGCGGAACACCCCGACGCAGGCCGCCACTTCGGGCCATTCGGCGTCCAGATAGGCCGAAATGAAGCCTTCGTCGAGCCGGCGGACCGACAGGCGCGCGCATTCGGCATGTGCCCAGACCACCGCCCCATCGCGGGCCAGCGCGGCGGCCGAATGCAATTCCATCACGCGGCCGGAAAAGAAGCGCAGATGATCGGCGGCATCCTCACGACTTGCCGGTTTGTCGAAACGGCGGCCCTCGACCACGACAAGGGAGTCGCTGCCCAGCACCAGTTGCCCCGGCGCCGATGGACAAACCGCCAGCGCCTTTGCCTGCGCCAGAGCCAGCGCGACATCATCGGGCGCGGCGCCTGTAAGCCCGGCCTCAAGCGCGCGTTCATCGATGCGCGCAGGGATGGCCTGATGCGCCACACCGGCAGCATCCAGCATCGCCCGGCGCGATGCGCTCTGGCTGGCCAAAACGAGTTCAGGAAAAGTCATCGGTTTTATCGGGCTCCGGAATGATGATCGGTCCGCTCTTTGATCAGATTGATGATCGCGGCGGCGGTTTCCTCGATCGAGCGGCGGGTGACGTCGATCACCGGCCAGCCATTATCGGCAAACATGCGGCGGGCAAATTGCAGTTCGGCGCCCACGCGGTCATTATCGACATAGGCGGTGTCGGGCGACTGGTTGAGCGTGAGCAGTCGGTTGCGGCGTACCTGAATCAGACGTTCGGGCGCGGTGGTCAGGCCGACGACCAGCGGGCGTTTCAGATCATAGAGCAGGCCCGGCGGCGGGCTTTCCACCACGATGGGGATATTGGCCACCTTGAACCCGCGATTGGCCAGATAGATGGAGGTGGGCGTTTTCGACGTGCGCGACACGCCCGCCAGCACGATGTCGGCCTCCTCCCAATCCTCCCACGCCACGCCGTCATCATGGGCGATGGTGAACTGGATCGCCTCAACACGGGCGAAATAGGCCGCGTCCAAAGTGTGCTGGCGACCGGGGCGCCCCTTGGCTTCCTGCCCCAGCGCGGCCTCAAGCGAGTCAATCACCGCATCGAGGGCGGGCACCGCGGGCAGGCCCAGCGTGCGGCAGCGATCCTCCAAGGCCCTGCGGATATCCTGACTGACCATCGTATAAACGACCAGACCGGGGTTGGCAGCGATATCGCCGATGATACGATCCAGATGCGCCTGCGAGCGGACCATAGGCCAGAAGTGGCGCACGACATCGGTATCGTCGAATTGCGACAGCGCGGCCTTGGCAATCATTTCCAGCGTTTCGCCGGTGGAATCCGAGAGCAAATGGAGATGGAGCCGCGTCATTCGTGAATGTACCTAAAACCGTTCCGCTCTGTGGATAAGCCTGCCCATAAACCACGGTAAAGGTCTGGTGACAATCTGGGGGACAGGTTTAACCCCCGGTAACAGGACTCCTTTGCGCGACTTGTGGACATGTGAATAGGGTTACCCACAGGCTGGGGATAAGGGGGAAAAGGAATCCTTGACCCTGACTCTTGGGGATTCGCAAAGGGCCTCGGCCTGTTCATTTCGGGATAAATCGGGCAAGGAACCGGTATGCCCGCTATCCACAGGCCAACTACCTACTAGAACCCTTTAATAAGAATCTATTTTTTTGGATTGGACTCTCTCGATGCCCGGTTTGCTCCTCGATACGTTGCGTGGTTCCAATGGCGTTTCGCGCCCGATCTGGCTGATGCGTCAGGCTGGGCGATACCTTCCGGAATATCGCGAGCTGCGGGCAGAAAAGGGGGGCTTTCTCGCGTTGGTCTATGACAGCGCAGCGGCGGCCGAGATCACGGTGCAGCCGTTGCGCCGTTTCGGCTTTGACGGGGCGATCCTGTTTTCCGACATTCTGATCGTGCCCTATGCGATGGGTCAGGATCTCCAGTTCCTCGTGGGCGAGGGGCCGCATCTTTCTCCGCGCCTCGTCGATCATGCCCTCAAATCGCTTGTGGCGGTCCCTGAGCGCCTTGTGCCGATCTATGAGACCGTGAGGCAGGTCGTGGCCCAGATCAGCCCACAGACCACCATGCTGGGCTTTGCGGGCAGTCCCTGGACCATCGCGACCTACATGGTGAATGGCGAGGGCAGCCGCGACCAGCATGAGACACGCGCTTATGCCTATCGCGATCCTGCCGCATTTCAGGCGATCATCGACGGGATCGTGGCCGTTACGGTTGAATATCTCGACGGTCAGATCAAGGCCGGGGCCGAGGCTATCCAGCTTTTCGACAGTTGGGCCGGGTCTCTCGCCCCGCGTGAGTTCGAGAAATGGGTTATCGCGCCCAACGCGGCCATTGTGAAGGCTGTGAAGGCGCTGCACCCCACCGTGCCCATCATCGGCTTTCCAAAGGGTTCCGGCGAGAAGCTGGCGGCCTATGCGCGCGAGACCGGCGTGGATGCGGTGGGTGTGGACGAAACCGTCGACCCGATTTGGGCCGCGCGCGAATTGCCTGCGGGCATGCCGGTGCAGGGCAATCTCGATCCGCTGCTGCTGCTGGCGGGCGGGGATGAGTTGGAGGCGCGCGCCATCGGCGTGCTAGAAGCCTTTGCCGACCGCCCCCATGTCTTCAACCTGGGCCATGGCATCGGGCAGACCACCCCCATCGCCCATGTCGAGCAATTGCTCAGCGTTGTGCGCGGCTGGAAACGGTAAAGCGCATTTAGGGCACTGTTCTTCCGGTTTTTTGTCGTCACGGCGTTGACAGCGGAAAACCGGATCCCACTTTTTCGCACGATGCTAACATCATGGTGCAGCGATGGATTGGGTGCTTTCGATGACCTATCTCTGGCTCAAGGCGGGCCATATCATCTTTGTGATCTTCTGGATGGCGGGCCTCTTCATGTTGCCGCGCTATTTCGTCTATCATCAGGAAAGCGAACCGGGCAGCGCCGAAGAAGCCCGCTGGATCGACCGCGAGGCCAAGTTGCGCAAGATCATCCTGACGCCTGCGATCATCGTGGTCTGGGTGCTGGGCCTGCTGCTGGCGCACACGATCGGGGCCTTTTCGCAGGGGTGGTTTCATTTGAAACTGACCGCGGTGCTGGGGCTGACTTTTTACCACATGTGGCTGGTGGGCTATTCCAAGGCTCTGGCTCGGGGCGAGCGGCGGTTGACCGGCAAGAAGCTGCGGCTGCTCAATGAAGTGCCCGGGCTGGCGGCGGCGGTGATCGTGGTGATGGTGGTGTTGAAGCCGTTTTGATTGGCTTTTAGGGTTTTGTGCCTCCGGCGGGCAAAGGGCGGGGGCCCTTTGTAATCCCGTTAATGGGGGTGCGTTTGGGTTCGCAGCTTTGTGGATGGGGCGATGATTGGAAGCCTGCGGCGCTGTTGAATGGCGCCGCAGGCTCTATCATTTCAAACGCTGCGTCCGTTGCACTTTCGTTGAACCTATGGCGCAACGCAGACAGTAACGGGAGCGCGAGGGGGTAGACCCTCGCATTTCTCTCTTTCCTTGATTTTCCGCCCCCAATCCCCTATCTCCCCACCCAACCGGCACCGCCGCGCGACATAAAGACGCGGCACCTCAATGGTCTTGCATTCTCCATGCCCCACAGACCCGCCGGCCGAACCTCATAGGAATACCTTGATATGCATTTGAAAGAATTAAAGAAAAAGACTTCGGCCGAGCTGGTCGAGATGGCCGAGGAATATGGCGTGGAAAGCGCCAGCACGCTTCGCCGCCAGGATCTGATGTACGCGATCCTGAAGGAAGTGGCCGAGGATGGCGAAGAGATCATCGGGCAGGGCACGATTGAAGTGCTGCCCGACGGCTTTGGCTTTTTGCGCAATCCGGAGGCCAATTATCTGGCCGGGCCGGACGACATTTATGTCTCGCCCAATCAGGTCCGCAAGTGGGGCCTGCGCACGGGTGACACCGTCGAAGGCGAAATCCGCGCGCCCAAGGATGGCGAGCGCTATTTTGCGATCACCAAGCTGGTCAGCGTCAATTTCGACAATCCCGAAGCGGTGCGCCATCGCGTCAACTTCGACAACCTGACCCCGCTTTATCCCAACGAGCGCCTGCGCCTCGACACGCTTGACCCCACGGTCAAGGACAAGTCGGCCCGCGTGATCGACCTCATTTCGCCGCAGGGCAAGGGCCAGCGCGCGCTGATCGTCGCGCCGCCGCGCACGGGTAAGACCGTGCTGCTTCAGAACATGGCCAAGGCGATCACCGACAACCATCCCGAAGTGTTCCTGCTGGTGCTGCTGGTCGATGAACGCCCGGAAGAAGTCACCGACATGCAGCGCAGCGTGAAGGGCGAGGTAATCTCCTCGACCTTTGACGAACCGGCGCAGCGCCACGTCCAGGTGGCCGAAATGGTCATCGAAAAGGCCAAGCGCCTTGTCGAACACAAGCGCGATGTCGTCATCCTGCTCGACTCGATCACCCGTCTGGGCCGCGCCTACAACACCGTGGTCCCCTCCTCGGGCAAGGTGCTGACCGGCGGCGTGGACGCCAACGCGCTGCAACGCCCCAAGCGCTTCTTTGGCGCCGCGCGCAACATCGAGGAAGGCGGTTCGCTCTCCATCATCGCCACCGCGCTGATCGACACCGGCAGCCGCATGGACGAAGTGATCTTTGAAGAATTCAAGGGCACGGGTAACTCGGAAATCGTCCTCGACCGCAAGGTTGCCGACAAGCGCATCTTCCCGGCTCTGGATGTCGGCAAGAGCGGCACCCGCAAGGAAGAACTCCTGGTCGAAAAGGGCAACCTGTCGAAGATGTGGGTCCTGCGCCGCATCCTCATGCAGATGGGCACCGTCGATGCGATGGAATTCCTGCTCGACAAGATGAAGGATTCCAAAACCAACGAAGACTTCTTCGCGACGATGAACCAGTAAGAAGGGTTTGCCTCCGGCGGGCAAAGGGACTTGTCCCTTTGCAATCCCGTTATGGGGTGGCGCTTGGGTACGCAGGTTTGCGGATCGGATTTTAAAGCCTGCGGCGCTATTATCTGGCGCCGCAGGCTTTATCATTTCTGATGGCCACGTATTCTGCGCTTTCGCTGCATCCGTGGCGCAACGCCGACAGTAACGGGAGCGCGAGGGACGAGTCCCTCGCATAACCTCTTCCCTCTTTTCTAAAACCTAGACTTCCCCCCCCCACTGTGTCTTTATCCATTCCGGTTTGCGCCATAAGGAGACCCCGGCGATGAAGATGAATTTCGAGGTGGATTGCACACCGGAGGAAGCGCGTCGCTTTCTGGGCCTGCCCGATGTGACGCGAGCCAATGAGGCTTATGTTGATGCGGTGATGAAGGCGATGCAGGGCGCGGGTTCGCTCGATCAGCTTCAGGAGTTCACCAAGCAGTTCGCGCCGATGGGTCAGCTTGGCATGAAGATGTTCCAGAACATTCTGGAGGCTGGCGCGAGCATGGCGACCGGCGGCAAAAAGTAAGATCACCTTCTCATGACTGACACGATTTTTGCCTGCTCCAGCGGGATGCCTCCGGCTGCGATTGCGGTGATCCGGATCAGCGGGCCGCAGGCGGGCGCGGCGTTGATGGCGCTGGGCGGGCGCCTGCCCGTGGAACGGCGCGCGAGCCTGATGGTGCTGCGCGACGGGGCAGGGACCGAACTGGATCGGGCGTTGGTCCTGTGGTTCCCCGGTATGCGCACGGCGACGGGCGAGGATCTGGCCGAGATCCATTGCCACGGCGGACGCGCGGTGATCGCGGCATTGGAACATGCGCTGGCGGCTCTGCCGGGCCTGCGCCGCGCCGAGGCTGGCGAGTTCACACGGCGCGCATTTTTGAACGGCCGCATGGATCTGGCCGAGGCCGAAGGGCTGGGCGATCTGCTTTCCGCCGAGACGGAGATGCAGCGGCAAGCCGCCGTGGCGATGGCAGGCGGCGCTCTGTCGGTTGTGGTCAAAGGCTGGCGCGAGCGGGTGCTGATGCTCTCGGCGCAGGTTGAGGCGGTGCTGGATTTTGGCGATGAGGATGATGTGGGCGCGCTGCCCGCTTCCTTCGCTCCGACGCTGGCAATGTTTCACGTGGAACTTTCCGACTGGTTGTCCCGCCCGCGTGCCGAGGCTCTGCGCGAAGGGTTTCGCGTGGTGATCGCCGGGCCGCCCAATGCGGGCAAGAGCACTTTGTTCAACGCGCTGGTCGAGGATGATGCCGCGATCATCACCCCGCTGGCCGGAACCACGCGCGACATTTTGATGCGCCCGGTGGCGTTGGGCGGGGTGCCGTTTCAGTTTCTCGATACGGCGGGCCTGCGCGATGACGGTGCCGACGTGGTGGAAAGCATCGGCATCGAACGTGCACGTGAAGTCATGGCACGGGCCGATCTGGTCCTTTGGCTGGGGCCGGAGGGTGAGGGCCCGCAGGGCGCGTGGGAGATCGAATCCCGGATCGACGCCGCCGTGCGCATGGCCAAATCCGCCCCCCGCCATCGCCTGTCGGGCAAGACCGGGGAGGGGGTAGATGCCCTGCGCCGCGACCTGATCGACACGGCGCGGATGGCCATGCCCAAGCCCGGACAGGTGGCGTTGAACGCTCGTCAGCATGGTTTGCTCTCCGAAGCAGCCTCCGCTTTGGCCACCATTCGTCCCGATGGCGACCTGCTGTTGACCGCTGAAGATCTGCGCGCGGCCCGCTCTGCTTTCGACCGTTTGCTGGGCGGGGCGGGGACCGAGGATATGCTCGATGCTTTGTTCGGACGTTTCTGCATCGGAAAATGAGGCGTGTTTCACGTGAAACAGTGCGCAGCTTTTGACCCGCCCGCCCGCTTAGGGTAGGGGCGGGGAATGCAGCATTTTGACATCATCGTGGTCGGCGGCGGCCATGCCGGCGTAGAGGCCGCCGCTGTCGCCGCTCGTATGGGCGCGCGCGTGGCGCTGGTCTCGTTTGACCTGAGCGCCATCGGCGCCATGAGTTGCAACCCGGCCATTGGCGGTTTGGGCAAGGGTCATCTCGTGCGCGAGGTCGACGCCTTTGACGGACTGATGGGTCGGGCCGCTGACGCCGCCTCGATCCACTATCGCATGCTCAACCGCAGCAAGGGCAGCGCGGTGCAAGGTCCCCGCATTCAGGCCGACCGCAAGCTGTTCAAGGCGGCGATCCAGCGGATGCTGCCGCAGCAGGGCGACCTGACTCAGGTGGCTGGAGAGGTCGCCGCGCTGGTGATGGAAGGCGGGCGGGCGACGGGCGTTGATCTGGCCGATGGGGTTCGCCTGACCGCTTCCGCCGTTGTCCTCTGCACCGGCACCTTCCTGGGCGGCACGCTGTTTCGCGGGGAAGAGCGGATGATCGGCGGGCGCATTGGCGAGGCCGCCGCGCATCGTCTGGCCGTGCAGATGCGTGAGGCGAACCTGCCGATGGCGCGTCTGAAAACCGGCACGCCGCCGCGTCTCGACGGGCGGACCATCGACTGGGTACGGTTGGAAGAGCAGCCCAGCGATGCCGAGCATTGGTGCATGTCGGCGCTGGAAACGCGCCGCGTAAATCCGCAACTGGCCTGCGCGATCACGCGGACCAATGCCGCCGTCCATGAAACGATTCAGGCTAACCTCCACCGCTCGCCCTTGTTCAGCGGGGCGATCGGGGCGAGGGGGCCGCGCTATTGCCCCAGCATTGAGGACAAGATCCACCGCTTTGCCGACCGCGATGGGCATCAGATTTTCCTCGAACCCGAGGGCCTCTCGACCCATCTCGTCTATCCCAACGGTATCTCGACCAGTCTGCCTGCCGATGTGCAATTGACCATGCTGCGCCACATGGAAGGGCTGGAGCAGGTCGAGATGGTGGTGCCGGGCTATGCGGTCGAGTACGACCATATCGACCCGCGCGCGCTGCGGACCTCGCTGGAGCTGCGCGCGATCCCCGGCCTCTATTGCGCGGGCCAGATCAACGGCACGACCGGCTATGAAGAGGCGGCGGCGCAGGGCTTGGTCGCGGGGATGAACGCGGCGGCTGTGGTGCTGGGGCGCGAGGCTCCGGCGATTGACCGGGCCAATTCCTATCTGGCGGTGATGGTCGATGACCTGACGCTCCATGGGGTGAGTGAGCCTTACCGGATGCTGACGGCGCGGGCGGAATATCGGCTGCGGCTGCGGGCCAACAATGCCTCGTCGCGGCTGACGCCTTTGGCGGCGGCGGCGGGCTGTCTTGGGGCGGAACGTTCCGCGTGGTTTGCCCAGAGGCAAGAGGAGAAGGCGGCGCTGGAAGGCGCGCTGGATCAGGGCGTGACGGCGCAGGATCTGGGCACGGTGGGCATCACGGCCAAGGCCGATGCGGGGCGTTTGCCGCTGCGCGAATGGCTGCGTTTCGATGGTGTCTCTATCGACCGGCTGCGTCCATGGCTGGGTGAGGCGTTGGACGTGGAAGGTACCTTGATCGAGGAAGTGGCCGAGGATGCGGCCTATGCCCCCTATCTGGCGCGGCAGGAGAGGGAGCTGTCCGACCTGCGCTCGAACGAGCATCTGAATCTGGCTGAGGACTTTCCCTATGATCAGATCGCAGGTCTTTCGAGCGAGATGGTGGAGCGCCTGACGCGGGCGCGTCCGGAAAATCTGGCGGCGGCGGGGCGCGTGGCGGGGGTGACTCCGGCGGCTTTGGCGGCGCTGTTGGTGCATGCAAGGAAGCTGGCCTGATATGATTGGTAGTGAGGAACAGGCCCGCGACTGGCTGGCCGGGCGCCCGGAAATGACGCCCGAGGCGATGGAGCGGCTGGAGAAGCTGGTCGCTATGTTGGCCGAGGAAAATGAGCGGCAGAACCTTGTGGCCGCCGCGACGATCCCGATGGTGTGGCAGCGGCATATCGTCGATTCCGCGCAGTTGCTCAGCTTTGTTCCACGTGAAACATGGAACGGGACCAAGGGGCCGTGGCTCGACCTTGGCACCGGGGCGGGCTTTCCGGGGCTGGTGATCGCGGCGATGAGGCCGGGGCATGAAGTGCTGATGGTGGAATCGCGCGGCCGGCGAGTCGAATGGCTCAACCGAGTCATTGAGGAACTGGCGCTGCCCAAGGCGAAGGTTTTGGGGCAGAGGCTGGAGATGGTGGAGACGCGCACCGTTGCGGTGATTTCTGCCCGAGCCTTTGCACCGCTCGACAAGCTTCTGAAAATCTCTCTCCGCTTTTCCACAAGGGACACGATCTGGCTGTTGCCCAAGGGGCGCTCGGCAGGGCAAGAGTTAGAGGCACTCAAAGCATCGGTGCGCGAAGGGTTCCACGTGGAACAATCGCTGACCGATGAGGACGCCGGGCTGATTGTCGGCCATCTCAATCCCAAGGGAGTGAAGCTGTGATCCGCATTGCCATTGCCAATCAGAAAGGCGGCGTGGGCAAGACCACATCCGCGATCAATCTGGCCACAGCCTTTGCCGCAGCGGGTTGGCGCACGCTGTTGATCGATCTTGATCCACAGGGGAATGCCTCGACCGGGGTTGGCGTGCCTGCTTCGGCGCGCGAATATTCCACCTATGACCTGTTGCTGGGCGAGGCAACGCTGGCCGAATGCGCGATGGAAACCAGCATTCCGGGCCTTCATCTGCTGGCCGCCACGGTCGATCTGTCGGGGGCCGAGGTCGAGCTGGTCTCGGTCGATGGCCGCACAGACAAATTGCGCAAGGGCCTTGCACGTGGATCGGAGCGCTATGACATCTGCTTCATCGACTGCCCGCCCTCGCTGGGCCTGTTGACGCTCAACGCGCTCAGCGCCGCCGATACGGTGTTGGTGCCGCTGCAATGCGAATTCTTCGCGCTCGAAGGGCTGAGCCAGTTGCTCCAGACCGTTGAGCGGGTGCAGCAGCGTTTCAACGCCGACCTTGGCATCGTCGGCATTGCGTTGACCATGTTCGACCGCCGCAACCGCCTGACCGATCAGGTTTCGGACGATGTGCGCTCGTGTCTGGGCAAGCTGGTGTTCGACACCGAGATCCCGCGCAACGTCCGCCTGTCCGAAGCGCCCAGCCATGGTTTGCCCGCGCTGATCTATGATCAGCATTGCAGCGGCAGCCGGGCCTATCTGGCGCTGGCCCGCGAATTGATTTCACGTTTGCCTGAAAACAGGAAAGCCGCATGACCGACGAAACCTCGACCCAGAACCCGCTTTCCGCCGCGATGGCCGGGGCCGCCGCGCCGCGCCGCAAGGCTGCGCTGGGGCGGGGGCTTCAGGCCCTGCTGGGCGAAACGCGGCGTGAAGAGCCTGTGACCGCCGGTGGCAACGCAAACGGGATGGTCTCGGTGGAAAGCGGGCTGGCCTCCTTGCTGGTGTCCAGCATCGAGCCCGATCCCGATCAGCCGCGCCGTCAGTTTGACGAAGCGGCTCTGGATGAACTGGCGGCCTCGATTGCCGCGCGCGGCGTGTTGCAGCCGGTGATCGTTGTGCCGCTGGGCGAGGGGCATTATCGGCTGGTGGCGGGCGAACGCCGCTGGCGCGCGGCCCAGCGGGCCAAGGTCCATGAAATCCCCGCGCTGGTGCGCAAGCTGACCCAGCGCGAGGTGATGGCGATTGCGCTGATCGAAAACCTTCAGCGCGAGGATCTGAACCCGATCGAAGAAGCCCGCGCCTATCAGCGTCTGGCCGAGAGCGAGAGCATGACGCAGGCCGAGATCGCCAAGATGGTCGACAAGAGCCGCAGCCATGTCGCGAACATCCAGCGCCTGCTGGCTTTGCCCGATCCGGTGACGCAGATGGTTGAGGCGGGCGAACTGTCGATGGGACATGCCCGCGCGCTGATCGGTGTGGAAGATGCCGAGGCGCTCGCGCGTCAGGCGGTGGCCAAGGGCTCGTCGGTGCGCGAGGTGGAGCAGATGGTGCGCCGCCAGTCCGGCCGCGAGGCGCCGACCCAGCGCCGCGCGCGTAACGAGTTCAAATCCGCCGAATCTGCCGACATTCAGGCGATGCAGGCGCATCTGGAGGAATTCCTCGGCCTGTCGGTCAAGATCACCGTGGACGCTGATCCGCGCTCGGGCGCGGTGACGATCCGCTATCGCACGCTCGATCAGCTCGATCTGATCTGCCAACGTCTGACCGGCGAGGGGATCTAAAAAGAGGGGGGCAGCAAAGCCCCCTTTTTCACGTCAGACCATTTTCACGTCAAATCGGGATGCGCTTATCGCGGACGATCTTTTGCCGGATCACACGGCGCTGGATCACCCGCTTTTCGATCACCTGCGGCGGGCAATCGGCTTTGACTTCTTCCATCACGCTGATGGGGATCGAATAGCCATAGGTAGGGTGAGGCGCGCCGCCACCCTGATAATAGGCCCACCAGTCCTGACACGCGCCCGACGATTGCGAGACATCTGCGCCGGGCACAGCGTTCAACCGCCGCTCGCATTCGGCCAGCCATGGGCCGTGCTGCATGCCCCCCGGTTGCAACCCGGCGGCGGGCGGCGCGGCATAGGCGGTGGAGACAGACGTACCCGGCGCGGCCTGACTGTAACTGGCCCCGGCCGGCGAGGGCGCAGGCAGGGGCATGGCCGAAACCTGCCCTGACGACATCTGGCCCGAAGTCTGGGCCATGGCGGGAGCGGCGATGAAGCCAGTCGAAACAAAACCGACGATCAGCAGGGCGCGGATGGACATGGGCTTGGCACCTTCATGACGGGAACCTCGTTCATAAAGGTTAATATCAGAAACAATCACTGCGCCCAAGTGAAAGCTTAACGTCCATCATCCGGTAATTTACGAGGTTAACACGCCTCCGATAGCCGAAGCCAGCGCCTCGATCCCCATGGCATCCTCATCGTCAAACCGGGCCGGAAGAGGGCTGTCGAGGTCAATCACCGCCACCAGGCGCCCATCGACCACCACCGGCACCACCAGTTCCGAGGCGCTGGCCCCGTCGCAGGCGATATGGCCGGGAAAGGCATGGACATCGCGCACCAGTTGAGTTGCGCCAGTCGCCGCCGCTGTCCCGCACACACCCCGGCCAAAAGGGATGCGGATACAGGCCGGTTTGCCCACGAAAGGCCCCAGCACCAATTCATCGCCGATGGCGCGATAGAACCCGGCCCAGTTGAGATCGGGCAGGAATTGCCAGATCAGCGCCGCCACATTGGCCATATTGGCCACGCCATCGCTCTCGCCATCGGTGATGGCCAGCGCGGCCTCGCGCAGGTCGCGGTAGATTTCGGATTTGGGCGCACCGGCCGAGGGGGAAAAGTCGAACATGGGCGCCGATGTAATACGCCAAACCGCGCCCGCCAAGTGGTGGCATTCCGGGCTTGTGGGCCACGCGGCAAATCCCTATCTCATCGCGCATGAGCCCTACTTTGCGCAAATCGCTTATCGCCCTTGGTGCCGTCGTTCTGGTTGGCGGAGGTGGCTTTGCCTATCTGTCGCATGGCAATGTTTCGCATTTGCCGATCGAACAGATGGAAGGCCGCAAGCCCAAGCTGGTCGATCCCGAGCCGGAGAGCTTCCCCACGGTGGGTCTGGTCAAATCGGTGGGCTGGGCCGCCAATGAGGCCCCAACCGCCGCGCAGGGGCTGAGCGTCACCCGTTTTGCCACCGGGCTGCAGCATCCGCGCACGCTGATCTCGCTGCCCAATGGCGATGTGCTGGTGGCCGAGACCGGCGCGCCCAAGGACAATGGGCCGGGGGGCATCACCGGATTTTTCCAGAACATCTTCATGGGCTTCGTTGGCGCGGGCGATCCCAGCCCGAACCGCATCGTCCTGCTGCGCGACAGCAAGGGCACCGGGGTAGCCGATCAGCGCTTTGTCCTGCGCGAGGGGCTCTCCTCGCCCTCGGGCATGGCCTATGGCGATGGCAAGCTCTACATCGCCAACCATGATGCGGTGCTGAGCTTTGATTTTCAGCCGGGTGCGACCAGCCTTACGGCTGCGCCCAAAAAGCTGATGGATCTGCCGCCGGCGGGCAATCACTGGATGCGCAATCTGGTGCTCAGCCCCGATGGCAAGCATCTCTACGTCGCCATCGGTTCGGCCTCGAACATTGGCGAACGCGGGCCAAAGGCCGAGGAAGGCCGCGCCGCGATCTATGAAATCGACACCGCCAGCGGCCATGCGCGCCGCTATGCCATGGGCCTGCGCAATGCCAATGGCATGGCGTGGAATCCCTCGACGCAGGAACTCTGGACGGTCGTGAACGAGCGCGATCAGCTCGGCCCCGATCTGGTGCCCGACTATCTGACCAATGTGCCGGTGGGCACGCATTATGGCTGGCCGTGGTTCTATTGGGGCAAGAATGAGGACAATCGCGTCTATCAGAACACGCCCGAGTTCCAGATGCCTGAATTCCTGATCGATTATGTCCGCAAGCCCGAATATGCGCTGGGGCCGCATGTGGCCGCGCTGGGGCTGGCCTTTGTGAAGGGCGGCCAGAAAATGGGCGGGCATTATGCCAATGGCGCCTTCATCGCGCGCCATGGTTCGTGGAACCGCAAGCCCGCTGCTGGCTATGACGTTGTTTTTGTGCGCTTTGATGCCAATGGCAACCCTCAGGGCCTGCCCGAAAAGGTGTTGACCGGATTCCTGACCGGCAAGGGCGAGACGCACGGGCGGCCGACCTGGCTGAACTTTGCCCAGGATGGCGCGCTGCTGGTGTCGGACGACACCGCCGGGATTATCTGGCGCGTGGTGGCGCCGGGCGCTGCGCCCGCTGCCGAGATCAAGCCGGTCGTGGTCAAGCATCTGCCGCCGCAGAAGGACCTCAACGGCGATCCGGAGATCCAGTATCGGTTGAAGTTCAAGGACGATCAGAAGGTGCGGGAGAATTGATCGTTTAGGTTTGGGGGCTTTATGCCTCCGGCGGGCAAAGGGCGGGGGCCCTTTGCAATCCCGTGAATGGGGTAGTGCATGAGTTCGCACGGACGTGGATTGGACGAGAAATATAAAGCCTGCGGCGCTAGTAAAAGGCGCCGCAGGCTTTAAAATTTCAGGTGTTGCGTCCGGCACCAACTGCCGAACCCATGGCGCCACGCAGACAGTAATGGGAGCGCGAGGGTCCAGACCCTCGCACCTAAACTCCCTTAAACCCTCATCCCGGCCCGCCCGGCCAGCTCATGCACATAATGCCACGCGATCCGCCCCGACCGGCTGCCGCGCCGCTTGGACCATTCCAGCGCATCGCCGACTTCAAAGCTCAGCCCTAATTCCTGCGCATAGCCCGAGATGATCGCGAGATAATCGTCCTGCGAGCAGGCGTGGAAGCCGATGGAGAGGCCGAAGCGGTCGGCCAGCGCGAGCTTGTCGTCCACCACATCGCGCGGGTTGATGGGGTCGTCCTGCTCGCCCAAGCTGCGCCCGACGATGGCGCGACGGTTCGAGGTGACGGCAAGACGGACATTGGCCGGGCGCGCCTCGACCCCGCCTTCGAGCCAAGAGCGCAGCGCGCGCGGGCCGGACAGGTCGCCTTCCTCAAAGCCGAGGTCGTCGATGAAGGTTAGGAATTGCCGTTCGATCCGCCCCAGCATGGCAAAGAGCGCCGAGAGCGAGGAGAGCGCATCGGGGGCGACCTGAACCAGCGCGATGGCGCCGGGGTGGGCTTGCGCGGCGGCCAGCACGCTGGCGCGCACCAGCGCCGATTTGCCCATCCCGCGCGAGCCCCACAGCAACATATCGTGCGAGGCATGGCCCGCCGCCAGCCTTTCGACATTGCTCGCGACGGCTTCCTTCTGCTGCTGGATGCCCTGAAGCAGGCGCAATTCGGGCGCATCCAGCCGGGCCACGCCGCGCGCCTTGCGCCCGTCCCAGACATAAGCGGGATAATCCAGCCACTGCGCCGCCGCCGGGGGAGGGGGGCTTAACCGCTCCAGAGCATCGGCAATGCGGGCCAGAGGATCGCCCTGATCGGCCATAAATTCTTTCCTTATGCTTGGCTTTGCTGCTCTTGCGCTATAGCGGGAGAGGCATGGCTGACAATGATCTTCCCCGTATCGTGACCACCGCGCCCGATGATCTGGCGCTGGCGGCGCGCGCCTTGCGCGATGGGGCGATTGTCGCGGTGCCCACCGAGACGGTTTATGGGCTGGCCGCGCGGGCGGATAGCGTCGAGGCGGTGGCCGCGATCTATCGGGCCAAGGGGCGGCCTGATTTCAACCCCTTGATTGTGCATGTGCCGGATCTGCCCGGGGCGGAGGCGCTGGCGGTGCTGGATGATCGCGCGCGGGCGCTGGCGGCGGCGTTCTGGCCCGGGCCTTTGACGATGGTTCTGCCGCGCCGGGATGATGCGCCCTTGGCCGCAGCGGTGACGGCGGGCCTGCCCACGGTGGCGATTCGCTGTCCTGCCCATCCGGTGATGCAGGCGATTTTGCGCGAATCCGGTCTGCCGCTGGCCGCGCCCTCGGCCAATCGCAGCGGCGGGGTCAGCCCGACCACGGCGGGCCATGTCGCGGCTTCGCTGGGCGCGCGGGTGCCGGTGATCGTCGATGGCGGGGCGTGCAAGGCGGGGATTGAATCGACGATTGTGGCCCTGCGTGGCGATGGAGCATGGCAGGTGCTGCGGCCCGGTCCGGTCACCTCGGCGGATCTGGCCGCCGTGCTGGGGCAGGGCGAAACGCATGAGGATCGCGGCATCGAGGCGCCAGGGCAAATGACCAGCCATTATGCGCCGGGCAAGCCGGTGCGCCTGAATGCGCCTGAGAAGGCCGCTGACGAGTTTTACATCACTTTTGGAGCCGAGGGGGGCGATGCCACGCTTTCGCGCTCAGGCGACCTTGCAGAGGCTGCAGCGCGGCTCTACGCGGCGCTGCATGAGGCGGCCCATGCGCCGCAGCCCAAAGTGGCCATCGCCCCGATCCCGGATGAAGGGATTGGCGCGGCGATCAATGATCGCCTGCGCCGGGCAGCGGCGCCACTTTAAAATCAGCGGGGTTTAAGGCTCGCACACCAATTTGCCCGAACCCATCGCGCTGACCTCGCATTTGGCGCGGCCTTTGACGCGCACCGATCCCGAACCCATCATCGAGGCCTTGACCGTCCCGTCCGAGGCGAATTGCGCCCCGCCTGAGCCAAGGATCGAAATATCGGCCTTGTCTGCCTTGAGCGCAGCCATTTCGGCGCTGCCGCTGCCCGCGATATTGACCTCCAGATCGGCGGTATGGCCTGCCCCGCGATAGGTGCCCGACCCGCCGATGGAGACTTCCAGCTTTTCGCCTTCGACCTTGGGCGTTTCGATATCGCCCGAACCCACGATGTTGATCTCGGCCTTGCGCGCCAGATCGGCGGTGGCGATCCGGCCCGATCCCGTCATGGTCAGCGATTTGGGCGCGGGCATCGTTACCAGCACCGAAACCGCCTGCCCCTGTCCCTTGCGGTCGCGCAGGATGCCCAGTGTGCCGTCTTTGAGCGTAAAGCGCAGATGGGCGGCCTGTTCGGGATCGCCTTCGACCTTGATTGCTAGTTTTTCGCCCGTTTCGATCTTCACGCTGTCGGGGCCGAGCAGCACCAGGCTGTCAGGCGCGGGGCCCGACAGGTCGAGTTCGGCCAATGGTTTGCCTGCGCCATGCAGCGAAATCTCGCCATCGTGGCATCCTGAAAGCATCGTGGTCATGCCGATGGCTATGATCGGGGCAAAGGCGGAAGTGATCTTGCGAAAGTCCATGGGGCTGCTCCCTGACGTATTGCGTATTGGTGTTGTAATACACCATGCAGCCAATGGGAAGCCCCAAAGAAAGAGGGGCCGCCCCAGCGGGCAGCCCCTCTTTGCAAACCCATACGGGCCCCGGCCGATCAGACGGCGGCGGCAGCTTCGTAATATTTGGGCGCATACTCGTTAAGGATCGCAAGGATCTTCTTCAGAGCAGCCGGTTCGTCGGTCTTTTCCATCGCAGCCAGTTCGCGCGCAAGGCGGCTGGAAGCGGCTTCAAAGATCTGGCGTTCCGAATAGGACTGTTCGGGCTGATCGTCGGCACGGAACAGGTCGCGCGTCACTTCGGCGATCGAAACCAGATCGCCCGAATTGATCTTCGCTTCATATTCCTGGGCGCGGCGCGACCACATGGTGCGCTTGACCTTGGGCTTGCCCTTGAGCGTGTCCATCGCCTCGCGCAGCGTCTTGTCCGAGGACAACTTACGCATGCCGATGGCTTCGACCTTGTTAACCGGAACGCGCAGCGTCATGCGTTCTTTTTCAAACCGCAACACATACAGTTCAAGCTTCATCCCCGCGATCTCCTGCTCAAGCAGTTCGATCACCCGGCCAACGCCGTGCTTGGGGTATACGACGTAATCTCCGACATCGAAGGCGTGCGCCTTGGCGGTCATCTATCGTCCTTTCACTCGGCCCGGTGCAACATGGAGAGGATCACGGCGGATTTCACGCAGACCGTGCGAAAGTGATGAGCTTTCGCTGCGGTATGATGCGCGCCATCAACCGAGTGCTGCAACGATGCCTTTCATGGTCAGGGGGTTCGACCCGGTTCTTTGCGATGACGACAGGCCAGACATAGGAACAGCCCGTCGCGACTGTCGTATTATATAGCACGCCTGTAACAAAATTGCCAGAGGCCAGCGGTGCGTTTATCGCAACCCCAGCCTCTGGCAGCAAAATTTTATCGTTCGGGCATCCGAAAATGCCTTCCGGGGGTGATTCGCCGCCCGGGTATATTCTCTTAGTCGCCTTCGCCCGGCGCTTCGGAGAACAGCTTTTCGAACTTGCCTTCCACGCCCTTGAATTCGTCGGCGTCGGCGGGCGAATCCTTCTTGGTGGTGATGTTGGGCCATTCGGCGCTGTACTTGGTGTTCAGCTCGAGCCACTGCTCCAGCCCGCTTTCGGTGTCGGGCAGAATGGCTTCGGCCGGGCATTCCGGTTCGCAAACGCCGCAATCGATGCATTCGCTCGGATTGATCACCAGCATGTTTTCGCCTTCGTAAAAGGCGTCAACCGGGCAGACTTCCACGCAATCCATGTATTTGCAGCGGATGCAGGCGTCGGTAACGACATAGGTCATGGCTGCAAATCCCCTTTCGATGAAGAACAAACTTTCCCCGCTGCTAGTGGGGAAGGGCGTGTCTCGTCAAGCACCTCATAACAGCTTTGTGCTTCATTTGCCGGTCCGCGCCGGTTTGGCATGTCGATAAGGCGGATGATCCGCACCCCCGAAGGCACCGGCAGCACCAGCACATCGCCTACCGCGACCGAGGCCGAACAGCGTTCGATGCGCTGACCATTGCGGCGGATATGGCCGGCTTCGACCCACTCCTGCGCCAGCCCTCGCGTTTTGGCCAGACGTAGAAACCACAGGAGTTTGTCGATCCGCATCCCTAGGCCACCAGCGAGGCCAGAGCGGCAAAGGGGCTGTCGGAATCCATGGCGGCGTGCTGACGGGTCGATGCTTCGGCCTCGCGCCGGGGCGGCTGCCAGCGCCAGACCAGCGGCGCGGGCGGCCCATAGACCTCTGCAGGCAGCACGCGCGGCATGATCGGGCGAAATCCGCCCAGCCGCAGCAGATGGGCATAGGCGCGCGTCGAAAGCCCGATCTTCACCGCTTCGGCCGGATCGAGAGAAAAGCTGGCCTTTCCGCCCTTTCCGCCCGCCGCCTTGCGCCGCCCATGGGCCTCGCGCAGCAGCCGGTCGGCCCGGTCGATGCGCAGCGCCTCCTGACCCAACCGGCGATAGAAGCGCGGCACCGGCTTTTCGCTCAGCTTGACCACCGGGGCCATGGGCTGGGCGATAATGCCCTTTGCCCCCACCGCCGATTGCCACAGGATCAGCGGCGCGGCCTTGACCATCGCGGGATGAAACAGATCGAGCGGCCCGATCCGCACACCCAGCCTGCGCAACACATCGCGCTGGGGCGGGGAGAGCTTTTCCACCCCCGAGGCGGCACGATCAACCATCCCGCCCCCCTCGATCATGCGGATGAGCAGCGCGCGCAGGTCCGACCCGCTCTCGGGATCAAGGCTGGCCGCCTCCATCGCGGCCAGCGGAGCCAGCGGTTTCCACCGCCGCGCCAGCCATTGCCCCAGCGCTGCGATCAGATCGGCGCGCAAGGGGGCGGCAAGCCGGTCGAGCAAGGGTGCGGGGCTGAGCGTGGGGTTGAGCAGCGCCCGCCCCCGCGCGATCCGCGCCAGAGGATGGCCATGCCAGACGATGCTCTCGCCCTGCATATCCACATCGGCCTCGCCCGCCTCCAGCGCCGCAATCAATTCGCCCGCGCGCCGGGCCAGCAGATCGGGCAGATGCTTTTCCGCCGCCGCCTGAAGCAGTCGGGCATCCTCATGCCGGGCCGAAGGATCAACCCGAAAAACAAAGCCGCTCAGCGTGCCGATCTTCTCGCCCTCAACCAGCACATCGTCGCCCTCCATCGTCACCGAGAGCAGGCCCGCATCCGGCCCCAGCTTGCGCATCAAAACGGTGGTGCGTCGGTTGACGAAACGCTCGGTCAGGCGGGCGTGCAAAGCATCGGACAGGCGCGATTCCACCTCGCGCGCGCGGGCCGCCATTTCCTCGCGCGCCAAAACCCAGTCGGGCCGCTGGCAAATATAAGACCACGAGCGCACCGCCGCGATCCGGCCCTGCAACGTGTCAATATCGCCCTGCGTGTTGTCGAGCTGGGCGATGGCGCGCGGCGCGGTGTCGGCGCCCAGCACCCCGTGGCGCAATTCCTCCCACAGGCGAGCGACAAAGCGTGCGTGAGTCTCGGCCCCCTGCTGGCGGAAATCGGGCAGCGAGCAGGCCTCCCAGAAGCGGCGCACCATGCCGGTGCCGCGCACGCCGGGTGCAATATCGGGATCCTCGGCCAGGCGTTTCAAGACCGCCAGATCGATGGCCGGCGGCGCAGCGATCAATTCGGCCTTGGCCGGGGGGCGTTCGAGCGAGTCGATCAGCCGCGCGACCGAATCGAAGGACAGATCGCTTTCACGCCAGAACAATTTGCTCAGCGGGGCAAAGCGGTGTTCCTCGATCGCGTAGATTTCTTCGTCGGTGAATTCCGCGTCATGGCCCCCGGTCCCGGCCAGCGTGCCAAAGGTGCCGTCGCGCTGATGCCGCCCCGCGCGCCCGGCGATCTGGGCCATTTCAGTGGGCAGCAACCGGCGCTGGCGCACCCCGTCATATTTCGACAGGCCCGCAAAAGCCACATGGGTGATGTCCAGGTTCAGCCCCATGCCGATGGCATCGGTGGCGACCAGATAATCGACCTCGCCCGATTGATAGAGGGCGACCTGGCGGTTGCGGGTTTCCGGGGACAGCGCGCCCATCACCACCGCCGCCCCGCCGCGAAACCGGCGCAGCATTTCGGCCACGGCGTAAACCTGCTCGGCGGAAAAGGCGACGATGGCGCTGCGCGGCGGCACGCGCGACAGCTTCTTCGCGCCCGAATGGCTGAGCGTGGAAAAGCGCGGGCGGCTGACGATCTCGGCCTCTGGCACCAGAGACTTGACCATCGGCTCCATCACCGAGGAGCCGAGCAGCATCGTCTCATCGCGCCCGCGCGCATGGAGCAGGCGGTCGGTGAAAATATGCCCGCGATCCCGGTCGCCGCACAATTGGATCTCGTCGATGGCGACAAAGGACAGGTCGGTGAAACGGGCGCTGTCTCGTTTGGGGCCGCCCTGCTTCGGCCCGCCGCGAACGGGCATTGCCTCGACGGTGCAGAGCAGCCAGCGCGCATTTGGCGGCTCGATCCGCTCCTCGCCGGTGATCAGCGCGACATGCTCCGCACCCTTGATCGCGCAGACTTTTTCATAAACTTCACGCGCCAGCAGACGCAGCGGAAAGCCGATGGCGCCAGAGGAATGGGCGCAAAGCCGCTCGATGGCCAGATGGGTCTTGCCGGTGTTGGTGGGGCCAAGCACGGCCTTTACCCGGCCATCGTGGGATTGTTGCGGGCGAAGCGAAGCGCGCAAGTTGGGGGTGTGAACCATTGCACGATGAATGTGGCAAAGCGCGCGGGGCCCTGCAAGGGGCGCTTTGTCGCATTCAGGGGTCAATGGACCAAAAGACCACAGATTTAGCGATGGATTAACCCTCTTGCGGCAGGGAGGGATGCGTAGAAATCTCCTTTGCAAAGGCCATCATGGCAAGCCGCGCTTTTTCCACCCCTGTCGTCTTGCCGTCGGCTCTGGCCGCGCGGATGAAGGGGGCCTTGCGCGGTTTCGATTTCGCCACTGATCTGGCCGAGGAGATCGGCACGGCGCGCTGGTATCGCGGGCTGGGGGTGATGCTGGGCGGGATCGGGCTGGCGCTGGCCTTGTGGCCGGGCATTGCGGCGGGGCCGACGATCCAATCGCAGCCGATGGACGCCACCGCGCGCGAGGAATGGCGCAGCCAGACCGTGCAGCCGCTGCTCTATGGCGGCGATACCGGGCAAAGAATGGGGCCGACCGCTCGCCTTGTCCCGCTGGCGCAGGCGCCCGAAAGGCCCAGCATCGACCTGTCGGTGATGCTGGCGCAGGAGGATAGCGTCGAGGCCATGCTGGGCCGCGCCGGGGTTTCGGCCGATGATGTCGGCGCGGTGCGTAGCGCGTTGGCCTCGGCGGGCGTGCTGGACGAGATTGCGCCCGGCACGCGCTTTGCCCTGCATCTGGGCCGCGCCGCCGCGCCGGACAGGCCGCGCCCGCTCGAAAGCCTTTCGCTGCGCGCGCGTTTCGATCTCGATCTGACTTTGACACGTTCTGGGACCCGTTCGGCGGACGGCTTTGCTGTGGTCCGCCATGTTCTGCCGGTCGATTCAACGCCGCTGCGCATCCGCGGCGTGGCTGGGGCCAGCGTCTATCGCGCGGCGCGGGCGGCGGGTGCGCCGATGAAGGCGATCCAGCAATTCCTGGCCGCCATCGACGCGCATCTCAGCCTTGATGAGGTCCATCAGGGCGATGTGTTCGACATGGTGGTCGATTATAAACGCGCGCCCGATGGTCAGGTCGAGGTGGGCGATCTGCAATATGCCTCGATCGAATCGCATGGGCGAATGGCCAAGCAATTGCTGCGCTGGGGCAAGGGCCGCGATGCGCAATTCTATGACGCCTCCGACATGGCCGAACAACGCGCAACACAGGCGCTGGTAATGCCGGTTGCGGGCGCGCGGATCAGTTCGGGCTTTGGTCTGCGGCTGCATCCGATCCTTGGCTTTGCGCGGATGCATGCGGGCACAGACCTTGCTGCGCCATGGGGCGCGCCGGTCTATGCGGTGGCCGATGCACTGGTCAATTTCGTCGGGCCGCATGGGGGGCATGGCAATTACATTCGGCTCGATCATGGCGGGGCGGTGTCCACCGGCTATGGCCATCTTTCCCGCTTTGCCGTGTCGCCTGGGATGCGGGTGCGCGCGGGGCAGGTGATCGGCTATGTCGGTTCGACCGGCCTGTCGACCGGCGCGCATCTGCATTATGAAGTGTTTCGCGGCGGGGCGGCGGTCGATCCGATGTCGGTGGGCTTTACCGTGCGCGCCGGGGTGGACCGGGCCGAGCTGGCCGCGTTTCGCGCGCGTCTGGCGGCTGTGCTTCACGTGAAACCTTCTGAGGCGCTTGGCCAAATTGGGGGGCCAATGGGCGCGCATATGGCGATGGGATCGGTTCCCCACGCGACCTATTGATTGGCGTCAAAGCCCGACAGGCTGGCGCATGGCAGCGAGGTTTGATAGACCCCCCTGCATAAGGATTGCCCCCGTGAGTGATGAAGCCGACCAGACCGAAGGCGAACAGGTTGCCCGCAAGACGCCCTATGAGCGGCTGGGCGGGCGCGAGGTGATCGCGGCGATCACCAATCGTTTCTATGATCTGATGGAGGGCGATCCGGCCTATGCGGCGTTGCGCGCGATGCATGCCGCCGATTTGGGGCCGATGCGCGAAAGTCTGGCGGGCTTTCTGACCGGATGGTCGGGTGGGCCGCGCGACTGGTTCGCTTCGGGAAAATGCATGATGAGCATGCATCGCGGATTGCCCATCGCCCGCGAAACCGCCGATCAATGGGCCGCCGCCATGCGCCGCGCGATTGCCGATGTGGCCCCGGCGGACAAAGTGATGGCCGATGCCATGGCGGGCGTGCTTGAGGAAATCGCCGGTTCGATGGTGCCCGTTGAGGCATCAGCGGACTGAATGCACAGGCTCGACCGCTCCCGACGCAACCTTGCCATCGCGCTTTCGGCGCTGGCGGGTTTTGTCGATGCCAGCGGGTTTGTCGCCAATGGCGGCTATTTCATCTCCTTCATGTCGGGCAATTCGACGCGCATGGCGGTCGATCTGGCCAGCGATATGCGCCGCGCGCTGGTGCCGGCGGGGCTGATTCTGGGCTTTGTGCTGGGTGTGGCGCTGGGCACGGCGGTGGCGGCGCGTTCGGGGCCGTGGCGCAAGGTGGCGGTGCTGGGGATGGTCTGCGCCTTGCTGGCGGTCGGGGCCGTCGGGCATGGCACGGTGATTGCGCAAGGGGCGCTGGTGCTGGCGATGGGGGCCTTGAACGCCACGTTTCAGCGTGAGGGCGAGGGCACTCTGGCGCTGACCTATGTGACCGGGGCGTTGGTGAAAGCTGGCCAAGCCTTGGGCGGACAGAAGGTGCCGGGGGCAGGCGCCGGGCTGGCGCTATGGCTGGGTCTGGTGCTGGGGGGCCTTGGCGGCGCGGCCATGGGGCTGCATCATCCAGAGGCCGGCCTGTGGCTGGGCGCGGCATGGGCTGCCGTTGCCACATTGGCCGCCATTCGCATCACGCGGCCCTAGGCCGCAGGCCGAATCACGCGGCAATAGAGAGCAGCTTTTCCCGCGAAGTTGCCCCGCGCAGCAAGGTCACCCGGCTCGACCCCATGCCCAGCGCCTGCGCCACCAGTTCGATCACCGCTTCGGTCGCCTTGCCGTCCTCAGGCTTGGCGCGGACCTTGACCAGCAGGCGGCCCTCGACAATCTCCAGACCCTCGCTGCGCGCGCCCGGCGTCACCTTGACCGCCAGCCTGCCCTCGCCATCGACCAGCGCGCGGATGGCCTCGGGCGCGGGCAGGGCGACTTTAGGCCGCGCCATGCAGCAGCATATCGTCCAGCGCCGCCTTATGCTCGCGCCCGTTGCGGACATAGGCGGCCACGCCGCGCTGCATGTCGGCCAATTGGGCATCGTCCAGCTCGCGCGCATAGCGGGCCGGTTGGCCGATCCACATCTGACGGCTGGGAATGCGCTTGCCGGGGCTGAGCAGCCCGCCTGCGGCCAGCATCGCATCCTCTTCGACCACGCAGCCATCCATGACAATCGCGCCCAGCCCGACGAACGAGCGGTCCATCAGCGTGCAGCCATGCACCATAGCCATATGGCCGATCAGCACATCTTCGCCGATGACGGTGGGGAAACCATCGTGCATGCCCGGTTTGGGGCTGTCGCAATGGACCACGCTGCCGTCCTGAATATTGCTGCGCGCGCCGATGCGAATCGAATTGGCATCGCCGCGAATCACGCAATTGTACCAGATGCTGACGTCAGGCCCGATTTCGACATTGCCGATAATCCTGCAACCTGGTGCAATAAAAGCACTTTCATGGATGCGGGGCCAGATGCCCTTGAACGGGGCGATGGTAACGTCTGAACGCATGGTGTCCTCTCAGCTCTTCGGCCGTGCAATGCGATAGAGAACATGGGGACGCAAGCGATCAGTTTCCAGAAGGGCGGGGTGATCGAAATCTTCATGCGGGGCATAGGCCATGCCGATCCGCTCCATCAGCGCCCGGCTTTTGGCATTTTCGCGCGTGGTGATGGCAACGATGGTGGGCATGGTGCGATGCGCCCAAGCCCAGTCCAGCACCGCGCGGGCGCTTTCCGTGCCAAACCCTTGCCCCCATGCGGCGCGGGCCAGACGCCAGCCAATCTCATATTCGGCCAGCGGCGCGCGGGGCGGACAAAATCCGCACATGCCAAGGAATTGCCCATCGCCGTGCCGCTCCCCCCGCCGCTCCATCACCCAGAAGGTGTGGCCATGCTCGGTCTGCATGGCCATCATCCGGTCGATCATCGCATCGCTGCCCTCGCGGGTGAGCGGGGGGGAGGTAGCGCATGACTTCGGGGTCCTGCGCCATGGCCCATGCGGCATCGCGGTCGCGATCCTCCCACGGGCGCAGGATCAGCCTCTCGGTGATGATGGGCAATTTATCCATTCATCAGGCGCGCCGCGTGCAGCGCATGATAGGTCAGCACCCCGCTGCATCCCGCTCGCTTGAAGGCCAACAGCGTTTCCAGCACCATCGTGTCGCGATCCGCCGCGCCTGCGGCCACGGCGGCCTCGATCATCGCATATTCGCCGCTCACCTGATAGGCAAAGACCGGCACGCCGAATTGCTGCTTCACCCGGATCGCGATGTCCAGATAGGGCAGGCCGGGCTTGACCATCACGCTGTCGGCGCCCTCGGCCAGATCGACGGCGACCTCGCGCAGGGCTTCCTCGGCATTGGCCGGGTCCATCTGATAGGTCTTCTTGTTGCCCTTCAGCAGCCCGCGCGACCCCACCGCATCGCGGAACGGGCCATAGAAGGCGCTGGCATATTTGGCGGCATAGGACATGATCTGGACGTTATGGTGGTTTTCGGCCTCCAGTGCGGCGCGGATCGTGCCGATGCGGCCATCCATCATGTCCGACGGGGCGATGATGTCGGCCCCTGCGGCGGCCTGATTGAGCGACTGGCCCACCAGCACATCAACCGTGGCGTCATTCAGCACATAGCCCGCATCGTCGATCAGCCCGTCCTGACCATGGCTGGTATAGGGATCGAGCGCGACATCGGTGAGCACGCCAATATCATCGCCGCAGGCTTCCTTGATCGCGCGGATGGCGCGGCACATCAGATTGTCGGGGTTGAGCGCCTCGGCGCCATCCTCGCTGCGGCGTTCGGCCTGCGTATTGGGGAAGAGCGCCAGCACCGGGATGCCCTGCGCCACGGCCTCTTTCGCGCGCGCCACGATGCCGTCCACGCTCCAGCGCGAAACGCCCGGCAGCGAGGGGATCGGTTCTTCCACGCCTTGCCCCTCGGTGACGAACAGGGGCCAGATCAGATCGGCAGGGGTCAGGATGTTTTCGCGGTGAAGCGCGCGCGACCAGCCGGTGGCTCGGGTGCGGCGCAGGCGAAGCGCCGGAAAGGGCGCGGGGATGGTCTGGGTCATGGCCGCAGGGTCTAAACCCGTTGCCGCTTGACGAAAAGGGTCAATTGAAGGGCGGGACGTTTTGCCCCACCCTTCAATCCTTTGATTTATCGTCTTATTCGCTCTCGCCCTCATTCTCGCCGCCGTTTTCGGACGGCTCGGATGCGGCGCTCGACTTCTTCTTGCCCTTGGGCGTCTTTTTCGCGTCCAGTTTGGGCGCGGCCGGCACGAGCAGGAAGGTCAGCTCGCTCTTGCCGTCCTCGCCTTCCTTGACCGTGACATTGACCTCGCCGCCATGGGCCAGCTTGCCGAACAACAGTTCCTCGGCCAGCGGTTGCTTGACCTTGTCCTGTATCAAGCGCGACATCGGCCGCGCGCCATAGAGCCGGTCATAGCCGCGATCACCCAGCCATTCGCGCGCCGAAGCGTCGAACTGGATATGAACGTTCTGATCGGCCAGTTGCAGTTCGAGCTGGAGGATGAACTTGTCCACCACGCGGCTGACCACTTCCTTGCCCAGATAGGCAAAGGGCACGATGGCATCCAGACGGTTGCGGAATTCAGGCGTGAAGAGGTTGCGCACCGCTTCCTCGCCCGCATCCGCCTTGGAGATGTCGCCAAAGCCGATGCCGCTGCGCGCCATGTCGGACGCGCCCGCGTTGGTGGTCATGATCAGGATCACGTTGCGGAAATCGACCGTCTTGCCGTGGTGATCGGTCAGGCGGCCATTGTCCATCACCTGAAGCAGGATGTTGAACAGATCCGGGTGGGCCTTTTCGATTTCGTCGAGCAGCAGCACGCAATGGGGCTGTTGATCGATGGCATCGGTGAGCAGACCGCCCTGATCGAAGCCGACATAGCCCGGAGGGGCGCCGATCAGGCGCGACACCGAATGGCGCTCCATATATTCCGACATGTCGAAACGCTGGAGCGGGATGCCCATGATTTCCGACAGGCGTTTGGCCACCTCGGTCTTGCCGACACCCGTGGGGCCGGAGAAGAGGAAGCAGCCGATCGGCTTGTCGGGATCGCGCAGGCCCGCCCGGCTCAGCTTCATGGCCGAGGAGAGCACTTCGATGGCCTTGTCCTGGCCAAACACCTGACGCTTGAGATCGCGTTCCAGATGGCCCAGCACCGCGCGGTCGTCCTTGCTGACCGACTTGGGCGGGATGCGCGCCATCGTCGCGATCACGGCCTCGATCTCGCGTTCGGTGATGGTCTTTTTGCGCTTGGACGGCGGCACCAGCATCTGCATCGCGCCCACTTCGTCGATCACGTCGATCGCCTTGTCGGGCAGCTTGCGGTCGTTGATGTAACGCGCCGACAGCTCCACCGCCGACTTGATCGCGCCGGGGGTGTATTTCACCTTGTGGTGATCCTCGAACGCGGTGCGCAGACCTTTGAGGATCTTGATCGTATCCTCAACGCTCGGCTCGTTCACATCGATCTTCTGGAACCGGCGCAGCAGGGCGCGGTCCTTTTCGAAGTGATTGCGGAACTCCTTATAGGTCGTCGAGCCGATGCAGCGGATCGAGCCGCCCGAGAGCGCGGGCTTGAGCAGATTGGACGCATCCATCGCCCCGCCGCTGGTCGCGCCCGCGCCGATGACGGTGTGGATTTCGTCGATGAAGAGGATCGCGTGCGGCATCTTTTCCAGTTCGGAAACGACCTGCTTCAACCGTTCTTCAAAATCGCCGCGATAGCGCGTGCCGGCCAGCAGCGAACCCATGTCGAGCGAATAGATCACCGCATTGGCCAGCACCTCGGGCACTTCGCCCTCGACGATCTTGCGCGCAAGGCCCTCGGCAATCGCCGTCTTGCCCACGCCCGGGTCGCCCACATAGAGCGGGTTGTTCTTGGACCGGCGGCACAGGATCTGGATCGTGCGGTCCACCTCGGGCCCGCGCCCGATCAGCGGATCAACCTTGCCGCCCAGCGCCTTTTCATTGAGGTTGACGCAGAACTGATCGAGCGCCGAATCCTTCTTGTTGGCGTTGCTGGAAGACTTGGTTTCCTGCTTTTCTTCCTGACGCGGTTCTTCGGCCTCGGCTCCCTTGGGGCTCTTGTCCTCGATCTTCTTGCCGCCCTTGCCGATGCCGTGGCTGATAAAGCTGACAGCATCCAGACGGCTCATATCCTGCTGTTGCAGGAAATAGACCGCATAGGAATCGCGCTCGGAAAACAGCGCGACCAGCACATTGGCGCCGGTGACCGTATCCTTGCCGCTGGACTGAACATGCAGGATGGCGCGCTGGATCACGCGCTGGAAACCGGCGGTCGGGGCCGGATCGCCCTTTTCCTTGGTCTTCAGGCTCTGATATTCCTGATCCAGATATTGCTTCACCGCCTCGGCCAGATCGCCCAGATCCACACCGCAGGCAATCATCACCTGCGACGCATCGGGATCGTCGATCAACGCCAGCAGGAGATGCTCCAGCGTTGCATATTCATGGCTGCGCTCCGACGCCTGACTCAGCGCGGCGTGGAGGGTCTTTTCGAGACTTTGGGCGAAACTGGGCATCGGTCGCGCTTTCGCTACTAAGAGGGCTGGGGGCTGGGGGCTGGAGGGCAGGGAGGGGCGAAGGGGCCGGGAGGATGTCCCGGAAAAATATGGGGCAACAGGTTTGATGAAGCCTATATGGCGATCCCCGGGACAATTACGAGGGGGGGCGCTGCGAGGGAGCGGGCGCATCAGCTTGCCTCACCCGATGATGCGGGCGACCGGAACAGGGCCTCTGCGGCAAGACGGCTGGTTGCGCTGCGCGCCTTATGTGCCCGCACCCGCTCGATCTCGTTTTCCAGCAGCTTTACCCGCGCATCCAGTTCATCGACCGAATAGGGATCAAGGCTCTCTGAAGCCAGAGAGGCGGCGGCGTCCTTACGACCGCTTGCCAAGGCATGGGGGCGATCTTCATCTTCCATAGATCGAGAGCATCGGACTGCTTTCGCTTGCTGTCAACAGGGTGCGCGGTTAGAGATTACAGTTAAATTGAGTGTATTGCAGCATTGCGGGGCAATCATGGGGTCTGTGCTTCCCGAATTTATGAAGGCGGTGACGTTCGATCAGCCGGGTCCGGCTCAGGTTCTGACGGTCTCGGACCTGGTTGTACCCATGCCTGCGGCGGGGCAGGTTTTGATCAAGGTGGCCGCTGCCGGGGTCAATCGCCCCGATGTGATTCAACGCCTTGGCCAATATCCCGCGCCCAAGGGGCATTCGCCGATTCTCGGGCTTGAGGTTGCCGGCGAGGTGGTTGCGCTGGGGGCCGGGGCCGATCCGGCGCTGCTGGGCCAGAACGTCTGTGCACTGGTCAACGGCGGGGGATACGCACAATACTGTATTGCCGAGGCGGGCATTTGCCTTCCCGTGCCCGACGGCCTCTCGATGGTCGAGGCGGCGGCCATTCCGGAAACCCTGTTCACTGTTTGGCACAATGTGTTCGAACGCGGCTGGGCTAGCGATGGCGAGCGGGTGCTGGTCCATGGCGGCACCAGCGGGATCGGCACGATGGCGATCACGCTGGGCAAGGCGTTCGGGCTGGAGGTGATCGTCACTTGCGGCAGCGACGAGAAATGCGAGCGCGCGCTCGAACTGGGCGCGGCCCATGCGATCAATTACCGCAGCCATGATTTCGTCGAAGAGGTCAAACGCATCAGCAATGGCGAAGGCGTGCATCTGGTGCTGGACATGGTGGCGGGCGATTATGTCGCGCGCAATATGAAGTGTCTGGCCGATGATGGCCGCCATGTCACCATCGCGGTGCAGGGCGGGGCCAAGGCCGATGTGCCGATGTGGCAGGTTATGGCGCGCCGCCTGACGTTGACGGGTTCGACGCTGCGCGCGCGGTCCAATGCGTTCAAGGTGCTGCTGGCGCAGGAAATCGCCGCCAATGTCTGGCCGCTGGTCGATGAGGGCGAGGTTCGCCCGGTGATGGCGCGCACCTATCGGCTGGAACAGGCGGCGCAGGCCCATGCGCAGATGGAATCGGGCGATCTGGTCGGCAAGATTGTGCTGGAGGTGGTATGAGCTATCCGTTGCTGCGCCTTTGCGATGATCGGGCCTGGGTTGAAATCCGAAAGGGGCGCGGTGCAGTCACCTGGAACGATATGGAGCGCGTCTTTGAAGGCGCCGCCAAAGCAGGGCAGGAATGGCGCGGCGATGAGGGCGGCAAGCTCTCGGGGCGTTGCTGCATTTCGTCCTCGCATGTCGATTCCACGCTCAGCCTGCCCTATGCCGTGCATGGGCAGGACGGGGTGAATGTCGGGCAGGCCGTCGAACTGGCCTTTCCCGATGACATGATCTGGAAGGCGTCGCTGCATGGACAGGCCTTTGTCCTGCATGAAGATCCGATTTCGGCCAATTGCTACAAGATCCGGCTGACGGCGGCCCTGCTGGGCCTGCCTTTGTCGCGGCGGGCCTATGATATCCGCAAAGGCGAGACGCGGACCCCCGAATTCCTTGCGCGGGTCAATGCCAATGGCCGCATCCCTGTGCTGGAAATCGCCGGGGCCAGCGGCATCCGCTTTCTGCCCGAAAGCAATGCGGCATGCTGGTATCTGGCCAGCGGTTCGCGCCTGATCCCGACCGACCGGTTTGCGCAGGCCGACATGCTGCGCTGGATGTTCTTTGAACAGTATAATCACGAACCCAATGTCGCGACGCTGCGCTTCTGGCTGGCCTATATTGGCGAAGAGAATCTGAGCGATGCGCAGAAGGGGCAGTTGGACGCCAAGCGCAACGCGGGCGAGGCGGCGCTGCGGCTGATGGACGAACATCTGGCGGCCCATGACTGGTTCGTGGGCGATGGCGTCTCGCTGGCCGACATCGCGCTCTTTGCCTATACCCACGTGGCCGAGGAAGGTCGCTTCGTTCTGGATGATTTTCCCGCGATCAAACGCTGGATCAGCCGGATTGAGGCCCTGCCGGGCTTTGTCGCGCTGAATTAACGGCGCAAATCCGCGCAATTTTGCGGCAAAACGCTTGCCCAGAATCAATCCCGCGCTTATGGGGAAAAGGTTAGGCCGCTCCGTGAAGGGGCGGCCCTTCTATTTTGTGCCCGGTTTTGGTGGGTTTTTCCCGCCTCAAACACGCTCGGAGATGACCCGTGACCCAGCCCACCCCGCTGATGCCGCATGCAACGGCCTCGTGGCTTGTCGACAATACCGCGCTCACGTTTGAGCAGATCGCAGACTTCTGCGGACTGCACATTCTTGAAGTGCAGGCGATGGCCGACGATCTGACCAGCGCCAAGTATATGGGCCGCGATCCGCTGCGCGCGGGCGAGTTGACCGCCATCGAAATCGAACGCGGCCAGAACGACCCCAACTATCGCCTGAAAATGTTCAAGGCGCCCGTCACTGTCAGCCGCACCAAGGGCCCGCGCTATACGCCCGTGTCCAAGCGCCAGGACAAGCCCGACGGCATCGCCTGGATCCTGCGCAACCATCCCGAAGTGTCGGACGCCCAGATCAGCAAGCTGATCGGCACCACCCGCACCACCATCGCCGCGATCCGCGACCGCAGCCACTGGAACATCGGCAACATCACCGCCAAGGATCCCGTGACGCTGGGCCTGTGCTCGCAGCGCGAACTGGACGCGATGGTGGCCAAGGCCGCCAAGGGCCGCAGCGCTGAGGATGACGAAGCCGACGTCCAGCGTCTGGGCAGCGACCGCGACGCGCTGATCGAAGAACTGCGCGCCGCCCGCGAAGCCCAAGCCAAGGCCGCCAGCGAAGCCGCGCAGGAAGCCGAAGCCGCCGCATGGCTCGCCGCCAAGCGCGCTGCCGAGGCCGAGGGTCGCGAATAAGCGCTTCGGTTTATTGTTGTGAAAAGGGGGCTGCCTTTGGGTGGCCCTTTTTTTGTTTTTTTGAGGGGAAGGGGTGCCTCCGGCGGGCAAAGGGCGGGCGCCCTTTGCAATCCTGTTATGGGGTGGCGCGTGGGTTCGAAGGTTTGTGAATTGGGGGATGTTTTAGCAGGCTGCGGAAATAGGCGCTGAATGGCGCGGTCTAGGCCCCGTTGGCGGGTTGGATGAATGCGCCGAGGCGTTCTTCCTCGCCTGGTGCGGGCGCATGCGAGATTTTTCGCCTATTTGGCGAAAAACGGGCGTACTTATCCCGTCGCTAGCAGCTTTGGCAGGCGCACCAGGTTGCAGGCGGCGGCGGCCAGTGTGAAGGCCCAGCCCACGCGCGGCAGTCCTCTGTGACGGGTCTTGCGCAGATTGCCGCAGGTCTTGGCCCAGCCGAAGACCTCTTTGATCCGCTTGTGGATGCGGATGCTGACGGCATACCCAAGGTGTCGGGTGGTGCGGCCGCCGATTGCCGAGCGCCGGTTAGCGGTGTTTTGCGCGACATGCGGTGTCACGCTCAACGCGCGCAGATTGGCGATGAAATCGGCCGTGTCGTAGGCTTTGTCGGCGCCCAGTGTGGTGCAGTGGCAGCCATCCAAGCGTTCCAGCATGGTCAGCGCCGCCTCGCGCTCGGCGGTTAAGATCCTCGGCCTTGAGCACTCGATAGATGCTGTCGCGATTGAGGTGCGGCAGAAAGTGCCGAAGCACGAAGGTAAGATCGTCCAGAGGGAAACCCGTGGCGCGGCGTACCGCGCAGATAATCGCGCGTTCTTCCTCGCTCATGCGCCACGCCAGTCGTTTGGGTCGGCTCGAGCGATCCTGGACCGCCTGTTCTCCACGTTTGCGCCACTTGCGCACGGTTTCATCGCTTATGCCATAGCGCTTGGCCACGACGCTGGCGGGCTCAGCCGAACGGGCAATCTCCGCCCGTACAGCAGGTGTGGCTGGGCTTGGGGATGTATTTGCACCATCACGAAACCTCTTCAGCAAGTGCGGAAAAGCGCCACGCATGATCTGAGATGGCTTCATTTACCATGTCCCAATGATGTGTCGCAACCAGACACCTAGGGCCGACGGCAATTACAGATCCACGCGCCCTAATGACGTCCTTTCTTCTCGCGTCAAAATCACCAGATATAGTTGAATGAGATGGCTATGGCTGCGCTCGCGTAAACGGGTCAGGCGGCCACGCGTCTATCACCGAGGTTGAACGGGTGGCGGGCAATTCTAAAACCTGCCGCTCCGGGAGTTTCTTGAGCAGCCTAAGCGACTGGTCTGTCGGATCTTGCCACCGGCACGTTTACATGCATGATGCTGTTTCATTGATTGCGGTAATCATGGACACCATTTTGATCTCAAAATATTGAGAATCATAATAATATACCTATCCTATAGAATAGGATTAATGGTGTAATGTATTATTTGCATGAAATATTTTATTAATAACGCATGATGATGTAAATTCTGGAGGGCGTATAATGGATTGGGGTGGCTTCGTTGGGGAAGAGGCTAGAAAGAATTTCGATCGGTGGGTAAAATCTGGTTTCTATCAACAGTTTCTTTCCGGAGATTGCGTCCTTGATATAGGTTTTGCTGGATACCTTGATGGAGTCCGACCCATTACTCCTAATGCAATCGGCGTTGGTCTTGATTACCCTGGTTATGATGGAAAAATCCTGCCGTTTCAGGACTTTTCACAAGATACTGTATTCGCCAGTCACTGCCTTGAACATATCGATGACTATCGAACAGTCATCGCTGATTGGTTCCGGGTGTTGAAAGTGGGAGGATATCTGCTTATTACGGTGCCGCACCAGTATCTTTACGAACGCAACCTTGATCTGCCTTCTCGTTTCAATGCAGATCATCGCCGCTATTATACAGCGGCAAGCCTGCTTCGTGAGGTCGAGGAAGCGATCGACCCTCTGCAATTCCGTGTACGACAACTAGAAGATAATGACCGTGGTTTCGATTATGCGATTCCGCCGTCCCAACATGCCGTTGGGTGTTACGAGATTCTTCTGGTTATCGAAAAGATCCAGACGCCGGTCTACGCTGAGGAATTGAACGCTCCTCCGTTCATTGGTTCTGCCCCGTCCGGCCGCTTTATCGGTCGTCCTCGCTCAGAAGCCGATTCCGCCGTGATGTCTATCACCGCCGCCGGTGCGCCACGTTCGGTGATTATTTTCAAGATGGATCACTATGGCGACTTCATTGCTGCCAGTCCTGTGCTGGCAGATCTGCCGCACGCATTTCCCGATGCACGACTGACGCTGGTGTGTGGTGCGTGGAATGTGGAGGCCGCCCACAAACTGGGAGTCTTTGATGAGATCATTCCATTTTCGCTTTTTGCTCGAACGCCTCGGCTAGGTGCTACCGTCGATTTGTTCGACCAGTTGAATGAGTTGGAAGCTTTGCTGGCAGATCGCCGCTTTGATCTTGCCGTGGACCTGCGGGTGGATGGTGACACCAGACTAGTACTAAAACACGTAAATGCGGGGGTACGCGCCGGTTTTGGTACAACCAAGGCGTTCCCTTATCTCGATATCGCCTTGCCCATGGGATCGCCCACCACGCAGAACCGTTCGGCGGTGTTGTTCTGTGACGCAACCCGCTTCGAATGCAGGGGAGGTAGCCATCTGGGCCACGCGATTTCGCTGCCGGCGGGCGTCTATGCAAAGGGTAGCACGCTGATTTGGGGGCCTTACGTCGCGATCGAACCGGGTGAGTATCTGATCACGCTGTTGCTGAACGATGAGTCGGGATCGGTGCCTCCCTTCGATTTCGATATTGCTTGCAACAGTGGTAACACGCGTTTGGCGGTCGGGTCATGTCAGGCAATTGCTTCCGACGGGCTGACTTTGGCTGTGGACGAGCCTGTTACGGACTTGGAAATTCGTATCTGGGGCGATGATAAGCATGCGCTGGAAACCAAGATGCGTGGCTGCATGATCACCAAATGGGGGCAGGTTGGCGGCCCGCACCAGACCGAGTTGATGGCCATGCTGGTGGCTTTGGTTCAACACCGGGCTGTAATCACGCCTTTTGAGGAACGGGTGGCATGATTGTCGTTGCTCCTTTTTCCAATGATGCGTTGCGCGATTGGCCACGCGCCTATTTCAGGCGATTGGTCGAGATGTTGGTGGCGCACTGCGATTTGCCTGTTTTGCTGGCGGGGGCGGCCGAACAGCGGCACCCGATCAATCTGATCCTGCGAGGATTGCCATCGCCTCGGGTCACCAGTACCGCTGGGCTGTGGCGTTGGCCAGAGACGGTTGATCAGGTTACACGAGCGCGTCTGGTCATAGCGAACAATTCGGGGATTGCGCATCTCGGGGCAAAGGCTGGCGTGCCGACGCTGTGTCTGTTTGCTGCCTCCCATGATCCGTACGAATGGGGGCCGCGTGGATCACATGTGACCACGCTATATGCTCGCGCGGCCTGTGCACCATGTGGAATGGCTGGCGTCGGCGGGTGTGGCAATGGGCATGCCTGCATGAACGCCATACAGCCGGAAGTGGCGTTCGATGCCGCAAGGCGTTTACTGGCACGGACCGACGGTTAGATTAACGGTATTGTTGGTCGCATCTCTTCGGTATCGCATATTGCGGAATGGCAGCTATTTTGGGAGGCAAACCTGAAATTCGCCGTTCCGCTTCCGGCCAATATTGTCATGCCCAACGGCAACCGGTCCCATCAGATTTTGAATGGCCTTGCCCCCCTCATGGCACCATATGGCCCAGGACTGCCTGAAATAGCCTGACACGCCCCGGGAGTGGTGAGGCTCAAAAATCGCAGATTTTCGGGGGTTTGTCGATCCTCCCGACCGCTGGCCGGGAGTGCAAATGGTGCCCAGGAGAGGACTCGAACCTCCACGCCCTTGCGAGCGCTAGCACCTGAAGCTAGTGCGTCTACCAATTCCGCCACCTGGGCACATTTGCTTTTTGGCGCCGAGGCTTAGCGTCCTTTCGGTTGCTGCCCGCGCCGGGTAGGACCGCGCCTCTAAGCGGACCTTCGAATCCTGTCAACGCAAAAAGATCATTTTTTTCGCGAAACTGAAAAGTTTTTTTGCGCGCCCCCGATTTGCCCTTCCGGCCCGATTGCGCCGGGCCGCGCGCCATACCATCTTAAACGTGGCTAATTGCTGGAGTTGCAACCATGAGTGACGTTTTGCGCGATGCCTTGGTGGCGGTCACAGGCGGCAGCGGTTTTGTCGGGCAGCATTTGGCCCATGCCTTGCTGCGCGGCGGGGCGCGTTTGCGCATCGTCAGCCGCCACCCGGAAAAGGCCTGGATGATTCGAGGGCAGGGCGATCCGGGGCAGGTGGAATTTGCCCGTGCCGACCTGCGCGACGGGGCCAGCGTGGCGCGAGCGCTGTCGGGGGCGGACGCGGTGGTCAATCTGGTGGGACTGTTTTCCGGGCCGCTGGATGCGATTCAGGGGCGCGGGGTGGAAAGCCTCGCCCGTGCCGCGCATCACGCTGGAGCGCGCGCCTTCGTCCATATTTCGGCCATTGGCGCGGATGCGGCCTCTCCCGTGCCCTATGCGGCCAGCAAGGCGGCGGGCGAAAAGGCGGCTCTGGCCGGTTTTGCAGGGGCCACGATTCTGCGACCCAGCGTGATCTTTGGGCAGGACGACAATTTTCTCAATATGTTCGCGCGGATGATGCGAATGGTGAAGGCGCTGCCCTTGCCCGCGCTCCTGCCGGTGTTTGTACCGGATGGATTGCTGCAGCCGGTGCTGGTCGATGATGTGGCGCGTGCGATCGTGGCCGCTCTGGCCGATCCAAAGCGCCATGGCGGGCAGACCTATGAACTGGGCGGGCCTGAAGTGGTGAGCATGATGGAGCTGAACCGGCGCATCGCGCTGGCGGTGGGGGGCGGTATTCGCCTCTTGCCCATGCCGGATCTGGCGGCGCGGATCTTTGCCGCCTTGCCCGGCACGCCGATTTCGGCCGATCAGATCGTTCTGCTCAAGGCCGGCAGCGTGGTGGCCGATGGCGCGCAGGGTTTTGCCGCGCTGGGCCTCTCCCCGCGCCCCATGGGCCTTTATCTCGACCGCTGGTTCAGGCCATAGGCCCGGCAAACAGCATCGGATCCAGCCGCGCCTCGCGCCAGCGCATGCCCCAGTGCAGATGTGGCCCCGTCGCGCGCCCGGTCATGCCCACCTTGCCGATGGGCTGGGTCTGGCTCACCCGCTCGCCCTCGCGCACCAGCAATTCGCTGGAATGCAGAAACGCGCTGACCAGCCCCATGCCGTGGTCGATCATCAACAGATGGCCCTCCAGCGTGAAGGGTTTTTCCGCCGCCAGCACCACCACCCCGTCGGCGGGGGCCAGATAGGGCGTGCCCGCGGGCATGGCGACATCGCTGCCTGAATGATAGGCGCCCGGTGTGCCGCGATAGACGCGCTGTGATCCAAACAGGCCCGAGATCCGCCCCTTCACCGGCCAGACGAATTGTTGCCGCCAGCCCTCGGAAAGGGCGCCTGCGCGCCGCGCCGTATCTATTCGCGCCACTTCCTCGGCGCGGATGCGGGCATATTCACCTTCGGGAATAGCGGGTGGGCGAAAGGGGGCATCGATCTGTTCGATCCGCCATGCGCGCGGGGCGATGTCCAGCGCCAGCACCGCCTGAACTCCATTGGGCGCGGCGGCGGTCAGTTTCGCCACCGGCCCCGCATCGCGGTCAAACGCGATCAGAAACCGCCCCAGCGGATCGGTGGACAGCGCTGCGCCATCGAGCGCCACCTGCCACCCTTTGGGCGCCTGTCCCTGCGCCCAGCCGCCTTGCGTGGTTTCGCCGCGCGGAAAGGTGATCGGGCCAACGTCGAGCGAAAACCCATGAGCGGCGGCCGGCATCGCCGCCAGCCCGCCCAGCACCGCGCGGCGCGAAATCACCGGCCCAGCAAACGCTTCGTTGCCAGTTCGGGCGAGGCATAGGCCTCCTGATGCTCGACGCTCCAATAGCGCAGCGACTCAAGCGCAATCGCCTCGCCCGAAACGGCGCAGACGACATGATTGCCGCGCGAAAGCATAGTGAAACCATTGGGTTCATAGCGCAGCACCGCCGCGCGATCCGGGGAGTTCATCAACATGGACCCTTTATAGCACGATCAGCCGAACAAATCATCCTGCGCGGGTGGCGGCGATTTGGCGCGGGGCGCGGGGGCGGGGCGCTTTGCCGCAGCTTCTCGCGCCGATTCGGACGGCGGCGGCGTGTCGCCCGGCGCCACCTCCAGCAGACCATCGCGGAAATGCAGCGTCAGATGGCTTTCCCCCGCCGCCGCCGCGCGGTTGGTCAGGGTGCGGCCATCGGTCGCGGTCACGCGGACATAGCCGCGCGCCAACACATTGTCGGGGTTCAAACTGGCCATGATCCGCGTCACGCCGTCCAGCCTTTGCCGGTCATGGCGCAGACGCTGGGCCAGCAGGGCGGGGTTCAGACGCTGGGCCGAAAGCCGCGCCTCGGCATGGCGCAGGCGGGCTTGCAACAGGCCCGGCGTCAGCGGCCCGGCGGCGCGCTGCAACCGCATCCCCGCCTTTTGCGCCACATTGCCCAGTGCGCGGCGCAGGCGTTCGCTGGCGTCATCCAGCGCCTGTGCCTTGGCCGCAATCAGTTCCTCCGGCGTAGGCAGCCGCTGCGCCCGCGCGTCCAGCCTTTCGCGGCCAAGCACCACCGGGCGTACAACCGCACGGCGCGAACGCAGCCCCAGATCGCCGACAAAGGCGCGCAATTCCTCGCGCACCGGCACCGCCATTTCGGCCGCCGCCGTGGGCGTGGGCGCGCGCATATCGGCGGCGAAATCGGCAAGCGTGGTGTCCGTCTCATGCCCCACGGCGGAAATCACCGGAATCGAACATTCCGCAATCGCGCGGACCACGATCTCTTCGTTAAACGACCACAGATCCTCGATCGACCCGCCCCCGCGCCCGACGATCAGCACATCGGGGCGCGGAATCGGCCCATCCGGGGCCATCGCGGAAAAACCGCGCACCGCATTGGCCACCTGTTCGGCCGCCCCCTGCCCCTGCACCAGCACCGGCCAGAGGATCACCCGCGACGGAAAGCGGTCGGCCAGACGGTGCAGAATATCGCGAATCACCGCGCCCGTGGGGCTGGTGACTACGCCGATCACGCGGGGCAAAAACGGCAACCGGCGCTTGCGGGCGGATGCGAACAGGCCCTCGGCCTCCAGCCGCGCCTTGGTTTTCTCCAAAAGCGCCAGCAAGGCCCCTTCGCCCGCGATCTCCATGCGGTCGATCACGATCTGATAATTGGACCTGCCCGGATAGGTGGTCAGCTTGCCGGTGGCGATCACCTCGACCCCATCCTCGGGCCGGAAACCCAGCCGGGCAACATTGCCCTTCCACATCACGCCGTCCAGCCGCGCGCCCTCGTCCTTTAGCGAGAGGTACACATGGCCCGATGCCGCCCGCTTTACCCCCGACAATTCGCCCCGCACGCGCACAAAGGCGAAGCGATCTTCGACCGTTCGCTTCAAAATCGCGGAAATCTCGCTGATCGAGAGGGGTTCCGCGTTGTCGCCGCGCGCGGCTTTCGCTACCAGCGCGCCGGAGAGATCATCATCGGAATCGAAAGAGGCAGGCATGAATATCCTTTTGCTGGGTTCGGGCGGGCGTGAACATGCTCTGGCGTGGCGTCTATCGCAATCCTCGCTTCTGGCAAACGGTGGAAAGCTTTTTGCCGCGCCGGGCAATCCTGGCATTGGCGAACATGCCGATCTGGTTTCGCTGGATGCGGGCGATCATGACGCGGTGCTGGCTTTTTGCGAGGAACACCGGATCGGTTTCGTCGTGGTCGGGCCGGAGGCGCCGCTGGTCGACGGGCTGGGCGATGCGCTGCGCGGGGCGGGGGTGCCGGTGTTCGGGCCCAACAAGGATGCGGCCCAGCTCGAAGGGTCGAAGGGCTTTACCAAGGATCTGTGCGCGCGGGCCAATATTCCCACTGCAGGCTACCAGCGCGTGACCTCATTGGAACAGGCGCTGGCGGTGCTGGATCAGTTTGGCGCGCCGGTGGTGGTCAAGGCCGACGGTCTGGCCGCGGGCAAGGGCGTGACCGTGGCGATGACCATGGACGAGGCGCAGGACGCGGTGCGCGACATTTTCGCCGGGCGTTTCGGGGATGCCGAAGCCGTGATCGAGGAATTCATGGAGGGTGAGGAGGCTTCCTTCTTCGCCCTGACCGATGGCGCGACCATCGTGCCTTTCGCATCCGCGCAGGATCACAAGCGCGTGGGCGATGGCGATACCGGGCCGAACACCGGCGGCATGGGCGCCTATTCGCCCGCCCCGGTGCTGACCGCCAAGCTTCAGGCCGAGGTGATGACCCGCATCATCGCCCCCACGGTCAAGACGCTGGCCGACGAGGGCATGGCTTATTCGGGCGTGTTGTTCGCAGGGCTGATGCTGACGCGGCAAGGGCCCAAGCTGATCGAATATAACGCCCGTTTTGGCGATCCCGAATGCCAGGTGATGCTCAGTCGCCTGACCAGCGACCTTGGCGAATTGCTGTTCGCCTGCGCCACCGACCGGCTGGGGAGCATTCCCGCGCCGCAATTCTCCGACGATACGGCGCTGACTGTGGTGATGGCGGCCGATGGCTATCCCGGCACGCCGAAAAAGGGCGGCGTGATCGAAGGCATCGAGGCCGCGCAGACCAATGGCGCAAAGGTCTTCCACGCGGGCACGGCTTTGGCCGATGGCGCGCTGGTGGCTGCGGGCGGGCGCGTGTTGAACGTGACGGCGCGCGGGGCCAGTGTGACTGCCGCGCAGGCCGCCGCCTATGCTGCCGTTGATGCGCTCAACGCCCCCGAGCTGTTCTGCCGCCGCGACATTGGCTGGCGCGAAGTGGCGCGCGAGGCTGAATAAGGCGTTTTGCCGGGGGTGTTGCGGCACCCCCGGCCGATTTTACGCGTAAACGGAAAATGTTGCGCCCGACGGGCCGCTGGGCGGCGGCGTGGGGGCGCCGCTGCCGCCATTGGCCTGTCCGGTGGCGATGGCGGCCGATGCGGCGGCAACGGCGGCCTGCGCCGCGTTGTTGGCGGCCACAGCCGGGGCGGCGGGGCTGGAAATGCTCATGGTCATGGGGTGGTCCTCTCTGTCTTAGGCGTAGGTGCTGAAACCGCTGAAGCCATCGTTGGGCTGGCGCGGCGTGGTCTGGCTGGGGTCGGTGACGCTGGGCGGATCGGCCTTGGTCACCGCGGTCGCTTCATACACCGTCCGGCTGGCCGGAGTGCCATGTACGACGGGAGAAACGGGCGATACTCCTGCGGTCATTGCTTTCGTCCTGTTGCGGCCGGAACGCTTCCGGCTTGTCCCAAGCGCGCAGAAACCACGACCGGATTGCCCCATCCCGGCCGGATCTTTGGCGCGCATACGACAGAACGAAAACCGCCGGACCTTTTTAAGCCCGGCGGTAAAATTTTTTGCAGCTATGGGTGGTGGCGTTTTACGCGACCGTTTCAGCCACCAGCGCCTTGAGGTCGGCCTCGGGCCGCGCGCCGTAATGCGAGATGATTTCCGCCGCGCAAATCGCGCCCAGCGTCAGGCACGTGTCCAGCGCCATGCCGCGCACATGGCCGAACAGGAAACCGGCGGCGAACAGATCGCCAGCCCCGGTGGTGTCGACCACCTTGTCGATCGGCTGGGCCGGAACATGGGCGGTCTCGCCCCGGCGCACCGCATGGGCGCCCTTTTCGCTGCGGGTCACGACCACGCAAGGCACCTTGGCGGCAAGCTGGTCCAGACCCTCGTGGAAGTCTTCAAGACCGGTCAGCGCGGCCAGTTCGTGTTCGTTGGCAAACAGGATGTCGATCTGGCCTTCCTCGATCAGCGCGCGGAAATCGTCGCCATGGCGCGAAATGACAAAGGCGTCCGACATGGTGAAGGCCACCTCGCGGCCCGCCCCGCGCGCGGCGGAAATGGCGCGGCGCATCGCGCGGCGCGGCTCTTCCGGGTCCCACAGATAGCCTTCGAGATAGAGAACCTTGGCCGAGGCGATCACGCTTTCATCCAGCGCGTCGGCGGGCAGGAACTGGCTGGCGCCAAGGAAGGTGTTCATCGTGCGCTGGCCGTCTGGGGTGACGAAGATCAGGCATTGCGCGGTGGCCGGTTCGCCTTGGCGCACAGGCGTATCGAAGCCGATGCCGCCCGCACGGATGTCATGGGCAAAGACATTGCCGAACTGATCGTCGGCAACCTGGCCGATAAAGGCGCATTGCGCGCCAAGCTGGGCCAGACCCGCCAGCGTATTGGCCGCGCTGCCGCCCGAAATCTCGCGCGCGGGGCCCATTGCGGCGTAAAGTTCGCGCGCGCGGTCCGGGTCCACCAACGTCATCCCGCCTTTGGCCAGACCCAGTGCCGCGATCTGTTCCTCGGATGCGGGGGCCAGAACATCGACAATGGCGTTGCCGATGGCGATGACGTCGATGGTGGGCTCGGACATGGGTGTGGGCTGCTTCCTGCTGTGTGATTGAACGCCTTGCCCTAGCGGCGGCGGGCTTTGACCGCAACCGGCATTGACAGGGGCCTTGGGCGTGGCATGAGCAGGGGCCATGCGCTTTTTCCTCCTGCCCTTGCTGCTCGTCCCGCTCATTGCCGCTTGTGGAGAGCAAGGGCCGGTGGCCAGCATACCGCGCGCGCCTGCGAGGTCTTCACAGGTTCCCGTCGCCCCGCGCCGTCAGCCTGTGCCCGCGCCGGTGGTGCATAGCGCGCCGGGGCTGGAAGGGGTGATCGGCGCGCGTGCGGGCGATCTGGCGCGATTGTTCGGTCCGCCGCGTCTGGATGTGCAGGAAGGCGATGTGCGCAAGCTGCAATTCGTTGGGCCTGCCTGCGTGCTGGATGTCTATCTCTATCCGCAGGCGGGCGGGGGTGAGGCACATGCCACCTATGTCGATGCGCGGCGCAGCACCGATGCAAAGGATGTGGACCGGGCGGCCTGCGTGGCGGCGCTGCGGCGCAAATAACGCTTCATCGCGTCTGACAATTCGGTTCATTGGGCGGCAAGGCGCGGTTCGTCATCTCGGCTTTGGGGGCGCAAACCGAAAGGAATGCTCCAAATGTCGAACTCGTCTAACGACTTTCATGGCAGCGATCTGCCCGGCTATCATCCGGCCCGACTGAACCCGGACGATGCCGAAGCGCTGCTGGCGATCAACGCGCATCTTCGTTCGCCCTCGCCCGAATGGGTGAGTTTTATTGGCGAGACGCTCTCGCACTGGCTGGTGGAACAGCGCGTTCCGCATGGCGTGGTGGATGATGCCAAGGCGATGTGGCTGATCGAACGGATCGACGAAGGGGGCGAAGTCAATTCGCCCGCGGCCCTCAACCTGCTGCAACGCTGCTGTGTGAAAGCCCAGCGCGTGCCGCAGCGCCTGATGCAATATTTGCAGGTGCAGGAGGCGAGAATGGCTTGAAAAACCCCGGAGGCCCATGAGGGGGCCTCCGTCTTGGCAGGGTGCGCTTCAGGCATCCGCCTGAAGCTTGCGGCACCGGCCCTCTCCCCCGGCCCTACCACCCATTGAGTGTACCCTGTGGGTGGTAGGGCCGGGGGAGAGGGCCGGTGCCGAGTGGTGGCACGGATGTGCCACCACAAATCTTAAACCGTAAAGCTCTCGCCGCAGCCGCAACTGCCCTTGGCATTGGGGTTGTTGAACACGAAGCCTGCGGTGAAATCATCCTCCACCCAGTCCATCGTGCTGCCGATCAGATAGAGCACGCTGGCGCTGTCGATGAAGAAGAGGCCGCCTTGCGTCTCGATCTTTTCATCCAGCGGGCTGGCTTCGTTGATGTAATCGACCGAATAGGCCAGACCTGAACAGCCCCGGCGCGGGGTGGACAGCTTGACGCCGATGGCGCCCTCCGGCGCTTCGCTCATCAATTTGGCCACGCGCGCTTCTGCGTTCGGCGTCAGCAGGACGGCGGCGGGGCGGGGCTTGCGCGTGGTCACGGTCATTTTACAACATCCCCAGTTCGAGGCGGGCTTCATCGCTCATCTTGGCCGGGTCCCATGGCGGATCCCAGACGAGGGCCACATCCGCATCGCGAATGCCGGGCACGGCCGAGACGCGCAATTCGACTTCGCCCGGCATCGATTCGGCCACCGGGCAATGCGGCGTGGTCAGCGTCATGGTGATGCTGGCCGAGCCTTCGGGCGTGATTTCCACGCCATAAATCAGGCCCAACTCATAGATATTGACCGGAATTTCCGGGTCAAAGATTTCCTTGAGCGCGTTGATCACGCCCTCATACAATTCGCCGCCTGGTTCATGGGGTGTCAGGCCGGTGGGCTGCTGCGAAAGGAAACCTTCGAGGTAGTCGGCCTTGCGGGCAACCTTGTCGGCAATCTTTTCAATCTCGCCATCGGCGCCCAGCGCAGGGGCGCCGGGAATCTGGGCCGACACATCCACCCGCGCGCGCGGCGGGGTGGGGGCATCGCTCACTTCCTCGACGGTGAAACGGGGGGTATCGTCAGGGGGGGTGTCAGTCATCAGCCGAAGATCCTCTTCGTGCGTTCAATGCCGGCGATCAGCGCGGCAATATCGCTTTCATCGCTATACAGGCCAAAGCTGGCGCGCGCGGTGGCGGGCACGCCAAGGTGGTCCATCAAGGGTTGGGCGCAGTGATGCCCGGCGCGGATCGCCACGCTTTGATGTTTTGGGCCTGCTTCGTCCAGAATCGTGCCCAGATCATGCGGGTGGACCCCGTCGATCACAAAGCTGACGATCCCGGCGCTGTCCTCGGGGCCAAAGACGGTGACGTCATTCATGGCCTGAAGCGCGCTACGCAGGGTTTTGACCAATCCGGCCTCATGGGCATGGATGGCGTCAAGGCCGATGCTCTGCACATAATCGACGGCGGCGGCAAAGCCGATGGCCTCGATGATGGCCGGAGTGCCCGCCTCAAAGCGGGTGGGGGCCGGGGCCCAGGTGGTCTTTTCAAACGTCACGCGGTCGATCATCGATCCGCCGCCCTGCCATGGCGGCATGGCGTCGAGGATCTCGGCCCGCGCCCAGAGCGCGCCGATGCCGGTGGGGCCATAGAGCTTATGCGCGGAAAAAGCGTAGAAATCGACGCCCAGCGCGGCCACATCGACGGGCAGGCGCGGCACGGCCTGACAGCCGTCGATCAGGATTTTCGCGCCCACGCCATGGGCCAGCGCCACCGCGCGTTCGACATCCAGCACGCTGCCCAGCACGTTCGACACATGGGCCAGCGCGACCAGCTTGTGCGCAGGCGTCAGGATGCGCGCGGCGGCGTCCAGATCGATCCGGCCATCGGCGGTCAGCGGGCAGACGTCGATTTCAACACCCACCCGGTCGCGCAGCAATTGCCAGGGCACGATGTTCGAGTGATGCTCCAGCGTGGAGATCAGAATGCGGTCGCCCGCGCGCAGATTCGCCCCGCCCCAGCTTTGCGCGACAAGGTTGATCGCCTCGGTCGCGCCGCGTGTGAAGACGATCTCGCCTTCCGCTCCGCCGATGAAACCGGCCACCTTGCGGCGCGCCTCTTCATAGGCCAGCGTCATATTGGCGCTGCGCGCGTAAACGCCGCGATGCACGGTGGCATAGTCGCGGCCCATGGCGTTGACCGTGGCGTCGATCACGGATTGCGGCTTTTGCGCGGTGGCGCCGGAATCAAGGTAATGCCAACCGCCCGCCAACCCCGGAAAATCGGCGCGGATTTTGGCCAGATCGAGGGTGAGGGTTTCCACGCTCACAGCAAAGCCTCCAAAGCGGCCTGCGCGGCGGCGGTCAGATTGTCCTTTTCGGCCGCCCCGTCAAAGGCTTCTGCGATAAAGGCTTGCAGCATCAGCGCCTTGGCGCGGGCCGGTTCGATCCCTCGCGCGGCAAGGTAGAACAGGCCATTGGCATCCAGCTCGCCAATCGCGCAGCCATGGGCGCATTTGACATCGTCGGCATAGATTTCCAGCTCGGGCCGCGCATTGGCCTGCGCCGTGCGGTCGAGCAGCATCGCGCGCACCGATTGCGAACCATCGGTGCCATCCGCGCCCTTGGCCACATAGACCTTGCCCAGCACGCTGGCGGTCGATGTGCCGCCCGCAACGGAGCGGATCATCTGATGGCTGGTGGCGTTGGGCTCGATATGGCGCACGGTGGTGACGATTTCGGCGGTCTGATCGCCGCTGCTCAATTGCACGCCGCCCAGATGGAAATCCGCGCCCTCATGCAGCGTGGCCTCGATTTCGATGCGGGCATAGGTGTCGGCGGTGTTGAGCACATGGACGGCGGCCTTGGCGCCTGCCTCCAGCGTGAGAGAAAGGCGCACCACGCCGCCCTTGTTCACAATCGCGCGCGCAAATTCGCCGCCCGCCGCCACGGTAACGCTTTCCGCATCGGGCAAGGGCCAGAGCGTTTCCAGCGCGCCGAGGTCGGCATAGCGCCATTCCTCGGCCTTGCGTGTGGGCAGGGTGATCATGCCGCGACGCCTTCGTAGCCGCCTTCTTCCAGCGCCAGCGCCAGTTCCGGCCCGCCCGATTTGACGATGCGGCCACCGGCCAGAACGTGGACGAAATCGGGCTTCACGTAATCCAGCAGGCGCTGATAGTGGGTGATGAGCAGCACGGCCTTGTCGGGCTTGCGCATGATGGCATTGATGCCCTCGCCGCAGATGCGCAGCGCGTCAATGTCGAGGCCGGAGTCCGTCTCGTCCAGAATCGCCAGCTTGGGGTCGAGGATGCCCATCTGCACCATTTCGGCGCGCTTCTTTTCACCGCCCGAGAAGCCCACGTTGACCGGGCGCTTGAGCATGTCCATGTCCATCTTGAGCAAGCCCGCCTTTTCCTTGGCCAGCTTGAGGAACTCGCCACCCGACAGCGGGGGCAGGTCATGGAACTTGCGCTGGCTGTTCAAAGCCTCGCGCAGGAATTGCAGGTTCGACACGCCGGGGATTTCCACCGGATACTGGAAACCCAGAAACAGGCCCGAAGCCGCGCGTTCATGCGGATCGAGCGCGAAGAGATCCTGCCCGTTGAACGTGGCCGAGCCTTCGGTCACTTCATAGCCCGGACGCCCGCCCAGCACATAGCCGGTGGTCGATTTGCCCGCGCCATTCGGCCCCATGATCGCGTGCACCTCGCCCGCGTTGATGGTGAGGTTGAGACCCTTGAGGATCGGCTTGTCCGCGACGGAGGCGTGGAGGTTAGTGATTTGGAGCATAAATTGCGACCTTAACCGAATAGGATTTCAGAAATGACGATAAACCCTAAGATTGCTGCAATCATGATGAGTCTTACGATGCATCCATAACCTAACTGCTTCGAAAATTTATCGCTTTCAAAGGTTGGGTATATTCTTTGTGCAAAGTGATTTCCAACCAAGGTCAGGCCCACCACTGCAATGAAGCCAATAACTAGTCCTGAACCATTCCTCATCGCGCAGCTTCTCCATGCATCACCCCACGCTCCCTTCCAACGAAATGCCCAGCAACTTCTGCGCTTCCACCGCAAATTCCATCGGCAGTTGCTGCAACACTTCCTTGGCGAAACCGTTGACGATCAGGGCCACCGCGCTTTCCGTGTCCAGCCCGCGCTGCATGGCGTAGAACAACTGATCGTCGGAGATCTTCGACGTAGTTGCCTCATGCTCGATGGTGGCGGTGGGGTTGCGCACCTCGATATAGGGCACGGTATGCGCGCCGCAGGTCTTGCCCAGAAGCAAGCTGTCGCACTGGGTGAAATTGCGCACGCCCTCGGCATTGGCGCCGACGCGGACCAGCCCGCGATAGGTGTTCTGGCTGTGGCCCGCGCTGATGCCCTTGGACACGATGGTCGAACGCGACCCCTTGCCGTTGTGGATCATCTTGGTGCCGGTGTCGGCCTGCTGATAATTGTTGGTGACGGCGACCGAGTAGAACTCGCCCACGCTGTCCTCGCCGTTCAGCACGCAGGACGGGTATTTCCAGGTGATGGCTGAGCCGGTTTCCACCTGCGTCCACGATACCTTGGACCGCTTGCCCTGACACAGCGCGCGCTTGGTCACGAAATTGTAGATGCCGCCCTTGCCCTGCGCATCGCCGGGATACCAGTTCTGGACGGTGCTGTACTTGATCTCGGCATCGTCAAGCGCGACCAGCTCGACCACGGCGGCGTGGAGCTGGTTCTCGTCACGCTGGGGCGCGGTGCAGCCTTCGAGATAGGACACATAGGCGCCCTTGTCCGCCACGATCAGCGTGCGCTCGAACTGGCCGGTGTTCTCGGCATTGATGCGGAAATAGGTGGAGAGTTCCATCGGGCAGCGCACGCCCTCGGGTACGTAAACAAACGTCCCGTCGGAAAACACCGCGCAGTTCAAGGCGGCGAAATAATTGTCCGCCATCGGCACCACACGGCCCAGCCACTTTTTCACCAGCTCGGGATATTCGCGGATCGCCTCGCTGATCGAACGGAAGATGACACCCGCCGCTTCCAGTTCCTTGCGGAAGGTGGTGGCCACCGAAACCGAGTCGAACACCGCATCGACCGCTATCTTGCGCGCGCCTTCAACGCCCGCCAGCACTTCCTGCTCGGCCAGCGGAATGCCCAGCTTTTCATAGACGCGCAGGATTTCCGGATCGACCTCGTCCAAAGACTTGGGCCCGTCCTTCTTCTTGGGAGCGGCCCAGTAATAGGCGTTCTGATAATCGATGGGCGGAATGTTCAGCTTGGCCCAATCGGGCATCGGCATGGTCAGCCAGTGGCGATAGGCCTTCAGGCGCCATTCCAGCATCCATTCCGGCTCGTCCTTCTTGGCCGAAATATAGCGGACGGTGTCCTCGGACAGGCCCTTGGGACCATATTCCTGCTCGATATCGGCCACCCAGCCGTGTTCGTATTCGGCCACTTTTGCAGCAGCCTCACGCGCGGCCTGATCCTTGATCTCGATATCTTCGCTCATTGCACCATATCCACATCGTCATGCGGCGTCATCAACCGGGTCAGGGGAACCCCCGACAAGGCCAGACGCAACGCCTCATTCACCACCGGCCAATGCGGGCGCACGCTGCAACCCAGCCCCGGCGCGCAATCATGGCTGATCCCTTCAACGCAAGGGGTCAGCGCAATCGGCCCTTCGACCGCTTCGACAATATCGGCAAGGCTGATGTCATGGGCATCGCGCGCCAGCGCCAGCCCGCCGCCCGCGCCGCGCGCCGAAGTCAAAAGCCCCGCCGCGACCAGACGGCTGACCAGCTTTTGCACCGTGGGCGCGGGCAGGCCCGTTTCCAGCGCAAGTTGTCCGGCATTCGCCCGCGCGCGTGCGTCGCCATCGGCGCCCACTGTCGGGCACTGGCGCGCCGCTGCCACCATCGCCACCACGGCGTAATCGGCCATGCTCGACAAGCGCATCGCGCGAATCCCTTTCGTCAGCCATCGATACTCAAGACGGTCAGATTAAAATAAGACCGAATCAATCCGATTTAAAGGCCCCTAAGGCTTTGCCCTCGCGCGGGCAAGGGGGACAGGCGAAATCGGGCGGGGGCGGAAATGCGCAGGGCATAAAAAAACGGCTCCCCCGTTGCCAGGGGAGCCGCTTGAGTTTCGAGAACTCTGTGGTGAAAACCACGAGCCCTTCGGGTCGCAAGGAGGCGGATAAAGCATTGCGGGGGAAGATAATTGTAAGATTGCGTCAAACCGCAGGAGCGTTTTCAAGTAGTTTTACTTATGATCCGACCATGCAAAGGATTTCATAGGCCTGTGTCATGCAGCCCTTACATCATGGCAGGGCGGCGCGGCGCACGGGCGCCCAAGAATCGAACAGATATTCGGGAATCACGCAGAAATCCGCGAATCGCAGGGGCGGCAGGCAATCGACAAGTCCCCCGCTTCTTGCCATAGGCCTTTCCCCATGACCTATGCCCTGATCCGCAAAGCCCTGTTCCGTCTGGATGCCGAAACCGCCCATGGGATGGCGCTGGCCGCGCTCAAATATCTGCCCATTGCCGGCGCCCCTGTCGGGCCCGGCGGCCCTTTGACCAGCACGGTGGCGGGCCTGACCTTTCCCACGCCCGTGGGCATGGCGGCAGGATTCGACAAGGATGGCGAAGTGCCCGACGCGCTGCTCGGCCTTGGCTTCGGTTTTGCCGAGGTCGGCTCGATCACGCCCTTGCCACAATCGGGCAACCCCAAGCCGCGCCTGTTCCGGCTGGAGGAAGACCGCGCCGTCATCAACCGCATGGGCTTTAACAATGGCGGCGCGGACGAGGCGGAAAAGCGCCTTCGCGCGCGGCTGACGCGCGGCGGGATCGTGGGCATCAACATCGGCGCCAACAAGGACGCCACCGACCGCATCGCCGATTATGCCTATGGCGCGCGGGTGTTCGCCCCGCTCGCCTCTTATCTGGCGGTCAATGTGTCGAGCCCCAACACGCCGGGCCTGCGCGCGCTTCAGGACGAATCGGCGCTGACAGAATTGCTCGACGGCGTGATGGCTGCGCGCGATGAGACGGGACACCGCCCGCCGGTCTTCCTCAAGGTCGCCCCCGATCTGGAGCCTGCCGATATTGAGGCCATCGCCCGCATCGCCATCTCGCGCCGTCTGGGCGCGCTGATCGTCAGCAACACGACGATCAGCCGTCCGCCGTTGCAAAGCCGCCACGCGGGCGAAACGGGCGGCCTGTCGGGCGCGCCCTTACGCGATCTGGCACAGCAACGCATGGTCGATTTCCGCCGCGCCACCGGGGGACAGATTCCCCTCATCGGCGTGGGCGGCATCGCCAATGCCGAAGATGCCTATGCCCGCATCCGCGCCGGGGCCAGTCTGGTGCAGCTCTATTCGGCCATGGTTTATGAAGGCCATGCCATTGCCGAAAAGATCGGAGCCGGACTTGTCCGTCTGCTGGCGCGCGATGGCTTTGCCAATGTGGCCGATGCGGTCGGGGCCGATGTCCCGCTCTGAGGCGGTCGGGCCGCTTCCTCCCCTTGCTAGAGCCCCGGCCAAAGCCTAAATCGGACGTAACAAAAGCCTAATGCACTTCCCCGGGCAGAGGACATAATTCCTTGCGCATCCTCGATATTGAAACCAGCCCCAATCTGGTCACGCTGTTTCTGGCGCGCGCCGATTTGCTGGCCGACCGGCCCTTTCTCCACAGCAAGACGGAGCAGGGATGGCAGGCGATAACATGGGCCGAGGCGGCGCGGCGGGTGGTCCTGCTTGCGCAATCACTGGTCCGTCTGGGCTATACGCGCGGCGAGCGGATCATGCTGGTGTCGGAAAACCGGCCCGAATGGTGCATCGCCGATCTGGCGATCATGGCTGCCGGATGCATCACCGTCCCGGCCTATACGACCAACACTGAGCGCGACCACCTGCATATTCTGGAAAATTCCGGATCGCGCGGGGTGATCGTGTCCACCGCCAAATTGGCCAAGCCGCTGCTGCCTGCCGTCATGCGCTCGGGCGGGGCCAACCATCTGATCGCGATGGAGCCGCTGGGCATGGCGCAGGCCAGCACGGTGGAATATCACGACTGGGATGCAATGCTGGAGGGCGATGCGGCGGCTGCCCGCGCGGCGGTCGAGGCGCGGATGAGCGGCATTTCGCGCAACGACACGGCCTGCCTGATCTATACCAGCGGCACTGGCGGCGCCCCGCGCGGGGTGATGCAGCATCATGGCGCGATCCTGCACAATGTCGCGGGCGCGGCCCATGTCATCGTCGAGGATTTCGGCTGGGACCCGACCGGCGCCGAGCCGGAGGTCTTCCTCAGCTTCCTGCCGCTCAGCCATGCCTATGAGCATTCGGCGGGGCAATTCTTCCCCATCGGCCTTGGCGGTCAGATCTGGTATGCCGAGGGTCTGGACAAGCTGGGCAGCAATATTGAAGAGGTGCGCCCGACGATCATGGTCGTGGTGCCGCGCCTGTTCGAGGTGCTGCGCACGCGGATCATGAAGCAGGTGGAAAAGCAGGGCAAACTGGCCTCGGGCCTGCTGAGCAGCGCGGTGGCGCTGGCCGCGCGGCGCGGGGCGGGCAAGGGCAAACTGCTCGACTGGCCGCTGGACAAGGTGCTGGAAAAGCTGCTGCGCCCCAAGATCCGCGCGCGTTTCGGCGGGCGGGTCAAGGCGCTGGTGTCGGGCGGGGCGCCGCTGAACCCGGAAGTCGGCCTCTTTTTTCAGGGTGTTGGGCTGACGCTGCTGCAAGGCTATGGCCAGACCGAAAGCGGCCCCATCGCCAGCGTCAACCGAGTCAAAACCGGAATCAAAATGGACACGGTGGGCACGCCCCTGCACGCCACCGAGGTGCGCATTGCGCAGGATGGCGAAATCCTGCTGCGCGGCGAACTGGTGATGCATGGCTATTGGCGCAACGAGGCCGAGACGGCGCGCGTGCTCAAGGATGGCTGGCTGCATACCGGCGACATCGGACATATTGATGCGGCGGGGCGGATCGTCATCACCGACCGCAAAAAAGATATGATCGTCAACGACAAGGGCGACAATATCTCACCCCAGAAGCTGGAAGGCATGCTGACCCTGCAGCCCGAAATCGCGCAGGCGATGGTGTTTGGCGACAAGCGGCCCTACATCGTTGGCCTGATCGTGCCGGATGCCGAATGGTCGCGCGAATGGGCGGTGGTCAATGGCCATCACGGTGCCGATGTGCGCGCGCTTCAGGAACTGCCCAGTTTTCGCGGGGCGATCCGTGAGGCGGTCGACCGGGTGAACCGCGACCTCTCGGTGATCGAAAAGGTCCGCCAGTTCACCTTTGCCGATGAGCCCTTTGCCATCGACAATGAGGAAATGACGCCTTCGCTCAAGATCCGTCGTCATAAGCTCAAAGAGCGCTATGGGGCGCGGTTGGAAGGGTTGTATAAGGGGTGAAGGGTTTTCAGGTGCCTCCGGCGGGCAAAGGGACTCGTCCCTTTGCAATCCCATGATGCGCGCGCGCGCGATATTGGCGGCGGGGCGGTTGGGGCCTCGTTTGTAAAGCCTGCGGCGCGGATGGGTTGGGCTTAAAGGCGCCGCAGGCCTATCAAATTTGAACGCTGCGCCTTTAGAGCCTTGGCCGAACCTGATGCGCCACGCAGACAGTCACGGGAGCGCGAGGGTTATGACCCTCGCATGAATCCCTTCACCCCTTAATCCCCTGAACCCCAAACGAGAAAAAGCGGCAGTTTCCCGCCGCTTTTTCCGCATCCTCTCCAAGATGCTAATGCCTGTTGGGCTTGTTTTCCGCCCTTCTTTCTCAGGCTTGGTTATCTCGCTTCAGACTCAACTTGTGTGAGTTATTCGCCGTCGTCATCACCTTTATCGTGATGCGCAATAGAAGCAAGCGCCAATTGCGGGTTGCCTTCGCCCTGGAGGTAAGGAACCGGGTTGACGGCCACGCCATCCACGCGGACTTCATAATGCAGGTGGGGGCCGGTCGAGCGGCCGGTGGTGCCGACAAAGCCGATCAGGTCGCCCTTGTGGACCATATCGCCTGCGGCCACGTTCAGGCGCGACAGGTGACCATAGCGGGTTTGCATTTCGCCGCCATGTTCGATCGAGATATAGAGGCCATACGAGCTGAACCAGTCGGCGCGGCTGATGACACCGTCGGCGGTGGCATAGACAGGAGTGCCGGTGGGGCTGGAAAGGTCGATGCCCTTGTGCATCCGCATGCCGCCCAGCACAGGGTGGCTGCGCATGCCGAAATCGCTGCTCATGCGCAGGCCTTCGATGGGCGAGCGCGAGGGAACTGACATGGCGCGGTTGACGATACCGGCAACGCCGCCGTTATTGTTGCCGATGGTGGCGTTAACCAGCTTGTTGCCGGTGCCTTCCATCGAACGCCAGGACGAGAACAGCTGACGGAAATTCTGATCGCCATTGTCCTGCGAGATCGGCGCGGCTTGGGCGGCGCGCAGCGGGGCGGCGATATCGGCGTTGGCGGCACTGTTGGCCAGCGCGGGCTGGGCGACAACAGCGGCAAGTGCGCCGAGAAGAAACCTGGTAGAAATACGAAGCGCGACCACTCCAAAACACCTTTATTCTTGCGCCCTTCAGCCCCCCAAATGGCCGTTGGACATGGGAAATGACACCTGCGGATTTCCCGCAGGCAGGAAATTGTTGGAGATGGTCGGAACCCCCCGCCGTCTCGTTGGTTTCTGCTATCCCAGGTCAGGCGCGGCTGGCAAGCGCCTCATACGCCTTGCGCGATAGACCGGCAGACTCGCGCGCTGAGTCGTTGAATGGTGGCTTAACGTTGCCCCTGAAATAACGCGTAACCAGCATTTGCCAGAGTTTTTCCGCAGAATCACCAAGTTCGTTCGCTACCTTGGCGAAATGATCGCAGCCATAGCGCACATGGCGGATTTCATCGGCCAGAATCCTTTCCAGAATGCGCGCGCCGGCCTCATCTCCACCGGCCCGAACGCGCGCCAAAGTGGCGGGCGTCACGTCCAGTCCGCGCGCCTCCAGCACCATTGGCACGATGGCCAGACGGGCCCCCACATCATGCGCGGTTTCCTCGGCCGATTGCCACAATCCATCATGTGCGGGCAGATCACCATAGGCTGCGCCCATCCGCGCCAGATGCCGCGCGATAATTGCAAAATGCATTGCCTCATCGGCGGCCACGGTCAGGAAATCGTCGACAAATTCACGCCCGCGCTGGTCGCCAAACCGCCCCGCCATGTCCAGCGCCAGATCGATCGCGACAAATTCGATATGCGCCAGCGCATGCCATAGCGCGACCCGCGCCCGCTCCGACCCGCCGCGCCCGCGCTTGGGCATGCGGTTGGGGGGCAGCAGTTCGGGCTTTTCCGGCCGCGCGGGCCGGTCGGGCATCGTCACGCTGAAATCCCACGCCAGCCTGCCCTGCCGCCAGTCGCGCACCAATTTGCGGGTGGCCATCGCCTTTTCACGCGGATCGGCGGTCAGCAGGGCGGTGCGGATGGATTCGGACAGAGAACGCATTTGGGGGCGTTAGAAGAAGGGAACGGAAAATGCGAGGGTCTAGACCCTCGCGCTCCCATTACTGTCGGCATGGCGCGCGGGGTTCGACCTTGCGTGTCGGACGCGGCGTTTCGGGAATAAAGCCTGCGGCGCGGACCAAGTATAAGTTCACCGCGTTGGAGGCTATAAAACGATAGCCTCCAACGCTGAGCTTGCGAGCCAGACGCCACCCTATAACGGGATTGCAAAGGGACTGGTCCCTTTGCCCGCCGGAGGCATAATCACCCCTTAACCACCCCCAACACCTCCTGCGCATGGCCCTTGACCTTCACCTTTTCCCAGATCCGCTCGATCACCCCGTCGGCGCTGATCAGATAGGTGCTGCGCTCCATGCCCATATAGGTGCGGCCATACATGGACTTTTCTTTCCACACGCCCAGAGCGTCCGACAGGCCGCCTTCCTCGGCGTCCGAGGCGAGGGGGGCGGTCAGCGCGTGCTTTTCGATGAACTTGGCGTGCTTTTTCGGCGGATCCTTCGAAACGCCCAGCAGCGCCGCGCCGGCGGCCTTAAACTCGCCCGCCAGAGCCGAAAAGTCCTTGTTTTCAGTGGTGCAGCCGGGGGTGTCATCCTTGGGATAGAAGAAGATCACCAGCCGCTGCCCGGCAAAATCGGAAGGCTTAACCGCGCTGCCGTCGGTCGTGGTCATGGCGATGTCGGGGATCTTGTCGCCCACGCCGGGAAAGGTGCTCATGCTTGCATCTCCAATTGCTGGCCGAATGTTGCGGTCCATTGGCGGGCGATGGCGACGCGCGCGGCCTCCATCGCAACGATCATCGCATTCCAATCGCCAAAGCCGCATGTTTTGGCAAGACTGGCACAAGGGGCAGGCTCAGGAGGAGCGCCATCGGGGGCCAGCAACCGCGCGGCCACCAGCACGCGCGAGAGCAGGCCAAACGCCCCCGGCACATCGCTCGCGATCAGCCCTGCTGCAGCCAGTTCACTCAGAGCGCCAACCATATCGGGCCGCACCCCCACCCCTTCGCGCAATTGCAGCGCGTGGGTGACAAATTCGGCATCGACCAGCCCCCCGCGCAGCAATTTCACGTCCAGCACGCCCTTGGCGGGCTTATGCGCGGCCATCTTGTCGCGCATCTCCTGCACTTCGGCTGTGACCTTGTCCCTGTCGCGCTCCTTGCCCAGAACGCCACCGATGATCGCGCCCAGCTCTGCCCGCGCCGCATCCGACCCGAACAGCACCCGCGCCCGGATCAGCGCCATATGCTCCCAGGTCCACGCCTCCTCGCGCTGGTATCGGGCAAAGCTCTCGAAACCCACCGCCAGCGGGCCTTGTGTGCCTTGCGGGCGCAGGCGCGTGTCCACCTCATAGAGCGCGCCCTCGGCCGTCGGCACCGAGAGCGCGGCGGAAACCCGCTGGGCCAGACGGTTGAAATAGAGGGTGGCGCCAAGCGGACGCCGCCCATCGCTCTCGGCGGCAAAATCGCCGGTGAACAGGTAAACCAGATCCAGATCGCTGGCATGGGTCAGCATCCCGCCCCCCAGCCGTCCAAGGCCCAGAATCACCAGCTCGCCGCCCGGAATGCGGCCATGGGTGGCCTCGAATTCGGCAATTGTCGCGCGGGCCAGCACGTCCAGCGCCGCCTCGGCCACGCGGCACAGGCCCGCCGAAATGTCGAGCGGGTCCTGCGCCCCTTCGATCAGTTGCACGCCAAGGGCAAAGCGTTTCTCGCCCACCTGTCGCCGCACGCGGTCGAGCAGGCGCTGGTAATCGTCCCCCGCCTCCATCGCGCCAAATTCATGCGCCAGATCCTCCACGCTGCCCGGCAGGGCAAAGGCGCTGGCGTCGATAAGAGCATCGAGCAGATCGGCCCGCCGCGCCAGCGCATCGGCCAAAGGCGGGGCCAGCGACAGCACCCGCACCAGCACTTCCAGCAAACCCGGTCGCGCCTCCAGCAGGCGGAACAGGTTCACCGCACTGGGCAGGCGGGCGATCATCTGTTCCCAGCGGACCATCGCGCGGTCCGGCTCCGGCGCAGCGGCCAGCGCGGCAAGCAGCGCAGGCTGCACCGCATCCAGCGCCGCCAGCGCCGCGCCCGAACGCAGGCATCGCACGCCCCCTGAACGCCAGCCCTGAATCCGCCCGGCCAATTCCGCCGGTTTGGCAAAGCCCAGATGTTCCAGCTCGGAGGCCAGATCGTCGCCCTCATGCTGGTCGGGCACGGCAACGCTGGTGCCTTCGCCCGCGCTGGCCGCGATCAGGCGGTCATAGCGCGCGCCCACGCGGGACGTGATCGCCTCCAGCTCCTCGATCAGCGCCGCCCCATTGGGCAGGCCGTCGAGCGCGGCAACATTGTCGATGCCGTCCATGTCACGCGGGAGTTTGTGGGTCTGCAGGTCGGATACCTGCTGCAACCGATGCTCGATCTGGCGCAGGCGGTCATAGCTCTCGCCCAGCATCACCGCGTCCGCCGGGTCGATCAGCCCTTCGGCGGCCAGAGCATCGAGCGTGGCCCGCGTGCCGCGCAGGCGCAGCGCCGGTTTGCGCCCGCCGTGGATCAATTGATGGACCTGGGCAAAGAATTCGACCTCGCGGATGCCGCCGCGCCCGCGTTTGACATCGAAACCGGGGCCGACCGCCTCGATCTTGCCGTGATGGGCGCGGATGCGGCGGGTCAGCCGCCCGATCTCGGCAATCGCGCCGAAATCGAGGCTCTTGCGCCAGACGAACGGGCGGATCGCGTGGAGGAAATGATCCCCCATCGCCAGATCGCCCGCCGCCGCCCGCGCACGGATAAAGGCGGCGCGTTCCCATGCCAGAGCGCTGGATTCATAATGCGTGAGCGCGGCGTCGATGGGCAGGGCCAGCGGGCTGATCTCGCTGGCCGGGCGCAGGCGCAGGTCGACGCGGAACACATAGCCCTCGCCATCGGCCTGCGACACCAGCCGCAGAACCGTGCGCGCAACATGGAGCGCGGCTTCTTCCGGCTCGTCGCGGGCGCGGCGGGGCAGGGTGGCCGGATCGTAGATCAGGATCGGGTCGATGTCGGAGGAATAGTTCAATTCCCGCGCGCCGTGCTTGCCCAGCGCCAGCGCGACAAAACCGGTCGGCTCGGCATCGGGCGCGCGGCTGCGGATGCCGTGGGCGATGGCGGCATCGACGGCGCGGTCGGCCAGATCGGACAATTCGCCCGTCACCCGCGTCAGATCAAAGGCCCCGGCCAGATCGCCTACGCCCAAGGCCAGTGCCAGCGCCAGCTTCTCGCGCCGCAAAGCCACGCTAAGGTCGGCCACCCCTTCGCCCGCGCGGCGCGCATGGGCCAGCGCCGCATCCCCATCGCCCGAGGCCAGCACCGCCACCAGATCGGGCAAACGCCCCATCGCCCGCGACAAGAAGGGCGAATGCGCCTCGGCCCGCGCCAGGGCGTTCTGCCAGTCAGTCATAAAAACTCCTCACTCTCCATGCCACTCATGGCCTGTATGCGCCCCTTTTCGCAAGGGCGCTGGCGCCTCTTTCCGCAACGCCGCTTAGACGCTAAAGGCACGCCTCATGACTGACTTGACCCCCAACTGGCGCTTCCCCCCCGAATGGCATCCGCAGGACTGGCTGTGGATCGGTTTCCCCCATGATGGCGAGGAATGGCCCGGCTTTCTTGAGGCCGCGCAGGTGCAGATGGCCGCTTTCGCCAATGCCGTGGCCGACAGCGGGCAGGAAGTGCGCCTGATCGTGCGCAACGAGGCCAACGAGGCCCGCGCCCGCGTGCTGTGCAGCGCCAAAGTGGTGATCGAGCGGCGCGTCTATGGCGATGTGTGGCTGCGCGACACCGGGCCGCTGGTTGTGCTGGACGGCAAAGGCGGGCGCGCGGCGCGGCGCTTTGGCTTTAACGGCTGGGGCGGCAAATATCTGATGGAGGGCGACCAGACCATCGGCGCGGAAATCGCCCGCGACGCCGGGCTGGAGATCACCACCAGCGACTGGATCATCGAGGGCGGCGCGCTCGATTGCGACGGCACCGGATTGGTGGCGACGACCGAGCAGGTGCTGCTCAATCCAAACCGCAACCCGCATCTGTCGCGCGCGGATCAGGAAATGCGGCTGAAGCGCGATCTCGGTTTTGACCGGGTGCTGTGGCTGGGCGACGGGCTGATCAATGACCACACCGATGGGCATGTCGACAACCTCGCGCGCTTTGTGGCCGACAATGTGCTGGCGCTGCCCATGGCGACCGGGGCGGACGATCCCAACGCGGCGATCTATGCCGACGCCAAGGCGCGGGCGCAGGCGGCGGGCGTGATCGTGCGAGGCGTTCCCTCGCCGGGGCGGGTGGAGCGTGATGGGCGGATCGAACCGGCGTCCTATATGAATTTCGCCATCACCTCGAAGCTGGTCGTCGTGCCGATCTATGGCACCGCGCATGACGCCGATGGCGTGGCCGCGATTGGTGAGCTTTTCCCCGATCGGCCGACTGTGGGCATCATGGCTGATGCGATTCTGGCCGGGGGGGGCTCGTTCCATTGCTCCAGTCAGCAGATGCCATCCATAATTTAAGGATTCGGTGAGGTTTTGGGCGCAGGGTTGGCCTATGAGCAGAACTCGCGCCCTTATTCTCGATCATGGCCTTGAGGCCATGCGCCTGCTTTTGGTGGTGGGCTGCGCCTTGGCGTTGATTCTGGCGGGAAGAATTTAAGGGATGATATGCGAGGGTCTAGACCCTCGCGCTCCCATTACTGTATTCGTTGCGTTAAGGGTTCGGCGTTTGGTGTCGGACGTGGCGTTGGGATTTTTAAAGCCTGCGGCGCCTCCAGCGCAACCTCCCCGCGCCGCAGGCTTTAACAATTCCCCGCCCTCTCAAACCTCCCCCCACCCCATTCATGGGATTGCAAAGGGACAAGTCCCTTTGCCCGCCGGAGGCATAACCCTTCTGCCCCTCTCAAAACGATTGCCCCGAACCCATCCATCCGCCATGAAGCCACGCTATGGCGATACTATCAGACAAATGGATCCGCGAAGCGGCGCAGACGCAGGGGATGATCGAGCCGTTTCTGGAGCGGCAGCACCGCGAGGGTGTGATCTCTTACGGGCTTTCCTCTTATGGCTATGACGCGCGCGTGGCCGATGAGTTCAAGATTTTCACCAATGTTGATTCGGCGGTGGTGGACCCCAAGGATTTTGCCGCGAACAGCTTTGTGGACCGCAAGACCGATGTCTGCGTGATCCCGCCCAATTCTTTCGCGCTGGCCCGCACGGTGGAATATTTCCGCATCCCGCGCGATGTGCTGGTGATCTGCCTTGGCAAGAGCACCTATGCGCGCTGTGGCATCATCGTGAACGTGACCCCGCTGGAGCCGGGTTGGGAGGGTCATGTGACGCTGGAATTCAGCAACACCACGCCTTTGCCTGCCAAGATTTACGCCAATGAGGGCGCGTGCCAGTTCCTGTTCCTCAAGGGCAATGAGCCTTGCGAAGTGTCCTATGCCGACCGCGCGGGCAAATATATGGGCCAGCGCGGCGTGACGCTGCCCCGTTTGTAATTTGAGCCTTTAAACCTAAGGGAGAGCCGAGATGTTCAGCCATCTTTTTGTCGGATCGAACGATCTGGCCAAGGCCAAGATTTTCTATGACGCCGTGTTTGCCGCCATCGGCGGGCCGGAGGGCGTGCTGACGCCTGCGGGCAATCGCCTGATCTATGGGCATAAGGGCGCCAATTACATCATCTGCACCCCCAATGACGGCAATCCGGCCTGCACCGCCAATGGCGGCACGATCGGCTTTGGCATCGACAGCGTGGAGCAGGTCGAGGCATGGCACGCCGCCGGCGTGGCCAACGGCGGCACCAGCGTGGAAGACCCGCCGGGCATTCGCCCCGCCTTCAACGCCTATATCGCCTATCTTCGCGATCCCGATGGGCATAAGCTGTGCGGGCTGCATGTGCTGCCCAAAGAAGCCTGATGTGAGATGATCCCCGCGCCCGAACCCTTGCCCTTTTCGCTCGACAGCGGGGGGAAGGTGTACGGGCGCGACGGATCGGTGGCCTATGCCGGGCGCCTGTGGGTGCCCGAGGCGCCGGTGGCGCTGGAATTCAATGGCCTGGCCTATGCGGTGATGATGGCCACTCCGTCCGATCTGATCGACTATGCCACCGGCTTTGCCCTGGCCGAGGGGTTGATTTCGGACGCGGCGCAGATGGGCGAGATCGGCGTGGCGCATCTCGACATCGGCTGGATCCTGCGGGCGCAGGTCGACGGGCTGGACGCGGCGAAATTGTCCGAACGCGTCCGGGCGCGGGTGGCGGAAAGCTCTTGCGGCCTGTGCGGCATGGAGAATCTGGAGGTGGTCGCCCGGCCCTTGCCGCAGGTGGCGCCCCACGCTGCGATCACCCCCGACGCCATATTCGAAGCGGGCGAGGAATTGCGCGAGCATCAGACGCTGGGCCGGGCCACATCAGCCGCCCATGCCGCCGCCTTTTGCGCCCCCGATGGCGCCATACTGGCCTGCCGCGAGGATGTCGGGCGGCACAATGCGGTGGACAAGCTGGTGGGGGCCATGGCGCGCGCCGGGGCCTCGCTGGCAGATGGCTTTGTGTTTTCCACCGCGCGCTGCTCGTATGAAATCGTTGAAAAGGCGGTCAAGGCCGGGGCCACGACTCTGGTGACCATTTCGCTGCCTACCTCTTTGGCGGTGGCGCGCGCGCGCGATGCGGGGCTCTCGCTCTGGGTTCTGGCGCGGCATGACAGTGTGATTTGCGTCACCTCGCGATAGTTTGAGCGCTTATCCGGGTCAAAATCGGCGCGCTCTCTTGCCGGATGCCTATCCGATGGGGCAAGGGAGTGGTCCATGTGGCGCCTTTACCAATTCCCGCTCTGTCCTTTCTCCCGCAAGGTCCGTCTCGTCATGGGCGAGAAGGGGATTGCCTATGAACTGTGGCGCGAAAATCCGTGGGACATGCGCGATGAATTCCTGAACCTGAACCCGGCGGGGCGCACCCCGGTGCTTCAGGACCCGGAAAAGGGGCTGGCCCTGTCGGACAGCCGGGCGATCTGCGAATATCTGGAAGAAACGGTTGAGCGCAGCCCGCTGATCATCGGCACGGCCGCGGCGCGGGCGGAAATCCGCCGCCTTGTCGCCATGTTCGATGAAAAATTCTTTGCCGATGTCACCGGACCTCTGTTGCAGGAACGGATGATGAAGCGGCTGGTGCTGCGCCAGTCGCCCGACTCGCGGGTGCTGCGCGAAGCGATGCGGCTGGCCCATGATCACCTCTATTACATCGACTATCTGGTCGATACGCGGCCATGGCTGGGCGGGGCGACTTTGTCGCTGGCCGATCTGGCGGCGGCGGCGCAGATTTCGGTCTGTGACTATCTGGGCGGGCTGGACTGGAGCGGGCACGAGCAGGCCCGCACATGGTATTCGGTGTTCAAAAGCCGCCCCAGTTTTCGCCCTCTGCTGGCCGAACGGATGGAAGTGATCCAGCCGCCGAGCCATTATGCGGATCTCAATGCCTGATCGTTGATCGGTCCGGGGCATCCCTATCCCTGAATGCTGCATAGAGTCAGGCGACCGCTTTTCACTTGGCGGGGCGGCGATTTGCGCCGCCTGATCCTGTGGCAGGAGGGCGGCCTGCTCATTTCCTTTGTTGCAAAGCCGAAACATACGGACTGGCCTTTAACCGGTCCGATTTTTGCCCGCCCGAGGCCGTATCCGCGCGATTTGCAGGTTTATTTCTACGATTTGCATCTATTGATATGGAATGCGCCATAATCCGTGCATAAAACGGCATTATATTTCATACATTTGTAACTATCGGTCTTTGTGTCCGCTGCTTTGATGCAACAAATGTGACTGAATTGCAACATTGGCGCAATATTTAACTGACAGTGGTGTCAGCTTCTTTACCCCGGCCCGACACAGCGGCAAGACAGCGCCATTGCTCTGTCACTGTGCGGGGGCGCGCCATGCAAACTTCCGGGGCATCAGGAAGTCGGGCCTCAACGCTTGCCGAACGAACGGAGCTTTGTCCTGGCCAATCCTTGGCGGCTGGCCGCACGCGCAGCGCGCGTAACAAAGGGGTGAACATGAAAACGAACCTTGCAAACGCACTGAGGCATGGCGCCGCGCCGCTGGTGATGAGCATCGCCATGCTGGCCGGTCCTGCCTATGCCCAACAGGCTTCGATCGTCGATGGTCCGCCGCCGGCCCCCGCCGCGCCGGTCGACACTTCGGCCACGATCGTGGTGACGGGCACGCGCATCGTCAATCCGAACCTGAAATCGGCCGCGCCCATCACCACCGTATCGGCGCTCGATCTCAAGGTGGCGGGCACCACCCGCACCGAGGACATCCTTAACCAGTTGCCGCAGGTCTTTGCCGCGCAATCTTCGACGCTGGCCAATGGCGCGAGCGGCACGGCCGAAGTCGACCTTCGCGGGCTTGGTCCCAAGCGCACGCTGGTGCTGATCAACGGCCGCCGCCTGATGGCGGGCGACCCCAGCCCGACCAGCAGCTCGGCCGCTGACCTTAACTTCATCCCGTCCTCGCTGATCAAGCGCGTTGACGTGCTGACCGGCGGCGCATCGGCTACGTATGGCGCGGATGCGGTGGCGGGCGTGGTCAACTTTGTCATGGACAAGGATCTCAACGGCCTGCGCATCGACGTCAACGATGGTCTGTATCAGCACAACAACGGCTCGACCATGGTGCAGGGCCTGCTCAATGCGCGCACCGCGGCGGGCCTGTCGGGCTATGATTATCCCAAGGGCAACACCTGGGGCGGCAACAGCATTGACGCCACGATTTCCTATGGCACCAAATTTGCCGACGGCGCGGGCCATATCATGGCCTATTTCGGTTATCGCCAGAGCAATGCGCTGCTCCAGTCTTCGCGCGATTTTTCCAAGTGCACGATTCAGAACAGGACCGTTTCCAGCAATGCGACCCCGCGCAGCGGATTGCAGTGCGGCGGTTCAGCCACCTCGGCCAATGGTAACGCGGTTTATTATACGCCCGCCTCGATCGCCAGTTCGTCATCGACCATCGGCACATTGGGCAACGGCACATTTGGCGGGGCACCCACGCGCTACAACTTTGCGCCGCTCAATTACTTCCAGCGCCCGGACCAGCGTTACACCGCCGGTCTTTTCGCGGATTACGAAGTAAATTCGGCGCTGCACCCCTATCTTGAATTCATGTTCATGGACGATCACACCGTGGCCCAGATTGCCCCTTCGGGCGATTTTGGCAACACGCTGACGATCAACTGCGACAACCCGCTGATGAGCGCGCAGCAGCGTGGTGAGATTTGCACCGACGTTAACAAGGTCAACCACTATCTGGGCACGTTCCCGCTGGTGGACTTCGTTTATAACAACCTGCCCACTGCCACGCAGGCGCAAACGACGGCCGTGGCCGGCGGCAACACTGCCTTCTTCCAGTTGCTGCGTCGTAACGTCGAAGGCGGCGCGCGCGTCAGCGATCTCCAGCACACCTCGTTCCGCACGGTGGTTGGCTCGAAGGGCGATCTGGGGCATGGCTGGGGCTATGACGCCTATTTCCAGTATGGGCGCACCAATTATAACCAGATCTATTCGAATGAATTTTCTGCTCAGCGTCTGGGTTATGCGCTCGATGTGGTGACCGGCCCCGCGGGTACGCCGGTGTGCCGTATTTCGCTCACCTATCCCTCCTCAGGCTGCGTTCCCTATAACATCTGGTCGGGCTCGCCCTCGGCCGCCTCGCTGGCCTATCTGAGCGCCACCGGCTTCCAGAACGGCTATACCAGCCAGACGGTGATTTCGGGCACGCTGACGGGTGATCTTGGTACCTATGGCCTGAAATCGCCGCTGGCCAGCGATGGGGTGAACATCGCGCTGGGTGTCGAGCGTCGCACCGAAAAACTGGTGCTCAATACGGATAATGCCTTCCAGTCGGGCGATCTGACCGGTCAGGGCGCGCCCACTCTGCCGATCAACGGTGGCTATCACGTCACCGAATTCCTTGGCGAAGTCGCGGTGCCGGTGATCGACCGTATGCTGACTTTCAACGGCGGTTTCCGTTATTCGGATTATGCGATCAACAATGGCAAGGGCTATAAGACCGGCACCTATAAGCTGGAGCTGGACTTTACCCCGATCGAGGACATCCGCATTCGCGCCAGCCTTAACCGAGCGGTTCGCGCGCCCAACATTCAGGAAATGTTCCGCGCCAACTATGTTGGCCTTGATGGTGTGACCGATCCTTGCGCGGGCCATGCCATTCAGGCGTCGGAAACCGGCTGTCTGGCGCAGGGGTTGCGTGTGGGCCAGGTGGTTGCCGCCAACCCTGCGGCGCAATACAATGGCTATCTGGGCGGCAATGCCAATCTGCGTCCGGAAAAGGCCACCACCAAAACTGTGGGTGTGGTATTCACCCCGCATATGGTGCCGGGCCTGTCGGTAAGCGTCGATTACTTTGACATCAAGATCAATCAGGCGATCCAGTCCTACGGCGCCGATGCGATCCTGACCGCCTGCGGTTCGGGCAGCTCGCTGGCTTGCAGCCTTGTGCATCGCAATGCCGCCGGTTCGCTGTGGCTGTCCTCGGACGGTTATGTCACCGATCTTGATAGCAATGTGGGCTGGGTCAAGACCGCCGGTTTTGAAGTCAACGCCAGCTACTCGAAGAACGTGGGTGCATGGGGCAAGATCAGCGCCAGCCTGACCGGCACGGCGCTGAGCGAGAAGTCGACCTATAACGGTCTGTCGCCTGCTTATGACTGCGCCGGCTATTATGGCCCGACCTGCGGTGTGCCTGCGCCCAACTGGCGCCACAAGGCTCGCCTCACCTGGTCCACGCCCAAGAATATCGATGTATCGTTGACCTGGCGTTATGTCGGTTCGGTCAACGTGGAATATATGAATCCGTCGGCCACTTTGGCGGATTCGCACTACAGCCTGTATAACAACAAGCTGCCGGCGATGAATTACATCGACCTGTTCCTGACGGGCAAGGTGACCAAGAGCCTGTCGGTTCGTGCGGGTGTCAACAACCTGTTTGACAAGGATCCGCCGCTGGTAACGTCTGGTGGCTCGGGTATCCTCGGTGCTGCTTCCACCCCCAGCGCCTGCGCCTCGGTCTATTGCAATGGCAATACCTATCCGGGCGTGTATGACTCGCTGGGTCGCTATCTGTTTGTTGGCGCAACGGTCAATTTCTGATCTTTTGGCGCTAACGTGATTGGCAGCGGCGGTTTTCCCATCCGGGAGAGCCGCCGTTTGCTTATGATAGAAGGGGAATTTTCGTGAGCCTTGATGCTGGCGGGATGACACAGGCCGACGAACAGGAGACAATCCGTCAGATTGTCGGCCTTGCTCGCGGCGGGCGCATGGATGAGGCCGCGATTGCGGTGCGCCGCGCGGCCGCGCGCGGGGCGGGCGGGCCGGTGTTTGCCGCATTGGCCGGGGCGGTGGAGTTTCATCGCGGGCAATTTGCCGATGCCATCCCCCATCTGCGCTTGGCCCATAGCGCCCAGCCTGCCGACATGACCGTGCGCGCCAATCTGGTTGAGGCGCTGTATCGCACCGGGGCGGGCGATCAGGCGCTGGCTCTGTGCGAAGAGGATGCGGCGCGGGCGGACCGGTCCTTGCGCCTTGCGCGGATCGGCGGCCATCTGGCGCAGGAGGCGGGGGATTTCACCCGCGCCGCCGCACTTTACCGCATCGCTCTGGCGGGCGATCCGCGCGACTGGTCGGGGTGGAACAATCTGGGCAATGCTTTGTCGGCGCTGGAGGATTGGGATGGGGCGATTGCGGCGCTGCGCCGCGCGGTGGAGCTGGCGCCTGATTCCGCGCCGGTGCGGCTCAATCTTGGCAAGACGCTGATCGAGGCCGGGCGGGGCGAGGAAGGCGAGGCCTTGCTGCGCGCGCTTGTCCGCGAATTTCCGCAGGAGGCAGCCACCCATTACGCGATGTTCGATGTGCTGCGCGGGGCAGGCGATGCCGATGGGGCGCATCAGGCGATTTCCGCCGCCGCGCGTCTGGCCCCTGATGATGCGCAGATTCAGGCCGATTGGGGCCAGCATTGCGCCATGATGGGGCTGTTCGACGAGGTGGAGGCGCCGCTTCGCAAGGCTTTGGCGATCGATCCCTCGATTGCCCCGGCTTGGGTCGGGCTGGCCAGCGTGCTCGAACGGTTGAACCGCGAGGATGAGATCGAACCTCTGCGCGCGACGGCGGCGGCCCATCTCGATGCCGCCTCGCTCTCCTTCATCGATGCGCTGCGCCATAAACGCGCCCATCGCTATGACGATGCGCTGGCCGCGCTGGAGGCGGCGGGCGAGGATACGGTGACGACTGCTCAACGCCATCACCTGCGCGGGGTGCTGCTCGACCGGCTGGGACGCTATGACGAGGCCTTTGCCGCCTTTGCCGCGATGAATGCCGAATTTGCCACCGATCCCACCGATCCGCGTGGGCGGGGCGCGTGCTATCGGGCGGAAATCGACGCGGGCGCGGCTTTGCTGACCCCGGCATGGCGGGCCGGATGGGGGGCGTTCACGCCCGCGTCCACGCGCCCCGCGCCGATCTTCCTGCTGGGATTTCCGCGTTCGGGGACAACGCTGCTCGACACGATGCTGATGGCCGAACCGCGCGTGCGCGTGCTGGAGGAGGCGCCGATCATCGCCGAAATCGAGGCGCAACTGGGGGGCATCGCCGCCCTGCCGGGGGTGAGCGCGGGTCAGATCGAAGAGGCCCGCGCGCTCTATTTCGCCCGCGCCGCCGAACTGGCCGATATGGCGCCTGACAGCATCGTGCTGGACAAGCATCCGATGCATCTGCGCCATGCGCCCACCATCGCTCGCCTGTTTCCCGAAAGCCGGTTTATCCTTGCCCTGCGCCACCCCTGCGATGTGGTGCTGTCCTGCTGGCTGACGAATTTCCGGTTGAACAATGCGATGGCCAGCTTCCTCGATCTGGAGGACGCCGCCGCGCTGTATGAAGCCGCCTTTGGCCAGTGGGAAAAGGCCCGCGCGCTGCTGAGCCTGCCCGTGGGCGAGGTGGTCTATGAACGCCTTGTCGAGGACAAGGATCGGGAATTGCGGCCCCTGTTTGACTGGCTGGGGCTGAACTGGCCGGAGGGCGGGGTGGACCACCGCGAGGCCGCCCGCGCACGCGGCACTGTTATCACGGCCAGCTATGCTCAGGTGACCGAGCCGATCTATACCCGCGCCTCCGGGCGGTGGCGCCGCTATGAGGCGCATCTGGCCCCGGTGGCCGCGCGCCTTGCGGGCTGGATCGAACGCTTCGGCTACGGCGAGGGACCGCAGGCATGAGCGCTGTCGAGGCCATGGTTCGTGCGGGCGATCTGGCCGGGGCGGCGGAGCAGTTGGAGCAGGCGTTAGGCGAGGAACCGAGCCTGACGCGCTATCTGCAACTGGCGGGTCTGCGCCGCGCTTTGCGCCAACCGCACCGGGCCCTGCGCGCTGTGGAGGCGGGGCTGGCGCTGGCGCCGCTCGATTTCATGGCGCTGTGCATGCGGGCCGGATTGCTGGAGAGCATCGGCGATCCGGGCGTGGGCCGCGCATGGGACGAGGCGCTGGCGCAAAGACCGGAGGGCGATCTGCCGCCGCCGCTGCTGGCCGCGCTGGCCCATGGTGAAAGTTTGCGGGATCAGTGGCGGACGCAGCGCGCCGAGCAGATGGCGCAGGCCACGCAGGCCAGCGAATCCGTGGGAGGCGATGAGGCATGGCGCATCGCCCGTTTTCGCAGCAACGCGCTGCGCCAGACCCGCCCCTATTATTCCGAGCCGACCCATTTCTTCTTTCCGGGTCTGAGTATGCGCGAATACCACCCGGCCGAGCGCTTCCCTTGGCTGGCCGATCTCGCCGCCGCGACCGAGGCGATCCGGGCCGAGATGCTGGCCGTGATGCAATCGGACCGCGCCGAACTGGCCCCCTATATCCAATATGCCGAGCATCAGGCGCTGCGCCAGTGGCAGCCCTTGAACCACAATCCCGACTGGACTGCGATCCATCTGATCCGCCGGGGCGAGGTGGTTTCGGCCAATGCCGCGCAATGCCCGGCCACGATGGATCTGCTCTCGCGCATGCCCCAGCCCGATATTCCCGGGGCCTCGGCCAATGCGCTGTTTTCCCTGCTGGCGCCCCATACGGCCATCCCGCCCCATGTGGGGGTCAACAATGCGCGGCTGCTGTGCCATGTCCCGCTGGTGGTGCCCGACGGCTGCTGGTTTCGCGTGGGGGCCGAAACGCGGATGTGGCGCTTGGGGGCGCCTTTCGTGTTTGACGACACGATCGAGCATGAGGCGATGAACCCCAGCGATCACCTGCGCGTGGTGATGATTTTCGACATCTGGCACCCGGATCTGACGCGGGGAGAACGCGACGCCGTGCGCGCCATCGTGGCGCAGGAAACTGCCGCCGGAAATCTGGGTTAAATAAGGAGCATTGTGATGAAGCATCGTTTGATGGTGATGGCGGCGTCTCTGGCGATGATCCCCGCCGCGTCGGGGGCGCAGACGGTGTTTGACGCGCCTTCGCCTTTGCCGTTCCACGCGCCCGATTTTTCGCGCATCAAGGACGCCGATTTCCAGCCCGCCATCGAGCGCGGCATTGCGCTGCAACGGGCAGAGATCGACGCCATCGCTGCCAACCCCGCCGCCCCGACTTTTGCCAACACGATTGAGGCGATGGAGCGTGCGGGCCAGATGCTCGACCGTGTGAACCAGGTGTTTTCCGCGCTGACCAGCGCCAACACCAATGACACGCTGGACGAGGTGGACCGGGTCACGGCGCCCAAGCTGGCGGCGCTGAATGACGAAGTGTCGCTCAATGCCAAGCTCTTCGCCCGTATCAAGGTGCTGCATGAGAAGGCAGCGGGGCTGAAGCTCTCGCCTGTTCAGCGCCGCCTGCTGGATCGCACCTATGAGAGCTTTACACATAGCGGCGCGCTGCTGGACGAGGCGGGCAAGACGCGGCTCAAGGCGATCAACCAGCGCCTTGCCAGCCTTTCGACCGAATTTTCGCAGCAATTGACGGCGGGCACGCGCGAGGCCGCGCTGGTGGTGAAGGACAAAGCGGCGCTGGCGGGCCTGTCGGAGGGCGAGATCGCGGCGGCGGCCAAGGCGGCCGAGGGCAAGAAGCTGCCCGCGGGCACCTATGCGCTGCCCCTGCAGAACACGACGCAGCAGCCGCAACTGGAAAGCCTGTCCGATCCGGCCACGCGCAAGGCGCTGTTCGAGGCGAGCTGGACCCGCAGCGAGCGGGGCGATGCGCATGACACGCGCGCGATGATCACCGAAATGGCCCAATTGCGCGCCGAAAAGGCCAAGCTGCTGGATTACAAGAACTTCTCCGACTATCAGCTTTATGACCAGATGGCCAAGAATGGTGCCAACGCCCGCGCCTTCATGGCCAAACTGGCCCCGGCATTGAAGGCGGCGCAGGAGCGGCAGGTCAAGGAATTGGCCGCGCTGATCGCCAAGGACGGCGGCGACACCAGCGTCAAACCATGGGATTGGCAGAAATATGCCGGGCAAAGCCTGAAGGCCAAGCTCTCCTTCGATCCCGCCTCGGCCAAGCCCTATTTCGAGATCAACAAGGTGATGGAGGATGGCGTTTTCTACGCCGCCAACCAGCTTTACGGCATCAGCTTCAAGCGCCGCACCGATCTGCCCGTCTATCAGGAGGATGTGCGCACCTACACCGTCTATGACAAGGGCGGCAAGGAACTGGGCCTGTTCTATTGGGACCCGTGGAAGCGGGACAACAAGCAGGGCGGCGCATGGATGAGCAATTTCGTCGGCCAGTCGGGGATGATGGGGACCAAACCGGTCATCTATAATGTCGAAAATTTCGCCAAACCGGCGGCGGGAGAGCCGCTGCTGGTCAGTTTCGACGATGTGATCACCATGTTCCATGAATTTGGCCATGCGCTGCACGGCCTGTTCTCGGACCAGTATTATCCCAGCATGTCGGGCGCCAATACGGCCCGCGATTTCGTCGAATTCCCCAGCCAGTTCAACGAGAACTGGGCCACCGACCCCAAGGTTCTGGCCCATTATGCGCGCCATTATCAGACCGGCGCCCCGATGCCTGCGGCCATGGTGGAAAAATTGAAAGACCTGCGCCGCATCGATCAGGGCTATGATCTGGGCGAGGTGGTGGCCGCCGCGATGCTCGATATGGACTGGCACGCGCTGCCCGCCGATGCGCCGCGTCAGGATGTCGATGCCTTCGAGGCCAAGGCTTTGGCCGCCACGGGGCTGGACACCGCCCATGTCCCGCCGCGCTATCGTTCCAGCTATTTCCGCCACATCTGGGCCAATGGCTATGCCAGCGCCTATTACGCCTATCTGTGGACCCAGATGCTCGACCATGACGCCTATGACTGGTTTGTCCACCATGGCGGCCTGACCCGCGCCAATGGCGAGCGTTTCCGCGCTATGGTGCTCTCACGCGGATCATCGCTGGATTATGCGGCCATGTACAAGGGCTTCACCGGGCGCGATCCCTCGGTCACACCGATGCTGCGCGCCAAGGGCCTGATCGACTGAAATTCCCCCTATCAGAAGGTTTGAGACATGAAATATTCGCCCTTGCTGGCCGCTTTTCTGCTGGGCGCGGCTGTGCCTGCCTTGGCGGCGCCCGCTGTGGTCAAGGTTCCGCCGATTGACGTGGCGCTGATGAAGGACACGGTAAAAACCCTCTCCGCCGACGACATGGAAGGGCGCGGGCCCTCCACCGCCGTCGAGCCCAAGGTGCTGGACGCGATCATCGCCCGTTTCAAGGCGGCGGGGCTGAAGCCGGGCGGCGAGAAGGGCGGGTGGCTGCAAACCGTGCCCACCGTCGAAATGACCGTGGCGCAGAGCAGCCCGCTGACCATCGGCGGCGTCGGCTTTGTCCGAGGCAGCGATTTTGTAGCCACCAGTTTCCGCCATGTGCCCCATACCGAGATCAAGGACAGCGATCTGGTCTTTGTCGGCTATGGCATCAATGCGCCCGAATTGGGCTGGAACGATTACGCCGGGGTGGACATGCACGGCAAGGTGGCCGTGATCCTCATCAACGATCCCGATTATGCCGCCAAGGACGAGGTGGGCCTCTTCAAGGGCCGCCGCATGACCTATTATGGCCGCTGGACCTATAAATTCGAGGAGGCCGCCCGGCAGGGCGCGCGAGCGGCGCTGATCGTGCATGACACTTATCCTGCCGCCTATGGCTGGAATGTGGTGCAGTCGAGCTGGTCGGGCTCGGAATATTATGTGGCGCGGCCCGACAATGCGATGGACCAGACCGAGGCCAACGGCTGGATCCAGATGGGCGTGGCGAAAAAGGTGTTTGCCGCGGCGGGCAAGGATTTCGCGGCCCTCTCCGAAGCGGCCAAGCAGAAGGGTTTCAAGGCGGTGCCGCTGGGGCTCAAGGCCAGCCTGTCGTTTGACAGCACGCTGCGTCGGGCCGAATCGCACAATGTTGTGGGCATCCAAAAGGGCCGTGTGAAGCCCGATGAGGTGGTGCTCTATTCGGCGCACTGGGATCATCTGGGGCACTGCGAAAAGGATGCGAAAGGCGACGGCATCTGCAATGGCGCGGTGGACAATGCGACCGGGGTGGGCGCGCTGGTGGCGCTGGCCAAGGCGAATGTGAAGGCGGGGCCGGCGCGGCGCAGTCAGGTGTTCGTCGCGCTCACGCTCGAGGAATCAGGCCTGCTGGGCAGTGAATTCTATGGCCAAAATCCGCTCTATCCGCTGGCGAAAACGGTGGGCGGGGTGAATATGGACGCGCTGGCCCCCATCGGCCGGGCGCGCAATTATGCCATCACCGGGGGCGATAAATCCGACCTTACCGGCATTTTCCGCGCCGTGCTGAAGCAGGAAGGGCTGTATGAAAGCCCCGAAGACCATTCCGAACGCGGCCACTACTACCGCTCGGACCACTTCAGCCTCGCCAAGCGCGGTGTACCCATGTTCGACATCGCGCGCGGGCAGGACCTCTTCGCAGGCGGCGCCAAGGCGGGCGCATTGGCCACCGAGGACTATGTCGAACATCGCTATCACCAGCCCTCGGACGAATATTCCGATGCGTGGGATTGGTCGGGCATCACGCAGGACGTGAAGCTGTTCTACAAGCTGGGGCGGATTCTGGCCGATGGGGCGATGTGGCCTAACTGGCACAAGGGCGACGAGTTTCGCGGGATTCGGGATGCGAGTTTGAAAAGCGGGAAGTGAGGTTGGAGGGGTTTTAAGGTGCCTCCGGCGGGCAAAGGGACTCGGTCCCTTTGCCCGCCGGTAATGAGAGGATGGGAGGAGTGTTTGGCGCTGGTGTTTAAAAGCCTGCGGTGCCGCGCAGGCATCGCTGTCCTTATTCCTGAAACGGTGCGCCCGAGACACCCTGCTTCGAACCCGTAGCACAACGCAGACAGTAACGGGAGCGCGAGGGACGAGTCCCACGCATTCTTGAACCTTCCTGCAAACCCCAGACACGAAAAAGCCCGGCGGAGAATCCCCACCGGGCTTTTTCACATCAACCCCAAAGGGGAAGAATCAGGCGGCGACAGCGGCCTTCTTGGCCAGCTCGCGCTTTACCTTGACGGCGCGCGGGCTGAGCTTGTCGTCGGCGCTCTTGAGCAGCCAGTTGTCGAGGCCGCCCACGTGTTCCACCGAGCGGAGGCCGTGGGTCGAGACGCGGAACTTGAAGCTGCGGTCAAGACCTTCCGACAGAAGCGTGACGTTCTGCAGGTTGGGCAGGAACACGCGCTTGGTCTTGTTGTTGGCGTGGCTGACGTTGTGGCCGACCTGGCGGCCTTTGCCAGTCAGTTCGCAAATACGGGACATGGGTGCTACTCGCTTAAGAAAGAATCCGATGACCCGCATAAAAGGCGGGTGAGGGGGCGCGCATAACGATTCGTGTGGAAAAGGTCAAGTTGCCTTGGACCTTTCGCTGCGCTAGCCCTTGCCTTTATGACGCGATGGCCACTTCCCGCCCCGATGCGCCGGGCTTTTGACGAGGCGCGGGCGGCGGCCGGCGCCGGAGAAGTGCCGATTGGCGCGGTGGTCGTCAAGGATGGCGTGATTATTTCATCCGCGCATAACCTGCCGCGCACCCGATGCGATCCCACTGCCCACGCCGAGGTGCTGGCGATTCGCGAGGCGGCGCGGGCGCTGGGCAACGAACGACTCGATGGCTGTGACCTGTGGGTCTCTCTGGAGCCCTGCGCGATGTGTGCGGGCGCGATCGTCCATGCCCGCATCGCCCGCCTCTATTATGCCGCCGGTGACCCCAAGGGCGGCGCTGTGGCGCATGGTGGGCGGATCTTTGACCAACCCACCTGTCTGCACCGCCCCGAGGTCTATTCCGGCATGGGCGAGGACGAGGCGGCGCAGATGCTGCGGGAGTTTTTTGCAGCGCGCCGTTAGGCTGGCTTGCTGCTGGTCGGGATGATGAACAGGTCGCTGCTCGACGGCGCGGGGCAGGCCTTGGGCACAAAGCTGCCCTTTTCGATGTCCTTGGGCTCAAAGCACAGATGGACCTGTTTCAGCCACACTTTGCCCGAGCCGTCGGGCGCAGGCATGGTCTGGACCTGAATGGCCTTTTCATGGTCCTTGAACATCGGGTTGGCGTTGACGAATTCGTGGACCACCGCGTCCGACACCATCCGCCCGTCCTTGGCCAGCTTGTACAGGTCGGGCTTTTTCAGCTTGGCATAAAGCCGCGCCACGCTCTGCCAGTAGGCGCCGCCGCTGGTCCAGGGGCCGCAGGCGCCGTGCTTTTTCCACTCATGCATCTGCGTCGTGGCCGAGGGCATGATGCAAAGATGCTTCTGCAATTGCGGCAACGTGGGCGCGGGAGCCTTGGTCGCGCACCATTGCGGCCAGTTGGCACCATCCGTTTCGCCCCAGAGACCATGGACGGCCAAGCCAAAGGGCGGCTTGTCCTGTCCGCATTGCAGCTTGTCGCCCGGATCTTTCAGCGGCCCTTTCAGACCGGCGCAATAGGACGGGGTCCAGCTCATCACGAAGCTGTAGACATTGATGGGATGCTTCGCCACCGGCTTGACCGGCTCGGCGGCGGGGCGCGAGATCTTGGGCAAGGCGTCCACTTGGGCAGCAACGCATTGCTGCGCCATGGCCTGAGCAGGGATCAGCGAAAGGGCAAGCGTGGTCAGGATCAGACGCATTCACACCTCCTCAAAATCAAGGCCGATGTCCGCCGCAGGCGCGCTTTGCGTCAACCGGCCGACCGAGACATAATCCACGCCCGAGGCGGCAATCGCGCCGATCGTGTCGAGCCGCACCCCGCCGCTGGCCTCGCAAGGCGCGCGGCCGGAAACCAGTTCCACCGCGCGGGCCAACATATCGGGCCCCATATTGTCGAGCAGCAGATGGGTCGCGCCCGCCTCCAGTGCCGGTTCGATCTGGTCGAGGTGATCGACCTCGCAGATGATGCTGGCGATGCCTGCGGCCTTGGCGCGGGAGACCGCAGGGCCGACCCCGCCCGCGATGGCGACATGGTTGTCCTTGATCATCGCCGCGTCCCACAGGCCCATGCGGTGATTGGTGGCCCCGCCCATGCGCGTGGCATATTTCTCCAGCACGCGCAGGCCCGGAATGGTCTTGCGCGTGTCGAGCAGGGTCGCGCCTGTATTCCCCATGGCGTCCACATATTCCCGCGTCATCGTGGCGATGCCCGACAGGTGCTGCACCGTGTTCAAGGCGCTGCGCTCCGCCGTCAGCAGCGCGCGGCCCATGCCGGTGATGCGCATCAGATGGGTGCCCGGCGCCACGCGATCGCCGTCCTGCACCAACAGTTCGATTTCGGCATCGGGGTCCAGATGGCGGAAAAACGCCGCCGCAATCGGCAGGCCCGCCACCGTGATCGCATCGCGGCTGTCCATCACGCCGATAAAGCGCGCGTCGGCCGGGATCACGCTCTCGCTGGTCACATCATGCCCGCCGCCGGGCCAGCCTTCGCCAAGATCCTCGGCGAGGGTGGTGCGGATGAAGGCGGCCAGATCAAAGCCGGTCAGTTCGAAGCCTTGGTGGGTGAAGGTCATAAAGGGGCTATAGAAGATGGATGATGCGAGGGTCTAGACCCTCGCGCTCCCTTTACTGTCTTTGTCGCGCATCGGGTTCGGTGTCTTGTGTCGGACGCGCCGTTGGAAAATTGCAAGCCTGCGGCGCCAATCGGCGCAAGGCCCCCGCGCCGCAGGCTTTATAACCCATCGCGCTTCGCTGCCAAGCAAGCGCCACCCCCATTAACTGGATTGCAAAGGGACGATTCCCTTTGCCCGCCGGAGGCAAAACCCCTTAAAACCCTTCAATCAATGCACAAACCGCGCCACCACATCCCGGTACGAACGCGACACCTTCACATCGGCCCCGGATTCCAGCACAAGGAAACACTCGCCGTTGGTATGGGGCTTCACCTGCCGCACGAGGTTCAAATTCACGATCCACGAGCGATGCACCCGCTGGAACACGCGCGGGTCGAGTCGGCGTTCGAGGTCTTTCATCGTTTCGCGCAGGATCATCGAATTGTCGGCGGTATAGATGACCATATAGTCGCCCGCGGCCTCGATGCGTTCGATCGTATCGACATCGACGCGGAATATCTGGCCGCGATCCTTGATGTTGAGCAGCTTTTCATAGCGGTCGGCGCCCGTATCGACGGGTTCATCCTCCATGGCGTCCATCGCATCGGGCGCCACTTCGGCCAGTACGCTTTTCAGCTTTTCCGCTTCCTCGGACGAACGCTTGTCGGCAAGGCGCTGGCGCACGCGGTCGAGCGTATCGGCAAGGCGGTCTTCGTCCACCGGTTTCATCAGGTAATTCACCGCGTTGGCCTCAAAGGCGCGCACGGCATGTTCCTGATAGGCGGTGACGAAAACGAAGAGCGGCGGTTCGATTTCCATCACGCCCTTGACCACGGCAAAGCCGTCGAAGCCGGGCATCTGGATGTCGAGGAAAACGAGGTCCGGTTTCTCGGTCTTGATCTTGCGGATCGCCTCGCGGCCATTGTTGCAGGTGTCGATGATTTCCACATCGGGAAATTTTTGAAGCCGCAGTTGCAGGCCCTGGATGGCCAGCTTTTCGTCATCGACGAGAATGGTGCGGATGGTCATGCAATGGGATCCTGCTTGTTGCCGCATTTTGCGGATCGGGAGTCGTTGTAACTCCTTTTCCTTCACACCGCCAAGGCTGAACGTGGGGTGACCGATGCGGGCGCACTCGACGACTGGCGCTTTTCGAACGGTATTTCGATGGTGACGGCAAATCCGCCCTCGGGCGGTTCGTACATATCGAAGCGGTGGCTGGTGCCGTAGGCCTGCACCAGACGGTCGCGGATATTGGCAAGGCCGACCCCGGTCGAGACCTGTTCGCGCCCGTCATAGGTGATGCCGCTGCTGCGGTTTTCGGCATTTTGCGCGGTCATGCCCGGCCCGGTGTCGGACACGGTGATGCGCAGATTTTGCCCCAACAGGCCCGCCGCGATGGTGATTTCCGCGCCCGACTCCTGCGGGCTGACGGCATATTTGATCGCATTTTCGACCAGAGGTTGCAGCAGCAGCGAGGGCAGCAGCCCGTCCTTGCAGGACTCATCAATGCGAAAGGTGGTGCGCAGCCTTTCTTCAAACCGCATCCGTTCGATGTCCAGATAGAGTTTGAGCGTCTCGACCTCCTGCGCCACGGTGACGCGGCCCGTGGGCGGGTTGATCAGCGTATAGCGCAGAAAGGAGGACAGCCGCGTGAGCATCGCATTGGCTTGATCGGTCTGTTTGAGCAGGACCAGCGTGGAAATCGAATTGAGCGTGTTGAACAGGAAATGCGGGTTGAGCTGATAGCGCAGCATCGCCAGTTGCGCGCTGGTCGCCTGATTCTCCAGCCGCATCAGCTGGTCGTTCTGCTCCTCGATCCGCAGGAAGAAGTTGATGGCGTAATAGAGCGCCGACCAAGCGCCGAGCAGCGTGGCGTCGAGATAGAACACGCCGATGAACAATTGGGCGAAGCTGGCGATGCTGTCGGGGCGATAGAGCGCGATCACCCAGCCATCCATGAAGGCATAGAGCGACACTGCAAAAGGCAGCACCACCATCGTCACGCCCCATGTCATCAGCGGCCTCTGGCCGATCAGCTGATGATAGACCACCGCCAGCAGCAGCGAGATCGAAAAGCCCGTGATCGTGGCGATCAGCACCAGCACCAGAAAGCTGGCGGGTTGGTTGTTGGCCAGGCTGGACATCGCGCGAAGCAGCATCGCGCCTGACCAGCCCAGCATTTGCAATCGCCAGAACGCCTTGTTCTTATTGGCAAAGAAGGGTGAGGGACGAAAGGGAAGCACGGCCATGATGCGCGTTTATCGCAGAAGCCGCGCCTAAGGGAAAGAGGCCGGAAAAATCAGCCCTTGATGGCGGCTGCCAGCGCGTCATAGCCCACTGCCCCGCCAAGGATCTTGCCGCCCGCGATCCAGCTGGGCGTGCCGCCAAGGCCCAGATGGCGGGCAAGGGCCAGATTGGCCTCGATTTCGGCCTGCGTGGCGGGGTCGGCAACCACCTTTTGCGCGGCGGCCATGTCGAGCGTAGCGCTTTGCGCCGCCGCCGCGATGGTCTGCGCATTGGGGCGCCCGGCGGCAAACATCGCTTTGTGGAAGGCGGCATATTTGCCCTGTTTGGCCGCGGCCAGCGCCATCTTGGCCGCATCCACGCTTTCAGGCGTCAGGATCGGCAATTGGCGGATCACCACCTGCGCTTGCGGATCGGCGGCGACCAGCTTGGCCACATCCTCCTCGCTGGCCCGGCAATAGCCGCAGGCGTAATCCATGAATTCGACCAGCACATGCTTGCCTTGCGGATTGCCGATCACCGCGCCGGGGAAAGGCTTCAACGCCTGCGGGGCCACCTGCGCCAGCTGCTTTTCCGCCTCGCCCGATTTCAGCTTCTCGGCCGCCTCGCTCAGGATTTCAGGGCGTTCGAGCAGCGCCTCGCGCACCGCCTTGACCTGTTCGGCATGGCCAAAGGGCAGCATCGGGGCAATGGTCGCGCCTACCAGACCGCCCGCCAGTCCGAACAGCGAGGCAAGGGCAATGGTGCGAAACTGAGACATGGGAAATCCTTTATGCGGTTTGGGCCAATCGCCTCCGCGATTGGCCTGCGGCACCGGCCCTCTCCCCCGGCGCTTTCCCTCGACTCTGGCACCCAACAGGATACCATATAGGGATGACAGGGCCGGGGAGAGGGCCGAAGCCGCGCCTGTCTATGAGCGTTTCTTCGATTTTGCGAGATAGCTCTTGGCCTCCATCGCAATATCCTCGGCGCGGATGGCGTCGGGCGATCCCACCGCCAACCCGTTCTTGGCCGCTTCGGCATTGACCAGCGCCCCGCCCCAATTGCCCGACAGCGAGGCCTGTTCGGCGCTGGCCAGACGGGCGCGGGGCAGGTCGCCATTCTTGGCATAGATGATGCCCAGCACATACCACGCAAAGGGATTTTCCCGGTCGCGCGCCAGGGCGGCTTTCAGCACCTTCTGCGCCTCTTCCAGATGGTCGCGTGAATTGACCAGATCGTCCTGCGCAATCAGCGCATGGCCAAAGGTGGTGGCAATCAGCGGCTGGTTGCCGGTCAGGGCCGTGGCCTGACGCAGCGGCGCGATCGCCTCGGCAGGCTTGCCCGCCTCCAGCAGGATCTGCCCCTTCAGCTCAAGGAAATAGGGATCGCGCGGGTCATAGGCCAACAGCTTGTCGGTTTCCGTGGTCGCCTTATCCAGAAAGCCTTCCTTGTGATAGGCATAGGCTCTGGCATAGAGCGCGGGCACATTGTTCATATATTCGGGAAAGGCCTGAAACGTGCTGGGCGGTTCGGCCAGATAGCCGTAGAGCTTGGCCTTCACCCTTTGAAAGCGTTCCTCCAGCGCGGGATTGCTGGGGGCATTCCACGCGGGGTCCTTTTTATAGATGTCTTCCAGATAGGCGATGCGCTCATCGGTCAGCGGGTGGGTGGAATAGAAGCTCGCCTCGTCGCTATGGGTCATGCCATAGCGGTTTTCCATCACCAGCAGCTTGTGAAAAAACTCCAGCGAGCCGCGCCCGGACATGCCCGCCTTGGACAGAAAACTGGCGCCCGCCGCGTCGGCGGCCTCTTCCTCGCCGCGGGTATACGCCAGGAATTTGCCCATCGCCATCTGTTGCCCGGCCATGAACACGCCCATCGCCGCCGCGCCCCCGCCCGCCGCCGCCGCTGCCGCGCCCAGCAACAGCGAGAGGATCGAGATATTGCCCGCCATCTTGGCCCCGCGATCATCAATCGCGTGGCCGCCGACAACGTGGCCCAGTTCATGCGCAATCACGCCTTGCACTTCGAGCGCGGAGGAAGCCTCGTTGATCAGGCCCGAATGGATATAGACCGCCTGACCCCCGGCCACGAAGGCGTTGATCGAGGAATCGTTGACCAGCACGACATCGACATTCTTGGGGTCCAGCCCCGCCGCGCGCACGAGCGGCGCGGCCATGTCGCGAAACAACGCCTCGGTTTCGGCATCACGCAGGACCGATTGCGCCGCCGCAGGCGTCGTGGCCAACAGGCATACGGCAACCGTAGCCATGGAGCGGAGGGCAGAGGCGAGCGCGGAACGAACTGACATGCTGGGGCCAGACCTAACACGTTTCGCCGTGAACCGCGCCTGAAGAATTATTACTCCGGCGTCAGCAGCCTTGTCGCCCGCGTCATCAGCGCCGGATCATCGCCCAGATCGCCCAGCAGCGCGATGGTCCCATCCGCCATGCGCCGCACCAGCACCACCGCATATTCCGGCCCCTTGGCGCTCAGCGTGGCCAGAGGGCGCGGCGTCAGGCGGTCGAGCGGATTATCATTTTCGGTCTCGCTGGCGCTTTCATCGCGGCGTAACCGGCGCTCCTGTGCCACCACGCCTTTCAATCCGCCGCTGGCCTGCGCCAGATGATCGGCCATCGCGCCCCGCGGCAGGCCCAGCCGAATCCCATGCGAGAGCGCGGTGGCATATTCGGTCAGCCGCGTCTTGTCGTAATCGGCGCCGAACACCAGCTTGACGATGGGCACCAGCGGCGCGCGCGGCTGGCCCACAAGGCCCGCCTCCATCATCAGTTCGTGGAGTTCGCCCGGCTTGTCGCGCGCCATCAGGGCAAAGTCATAGGCCCGGCCGATCGCATCATACAGCGCCTGACGCGGGCGGTCCTGGGTAATGCCGGCAGCATAGGCCAGATCGCGCGCGCTGCGCAGCCAGTCGGCCAGATCGCGCGCGGGGGCGGCGTCCACCCCGGCTTGCGGCCCATCCGCCCACGCGGCCCATTGCGCCACGGTCTGTTCGGGGCTGAGGCGTGCGGGGCCTGCATCGCCATCCTCATGAAACGAAGCGTTGAATTCGCGCGCCAGTTGCTCGCTCAGCGAAGCATCGGCCGCTTCCTTCCAGTTGACCACGCCCAGCACATAGCGGATCGGTCCGCCCGCTTCCTCGGCAAAGGGCAGCAGCATTCCGCGATAGGCGATTATCGCCCCGCGCGCGTTCAGGAATTCTTCCTCAAAGCCGATGGGCGCCTGATTGGCGATGATCTGCATATATTGCCCGGTCAGGCGCGCCAGCATCGAATGTTCGGGCACCTGATCCAGACGGGTGATGTCGCGCCCGACGTTGCATTCCTGCGCCAGCATCTCGCCGACAAAGCTGATGCGCGGGTCGGCGGCGCTGTCGGCAAAATCGATCAGCACCGCATGCTGGGCGATATTGCCGATCTGGTCCAGTTTCAGATCCGCGATCAGCGGCATGGCCTTGGTGCCCAGCAACCGGGTCCAATGGTCATAGGCGCGGATCTGCAATCGGCGCTCGCCTTCGGCCACCACCACGGGGGGCAGATCGGGCGAGGCGTCCTCGTCCTCGTCCGTGACCGGATTGGGGGCGATCGAACCGGTCCCGGCATTGCGTTCAAAAAAGCTCCGGGCGCCGTCCATCTCGTGTCTCCCGCCATGTTTCCAACGGGACAACTTTCGCGCAACAGGGTAAAATTCCGGTTAAGTTGCGCCATTCGGTGATGCGTCTATCGGGGGGGAAATTCTCCCAGCCCCTTGTCGGTTCCGCAAATTCTGTCCCAAAAGCGGAAATAGAGGCCGAAATTGGCGCGATAGATGTCGTGATGGCGCTGGTGATGGGTGGCGGTGATGATCCATTGCCCGATTCGCCCATGGACGATTCCGTGCGGAAAGATCTCCCAGCCCATGTGATTGGTGACGCCCATCACCGTCATGATGGTCAATACCACGCCCAGCGCCCCCACGTGAATCGGCACAAGAAATACCAGCAGCGGGATGACAAAGGCCTGCGTCAGCGCCTCGGTGGGGTGAAAGGCCATGGCGGCCCATGCGGTGGGCGGGCGGCTGGCATGGTGGACGGCGTGAAAGACGCGGAATACGCGCGGTTCGTGCATCCAGCGGTGGCTCCAATAGAACCATGTGTCGTGGATCGCCAGATAGATCAGGATCGAGAGCGGCCAGTACCACAGGGGCATGGCGTGGATATCTTCATAGATCCGCGTCCAGCCATGCGCGCGCCACCCCCATGCGACAATGCCCGCCGGAATGCCGAAGATCGCGCAGGAGAGCAGCGACCAGAGAATTTCGGAGCGAATCTGGCGCGTCAGGGGTGCATAGAGGCCCGGCTGGCGCACCCGCGTGGCCCATGCGAAACCCCCGCTGGACAGCAGATAGCGAAAACTGACGATGGCCACCATCGCCAGAGCGGAAATCAGGGCGGAGAGCAAGGTTGGGTCGGACATGGGCCGCCCTTATGCCGCGTTTGCCGATAAGGGGAAATGGGGCGCAAGGGGCAAAGCATGCCTCGCGCCCCATGGGATTTAGCTCAGAGCAATATCGGGGGCATCTTCCTGCTTCATGCCCACGACATTGTAACCGGCATCCACATGGTGGATCTCGCCCGTCACACCGCTGGCCAGATCGGAGAGCAGATAGAGACCCGCCCCGCCCACGTCATCAATCGTGACATTGCGGCGCAGCGGCGAGTTCAGCTCGTTCCATTTCAGGATATAGCGGAAATCGCCGATCCCGCTGGCGGCCAGCGTCTTGATCGGGCCTGCCGAAATGGCGTTGACGCGGATATTGTCCGGGCCGCAGTCATTGGCCAGATATTTGACGCTGGTTTCCAGCGCCGCCTTGGCCACGCCCATCACGTTGTAATGGGGCACGACCTTTTCCGCGCCATAATAGCTCAGCGTCAGGATCGAGCCGCCGTTCGGCATCATCGCCTGCGCGCGCTTGGTCACGGCCACCAGGCTGTAGGCCGAGATGTTCATGGTCATCAGGAAATTGTCGAGCGTGGTGTCATAATAACGGCCGCGCAGCTGGGTCTTGTCCGAATAACCGATGGCATGGACCACAAAGTCGATGGTTTCCCAGCGGGCCTTGAGCGCGTCAAAGGCCGCGTCCAGCGCGTCCATGTCCGACACGTCGCAATCGATCAGAAAATCGCTGCCCAGGCTTTCGGCCAGCGGGCCGACGCGCTTTTTCAGCGCTTCGCCCTGATAGGAAAAGGCCAGCTCCGCGCCATGTTCGTGCAATTTCTGGGCAATGCCCCATGCCAGCGACTTATCGTTTGCCAGCCCCATGATCAGGCCACGCTTGCCCTGCATCAGTCCGGTCATTCGTAATCATCCCTCATGTTTTCGGAGGCGCGGTTATCCGCCTGCCCTAACCAGTCGCGTTCTTCGGGCGTCACCGCCAGAGCCGCATTCAATTCCGCGCCTGTAACCAACCCAAGCCCGACAAGCCAGAAAAAGAACAACGCAATCATGGCGCCGGCAAGGCTGCCATAGGTCAGATCGTATAAAAAAAGCCAGCGCAGCAGCCATGGCAGCACGAGGCTGACCAGCGCCCACCACAGCGTGACCAGCAGCGCGCCGGGCCATTTAGGATAGGTCGGTACGCGATAAGTGCTTGGTGTCAAAATAAAAAACAACAAATAAAGCGAAGCGAACAGCACCACCATCGGCACCAGCCGCGACAGGCTGAGATTGGCCACCATGGCCTGTTCGCGAATCGTACGGATCGGAATCAACTGCAAGGTCGTGCTGATCGCCACCTGCATATAAAGCGAGATCAGCAGCAGCACGACCGCCACCATCACCAGCCCCGTGCCGATCAGCCGCCGCCGCCAGAAGCTCTTGTGCCGCACCGGCGTGCCATAGGCGCGGCGCAGAATATCGCGCACCGTCTCGATCAGGCTGGAGACCGTCCACAATCCCGCCGCCATGCCTGCCCACAGCAGCCAGCCATGGCGCATCACCACCACATCGCGCGCCACCGGCTCCAAAACGCCCGCCACCACCCGCGGCATCACCCGCAAAAAGGCATGGACCACATCGGCCCGCTCATTGGCCTCGCCCACCAGCGAGAACAGGCCGCCCGCCACGATGAAAAAGGGAAAGATCGCCAGCACCGCCATATAGGCCAGATTGCCGGCATGGATGAAACCATCGCGCCATACGCCCGTCACCACGCGCTGGACCACGGTAAAGCCGCGATGGCCCAGTTGCTCGCGCAGCCGGTCGGCCAGATCGCCATCGAGGCGCGCCACCCGCCGCCGCCGCGCCTCGGGCGTCAGATCATGCAATTTGGTGTTGAGGATGAACCCGCCGGACAGGGTGGGAGAAGGCTTCGCTTCCTCCTCGTCTTTGCCCTTGCCCGGCAAGGTCTTATCCGAATTTCGCGCGCAGATCGCGCGTATCGCGCCAGCCTTCGAGCCTTTGCGCCAGATCCGAGTCGCCCTCGGGCAGCGCGATTTCCAGCGTGACGAACTGATCGCCCCGCGTGCCGTCCTTGCGGGTAAAGCCGCGGCCCTTGATGCGCAAAGTTTTGCCGCTCGAACTGCCCGGCGCCACGGTCAGCATCACCGCGCCATCGGCGGTGGGCACCTTGACCTTGCCGCCAAACACCGCCTCGTCCAGCGAGACGGGGATATCCACGCGAATGTCGTCGCCGTCGCGGCGGAAATAGGGGTGGGGCTGGATGGCGATGGTGATCATCGCATCGCCCGCGCCGCCGGGGCCCGGCTCGCCCTTGCCTGCCAGACGGATCTGCATCCCGTCCTCAACGCCCTTGGGCAGTTTGACATCAATCGTCTTGCCATCGGCCAGCGTGATGCGCTGGCTGGCGCAGAGCGCGGCATCGGGCAGCGATACGGCAAGGCGATAGGCGCGGTTGGCGCCCTTGGGCGGGGCCTGACGGCCAAAGCCGCCCGCGCCGCCACCAAATCCGCCGGTCCGCCCGCCAAAGATGCCTTCGAAAATATCGCCGAAATCCATGCCTTCGGGCCCGGCTCCGCCGCCAAAGCCGCGCTGGCCATTGCCAAAACCACCGGCGCCGAAACCACCCCCGCCGAAACCGCCGCCGCCAAATCCGGCCGGATTGCCCTCGCCGTCGATTTCGCCCCGGTCGAACTGGGCGCGCTTGTCCTTGTCGGTCAACAGGTCATAGGCGCGCGTCACCTCGCTGAAACGCTCGGCGGCCTTGGGGTTGTCCTTGTTGTGGTCGGGGTGCAATTCCTTGGCCAGTTTGCGATAGGCGGACTTGATGTCCTTCTCGCTTGCGCCGCGCGATACGCCCAGAATTGCATAAGGATCTTGTGCCATAACCGCCTAGCTAGGATGGCAAGGCGCCGGCTGCAAGGTATCAGATCAAATGCTTGTTGCCCTTTTCGCCGCTTTCGTGATCGGGCAAACTGGCCTAACGGCGCAGACAAGCGCAAATCTCACGGGAATCAACGGATATGAGTTCGGAATCAGACGCGATTGTCGGCGGTGATCCTTTCGCCCTGTTCGACGCATGGTTTGCCGAGGCGAAGAAATCCGAACCCAATGACCCCGAAGCGGTCGCCGTGGCCACGGCCACGCCCGATGCCTTCCCCTCGGTGCGCATGGTGCTGATGAAGGATCACGGGCCGCAATTGCTGGGGCCAAAGGGCGGTTTCGTGTTTTACACCAACAGCCACAGCCGCAAAGGTGGCGAATTGCTGGCCAATCCCAAGGCCGCGATGCTGTTCCATTGGAAGAGCCTGCGCCGCCAGATCCGCATCGAGGGTGCGATCCATCAGGTGCCCGATGAAATGGCCGACGCCTATTTCGCCAGCCGCAGCCGCGATTCGCAACTGGGCGCCCATGCCAGCGATCAGTCCGCGCCGCTGTCCTCGCGCGGGGCCTTTATCGCCGATATCGCCCGCGTGACCGCTCGCCATCTGATCGGGCCGGTGCCGCGCCCGCCGCATTGGACGGGCTTCTGCCTGGTGCCTGATGCGATGGAATTCTGGATGGATCGCGCCTTTCGCCTGCACGAACGCCGCCGCTTCACGCGGGAGGCGCAGGGCTGGACCAGCACCCTGCTTTACCCGTAAAAGGCGTCATCATGGCTCAACACGATCATTCCGCCTTAAACCGCAGCGCTGCCTATGCCAGCATTTCCATGGCCCTGCTGCTGGTGGGGCTGAAAGGCTGGGCGGCGTGGACCACCGGTTCGACCGCGATGCTGGGCAGCCTTGCCGATACGCTGCTTGATCTGTTGGCCTCTCTGGCCACGCTGGCCGGGGTCTGGGTGGCGGGGATGCCGGCCGATGACAACCACCGCTTTGGCCATGGCAAGGCCGAGGCGCTCTCGGCCATGTTTCAGGTGCTGCTGATCGGGGCCTCGGCGCTGGCGCTGGCGGTGCATTCGGTTCAGCAACTGATGTCGGGCGAGCGGACCGGGGCGGCGGGCGATGGCATCCTCGTATCGCTCATCGCGATTGCGGGCACGCTGGCGCTGCTGGCCTGGCAGCAATATGTGATCCGCCAGACGCGCTCGGTGGCGATCTCGACGGACCACCTCCATTACAAATCCGACCTGCTGCTCAATGTGGCGGTGATTGTCGCGCTGCTGCTCGACCAATATGCCGGGCTGACCCGCGCCGACCCGCTCTTCGGCTTTGGCATCGCGCTCTGGCTGGGCTGGGGCGCCTATCACGCCAGCGAGGAAGCCATCGAGCAATTGATGGACCGCGAATGGCCCGAGGACAAAAAGGCACGCTTCGTCGAAGTCCTTGGCCGCCACCCCGAACTGCGCGGCGTCCACGACCTGCGAACCCGCACCAGCGGCAACCGCGATTTCGTTCAGTTCCATGTCTGGGTCGACGGTAATATGACCGTGACGCAGGCCCACCGCGTGATGGACGAAATCGAGGACAAATTGCTGGCCGAATTTCCCGAGGTGGAGATTTTGATTCACCCCGATCCCGAGGGCCATGTTGACGAGCGCGGTGTGGCGGGGCGGGATATTTTGCAGGATGGGGTGGTTTAAGGGGGTAAGGTTTTAGGGTGCCTCCGGCGGGCAAAGGGCGGGGGCCCTTTGCAATCCCGTTAATGGGTGGTTGCCGGGTTGCCGGGGTTGTGTATTGCGCGATGGTGATAAAGCCTGCGGCGCGGCCAAGCAGCGCTGATAGGCGCCGCAGGCTTTCAATTTCAAACGTCGCCTATCCAGCGCAACGCCGCCGTTGAAACGCAACGAATACAGTATGGGGATTGCAAAGGGTCGAGACCCTTTGCCCGCCGGAGGCATCCAAACCTCTCCAAAAACCCTCAATCCTGATTATACAATTGCACGATATCGGCCAGCTTGCGCACCAGCGCGGGTCGCATGGCGTGATCGGTCTTGCCCAGCCGGACCACGGTCAGCTCCTGATCGGGCGAGACGATGACATATTGACCAAGGTGTCCGATGGCGGCGAAGATATTGGCCTTGCCGCGGCCGGGGAAGAGTTCTTCCTGTCCGCTGGGCTGGGGGCGGTTGAGCCAGATTTGCGCACCATAGCCGGGGTTGTGCGGCGCGGGGGCCAACATAAAGCCGACCCAGTCGGAGGGGACGATGCGCACGCCGCCGATGGTGCCGTTGTTGCGCAGGAATTCGCCGAACCGGGCCCAGTCGCGGGCGGTGGCGTGGATCATGCTGCCCCCGATCATGGTGCCTGCGGCGTCGAATTCGGGGGTGGCGCTGGTCATGCCTGCGGGCATGAACAGGCGGCTGCGCAGATAGTCGCTGACGGCCTGTCGCCGGGCGGCCGGATCGCGGCTGTCGGTCAGCGCGCGCGCGGCGATGTCGGCCAGAATGACGCTGGTGGCGGTGGAATATTCCCAATGGCTGCCCGGTTCGCTGACCAGCGGCTGGGCCTCGGCATAGGCGGCCATATCGTCGCGCCCGTCCAGCGCGAGCATGCGCACGGTGTCGGCATCGCCGGGGGGCGTGGTCGATTCGACATGGCGCAGGCCGGATCGCATCTGCAGCAATTGGCGCAGGGTGATCTCGCCGCGCGGGTCGCCGGGGCGTTGCCATGACGGGACCGGGGCCGATTCGTCGAGCGTGAGCCGCCCGTCGGAAATCAGCAGGCCGATCATCACCCCGGTGATGGTCTTGGACATCGACCAGCCGATCAGCTTGGTGTTCGGGCCATATCCGGGGGCATACCGTTCGGCCACGATTCGCCCCCGATGCATCACCACCAGCGCGCGCGTTTCGCCCAGCATCGGATCGGTGAACAATTCATCCACCGCGCGGGCCAGAGCCTCACGCGGGGCGCCGGGGCGCTGGCCGATGGCGGCCATGGCCTGCGCCGAGAGGGGCGATTCGGGTTTTTCCCCGCCGCCGCAGCCCGAGAGCAGGGCGAGCGAAAGCGCGGCCAGAAGGGTTGGCAAGCGGCGCTTGGGCGCGATAAGGGGGGGGCGGCGCGTGACCATCACGATGCCTCCATGCGCAAGGTCGTTCCCGATGGCAAGTTTCAAGCTCACATGGTTGCACGATGGGTCACGCGAAAGCGCGGTGCCCGGTCGTGGTTTCCGGCTGCGGATTGTGCTTGCGTTGCTGGGGCTTGGGGTGATCGCGGCGCTGGGGCTGGGCCTGTGGAAGGGGCCGCGGCTGGCCAAGGATGCGTTAACGGGTGCGGCCTTTGGCGCGCGCATCGCCTGTTCGTGCCGTTTTGTCGAAGGGCGCCCTCTGGATCAGTGCAAGAGCGATTTCGAGCCGGGCATGAGCATGGTGATGCTGTCCGCCGACGAGGGCACCAAGAGCGTTACCGCGCGCGTGCCGCTGATTGCCGCCCAGACTGCGACCTTTCGTCAGGGCGAAGGCTGCGTGCTGGAGAAATGGGAGCAGTAGGTTTGAAAATTCGCCGAAAGAGGCGAATTTTACCCGGCACCGGCCCTCTCCCCCGGCCCTGCCACCCATTAAGTGTACCTTGCGGATGACAGGGCCGGGAGAGAGGGCCTTTAGCTGCCGCCCTTATCCCGCAAAGGTTTCCTCGATCCAGCCGCCGCCGATCACCCGGTCGCCTGCATATATCACCGCCGCTTGCCCCGGGGCGACGCCATATTCGGGGCTGGCAAAGCGGATCGTGGTATCGGCCCCGTCGCCCAGCGGCCCGTCCAGCGTTACCGGCACAGGCTTGGCCAGCGAGCGCACCTTGGCGGTCAGTTCCACGCCCTCCGGCACCGGCCCGATGCGGTTGGTTTCGACAATCCGCGCCGCCGACACCGCCAGCATCGCGCGCGGCCCCACCAGCACCCGCGCGCCGGGCGCATCAATGCCCACCACATAGACCGGTTCGGGCAAGCCGCCGATTTCCAGCCCGCGCCGCTGGCCCACCGTATAGTGGATCACGCCGCGATGGTGGCCCAGCACCGCGCCGGTCTGGGCATGGACAATATCGCCGGGGCGTTCGCCTTCGGGGCGGATCTTGCGCACCACGCTGGCATAATCGCCCTCAGGCACGAAGCAGATGTCCTGCGAATCGGGCTTGGCCGCGACCTTGAGGCCAAAATGATCGGCCAGTTCGCGCACCTGCGTCTTGGGCATGCCGCCAAGGGGAAAACGCAGGAAATCGAGCTGCGCCTCGGTGGTGGCATAGAGGAAATAGGACTGATCGCGCGCGGGATCGAGCGCGCGGTGCAATTCAGGCCCCGCCGCGCCCATCTCGCGCCGCACATAATGCCCGGTGGCCAGACAATCGGCCCCCAGATCGCGCGCCATGGTCAAAAGGTCGGTGAACTTTGGCCCCATGTTGCAGCGGATGCAGGGGATCGGCGTGCGCCCGTTGAGGTAATCCTCGGCAAAGCGATCGACCACGCTTTCGCGAAATGCACTCTCGTGGTCATAGACATAATGCGCAATGCCCAGCCGGTCTGCCACCTCGCGCGCGTCGCGAATGTCATCGCCCGCGCAGCACGCGCCCTTGCGCTTCACCGCCTCGCCGTGATCGTAAAGCTGGAGCGTGATGCCGATGACTTCGGCCCCGCTGTGCGCGGCAAGGGCGGCCACCACGGATGAGTCTACGCCCCCCGACATGGCCACAACGATTCGACGCATTTTTACCATTTGTCCAAGATCGAACAGATCGAGGAGCGCGGCGGGTGTTAACACAGAGGGGGAATCATGGGCCATAACCGGCCCCATACACCCACCCGGCCCCAGCGCCAAATCGGCAGATTCTTGCCGCCTTGCGCGATTAGGGGGTGCGCCAGATAGCGCCGACCCCTGCGGTTAAATATGGTCAACAAGTTGTAAATCCCGCCTTTACCCCCTCTTGACCATGTTGCGCTTATAGCATGGGCAATGGAACTGCGATTTGATCATGAAGACTGGCTGGCCCAGTCCTTTGCCACCGGCGCGAATGCCGATCGCCTGGCGACGGACTGGCACGGGCTGGCCACAAGGCTGGCGGCGGCGCACGCCTTTCAGCGCGGTTGCGGCGAGGCTCCCGCAATGCCGGCGGGGGGCAGTTTTGACCCCCATGTGGCGCGGCTGGTCAATGATTATGCACCGGTTTGGGACGGCCTCAGTGCTTCCTGCAACAGGGCTTTCGATGATGTTAACCCTGTTCCTAGAGGGGTTCGAAAAACGATGTCTGGCATTGAATTCGGCGTTGCCGGTCCCCGTCATCCCGGCGATCGAGGAATGAAATGATCGAGAACCAGAAAATCCGTCCGGCCATGGTCATTGGCCCGCTCGGCGAACCGCTCACGCTGGAATCGCTGCCGCCGCCCAACACCACGCGTTGGGTTGTGCGCCGCAAGGCAGAGGTGGTCGCAGCCGTCAATGGCGGCCTGCTGACCATCGATGAGGTCTGCGAGCGCTACAGCCTGACGCTGGAGGAATTTGCCTCGTGGCAACGCGCGGTGGATCGTTCGGGCATGCAGGGTCTGCGCGTCACGCGAATCCAGCATTACCGCGACCTTTATGAGCGTCAGCTAAAATATTGATGGGTTGAAATACCTATCACCGGGCCCGGATCAGGGCTTGAAAGGGCGCAGGAGCGGGGGGCTCCTTGCGCCCTTTTGCTTATATTCAGTCCAATTGCCCGAAAAGCCTGCTTGCCTGAGGTGATATACACAGGTAATACGCTTGCCGCATGATCCGGGCGCAGACCCGGTTCGTAATACTGATGGGGTGGTGAGCGAGATGAATGTCGAGGCCAAGGTGAAGTCCGATCCGGCGGCCCAGTCCTATGATGGGCCCTATGAAGATGGGGAGGTTCAGCCCTTCCCCCGCCGCAAGGTGTTGATCGGGGCCGGGGCGGCGCTTTTGGCCATCGGCGGCATCTGGGCCTATACGCATCGCAACCCCGGCGGCGATGGCGCGCGCGCCAATCAGGCCCCGCTGGTTTCGGTTTCGGCCCCCGGCATCGCCACTGTGGCCGGCACGATCAACGCCAGCGGCGTGCTGGCCGCGCGCCATGACATGCCCGTGGGCGTGGTGGGCGAGGGCGGCACCGTGGTGCAGGTGCTGGTCGAGCCGGGCGCATGGGTTAAAAAGGGCCAGCTTCTGGCTGTGATCGACCGTCAGGTGCAGAACCAGCAGCAGGCCAGCAGCAATGCCAATATCGGCGTGGCCCAGGCCGATGCGCGCATCGCGCAGGCCAATCTGGATCGCGGGCTGAAACTGGTGGCCAATGGGTTCATCTCGAATGCCGACATCGACAAGCTGACCGCCGTGCGCGATGCGGCCAATGCACGGGTGCGCGTGGCGCAGGCGCAATCGGGCGAGATGCAGGCCAAGATCCGCCGGTTGAACATTGTCGCGCCCGCCGATGGCCTCGTGCTGGACCGCGCGCTGGAAGTGGGTCAGGTGGTCAGCCCCGGCAATGGCGTGCTGTTCCGCATTGCCGACAAGGGCGAGATGGAAATGCGCGCGCGCCTGTCCGAGAGCGATCTGGCGCATCTGGCGCTGGGGCAAGAGGTCAAGGTGCGCCCTGTGGGATCGGAGCGTGAATTTGTCGGCCATGTCTGGCAAGTCTCGCCGGTGATTGATCCGACCACGCGGCAGGGCGTGGCGCGCATCGCGCTGCCCTATGACCGCGACATCCGCCCCGGCGGTTTTGCCGGCGCGGAAATCCGCAGCGGCTCGATGGCGGCGCCCCTCCTGCCCGAATCGGCTTTGCAGGCCGACGCACAGGGCAGCTATGTCTATGTTGTTACCGGCGACAACAAGGCGGTGCGCCGCCGGGTCAAGGTGGCGATGGTGACTGAAAAGGGCGTGGCCATTGCCTCGGGCCTGACGGGCGTCGAGCGGGTGGTGCTGCGCGCGGGGGCGTTTCTGACCGAGGGCGAAACGGTTAATCCGCGCAGCCAGCCCCAGTCACAGCCCAAGCAACCCTGAAGGGGGCCGGACCGATGAACTTCCGCAATCTTTCCGCATGGTCGATCCGCCATCCGGTGGTGCCCATCGTGATCTTTGTGGCCATGATGCTGATGGGCGTCATCAGTTTCGCCCGGATGGAGATCCAGGACCAGCCCGACATCGAATTCCCCATCGTGGTGGTCTCGATTACCCAGCCGGGCGCGGCCCCGACCGAAATCGAGACCCAGATCACCCAGCGCATTGAAGGCGCGGTGCGCACGATTTCGGGCGTGTCCTCGATCAGTTCGACCGCATCGGAAGGCAACAGCCAGACGATGGTGGAATTCCAGCTGGGCGAGGACATTAACGCGGCCGTTGCCGAGGTGAAGAACGCGGTCGATCAGGCGCGCGGCAATCTGCCCGACGGCATTTTGGAGCCGCAGGTGTTCAAGGTGAACACTTCGACCAACCCCATCGCCTATTTCGCTGTTTCGGCCGAGGATATGACCATCGAGCAGCTCTCGTGGTTTATCGATGATACGGTGGCGCGGCGCCTGCTGGGCGTGGAGGGCGTGGCCGAAATCAAGCGCAACGGGGGCGTCAACCGCGAGATTCTCGTGACGCTCGACCCGGCGCGGATGCAGGCCTTTGGCGTCACCGCGCCGCAGGTCAATGCGGCTTTGCGCGCGCTCAACCTGAACGCGGCGGGCGGCAAGGCGGAAATCGGCGGCACGCGGCAATCGGTGCGCGTGCTGGGCAATGCGCAGGATGCCTTTGCGCTGAGCCAGGCCGATATTCCGGTGGCCGGGCGGGTGGTCAAACTGGCCGATATCGCCACGGTGCGCGACGCATGGGGCGAAATCACCTCGCTGGGCAAGGTCAACGGCAAGCAGGTCGTGACCTTCTCCATCGCGCGCGCGCGCGGGGCCTCGGACGTGTCGGTTTATGACAAGTCGATGGTCGAACTGGACAAGATCGCCAAGGAGCGGCCCGGCGTCCATTTCACCGAATTGTTCAACCAGGTTTCCTATACCAAGAAGCAGTACGAATCCTCGATGGAATCCATGGTCGAAGGCGCCGTTCTGGCGGTGATCGTGGTGTTCTTCTTCCTGCGCGACTGGCGCGCGACGGTGGTTTCGGCCATCGCCATCCCGCTTTCGGCCATCCCCACCTTCTGGTTCATGAAGGTCTGGTTCGGCTTCACGCTTAATACGATGAGCCTGCTGGCGCTGGGCCTGGTCGCGGGGGTGCTGGTCGACGATGCCATCGTCGAGATCGAGAATATCGTCCGGCATATGCGCATGGGCAAAACCGCCTATCAGGCCGCGATCGATGCGGCCGACGAGATCGGTCTGGCGGTGGTGGCGACCACCTGCTCGATTGCGGCGGTGTTCTTGCCGGTCGGGCTGATGCCGGGCGTATCGGGGGCTTTCTTCAAGAATTTCGGCCTGACGGTGGTTGTCTCGGTGCTGATGTCGCTGGCCGTGGCGCGGATGATCACGCCGATGGTGGCGGCCTATTTCCTGAAAAGCCATGGCACAGCCGAGCATGGCGGCGGGCGGATGATGGATTACTATCTGCGCGTGCTGCACTGGTCGCTCGATGTGTCGGGTGCGCGGGCCTTGCGAGCGCAGTTGCTGGCGGAAAAGGGGCATCTGTCGTGGCGTGACCATCTGCGCGCCCGGATGCGCGATCATCGCATTTGGATGATCGGCGTCGCGCTGGGCTGTTTCGCGCTGACCATCGTGCTGTTCATCGCCATGCCCACCTCGATGTTCCCCGATGAGAACAGCGATTTCACCCAATTGCGAATCGAAATGGTCCCCGGCACCACGCTGGCTCAGACCGAGGCGGTGGCCGATCAGGTGGCCGCCATCGTGCGCCGGCGGCCCGAGGCCGATCAGGTGCTCGAACGGGTGAACGAGGGCAACGCCCGCGTGATGATCATGCTGAAAAAGGATCGCAAGATCCACACCAAGCAGTTCGAGCGCGAAGTCACCCCCACGGTGCAGGGCATTGCCGATGCGCGCATCACATTCCAGGCCAGCAACAATGGCGGCTCTTCCACCGGGCGCGGGCTGGAGATCATGCTGTCGAGTTCGGACCCGGCGCTGCTGGACAAGACGGCGGCGCAATTGGTTGAGCAGATGAAGGGGATGCACGAGCTGGTCGCCCCGCGCATTTCGGGCGACATGCGCCGCCCCGAAGTGGTGATCGTGCCGCATATGGATCTGGCCGCCAGCCTTGGCATTTCGACCTCCTCGCTCAGTCAGGCGATCCGCATCGCCACGATTGGCGAGATCGACCAGAACGCCGCCAAATTCTCGCTTTCCGACCGTCAGGTGCCGATCCGCGTGCGTCTGCCCGAGGAAGCGCGGCGCGATCTGTCGAATATCGCCAATCTGCCGGTGCCCACGGCCTCGGGCGGCTCGGTGCCTTTGAGCCGCGTGGCCGACATCACCTTCGGCTCCGGCCCCTCGACCATCCAGCGCTATAATCAGGAGCGCCGCATCTTTATCGGCGCGGATCTGGCGCCGGGCGTCATCAAGGGCGACGCGGAAAAGAAGGTGAAAGCGCTGCCGATCATGAAGAACCTGCCCGCGGGCGTGTCGAACACCGCCTATGGCGAGGCCAAGTGGCAGCAGGAGATGATCGTCAATCTGGCGCTGGCGGTGCCGGCGGGGATCGGGCTGGTGTTTGCGGTGCTGGTGCTGCTCTATCACCGGGTCGTGTCGCCGCTGGTCAATATGGCCTCGCTGTTTCTGGCGCCTTTGGGCGGGCTGCTCTTGCTGGCGCTGCTGGATATGCCGATCTCGATGCCAGTCTATATCGGCATATTGATGCTGTTCGGGATTGTGGCGAAAAACTCGATCCTGCTGATCGACTTTGCCATCGAGGAAATGCAGCGCGGCGCCAACAAGTTCGACGCCATCATCGAGGCGGGGCACAAGCGCGCCCAGCCCATCGTGATGACCACGGTGGCGATGACGGCCGGGATGATCCCGGCGGCCATGTCGCTGTCGGGCGATGCGGCGTTTCGCGCGCCGATGGGTGTGGTGGTGATCGGCGGGCTGACGCTGTCCACGGTGCTCACGCTGCTGATCGTGCCTGCCGCCTTCAGCCTGGCCGACGGGTTTGAGAAACGGATCGGGCCGAAATTGCGGCGCGGTCTGCTGACCTATGAACCTGAGCACGCCTATGATTCTGAGCATAGACCTGATGCTCATGCTGGAGTAACCCCTGCCGAGTGAGACAGGAACGCAGTTTATCGCGCTGGCTGGGCGTGGAGAGCGGGGCCGGAAATCGGCAGGCTGTTCGCGTGCGCTGGCTGGCGCATGGGTTGCTGGTGGGGATGGCGGGGCTTTACCTGCTGTCCCGTCATTTTGCGCCGCTCCATCCCGGCTGGGAATGGGCCAAGGCCTTTTCCGAAGCCGCCATGGTGGGCGCGCTGGCCGACTGGTTTGCGGTGACGGCGCTGTTTCGCCATCCGATGGGGCTGCCTATCCCCCATACCGCGATCATCCCGGCCAAAAAGGACCAGATTGCCGAGAGCATGGCGGGCTTTCTGCGCGCCAATTTCCTTACGCCTCAGGTGGTGGCGCGGCGTTTGTCGGGGCTGGATGTGGCGGGGGCTTTGGGTGGTTTTCTGGCCGATCCGGGAGAAAGCGGCGAACCACGCCTGCGTCAGGGGGCGGCGGGCCTGCTGGGCGATATGCTGCAATCGCTGCCGGGCGAGCAACTGGGCGATATGCTCAAATCCACCGTGCGCGGACAATTGGAGCGGCTCGATCTGGCGCCCTTGCTGGGACAGTTGCTGGAAGGGGCGATGGCCGATGGCCGCCATCGCGGCGTGATCGAGGCCATGCTGCGCTGGACAGGGATCACGCTGGAGGCCAATGAGGATCTCTTGCGCAAGATGATCCATGACCGGGCGCATACGCTGCTGCGCTGGACCGGGCTGGACGAGACGCTGGCCAATACGATCCTTGATGGCCTGTATAAGATGCTGGCCGAATGCATTGTCGATCCGCAGCATCCCTTGCGGACCAAGCTGGAGGATCTGCTGGCGGGGCTTGCCCATGATCTGCGCCACGATCCCGCGATGCAGGCCAAGGTGGCGCGGATGAAGGCCGAGATATTGGCCAATCGCGCAATGGGGGCGTGGATCGATGGCTTGTGGGAGCGCGCACGCGGCGCGGCCATCGAGGCGCTGAGCCATCCGGGCGGGTTGTTGCAGGGGCGGATGGGCGCGGGGCTGGCCGGGTTTGGCGCGGGCTTGCAGACCGATGCGCGGCTGCGCCATCAGGTTAACCGATTCGCACGCCGTTCGCTGGCCGGGCTGGCGGTGCGCCATGGGGCGGGCATTGTGAAGCTGGTGTCGGACACGGTGCGCCGGTGGGATGCGCGTACCGTTTCGGAACGGATCGAGGGCGCGGTGGGGCGCGACCTGCAATTTATCCGTATCAATGGCACGCTGGTAGGTGGAATCGTCGGATTGCTGCTTCACTCTATAGAGAAGCTATTATAGGAACGATTTCGCGCCTCGTGCGTTGATGATCGCAATCTGTGATGCGCAGATGAGCGGGATTACAGGCAATATGATTAATTTTGACTTAAAAGATGTGCAGGCTACTGCTCAGGCTATCAATTGCGATTGTATGGGCGCGTGCAAACGAGCCGATGCTGTTCAGTGCCTTTACAGTAAAACGCTCGATCTGCTCAGCCGCGAGGGTGAAGACTGGCGCGCGCGGGTGGACTTGCTGCGCCCGCTGGCCATGGTGGCGGGGTTTCAGAAAACCCGCGAAGGGCAGAGCGAATGCGCGGCCTTTGCCGCCCATCTGGCCGCAGGCGATGAGCCCGGCGCGCTGGCGGCCTGTCGTCGCCTGATCGAATTGGACGCCGAACTTTCGGGCAAATAAACGGCGGCCAATAAACGACGGGAAACCCGGTCAAGGGCTCCCCGCCGCCTCGCCTTAACTCTATTCAAGTTCCAGAATTATGTAATCGACCGGCAGACTCTCGCCAGGCTTGGCGTTGATCTTGCCGATGGTGGCCGATTTTTCCGCGCGCAGGATGTTTTCCATCTTCATCGCCTCGACCACGGCCAGCGGCTGGCCCGCCTCGACCTTGTCGCCTTCCTTGACATTCAGCGACACCAGCAGGCCCGGCATCGGACAGATCAGGAATTTCGAGAGATCGGGCGGGATCATTTCGATCATGTGGTCGGCCAGCGCCGCGACATGGGCGGGCAGGATCTCGACCTTGTGAATCGCGCCGCGCGTGGTCACTTTCAGCCCGGTGCGCGTCGGCTCGATCTTCAGCCCCAGCACTTCCTCGCCGATTTCGGCCACGATCAGATGGTCGCCGGGCGTATATTCCATCGCCAGATCGACCTCTGTGCCATTCACGCGCACGCTGTCGGTATCGACGCTGACGGCGAATTTTTCGCCATCCAGCCGCACCGACCATTCCGACGGCGGGGCCAGCACATGGGCCAGTTGCCCATCGACCTGCCGCGCGCGGTCGGCCCGCGCGGTGGCGATAAAGCCCGAAACGGCAGCGATATGGGCCAGCGTCTGCGTATCGGTGGCCGCGCCGTGGAAGCCCTCGGGATATTCCTCGGCGATGAAGCCGGTGGTCAGTTCGCCGCTGCGGAAGCGGGGATGCTGCATGATGGCCGAAACGAAGTCGATGTTATGGCCCAACCCCTCGATTTCGAACTGGTCGAGCGCGGCGATCTGCTTGTCGGCAGCCTCGTCGCGGGTTTCGCCCCAGGTGATCAGCTTGGCGATCATGGGATCATAGAACATCGAGACTTCGCCGCCCTCATAGACGCCGTCATCCACGCGCACGCCGTCAATGCCCCGGCGCCCGCCATCATCGCTCCACCCATCGACGGGCGGGCGATAGCGCGACAGGCGGCCCGTGCTGGGCAGGAAGCCGCGATAGGGGTCTTCGGCATAGACGCGGTTTTCGATCGCCCAGCCGTCGATCTTCACATCGTCCTGCGTGATGGTCAGTTTCTCGCCATAGGCCACGCGGATCATCTGTTCGACAAGGTCGATGCCGGTGATCGCTTCGGTGACCGGATGCTCGACCTGAAGGCGGGTGTTCATTTCGAGGAAGTAGAAGCTCTCGCCGGTCTTGTCCGCGCCCGAAACGATCAGTTCGACCGTGCCCGCGCTGTAATAGCCCACCGCGCGCGACAGGGCGACGCATTGCTCGCCCATGGCCTTGCGCATGGCGGGCGACACGAAGGGCGAGGGGGCTTCTTCCACCACCTTCTGGTGGCGGCGCTGGATCGAGCATTCGCGCTCGTTCAGGTAAAGGATATTGCCGTGCTGATCGCCCAGGATCTGGATCTCGATATGGCGCGGGTCCTGAATGAACTTTTCGATAAAGACGCGATCATCGCCGAACGAGTTCAGCCCTTCGCGCTTCACGCTTTCAAAGCCCTCGCGCACGTCCCTTTCGGAAAAGGCGAGGCGCATGCCCTTGCCGCCGCCGCCCGCGCTGGCTTTCATCATCACCGGATAGCCGATATCATTGCTGATCTCGACCGCGTGATCGGTGTCGCGGATTTCGCCGACAAAGCCGGGGACGACATTGACGCCCGCCGATTTGGCCAGCTTCTTCGATTCAATCTTGTCGCCCATCGCGGCAATCGCGCCCACGGGCGGGCCGATAAAGGCGATGTTTTCCTTGGCCAAAGCTTCGGCGAAAGAGGTGCGTTCCGACAGGAAGCCATAGCCGGGATGAACCGCCTCGGCCCCGGTGGCCTTGCAGGCCTCGATGATCTTGTCGGCAATCAGATAGGACTGCGCGGCGGGCGAGGGGCCGATATGCACGGCTTCATCGGCCATCTGCACGAAAGGCGCGCGGGCGTCGGCGTCGGAATAGACCGCCACCGTGGCAATGCCCATCCGGCGCGCGGTCTTGATGACGCGACAGGCGATTTCGCCGCGATTGGCGATGAGGATTTTCTTGAACATCGGCTTTACTCCGCCTTTTCCAGTTCGCTGCCCAGCGGCGGCATATTGTGGCCCAGCAGGCGCAGCATGTCGGCCGCGCAATCGAGCACGTTGGACCCCGGCCCATAGATGCCCTGCACCCCGGCCTCGCGCAGGAATTCATAGTCCTGCGGCGGGATGACGCCGCCCGCCACGACCTTGATGTCGGGCCGTCCGGCCTCGCGCAACAGGTTGATAAGTTGCGGGATCAGCGTCTTGTGGCCTGCGGCAAGCGAGGAGGCCCCTACCGCATCGACGCCCTTTTCCAGCGCCAGCGCGCAGGCTTCTTCGGGAGTCTGGAACAGCGGGCCGGAGGTCACGTCAAAGCCCATGTCGGTAAAGGCCGAGGCGATGACATTGGCGCCGCGATCATGCCCATCCTGCCCCATCTTGGCCACCAGCATGCGGGGCTTGCGCTCCAGACGGCGGGAGACGGCCTCGACGCCGTCGAGGATCTGTTGATAGCGCTCATCGCCCGCATAGGCCGCGCCATAGACGCCCTTGACCGGGGTGGGCACCGTGCCGTGGCGGCCGAAGACCTCCTCCATCGCGCTGCTGATTTCGCCCAGAGTGGCGCGGTGGCGGGCGGCCTCGACGGCCAGCGCCAGCAGGTTGCCGCCTTCGCGCGCGCCCTGTGTGACGGCGCGCAGAGCGGCCTGACAGGCGCCCTCGTCACGGGCGGCTTTCACCGCCTTGATCCGGGCGATCTGCGCCTCGCGCACGACATGGTTGTCGATGTCGAGCGTCTCGATCCGGTCCTCGGCGGCAAGGCGGTATTTGTTGACGCCGACGATGACATCCTCGCCCCGGTCGACGCGCGCCTGACGGGCCGCGGCTGCTTCCTCGATCATCGCCTTGGGCCAGCCTGCGCCCACGGCCTTGGCCATGCCGCCTTCGCCTTCCACGCGGTCGATGATGGCTTGCGCGGCATCGACCAACTGCTGGGTCAGCGATTCAATGTAATACGATCCACCCAGCGGATCGACCACATTGCACATGCCCGTTTCTTCCTGAATCACGATCTGTGTGTTGCGCGCGATGCGGGCGGAGAAATCGGTGGGCAGCGCAATCGCTTCATCAAGCGCATTGGTGTGGAGCGACTGCGTGCCGCCCAGCATCGCGGCCATCGCCTCGATCGTGGTGCGGATGACGTTGTTATAGGGGTCCTGCTCCTGCAAGGACACGCCGCTGGTCTGGCAATGGGTGCGCAGCATCTTGCTGCGCTCGTCCTGCGCGCCCAGCTTGGTCATGGCCCGGTGCCACAAGACGCGCGCGGCGCGCAGCTTGGCGACCTCCATGAAGAAATTCATGCCGATGGCGAAAAAGAACGAGAGGCGCCCGGCGAATTTGTCGATGTCGAGGCCCGAGGCCACGCCATATTTCACATATTCGATACCGTCCGCGATGGTGAAGGCCAGTTCCTGCACCTGCGTCGCGCCGGCCTCCTGCATGTGATAGCCGGAGATCGAAATGCTGTTGAATTTCGGCATATTGGCGCTGGTATAGCCAAAGATGTCCGAAATGATCCGCATCGACGGTTCGGGCGGATAGATATAGGTGTTGCGGACCATGAACTCCTTCAGAATGTCATTCTGAATGGTCCCGTCCAGCTTTTCGACCGGCACGCCCTGTTCCTCGCCCGCAACGATGAAGAAGGCCAGGATCGGGATCACCGCGCCGTTCATCGTCATCGACACCGACATTTCGCCAAGGGGAATGCCGTCGAACAGGATCTTCATGTCCTCGACCGAATCGATGGCCACGCCCGCCTTGCCGACATCGCCCACCACGCGGGGGTGGTCGCTGTCATAGCCGCGATGGGTGGCAAGGTCGAAAGCGACCGACAGGCCCTTTTGCCCCGCCGCCAGATTGCGGCGATAGAAGGCGTTCGATTCCTCGGCCGTCGAAAAGCCCGCATATTGGCGGATCGTCCAAGGGCGCCCGGCATACATGCTGGCGCGCACGCCGCGCGTAAAGGGCGCAAAGCCGGGCAGGCCGGGATCAACGCTCACGTCTTCCGCCGTATAGAGCGGCTTGACCGTGATCCCATCGGGCGTCTGCCAGTTCAGGTCCTTGCCCTTGACCTCTTTGGCGGCCAGCGCCTGCCAGTTATCAATGTTGGCCACGGGGCGTCTCCATGATTTCGGTGAGCTGCCCCAGCATGTCCTTGGGGTGCAGGAAGAAGATCGGCGTGCCATGCGCGCCGATGCGCGTGGGGCCTAGGATGCGCTTGCCTTGGGCGGTGAACCATGCGCGCGCGGCTTCGATATCCTCGACCTCGTAACAGAGGTGGTGCTGGCCGCCTGCGTGGTTCTTGGCGATGAAGCCGGCGATGGGACTGCTCTCGCCCAGCGGTTCGATCAGCTCGATCTGCGTGCCGCCATCGCTGCCAAGCGCGCCCGATTGCTGGGGGGTGTTGACGAAAGCGACCTTCACGCCCTGTTCGGGCATGTCGAAAGGCTCGGTGATGAGGGTGGCCCCCATCACATCGCGGTAATAGGCAATGGCATCGGCCATGGATGGCACGGCCACGCCGACGTGGTTCAAACGTCCGAGTTTCATGGCATCCTCCCCGCTTAGAGCGGAATATTGTCGTGCTTCTTCCAAGGGTTCTCCAGCGCCTTGTTGCGCAATTTGCGCAGGCCCAGCGCGATCCGCCGCCGCGTCGAATGCGGGTGGATCACCTCGTCGATGAAGCCCTTGCTGGCCGCCACAAACGGGTTGGCGAAGCGGTCTTCATATTCCTTGACCTTTTCCGCCTGCGCCTCGGCGGGCAGGCCGCGGAAGATGATCTCCACCGCGCCCTTGGCGCCCATCACCGCGATTTCGGCGGTGGGCCATGCGTAATTCAGATCGCCGCGCAGATGCTTGGAGGCCATCACGTCATAGGCGCCGCCATAGGCCTTGCGGGTGATGATGGTGATCTTGGGCACGGTCGCCTCGGCATAGGCGAAGAGCAGCTTGGCGCCGTGCTTGATGATGCCATTATGCTCTTGCGCAGTGCCGGGCAGGAAGCCGGGAACATCGACAAAGGTCAGGATCGGGATGTTGAACGCGTCACAGAAGCGTACGAAACGCGCCGCCTTCTTCGACGAATTGATGTCCAGCACGCCCGCCAGCACCAAAGGCTGATTGGCGACGACACCCACGGTCTTGCCCTCGATCCGGCCAAAGCCGCAGATGATATTACCCGCATGGCCGGGCTGGATTTCAAAGAAATCACCCTCGTCCAGCGTCTTGCGGATCACTTCCTTCATATCATAAGGCTGGGTTGCGCTGGCCGGGATCACCGTGTCGAGGCTGTCCTCGATGCGGTCCCACGGGTCGGCATTGGGGCGCTCGGGCACTTCTTCCTTGTTCGACAGGGGCAGGAAGTCGAAGAATTCGCGCGCCGTCAGCAGCGCCTCGATGTCATTCTCCAGCGCCAGATCGGCCACGCTGGTCTTGGTGCTGTGCGTGATCGCGCCACCCAACTCCTCTTGCGTCACCACCTCATTCGTCACGGTTTTGACCACATCGGGGCCGGTGACGAACATGTAAGAGCTGTCCTTCACCATGAAGATGAAGTCGGTCATGGCGGGGCTGTACACCGCGCCGCCGGCGCAAGGCCCCATAATGAGGCTGAGCTGGGGCACCACGCCCGAGGCCAGCACATTGCGCTGGAAAATCTCGGCATAGCCGCCCAGCGAGGCCACGCCTTCCTGAATGCGCGCGCCGCCCGAATCGTTAAGGCCGATGACCGGGGCGCCGACCTTCATGGCCATATCCATGATCTTGCAGATCTTCATCGCGTGGCGTTCGGAAACCGCCCCGCCAAACACGGTGAAATCCTGTGAAAACACGAAAACGAGGCGGCCGTTGATCGTGCCGGACCCCGTGACCACGCCGTCGCCGGGGATCGTATTGTCGGGCATGCCGAAATCGACGCAATTATGTTCGACATACATGTCGACTTCTTCAAAGCTGCCCTCGTCGAGCAGAACCTTGAGGCGTTCGCGTGCGGTCAGCTTGCCCTTGGCATGCTGGGCATCGATCCGCTTCTGGCCGCCGCCCATCCGGGCCGCCGCCCGCCGCCGCTCCATCTCTGCCACATTCGCGCTCATCGGCCATCCTCTTGCAAAACCACTTAACGCGCGGGATGGGCCATTCAGCTTGACCCGTCCACAGTAATGTTGCAAATTTGCAAAGGAAGAATTTGCAAAAATTAGCGAGAGGACGACATGAAAAGGCGGCTCTATGCAGGGCGATTCCTTAAAGCCCTGCGCGAGGATCATGGCCTGAAACAGGGCGCGCTGGCGCAAAGGCTGGGGATCAGCACGCCCTATCTCTCGCAATTGGAAAATGACACGCGGCCCATGACGCTGGCGCTGGCCGAAAGGGTGCGCGAGATCTTCCCGGTGGATTGGGCCGACATGGCCGAAACCCCGGTCGAGCCCATCGTCACCGAATTGCTGGAAGCCGCCGCCGATCCTTTGCTGCGCGATCTGCCCGCCGATCAGATCGAGCGCGTGGCCGACCAGTTCCCCCAATTTGCCGAGCAATTTGCCCATCTCTACCGCCTCCACAAACGCGATTCCGCCCGTCTGGCCGCGATGGACGAGGCGCTGGGGGCCGACAGCGTTTCGGGCGGGCGCCTGCCGTGGGAGGAGGTGCGCGACTGGTTCCATCTGGCCGACAATTACGTCCATCTGATCGATTCCAGCGCCGAGGCCATGGCGGGCGCCCTCTCGCGCCATCTGCCCACGCCCGATACCGCGCAATTGACCGCATGGTTCGACCGGCAGGGCATCACGCTGCGCCATCTGCCCGGTGCGCCGATCCGCCATTATGACCAATCCCGCCGCGAATTGACGCTGAATGCGGGCCAGCCCCATGAGAGCCTGCGCTTTCAACTGGCCTATCAGCTATGCGCCATCGCGCTGGCGCAGGAGATTGCCGAGACGGTGGAAAAGGGCGGCATGCGCACCCAGACCGCGCGGAATCTGCTCTCGGTGGGGCTGACCAATTATGCCGCAGGGGCGCTGCTGATGCCCTATCGCCCGTTTCGCGATGCGGCGCGGCGGCTGCGCCATGACATCGACGGCTTGCGCCAGATCTTCGGCACCAGTTTCGAACAGACCTGCCACCGCCTGTCCAACCTGCAACGCCCGCACCAGCGCGGCGTGCCGATCGCCTTTTGCCGCATCGACATGGCGGGCAATATCACCAAGCGCCACGCGGCCAACGGGTTGCAATTCGCGCGTTTCGGCGGGGCCTGCCCGCTGTGGATCGCGCATGAGGCGGTGGCTATTCCCGACCGCATCCATCTGCAAGTGGCCGAGATGCCCGAGGGGCGGCGTTTTGTGTTCCTCGCCAAGGGGCTGGTCAAACCCTCGGACGCCTATTTCCGCCCGCCGCGCCGCTATGCGGTGGTGCTGGGGTGTGAAGTCACGCTGGCCAGCGAGTTCATCTATGCCGACACGCTCAATCTGGAATGCGAGGAGGCCGTGGCGCGGATCGGCATTTCCTGCCGCATCTGCTCGCGCCACGATTGCCATCAGCGCGCCTATCCGCCCAATGACAAGGCTATCGACATCACCACCAACCAGCGCGGCTTCATCCCCTATCGCATTCTGGATTAGTATGCGGCGGTAAAGCGCGCGCGCGGGTGGTTATGGGCTTCCAGTTCATCGACCATGGCGATGGCATAGTCGGCAAAGCTGATCTTGCTCTCGCCCGCCGCGTCCACGACCAGATCGTCCTTGCCGCCGCGATAGGTGCCAAGGCGCGGCCCTTCGAAAATGAAGGCGGCGGGGGAGAAGAAGGTCCAGTCAATGTCGGCCACGCCGCGCAGGTCGTCAAGGAAGGTAATGCCCCCCATCGCCGCGCCCTTCCACGCTTCGGGGAAATCCGGCCCGTCGATCAAACGCTCGCCCGAGGGCAGCTTGAGGCTGGCCGCGCCGCCCGTGATCAGCAAACGGCCCACGCCCGCCTGACGCAGGGCGGAAAGCAGCGTTTCGGCCGACACATCGAAATGCAGCGCGCTGATGACGGCATCGACGCCTGCGATCAGGCCCGCCAGCACGGCCGGGTCCGAGGCATCGCCCTGCACCGCGCTCACGCCATCGGCGGCGGGAATGGCTTCGGGCTTGCGGGCGATGGCCACCACCTGATGCCCGCGCCCGGCCAGTTCCTTGGTGATTTCCGATCCTGCGCGGCCACTGGCGCCCAACACTGCAACTTTCATTTTCAACGCTCCTGCTTGCTTGGTTTCCAATGGTGACCAAGTGTGCTATGGAAACGCATCATGCAAGACGGCACTTTTCTTTCACCAGCTTACCTCGACGTAACCACCCTTGATGGGGCGCCGGGGGCGACCGGCAGGCGCGGCGATGTTTTCGCGCGCAATTGCCCCACGCGCCAATTGCTCGACCGGGTGGGAGATAAATGGAGCATTCTCCTGCTCGGCATGTTGGGCGAGGGCGAGATGCGGTTCAGCGCGCTCAAACGCCGGGTTGATGGCATTTCGCAAAAGATGCTGGCTCAGACCTTGCGCACGCTGGAGCGCGACGGGCTGATCACCCGCCATGTCGAACCCACTGTGCCGGTCAGCGTGACCTATGCGATCACCCCGCTGGGGCGCGAATTGCTGGGGGCGCTGCAATGGCTGATCGATTGGGCCGAAACGCGGATGGGCGCGGTGGCGCAGGCGCAGGTCGCCTATGATCTGCGGATGGCCGATTAGGCCGCAATGGCCATCTGGTTGCGGCCATTATGCTTGGCGCTGTAAAGCGCGGCATCGGCCTGGCGAAAGGCCTCTTCCACCGTCAGATCGACACTCAGCCGGGTCAGTCCCACGCTGACAGTTGCGCGCACCAGCTCGCCCACGACTGAACGCCCCTCGCTTTCGGCCAGACGGGTGCGCACACGCTCGCAAATCACCCCCGCCTGTTCCAGCGAAACATCGCGCAGCAGCACGCCGAATTCCTCGCCGCCCAGCCGCGCCACCACATCGCCCGCGCGCACCGTGCCGCACAGCAAAGTGGCGAACAGCGTCAGCATCCGGTCGCCCGTGGCATGGCCATGGACATCGTTGATCCGCTTGAAATGGTCGAGGTCGAACAGCGCCAGACAAGAGTCCCTGCCCTCCGCCACATCGCGGGCCAGCGCCCGGTCAAAGGCGCGCCGATTGGCAAGCCCGGTCAGCGGATCGGTGTTGGCCTCATGCGCCAGATTTTCGATCAGCCGCCGCCGTGCCGAATTATCGCGGATGATCGACACCGTGCCATTGGGCACACCGCGCCGGTTCAGCGTGGCGCACAGATGGCTTTCCACCCAGGTCGATCCGCCATCCTTGCCAATCACCCGGCATTCGACCGCCACCGTGCCCTCCGGCTCGCACAGCGCCTGAAAGCGGGCGTCGAACACGGCCTGTTCATCCTCGGGATGAATCAGGTCATAGGCCGAGCGGCCCAGCAGTTCCTCGGCCTGATAGCCCCACAGCCGTGCCCCGGCGTCCGACACTGAGCGTAAAGTGCCGTCAATATTGACCCGCATGATGACATCGCCGGTCCGCTCGACAATCAGACGGTGCAGCGCTTCGGCATCGCGCAGGCTTTGCATCAGGCGGCGGCGCGATTCCAGCTCTGCCGCCACCGGCAGTAGGATCAGCACCACGCAGGCGAAATAGATCTGCAACACCAGCAGCTTGGTCGACATGTCCAGATGGAGCAGCATCGTTGGCCCATGGCCTGTCATCGTACCGATCAATCCGCCGCAGATCAGCACCAGCAGCGAGGCCACCGCCCCAATCCGCCCCAGTCGGAATGTGGCCGCCACCATCGGCACCAGCGGCACGACGACCAGCGGAACGCGGCTTTGCCCAAAGGTGGCCAGCGTGGCCAGAGATACCGCGCCCAGCAGGATCAGCGCTTCGGGCAGGCGCTCACGGTTGAATTTGGTCGTATCAAGACGGCGGCGCCGCAGCACCAGAAAGATCGGCGGGGCAAAGGTGACGAGGCTGAGCGCATGGGCGCCGAACCAGTCGCGCCAGGCGATGAAAAAGGGGGTGCCCGTGGCGCCATGCGCGGCCCATGCGCCGATAAAGGCCGAGGCGGCGGGCGCGATAAACCCGGCCACCAGCAGAAAGCCGGCCACATCACGGATCGATTCAAACCGTGTGAAGCGCGGGGCGATGCGGCGCAGCAGGCTGGCGGCCAGCCATGCCTCGAATAGTCCGGCCAGCGTCAGGGGCAGCGTATAGACCCCGCCAAACCCGCGCAGGGCGATGGCCAGCGCGCCCGCCGGAAAGCATAAAAGCAGCGCCGCCGCCCAGCGCCGATGCGGCATCGCGGCCAGCGCCGAGAACAGCACCGCGCCCGCCGGCCAGACAATCGCCACCCCGCCGTTAAAGCGCGTCAGTTGCAGGGCGAGCAGCGCGCTGGCAAAATAAATCGGACACAGCAGCAGGCTCTGCCCAAAATATTTCAAGAGCAAGGCGCGGACTCGGGCACTCATGGGCGCAACCTGCCATGCAAAAGTTTAAGAAAGCATCGTCACCGCAAGCGATTCGGCAGGCCGTGCAGCCGCCGTCATGCCGCCGATGCAAAAGGCCCCGCAGCGCGGATGCGCCACGGGGCCTTTTTCCCGAAACTCGCGAAGGGCTTACTTGCCCTTGTTGACTTCCGCGACGATCTTCTTGGCGGCATCGCCCAGATCGTTGGCCGCCACGATGGGCAGGCCCGAATTGTTGAGCAGTTCCTTGCCCAGTTCGACGTTGGTGCCTTCAAGGCGAACCACCAGCGGAACCGACAGGTTGACGTCCTTGGCCGCGGCAATGATGCCCGCCGCGATGACGTCGCACTTCATGATGCCGCCAAAGATGTTGACCAGAATGCCTTCGACCGCCGGGTCCGACAGAATGATCTTGAACGCCGCCGTCACCTTCTCGGTGGTGGCGCCGCCGCCCACGTCGAGGAAGTTGGCCGGGAAGGCGCCGTTGAGCTTGATGATGTCCATCGTCGCCATGGCCAGACCCGCGCCGTTCACCATGCAGCCGATGTTGCCGTCGAGCTTGATGTAGGCCAGGTCATACTTGCTGGCTTCGATTTCGGCCGGATCTTCTTCGGTTTCGTCGCGCATCGCGAACACGTCGGGGTGACGGAACAGCGCGTTCGAATCGAAGCTCATCTTGGTGTCGAGAACCAGCAGGTTGCCGTTCACGTCTTCGACCAGCGGGTTGATTTCCAGCATTTCGCAATCGAGCGAAACGAAGGCATCATACAGTTGCTTGGCCAGCACCTGCGCCTGCTTGTTGGTGTCGCCCTTCAGCTTGAGCGCGAAGGCGATCGAGCGGCCGTGGTGCGGCTGGAAGCCCGAGGCCGGGTCGATGGTGATCGTGGCGATCTTTTCCGGGGTGTCATGGGCAACGGTTTCGATGTCCATGCCGCCTTCGGTCGACACGATGAAGGCCACGCGGCCCGTGGCGCGATCGACCAGCAGCGAGAGGTAATATTCCTTGGCGATATCGACGCCGTCGGTGACATACAGGCGGTTGACCTGCTTGCCCGCTTCGCCGGTCTGCACGGTCACCAGCGTGTTGCCGAGCATTTCCTTGGCGTGCGATTCGACTTCTTCCAGGCTCTTGGCCAGGCGGACGCCGCCCTTGGCATCGGCCGGCAGTTCCTTGAACTTGCCCTTGCCGCGGCCACCGGCGTGGATCTGCGACTTCACAACATAGAGCGGCCCGGGCAGCTGCTTGGCGCCTGCAACGGCTTCTTCAACGGACAGAGCCGGATAGCCCGCCGGAATGGCAACGCCGAACTTGGCCAGCAGTTCCTTGCCCTGATACTCATGGACGTTCATCGGTGCTTCTCGCTATTGCAGGCCTCATGGCCCTTTGGTCGGCGGCGGGCTAAGCACAGGTGGCGGGCGATGGGAAGGGAAAGATGTGCTAATCATTCTTAATTGCAAATTTTCCTGTCAGGGCCCCGCCCATGCTTGATCGCGCCCGCCTAGAGGCCATTGTCCGCCGCGCCGGAGAGCTCGCCATGGCGCAATGGCCGGGTGATAATAAAGCTCTGGAAGTTTTCGGAAAATCGGACGGAACCCCGGTTTCCAGCGCCGATCTGGCGGTCGATGCCTTTCTGCGCGCGCAATTGCACGATCTGCTGCCCAGTGCGGGCTGGCTGTCGGAAGAAACCATCGATGCGCCGAATCAGCGCGAGGGCGAACTGGTCTGGCTGGTCGACCCGATTGACGGGACGCGCGATTTCATTCGGGGGCGCACCGGCTGGGCGATCTCGGTGGCGCTGGTCAGTAACCATCGGCCCTTGCTGGCGATGCTGCACGCCCCGGCGCGCGACGAATTCTGGCAGGCCGAGGCCGGGCATGGCGCCTTTTGCAATGGCGAGCCGCTTGCCGCTTCTACGCGGGAGCAATTGTCGGGCGCGCGCGTTCCCACCCGGGTTCTTCCCGCCGAAGATGCCGATATGGCGATGGTCGAACAGCCCAATTCCATCGCCCTGCGCATCGCCATGGTGGCTGCCGACCGGGCCGATCTGGTGGCGACGCTGCGCTGGGGCTATGAGTGGGATATTGCCGCTGCCGCCTTGATCGCGCGCGAGGCGGGCGCCGCGATCAGCGATGCGCAGGGAGGCAAGCTCAATTACAACAAGCTGGACCCGCGCGTGTTTGGCGTGGCCGTGTCGGCGCCTGCAATCCATGCCGATCTGATCGAGCGTCTGGCCGAGCGCGCGCATCTGCTGTCGCAGCGGCGATAAAGCGAAGCGCCCATGAAAAAAAGGCGGCCCGTTGCCGGACCGCCCCTTTTCGCCATTCCTGAAACGCTTAACGCTTCGAGAACTGGAAGCTCTTGCGAGCCTTCGCCTTGCCGTACTTCTTACGTTCGACAGCGCGCGAGTCGCGGGTCAGGAAGCCAGCGGCCTTGACCACGCCGCGCAGCGCGGGTTCGAACTTCGAGAGAGCCTGCGAGATGCCGTGCTTGACGGCGCCGGCCTGACCCGAGAGGCCACCACCCTTGACGGTGGCAATAACGTCGTACTGGCCCGAACGGTCAGCCACGCCGAAGGGCTGGTTGATCACGAGGCGCAGGGTCGGACGAGCGAAGTAAACTTCCTGATCGCGACCGTTGACGGTGATCTTGCCGGTGCCGGGCTTGATCCACACGCGGGCCACGGCGTCCTTACGACGGCCGGTGGCATACGAGCGACCCTGGGCGTCGACTTCGCGAGCGCGCAGCGGGGTGGCAGGAGCAGCGGCAACCGGAGCTGCGGTGCCGATTTCGGCCAGAGCGGAGAATTCTTCAGACATTACGCACCAACCTTGTTCTTGCGGTTGCGGGCAGCGACGTCCAGCACTTCAGGCTGGTTGCCGGCGTGCGGGTGCTCGGCACCAGCGTAGAGGTGCAGGGCGCGCATCTGCTGACGGCCCAGCGGGCCGCGCGGGATCATGCGTTCCACAGCCTTTTCCAGAACGCGCTCCGGGAAGCGGCCTTCCAGAACCTTGGCAGCGGTCACTTCCTTGATGCCGCCGGCGTAACCGGTGTGCTTGTAGTACACCTTGTTCTTCAGCTTGTTGCCGGTCAGACGCACCTTGTCGGCGTTGATCACGATGACATGATCGCCGGTGTCGACGTGGGGCGTGAAGGTGGGCTTGTGCTTGCCGCGCAGCGTGTTGGCGACGATGACGGCAAGGCGGCCGAGCACCAGACCTTCGGCATCGATCAGATGCCACTTCTTTTCCACCTCAGCCGGCTTGACCGACCGGGTGACCTTGGTGAGAGCCTTCATGGCTTTGGTTCCCGTATAAATGACGACCCCGCCACGCTGTCGCGGCGGGGGGTGTGGCGGGCCTAATGTTGCAAACGGCCCCAAGAGTCAAGCATTCTGGGCTTTTTAGGGCACGGTAAAATAATACCGTGGCTTTTTCACCCCTTCAGCCCCCCCAGCCAAGCCATGGTTGCGGGCAGCGAGAGCGGACATTCCCAGCCCAGAATCGCAGGCTCTTCATAAGGGTGCAGTTCGGACAGACGCTCGATGCACCTCTCGCGTAGATCCGCATTGGTCTTGAAGAGTACGCCGACCTCTGCCCCTTCATGCAGCGCGCCCTGCCATGCATAGACCGATTCCATCGCGGGCAGGATATTGGCGCAAGCCGCAAGGCCCTCCTCGACCAGCGCGCGTGAGGCCGCCTTTGCGCTCTGCGTATCGGGAAAGGGACACCAGATCAGCACAGGAACAGGTAAGCTCATGACCAGCGCTCGCTGCCCAGCGCATGCATGCCCCAGACCGTGGCCACCACCAGCAGTGCGCCCACCAGTTGATGCGCCACCGCCAGCGGGATCGACACGCCGCTCATCACCGTGGCAATGCCCAGCAGGATCTGCGTGCCAAACGCGCTGTGGATGGCGATCGAAGGCTCACGCCGCCCCCGCTGTTTCAGCGCCCGCGCCAGCATCACCAGCACGCCGACCACCACCCACGCCCACCAGCGATGCAGGAAATGGACAATCGCCGGATCGTCGGTGATCGCCTGCAGGAAAGTCTCGCCGCTCTGAGTCGGGCCGGGCCAGATATGGCCGTTCATCAGCGGCCATTCATCGGTCACATGCCCCGCGCGCAGGCCCGCCGTGAACGCGCCCCAGATCAGTTGTACCCCCAGCACCGCGCCCGCCAGCGCGCCCAGACCCGTCAAGCGGCTGCGCTTTTGTCCACGCGCCAGCGCCTGCAGATCGAGCGCCGTCCATACCAGCCCGGCCAGCGTGAAGAGCGCCACGCCCAGATGGGTGGCCAGCCGCAGGTGGCTGACTTTTACATCATGGGCGATGCCCGATTTGACCATCCACCAGCCGACCGCCCCCTGCAATCCGCCCAGCGCCAGCAGCGCGACGAGGCGTCCATGATAGCCCGCCGGAATTTGGCGCCGAATCCAGAAAATCGCCAAAGGCAGCGCAAAGACCATCCCGATCCCGCGCGCCAGAAGCCGATGCACCCATTCCCAGAAGAAGATCGCCTTATAGGTGGCCAGAGTCATGCCCGCCGGACCGTTGATCAGAATATATTGTGGCGTGGCGCGATATTTGGCGAATTCGGCCTCCCATGCGGCCTGCGTCAAAGGAGGCAGGGCGCCGCTGACAGGCTTCCACTCGGTGATCGAGACGCCCGATTCGGTCAGGCGCGTGATCCCGCCCACCACCACAATGCCCGCCACCAGCACGGCCACGGCCCAAAGCCAGCGCGCCACCAGCAAGGGACGGGCGTTGGAGGCTTGTTTCATTCCTTGATCCTGCGTTCTGGGCCATGCCTGCGTCGGGCAGGGGCGGCGGCCTTGATCCAATGAATGGCTTTTTATCGCAAGTGCCTGTCCGGGGCGGTTTTAAAAAAATGATCGGGCTTGAAAAAACGTAATCCCTTGCCAGATGATACATTATCACATATCGGAGCCTGCATGTTCGTCCCCGCCCTTGCCCTGATTCGCGCCCGGCTCGACCGCCTGGGCGTTGCGCTTTCGGCCCTGTGCCTGATCCATTGCGTATCGGGTGTGGTGTTGGTGGGCTTGCTGGGGATTGGCGGCGGGGTGCTGCTTGATCCGCGGGTGCATGAATATGGGCTGGCGGCGGCGATTGCGATTGGCGCGCTGGGTCTTGGCGTTGGTGTGGCGCGGCATGGGCGGCGTGAGCCTTTGATTATGGGCTGCGCGGGGCTGGTGCTGATGGCGGCGGGACTGGTGGTGCCGCATGGCCTGCCCGAAGTGGCGATGACCATGCCGGGCGTCATTCTTCTCGCTTTTGCCCACATCCGGAACTTGCGCCACGCGGCCTGACGCGCAATAGCGCGAGGCATGAGCGAAACGATCTCCCTGACAGTGAATGGCGAGCCGCGCCGGATTGCCCATGGCGCCAGCGTGGCCGACCTTGTGGCCGAAATCGGCCTCAACCCGGCCAAGGTGGCGGTGGAGCGCAATGCGATCATCGTCCCGCGCAGCACGCTGGCCGATGTGGCGCTGAGCGATGGCGATGTGCTGGAGATCGTGCATTTTGTAGGGGGTGGTGACGTGAGCGCAGATGATACTTGGACCGTTGCGGGTCGCACTTTCCGGTCGCGCCTGATCGTGGGCACCGGCAAGTACAAGGATTTTGCCCAGAACGCCGCCGCGCTGGAGGCGTCGGGCGCGGAAATCGTCACCGTGGCCGTGCGCCGCGTGAATGTGTCGGACCCCAAGGCGCCGATGCTGACCGATTTCATCGACCCGCGTAAAGTGACCTATCTGCCCAACACCGCCGGTTGTTTTACCGCCGAGGATGCGATCCGCACCCTGCGCCTTGCGCGTGAGGCGGGCGGCTGGGATCTGGTCAAGCTCGAGGTGCTGGGCGAGGCGCGCACGCTTTATCCCGATATGCGCGAAACGCTCAAGGCGACCGAGGTGCTGGCCAAGGAAGGCTTCCTGCCCATGGTCTATTGCGTCGATGATCCGATTGCGGCCAAGCAGTTGGAAGAAGCGGGCGCCGTGGCGGTCATGCCTTTGGGCGCGCCGATCGGCTCGGGCCTTGGCATTCAGAACAAGGTGACGATCCGCCTGATCGTTGAAGGCGCCAAGGTGCCGGTGCTGGTCGATGCAGGCGTGGGCACGGCCTCGGATGCGGCCGTGGCGATGGAGCTGGGCGTGGACGGCGTGTTGATGAACACCGCCATTGCCGAGGCCCGCGATCCCATCCGCATGGCCCGCGCGATGCGCCTGGCCGTCGAGGCGGGGCGCGACGCTTATCTTGCCGGGCGCATGGCCACGCGCAAATATGCCGACCCGTCCAGCCCTCTTGCGGGCATGATCTGATCTGAACAAATGCATCCGGGGGGCTAATGAGCGCCCCTTAATAATTTCAATCAGATGGTTAACGCCTTTTTAAATGCATTGGGCGCAATTTGAACCTGAGGCCGGGAATCGTCCGGGCCGATGGGATCACGAAGATGGCACATACGGGTACGGCCACGCTCGCAATCGCCGAACTGCGCGAATTTGCCGGTTTCACGCCTTGCGAGCAGCGTTACATCAAGCGCAGCCTCGATGTGGGGCTGGGGCGTCAGGACGCTTTCAAGCTGTGGGCGCGCGATTCGGCGGAAAACGCCAGCATCCGCAGCCAGTACGTGATCTATCAGGAATTGAAGGCCTTGCGCGGCGAAAAACCCTGCGAGACCAATCTCGATGCGCTGGAAAGCTTTCTGGGCAAGCTGGTGCGTCTGACAGCTTTCGATCTGGCGCAGGAAAAGATCACGGGCTTTTCGGCCTACCGCTTCTTGTATGAGCGCCTGCTGGGCGCCGATGTGCGGCCCTGGTTGCCCTCCGCTTTCTGCGCGGCGGCGGCGCTGCCGCAGATCCGGCCCGAACGGCGCAAGAAGCTGTTGCAATCGATCAGCGAGGCGGCAGCCACCGCGCCGGGCTGGTCCACGCGCGAACCGGCCTTCTATCCCGAGTGGGTGGATAAGGAAGCGGCCTGATCGCCGCGTAAACATTCGTTGCGATAAAAGGTTAAGAATTGGCGCGAAGGGTGATCCCTTCGCGCCTTTTCTATGCCCGCCGCGCCTCTTCAGAAGGCAAAACAAAAGGCGCGGAAAAAGGGGTTGGCCCCTTTCCCGCGCCCTTGCTCAAGCTGTCGGATGATTATGCCGGAGCGTATTCGCCCAGCAGCTTGCGGGCCATTTCGCGCACTTCGGCGCCCATGTCCTCGCGCTGCAGCGCCAGCGCCAGGGTGGCCTCGACAAAGCCGACCTTCGAGCCGCAGTCATAGCGCTTGCCCTCAAAGGTCACGGCGTGGAACGGCTGGTGGCCGATCATCTGCGCCATCGCGTCGGTCAACTGGATTTCGCCGCCCGCGCCCTTGCCCTGCGTTTCCAGCACGGTCATCACTTCGGGCTGAAGGATATAGCGGCCCGAGATGATCAGGTTCGAAGGCGCCGCCTCCACCTTGGGCTTTTCGACAAGGCCGGTCACCTCGGTCAGATCGCCCTCGGACTTGCCCGGCGCGATCACGCCATAGGACGAGACTTCCTCACGCGGCACTTCGAGCACCGAGATCAGATTGCCGCCGGTCTTGTGATAGGCCTCGACCATCTGCTTCATGCAGCCCTTTTTGCCGATCATCAGTTCGTCGGGCAGGAAGATGGCGAAGGGTTCATTGCCGATCACGGCGCGTGCGCACCAGATCGCATGGCCCAGGCCCATCGGCACCTGCTGACGCACTGTGACCAGATTGCCCGGCTTGATCCGGGTGGGTTCGAGCACGTCGAGCGACTTGCCGCGCCCTTCCATCGTGGCTTCGAGTTCAAAGGCCGTGTCGAAATGTTCGACGATGGCGGTTTTGCCGCGGCCGGTCACAAAGATCAGCTGCTCGATGCCCGCTTCGCGCGCTTCATCGACGGCATACTGGATCAAAGGACGATCGACGATAGGCAGCATTTCCTTGGGGATAGCCTTGGTCGCGGGCAAAAAGCGCGTCCCAAGGCCTGCCACTGGAAATACCGCCTTGCGGACGGGCTTGATTTCACGCGAATGCATCATCATCTCTCGCTTTCGTTCCCGACTTCTTTGCCGAATTAGCTGTAGGTTTACCTAAAATACAAGTTCTACAACTTGGTTAATTTTTTCGACCTGCCTATTCGCAATCCGCCCCCAGCCTTTCACAATCCGCCCATTGCCGACAGCACAAATGGCTCCTAAACGGTGGCGTATGGACAAAATCATCATTCGCGGTGGCAAGCGACTTTCCGGAGCCATTCCGGTGTCGGGAGCCAAGAATTCGGCCCTCACCCTGCTGCCTTGCGCGCTGCTGACCGAGGAACCCCTGACCCTGCGCAATCTGCCGCGTCTGGCCGACGTGGACGGGTTCCAGCACTTGTTGAACCAGTTCGGCGTTTCTACGTCCATCGCGGGGACAAGGCCAGAGGATTTTGGTCGAGTCATGACCCTTCAGGCCACGCGCCTGACCAGCACGACCGCGCCTTATGAACTGGTGCGCAAAATGCGCGCCTCAATTCTGGTGCTGGGCCCCTTGCTGGCCCGCGCGGGCGAGGCGACCGTGTCGCTGCCGGGCGGCTGCGCGATCGGCAATCGCCCGATCGACCTGCACCTGAAGGTGCTGGAGGCCTTTGGCGCCACCATCGAGCTGACCTCGGGCTATGTTCGCGCCATTGCGCCTGATGGCGGGCTGCCCGGCGGGCGCTATGCCTTCCCGGTGGTTTCGGTGGGCGCGACGGAAAACGCGCTGATGGCGGCCAGCATGGCCAATGGCACCTGCCGCCTGCACAATGCCGCGCGCGAGCCTGAAATTGTCGATCTGTGCAACCTGCTGGTGGCGATGGGCGCCCAGATCGAGGGTATCGGCACTTCGGAACTCACCATTCATGGCGTAAAGCGCCTTCATGGTGCAACCTATCAGGTTATGCCGGACCGTATCGAAGCCGGCTCCTATGCCTGCGCCGCCGCGATCACCGGGGGTGAGGTCGAATTGCTGGGCGCGCGTGCCGATGAAATGGATGCGACGCTGGCCGCGCTGCGCGAGGCGGGCGTTCATATCGAACCGCGCAAGGACAGCATTTTCGTCGCCGCCAATGGCCCGATCCGCCCCGTCACCGTTTCAACCGCGCCTTATCCCGGTTTCGCCACCGACATGCAGGCGCAACTGATGGCTATGCTGACCCGCGCCGAGGGCACCAGCGTGCTGACCGAAACGATCTTTGAAAACCGCTATATGCACGTGCCAGAACTGACCCGCATGGGCGCACGGATCGAAACCAAGGGCCGCGTGGCCATCGTCCATGGCGTGCCGCGCCTGACCGGGGCCGAAGTGATGGCGACCGATCTGCGCGCTTCGATGAGTCTGGTGATTGCCGGCCTCGCCGCCGAAGGGCAGACCACGGTCCACCGCCTCTATCACCTTGATCGCGGCTATGAGCGGTTGGAAGAGAAATTCGCTCTGCTGGGCGCCGAAATCGAGCGCGTCGGCGGCGACTGAAATAGGGACCCGGCGGTTTTTGGACCGCCGGGTCAAACCTGCATTATCGGCGCGCCTCGACATAGCGGCAGCGCTTTTTCGCGGTGATCGTGCGGTCAATCGCGCGGCCCGCAAAGGCCCCGCCCACCGCGCCCGCCACCAATCCGACCGGCCCGCCCAGCGCTGCATGGCCCACCAGCGCGCCGCCTGCGCCACCCGCGATCAGACCCGCGGTGCCGCTCGACTTGCGGCAAACCTTGACCACGCGCTTGGCAGGGCGGGCTTCGGCCATCACGGGCGCTGCCACCACCGCCAGCGCCGAGGACATGGCGATCAGTTTGATGAAATTCGGCATAAGGCATCTCCTGTTTTGACTTGGCTGACGCCATAAAGCGCCAACCAAGTTCAACTCAAGATGAACGGTTTTTGCGACGAACTGTTCCTGAACGTTAAGGTTTGACAGGCGTTTCTACATCGCGGCACCGCTGCTTGGCGGTCAGCGTGCGCTCAAGGGCCTGTCCGGCAAAGGCGCCCGCGGCCGCGCCGCCCGCCGTGCCCAGAATACCGTTGTCGATCACCTTGTTGCCCAACACCGCGCCCAAGGCCGCGCCCGCCACGGCCCCGGTGGTCGAACTGGTGGTGTCGCAAACGCGGGTTTTCTGCATGACCGGCGCGGGAGCGGGGACCGGTGCGGGCGCAGGGGTGACGCTGGCCGTGGCGACCGGCTTGCGCTTGACGACCTTCTTCGTGGTCGCGGCCAAGGCAGGCTGGCCGCAGAGCGCGAAAGCGAGCAGGGCGAGGCTCGAAATCCTGTGAATCTTGCGCATGAAAAATCCCCCTCCGTTTCACCCGTCATCGCAAAATTGCGGAAATGCCGAAGGCCTCCGAAGCGATGACTATGGTTAATCCCAGTATTTTACCCTAGGGCAGACCGTGTATCAACCGCGACGAACGGTTGTGTCACCAGCCAAATTCTTACCGCCCCGGCCAGACCCGGCGGCGTTTCGCAGGCAATTCTTTCGGCATCGATTCGCGCCACCAGCGCATTGACCGACACACCTTCGCGCGCAGCCGCCTCGCGCAGCATATCCCAGAACAGGGGCTCAAGGCTGATCGAGGTCTTGTGTCCGGCAATCTCGACCGAGCGTTTGACGGGGGGGTGATAAGGCGGGGTGAGCATGGGGGGAGTGTAGTGGCGGGGGAGGGGAAGGGATAGATGCCTCCGGCGGGGTTTTATGCCTCCGGCGGGCAAAGGGACTCGTCCCTTTGCAATCCCGTTAATAGGGGGCAGCCAAAGGGCATAGGGTGTGTTTGGGGTGATGTTTGAGAGCCTGCGGCGCGGTGAAGTTATCCCTGTTTATCAAATCAGTCCTCGCGTCCAACACAAATGGCCGAACCCATCGCGCAACAAAGACAGTATCGGGGAGCCACGAGGGGCAAGCCCCTCGTGATACCACTTGTCTTAAAACACAAAAAAGGCGCGAGCCTTTCGACCCGCGCCCTTTCTCAAACCACGTAAACCGCGATTCCATCAATACATATGCTGCCCGCCGTTGATGCTCATGGTCGAGCCGGTGACGAAGCCTGCATCCTCGCTGCACAGGAAAGCCACGCCGCGCGCGATTTCCTCGGCATGGCCAAGGCGGCCCACCGGGATCTTGGCAACGATCTTTTCCAGCACCGGCGCGGGCACGGCGGCCACCATTTCGGTGTCGATATAGCCGGGCGCGATGGCGTTGACGGTCACGCCGAACTTGGCGCCTTCCTGGGCCAGCGCCTTGGTAAAGCCGTGGATGCCCGATTTGGCGGCGGCATAGTTGACCTGGCCATACTGACCCGCCTGACCGTTGATCGAGCCGATGTTGACGATGCGGCCCCAGCCGCGTTCGCGCATGCCGGGGAAAGTGGCCTTGGCCATGTTGAAGCAGCCGCCAAGGTTGACGCGGATCACTTCGTTCCAGTTCTCGAAGGTCATGCGATGCAGCACGCCGTCGCGCGTGATGCCGGCATTGTTGACCACCACATCGACCGGGCCCAGATCGGCCTCGACCTGCGCCACACCGGCAAGGGTGGCTTCATGATCGCCCACGTCCCATTTATAGGCGGCGATGCCGGTCGCCTCGGTGAAGGCTTTGGCCTTTTCATCATTGCCCGCGTAATTGGCGGCAACCGTATATCCCAGATCCTTGAGGGCGAGGCTGATCGCCTCGCCAATGCCCCGCGTACCACCTGTAACGATTGCCACTCGCGTCATGCATTTCCTCCAAAAGATGTTGGCCAGAGAACATCCGAGCCACAAGTGCTATCGGCGCAATGCGACAGTGGCAAGTAAGTTGGCGGGGCGTTACGCGCAAAAACTGCGCAGTTTAGCGCAAGACTGGAGGTAAATTGCGATATATGCTGCATGTGCGAAGTAAATTTACAGATTACGCATTTGCAGCATTGGATGGGTCGCGTACAATTCGGGGGCAATTACGTGATTTTGCGCGCCAATTGTCTGTCAAATACCACGCGGCGGATCAGAATCGGAATTGCGTGCCGACAAAGACGGCCTGACTGTCCGACTTGGTGTCATTGGTGGGTTTCAGCCGGTCGCGGTCCTGCGAATAGCGCACGCCCGCCGTCACGTCGAAATTGCGCGTGACGCGATAGGACCCGCCCACATCGACGCTTTGTTCGCCAAAGCTTTCCAGCGTGCGCGGCGCACGGCCCGCCCTTTCGCGGTCGACCAGTTGAATATGGGGCGCCAGCCGCGAATCGCTGCCGCTCTCGACGCGGGGAAAGGCCGAGAGGTCGGGCATTTCATGCTTGGTATGATCGTTACCGGGCAGCGAATAGGTCGAGGTCAGCGATGAAAAGCTCTGATACCCGCGCGACAGACCAAGATTGTAGGCATTGGGCGCCACGCGCGTATTGGGTCCGGCGGGGGCAATACGCTGGGCCGGGCCGCGCACGACAATCGCCCGCGCGGTTTCGGCATCCACCCGCACTGCCACCGTCACCGACCGGTCAGGCCGCGTGGCCAGCCCCGCGGGGGTGAAATGAAACAGCGCTTCCTTGCCTTGCATGAACTGGGCCTGCTGGCGTGCGGCCATGGCGCGGGCGGCGCGCGGGTCCAGTTCGCTGGACGAGAAATTGCCCTGATCGGTGCCGGAATCGGCGCTTTCGGCGACGGTTTCAAACCGCGTCGAAAAGGCCAGCACCGCGCTGGGCAACGCGAGCAGCCCGACAGCCCCGGCCATTACCAGAGCGGGCATCGAACTGCGCGGGGCGGAAGAAAGAATGGCCTGCATCATCGTCGCTTACATCGGGGCCGGATTCCTTTCCGGCGTCGGATATTCCATACACCTCAAATTGTAAGCGCGCCATGATGAACCTTGGCTGCACGCCATTCTCATGTTCAGCCAAGGTTCACGCCGTCGCTGGCCAAGAAAGAAGCGTGCCCAACGCCCCTTGTCGCGCGCTTTTTGGCGGTTATAGAGACTTGCCAACCGATGCGCGCGCGCTGTGCGGGCAGGATGGCGACGAACCAGTTTTTTTGGGACCCAAGCGTTTGGGTTTTTTGGACGGAAAGTGCAGAACCGATGATGGCCAGCAAGGCTCCTGCCCGTAAGTTGATCAGCCCGATGCTGCGTGGGGGCGCGGTGGCCCTGGCCCTGCTGGCGCTGGGCGGGTGCAAGGTCGGCAATATGCGCGTGCATAATCCGATCCATATCAAGCATCACCGCGTCACCCGCACCACGCTGACGCTGCCGCCCTCGAACCTGACCACGATCGGGGTGAATGCCTATCTCTGGCGCGCGGCGCTCGATTCGGTGTCCTTCATGCCCCTGCTGCAAAGCGATGCGAACAGCGGCGTGATCGTCACCGACTGGTATTCGAACCCGTCGAACCCGGGTGAGCGGATGAAGCTGACGATTGCGATCCTCGACAAGGACCTGCGCAGCGACGCGCTGCGCGTGACGGCGGCGCGTCAGGTGTCGAAGGACGGTTTCTGGACCGATGCGCCGGTGGCGGCCGCCACGGTTCAGCGACTGGAGGACGTGATCCTGACCAAGGCGCGCGATCTGCGTCAGGCCACGCTGATCAAGTAAACATCAATTCTGACCGTTTGCCTCCCGCCTTGCCCCCGTACCGGCAAGTCGGGAGGCTTTCTGGTATAAAGGGCATGAGCAATGAGTGAGCGTTTCGATTCCAGTGTTGCCGATGGCAAGTGGCAACGCGTGTGGGACGAGAAGCAGAGCTTCCGGGCCGATGACAAGAGCGACAAGCCGCGTTCCTATGTCCTGGAAATGTTTCCCTATCCATCGGGACGTATCCATATCGGCCATGTGCGCAATTACACGATGGGCGATGTGCTGGCCCGTTATAAGAAGATGCAGGGCTTTGAAGTGCTGCATCCGATGGGCTGGGACGCGTTCGGCATGCCCGCCGAAAATGCCGCGATGGAAAAGGGCGTTCACCCCGGCGGATGGACCCGCGACAATATCGCCAACATGAAGGCGCAGTTGAAGCGCCTTGGCTTCGCGCTCGACTGGAGCCGCGAACTGGCGACCTGCGAGCCGGAATATTACGGTCAGGAACAGTCGCTGTTTGTCGATCTCTATGCGGCGGGCCTTGTTTATCGCAAGGAATCGACCGTCAATTGGGATCCGGTCGACAACACTGTTCTGGCCAATGAGCAGGTGATCGACGGGCGCGGCTGGCGTTCGGGCGCGCTGGTGGAAAAGCGCAAGCTCAACCAGTGGTTTTTGAAGATCACCGACTTTGCCGACGAATTGCTCGAGGGTCTGGGCGCGCTTGAGCATTGGCCCGAAAAGGTCAAGCTGATGCAGGAAAACTGGATCGGCAAGTCGCAGGGGTTGCAGTTCAAGTTTAGCGGCGATGCCGAGATTGAGGTCTATTCGACCCGCCCGGACACTTTGTTCGGCGCCAGCTTTGTCGCCATCGCCGCCGATCATCCGATCGCGCAGAAGCTGGCCGCCGAGCGCGCCGAGGTTGCCGATTTCATCGCGCTGTGCAAGCAGGGCGGGACCACGGCGGCGGAATTGGAAACGGCGGAAAAGCTGGGCTTTGACACCGGCCTGCGCGTGGCGCATCCGTTGGACGCGGAATGGCAATTGCCGGTCTATATCGCCAATTTCGTGCTGATGGATTATGGTACGGGCGCAGTCTTCGGCTGCCCCGCGCATGACCAGCGCGATATTGATTTTGCGCGCAAATATGGCCTGCCCGTTACCCGCGTGGTGGCTGATGGCGAGAATACCGCGCCCGTTTTCGAGGGGGACGAGGCCTACACCGGCGCGGGCACTCTGGTGAACTCGCAATTCCTCAACGGCATGGAAGTCGAGGCCGCCAAAGCCGCCGTCATCGCCAAGGCCGAAGCCGAAGGCTGGGGCGAGGGCAAGACCGTGTGGCGTCTGCGCGACTGGGGCGTTTCGCGCCAGCGCTATTGGGGCACGCCGATCCCCTTCATCCATTGCGAGGTCTGCGGCGTGGTGCCGGTGCCCAAGAAGCACCTGCCCGTGACCCTGCCCGAAGATGTGACCTTTGACGTGCCCGGCAACCCGCTGGACCGCCATCCGACGTGGAAGCATGTCGATTGCCCGCAATGCGGCCATGCCGCGCGGCGCGAGACGGATACGCTGGACACGTTCGTCGACAGCTCGTGGTATTTCCTGCGTTTCGCCAGCCAGCCTGACGATGCGCCGTTCGATCCGGCGGAAATCGCGCGCTGGCTGCCGGTGGGGCAGTATATTGGCGGGATCGAACATGCGATCCTCCACCTGCTCTATGCTCGCTTCTGGACCCGCGCTCTGGCCCGTATCGGCAAGATCGATGTGACCGAGCCTTTCGCCAGCCTGTTTACGCAGGGCATGGTGACGCATGAGACATACAGCCGCGTCGATCCCGGCAATGGTCAGCCGATCTGGTTTGCGCCCAGCGATGTCGAGCGCACCAGCGAAGGCGGGACGCTGAAGGCCGATGGCGCGCCGGTGGACATTGGCCGCGTCATCAAGATGTCGAAGTCCAAGAAGAACGTCGTGGACCCCGACGAGATCGTCGAGACTTACGGCGCCGATGCGATCCGCTGGTTCATGCTGTCCGACAGCCCGCCCGAGCGCGATCTGCCGTGGAGCGAGGCTGGCATCGAGGGCTGCGCGCGCTTTGTGCAGCGTTTGTGGCGCCTGTTCGCGCAATATGATGCCGCCGCGACTGGCGAGGACAAGGCCGTGGACCGCAAGGCCCATCAGACCGTCCATGCCATCGCCGCCGACATTGAGGCGCTCAGCTTCAACAAGGCCGTGGCGCGCATTTACGAATTGACCGGCGTTGTCGAAAAGGCCGCGCCCAGCGCCAGCCGCAGCGCCGCGATTAAGGCGGTCCTGCTGCTGATCGCGCCGATGATGCCGCATCTGGCCGAGGAAGCATGGGCCACCATTGGTGATGATCTGATCGCCGAAGCCGCATGGCCCGCTGTCGATCCGGCGCTGCTGGTCGATGATGAGGTGACCATTGCGGTTCAGGTCAAGGGCAAGCTGCGTGACACGCTGACCGTGGCCAAGGGGACCGCGAAAGAAGAACTGGAAGCGCTGGCTTTGGCCTCGGAAAAGGTGCAGCGTGCGCTCGAGGGCGCCGCAATCAAGAAGGTGATCGTGGTGCCTGATCGCCTCGTCAATCTGGTGGTCTGATTATGCGTCGATTCCTGCCTCTGTGTGCTTTGGCCATGCTGCCCGCCTTGCAGGGCTGCGCCTTGCAGCCGCTCTATGCGGGCGGGGCGCAGGCCGGCGTGGCGCAGGGGCTGGGGTCGATCTCGGTTTCGCCCATTCAGGGCAAGGCCGGGTGGCTGATGCATAATGCGCTGGTCGATCAACTGGGCACCCCGCCTGAGGGGGGCACGCCGCGCTATCGGCTGGAGGTGCGGCTGGACGATCAGTTGCTCGGTCTGGGCCTGCTCTCGAACAATACGGTGGGGCGTGAGCGGCGTATCCTGCGCGCGCGCTATCAGTTGATCGATGCGGCCAGCGGGGCGATCCTGCTGGACGCTACGGCGGGTTCGGATGCGGGCATGGATGTGGTTTCGTCCGAATATGCCACAGTGGCGGCCGAGCAGACCGCGTTGGAGAACCTGACGCGCGTTGTTGCAGGGCGAATCGTAACCAATTTGGCCGTTAAGCTGCGCGCGAGGCAATGAAAGCCACCCAGCGCGACTTCGTCAACCTTGCGCCACGGGCGGCGCAGACCATGCGCGTCTTCTTCCTTTGCGGCACCGATGACGCCAGCGTGCAGGATGCGGCCTTTCGCATCGCCTCCTTGCTGCCCGACGCGGGCGAGCGGGTGGAGTTTACCGGGGCCGAGCTGAAGCGCGACCCGGTGCGGCTGGGCGATGAGGCGCGCTCGACATCCTTGTTTGGCGATACGCGCCATATCTGGGTGCGCTGTTCGGGCGACGAGGCGCATGATGCGGTCGAAAACCTGATCTCGAGCGACGTGGCACCCTGTCCGGTCATCATTCAGGCCGCCAATGCCAGCGACAAGTCGCGCACGGCCAAGCTGCTGGAAAAGCGCGATGATGCGTTGGTGGCGATGTTCTATCCGCCCGATCTGGCCTCGGTCACGGCTTCAGTGCGCCAGATGGCCGATGCGGCCGGGGCGCCGATGGACCGCGAGTTGGCCCAGCGTATTGCGGCTGCGGTAGGATTGGATACGCGCCTGGCGGCCTCTGAAGTTACCAAGTTGGCGCTTTATCTGGATGCCACCCCCGAAAGGCCGCGTCCGGCCTCGCTGGAGGCCTTCGAGGCGGTGGGGGCCAAAACCGAAGAGGATGGTTTTACCACATTGGTGAATACTGTCCTGAATGGGGACAGCGGCAGGCTGAAGGCTGAGTTGCGCCGTATGGCTGAACTGGAGCTTAACCCGGTTGGCCTGCTGCTCGCTTTTGAGCGGCGTGTTGCCCAATTGGCACAATTGGCCGGACGACTCGGAACCAACCCGGATATTTCCGCCTTTATGGAGGGCGAAAAGGCATCAAGACGGGTTTTTTTCAAGGATGTTCCGGACCTTAGCCGCCAGTTGCGGATCTGGCGCGGTCGCCCCCTTGCCCGACTCGCCCAGCGCCTGATGGCCCTCCATCGCAGCCTGATGGTCAATAACCAGACAGCAGAATTGCTGCTTGCTCAAGAGCTTGCGGAAATTGCCCGCTATGCCAAATCCCGTTGCTAGACGCTGTTTTGTTTAACCTTTTCGGAAAACATTAGAGATCCGAGTTAAGGTTGAATGAATTTTTAATTTTGCTGCAATGCAGCGGCGTGTTAGTGCTTTTACTAGGGTGACAAGACCGGAAGTGTTAGGGCCTAGCGCTCGTCACGAACCGGCGTTGATGCGGCAAAGTTAGCAGGGTGGAGCAAGCATGAACGCGCCAGTAGCACGTGTGTCCGGTTCGTTGCGTAAACGGGCCAAGGCAAGAGCAAAAGCATTGCGTATGCCGCTGATGCCTTCGTTGCAGCAGCGTCGTCTTCAATGCTACCTGGCATTTATGCTGGGTGATGTTCTGGCGATCTTCGCCGGATTTGCGATTGCAGGTTATTTGCGCGCCGAAACTTTCACCGGCGCCACGGTGATGCTGTCGCAGCTGGTGCTGCCGGTCTATCTGACCATTGCGCTGTATAACGACGCCTATTCCATCGAATCCCTGCGCAGCACCAGCCATAGCGCGACCCGCTCTTTGCTGGCGCTGGGCCTGTCGGCGGCAACGGTTACCTTTGTAACCTTTTATGCGCGCTCGACCGACAATTATTCGCGCATGGTGTTTACCATTGGCGTGGTGGTATCGGCGCTGTTCGTGCTGGTCAACCGCGTGGCGATGCGGCGTTTTGTGCGCTGGCGCTGCGGTGTGTCCGTGATCAACCAGTTGGTGATCGACGATGGCGGGCCCGATATTACCCTGCACGGCGCTTTTCACGTTTCGGCGCAGAGCTTTGCTTTGGCCCCGGTGCTGGATGATCCCCATGCGCTGGACCGGATCGGGATGATTATCCGCAATGCCGATCGCGTGGTGATCAGTTCGGTGCCTGAACGGCGCGCGAACTGGTCGATCATTCTCAAGGGCGCGAATGTCGCGGGCGAGGTGGTCGATGACACCGTGCTCGAACTCTCGGCGCAGGGCGCGCGGATCGCCAATGGGCATGGGCTGCTGCTGGTTTCGGTGGGGCCGATGGGCCTGCGCGACAGATTGCAGAAGCGGATGCTTGACGCCTTTGTCGCCGGTTCGGCTTTGTTTTTGCTGTCTCCGATCCTGTTGCTCGTCGCGCTGGCGATCAAGCTGGAGGATGGCGGGCCAGTCTTTTTCATCCAGCGTCGCGTGGGTCGGGGCAATCGCTTCTTTCCGATCTTCAAGTTCCGCAGCATGAGCGTGAATAAGATCGGCCGGAACGGGACCCAGTCGGCAGCCAAGGACGACAAGCGGATTACGCGCGTCGGAAAGATCATCCGTTCGACCAGCATTGATGAATTACCGCAACTTATCAACGTTCTGCGTGGTGATATGAGCCTTGTTGGCCCGCGCCCGCACGCCACTGGCTCGATGGCCGGGGGTAAGTTGTTCTGGGAAGTCGATCCGCGCTATTGGGAGCGTCATGCCCTCAAGCCTGGTCTGACGGGGCTGGCCCAGATTCGCGGTTATCGCGGGGCGACCGACCGCGAGGAGGATTTGACCGACCGGCTCTATGCCGATCTGGAATATCTCCATGGATGGTCGCTGTGGCGCGACATCTGGATCATGTTGATGACGCTTCGCGTGGTCGTCCACTCAAGGGCGTTTTAACTTACTGGCTAATGTACCAAGTGGGTTTGAAACCTGTTCATAAACCTTTGCGGTGCATGGCGGCGCCGTGAATCTGGAAAAGTGCGTTTCCGGTTGCCTGCCCTGCGTTAAACTGCGTTGAATGGTGGCCGCTCGCGCTGGACTCGGAAAGACATACCGTGTAGTTACCTAGGTAATATATCGGTTTATCCCAGTAGCGGGAGTTGGTGATGTGACGGGGTCTTCGGCATCCTCCGCAAAGGGGCAAAAGCTTTATTACGCGACTTTAACGCCGCGTCGATTGGCTGGAGGACCGGTTGGTTCCAGTCGCCTGCTGTCCGCTTTCGCGGGGGAGTGATTGGTGCGAAGTCTCCTCGTTAATCAAGGCAGCGCCACGTTTCTTGCCATGGCCAGTCTGGCCGTGCTGATGCTGGCCGGCGGCGGGGGCGATGCGGCACCCGCTTTGGCCGGATTGGTTCAGGCTATCGTTGCTGTGCTGGCCATTGCGCGGCTGTTGGCGCCCTCGCGCTATCATGTGTCGCCGCCGCGCACGGCTTATGTTGTGGCCGGTCTGGCGATTGCTTTGCCGGTGCTGCAACTGGTGCCTTTGCCGCCTTCGATCTGGCATGCTTTGCCGGGCCGTGAATTGACGCTGGCGACGCTGCAACTGGTGGGGGCCGGGGATAGTTGGCGCCCGGTGAGCCTTTATCCATTCGAAACGCTTGCAGTTTTGACTACACTGGCGCCCGCCGCGATCATGTTGCTGATGGCCACTTCGATCGGCGCTTCGGGGCGGCTGTTGCTGTTGATCCTGATCGTGTTTGTGGCTTTGCTGGCTCTTGCCGTGGGCGCGATGCAGGTTTCGGGCGCTGAAGGGAATCCATTTAGGTTCTATAGCTCAAGCTCAAATCTCCTGAACGGTTTTCAGTCGAACCGCAGCGGACAGGCCGATATTTTCCTGATCGCCATCGTCTGTGTCGGCGGCATCACCCGTGAGCTTTATCCCAAGGCGGCGATTTCGGGGCGACGCTGGCGCTTTTTGCTGCTGAACGGCACGGCGGGTCTGCTTTTTGCGCTGGCTGTGGTGTTGACGCGGTCGCGTTTCGGCATGGTCATGGTGCCTTTTGCGCTGTTGTTTCAACTGGCTTTTCTGCGTCCCGCGCTGGGCATGTCGCAAAGGGCCTTCGCCGGTCTGGTCGCCTTGCTGCTGGCTGCGGGCGGAGCGGCGCTGGCGCTGCTGGCCACCATTCCCAAGGTTGCGGAATCGCTCGGCCGCTTTTTGACGAAGACGGAGCTGCGTCCCGAAATCTGGAAGGACACGCTCTATCTCATCGACAAATATTCGCCCTGGGGCACCGGTATGGGCACGTTCGAGCCGGTGTTTCAGCTTGATGAGCGGCTGGACTGGCTGACCTTTCGGATCGTCAATCGCGCGCATTGCGATTTTCTTGAACTTTATCTCGAAGGCGGCGTGCCCGCTGCCATAATTCTGAGCGTTATCGTCGCTATTGTGATCGTCGCGGCGGTCAAAGCGCTGCGCAAATCCTCGGCTCCCGGCCGTTGGCAGGTATGGTGTGCCGTTTGGGGACTGTTCCTGATTGGGGCGCATTCGGTCTTTGACTACCCATTACGCTCCATGTCGCTCGAAGCTATATTCGCCGTTCTTGTCGCGATCATTCTTGGCGGTGCGCGACGGACTGTTTCTCGTTCCGAAATGGAAGTGCATGTATGAAGATGATGGGGCGCGGTGCGATTGTGGTGGGGGTGGCGCTCGGTCTGGCCGGCTGCGGCACGGTCCGTCCGAACTCGAACATTCCTCATGGGGATGCCGCCTACAAGCTGATCCCGGCCGTCGAGAACGGCAACGACCTGGGCGCTATTCAGCCCGGTGATCGTCTGTCGATCCGCGTGGTGGGCGAACCCGATATTTCGGGCGAGCAATATTGGGTGGATGGCGCGGGCCGCGTACAGATGCCGCTGGTGGGCGAATTCACGGTGGTCGGGCGCAACACCCAATCGGTTCGTGAAGAGATCGAAAAGCGGTTGGCGGTGGCCTATATCCGCAACCCTCTGGTTTCCATCAGCATTGTCGAGCATGCCAAATTCGGCCTGACAGTTGAAGGCGAAGTGCAGCGGGCGGGGCGCTTCGAAGCCTCTCCGGGCATGACCCTGCTGGGCGCGATCGCGCAGGCGGGCAGCACGAGCAAGGATGCCAAGCTCAACGAAGTCTATCTGTTCCGCGAAAGAGGCGAGCAGAAGATCGGCGCCCGTTTCGATCTGACCTCCATTCGCAGCGGCCGGAGCCCCGATCCGCAGATCCAGCCCGGCGACGTGGTGGTGGTCGGCCGTTCGGCTCTGAAGGGCACCTGGCATGAATTCCTTGCCGCGGCGCCTTTTGCCAACGTCTATTACAATTTGGCTCGGTGAATCCTTTCCCGATTGACCCCAAGCATCAGGATACTTGACCTTGTCGACAGTTGCTCCAACCGAAAATTTGGATCAGGAAAACCCTCTGGCTCCCTCCGGAGGCGGTCTTAATTTTCGCTACATCTATGCGGTGCTGCGCGCAAATCTTGTGCTTGTCGTGTCGCTGTTCTTCGGGTCATTGCTGATCTCGATCCTGGTCACGCTGCTGCAGACGCCTTTGTATATCGCGCGCAGCACGGTTCAGATCAACAACAGCACCAGCCGCGTTCTGTCCAAGGACAATGACGAGGGGCAGGGCGAAGATGCCAGCGCGATGCAGGACACCGATCGCTATCTCAAAACGCAGATGGAGATCCTCAAGAGCCGGTCGCTGGCGCTGCGGGTTGCCGATGCGCTCAAGCTGGTGGACAATCCGGCTTTTTACGAGGCCATGCGCACCAAGCCCAATCCGGCCGGTGTTGCGCGTACGCAGGCTTCGCTGCGCGCGGCCGGGCTGCTGATCAAGGGGCTGGACGTGACCATCCCGCGCGACAGCCGTATCGCGACGATCTCGTTTGAATCGGCCGATCCCGCCCTGTCCGCCAAGATCGCCAACGCCTATGCCAGCGAATTCATCCAGTCCAGCCTTCAGCGCAAGTTTGAAAGCTCGGGTTATGCGCGTGAATTTCTGGCCCGCCAGCTGGTCGAGGTGAAGGACAAGTTCGAACAGTCGGAACGCGCGCTCAACGGCTATGCCCGTTCGGCCGGTCTGATCCGTTCGAGCAGCGATGTCGGGGGCGGCACGCAGGGCGCCGGTTCGGGCCCCTCGGTGATCGGGGCCAGCCTTAACCAGTTCAACCAGTCGGCCAACGAAGCCAAGACCCGCCGCATTGCTGCTGAATCGCGCTGGCGTGCGATCAATTCGGGGCCGCTGCTCAACGCCACCGAGGTGGTGACCAATGCGGCGGTGTCCAACCTGCTGACCCAGCGCGCCACCGCGCTGGCCGCGCTCGAGGAAGAGCGCGCCCGCCACCTTGACGGCTATCCCACGGTTGCGGCCAAGCAGGCCCAGCTGCAGGCGCTCAACAGCCAGATCCAGACGCTGGCCAACAATGTGCGCAATGCGATCAAGTCGGAATATGAAGCCGCGATCAAGGCCGAAACCGAGCTGAGCGGACAGGTGGACCGCCTGAAGGCCGACACCCTGAACGAACAGGACCGCACGGTTCAGTACAATCTGCTTCAGCATGAAGTACAGACCAACCGCGAATTGTACGACGGCCTGCTCCAGCGCTATAAGGAGCTGAACGCTTCGGCCGGGATCAGCACCTCGAACATTTCGGTGATCGACACGGCCCAGGCCCCCGGTCGTCCCAGCTCTCCTGATATTCTCAAGAACCTGCTCTACGGCTTTGCGGGCAGCCTTGTGCTGACGGCGATGGTTCTGTTCATTAAGGAACAGTTCGATGACTCGGTCCGCATCCCCGAGGATGTGGAAACCAAGCTGGCCATTCCGCTGCTGGGCGTGGTTCCCGTGTCGAGCAGCAACAATCCCGTGCTGGAACTGGACGATCCCAAGTCCCAGATTTCCGAGGCGTATAACTCCTTGCGCGGCTCGCTGCTCTTTGCGACCCAGCATGGTCTGCCCAGGCTGTTCATGATCACCAGCGCCCAGCCCGCTGAAGGCAAGAGCACCAGCAGCTATGCCACTGCGCTGACGCTGGCCCGCATGAAGAAGAAGGTGCTGCTGATCGACGCCGACTTGCGGCGCCCTTCGCAGCACCGCTTGATCGATTACGACAATACCAAAGGTCTGTCGGACGTGCTGACTTCCCAGTCTTCGATGGCCGATCTGGCCCAGCCGACTGATCAGCCGGGGCTCTTCATGCTGACCTCGGGGCCGATTCCGCCCAGCCCGACCGAAATGCTCTCCAGCATGCGGATGCGCGAGGCGCTTGAAGAGGCCAAGAAGGACTTTGACGTCATCCTGATCGACTCCCCGCCGGTGCTGGGTCTGGCCGACGCGCCGATGATCGCGGCCATCGTCGAGGGTGTGGTCTTCATCGTCGAATCCGACCGCAGCCGTCACGGTTCGCTCAAGACTTCGCTGCGCCGCCTGCGCGCGGTGCGCAGCAACATCCTGGGCGGCGTACTGACCAAGTTCGACCCGCTCAAGAGCGGAAGCCGCTACTCGTCCTATTATGGCTATGAATATTACCAGTATCAGTATGGCTATTCGGTCGGCAACGATCGGGACAAGAAGCGGTAAGCGCGAATAGGTAGGGGACTTGCGTTGCCTGTGCTGAACAAGACAGTGACTTGGGGACTTGGAGCCATCGCCGCGGCCTATGCGGTGGTGGCTCTGGCGGCCGGCGCGGATCGGGGGGCGGTGAACACCTCCGCTCTGGCCGGGGTTCTGCCTTCCGCATTGGCCCCCAACGCACGCATGGCACAGGTAAGGGACGCCCTTGCACGCCGTGATGGGCCCGCCGCGGTCAAGCTGGCGCGCGCTTCGATCCTTGATGCTCCGCTCGATGCCCGGCGGCTCAGCGCCTATGGGGTGGCGCTGGGGCTGACAGGAAATTCGGCCAAGGGCTATGATGCTTTCCTGCTGGCCGGTCAGATGGGCTGGCGCGATCCGGCCACGCAGATCTTCTGGATGCAGGCCGCGCTCGATCTGGGCGATGCGCCGGTGGCGGCGATGCGGCTTGACGGCTTGTTGCGTACCCGGCCGCAGATGGCCGATCAGGCCGAGCTGACCGGTGCGTTTGACACCAATGCGAATTTTGGCGACGCGCTGATCGCGCGGATGCAGGCCAAGCCTGAATGGATCAGCGCCTATGTCGGCAGCACCCGCCTGCTGGAGGGGGACAGGCTGAACAGCCGTGTGGCCCTGTTGGAGCGGATGGCCGGGACCGGGCTGAAGGTGGGCTGTGAGCAGATCGCGCAGGTGGTTGATCCTCTGACGCGGCGGGGCATGTTCGATGCGGCCTTTGGCCTGTGGCGCAGCCATTGCGATGATCGACCTGCGGGGCTCATCATGGACGGCGAATTTGCCGCCTATAATCCGGCCTATGAGGAAACGCTGCCGTTCCGCTGGCGGGTTCCGGCTTCGGGCGATCTCAACGTTTCGGAAGAGCCGCAGAAGTCGGGCGGCAAATTGCTGGAAATGCGCAATGTTTCGCCCACTCCGATGGTCGCCGCCAGCCAGTTGGCGATGATCGGCGGGGGGCAATATCGGTTGACCTGGCTGGCGCGCGATACAACCGGGCGGGCCTCGGTCTCGATGGTGCCGCGCCTGTGGTGCGCCGATGCCAAGCAGGTTGACGCGCAGGATCGGACCCTGTTGCCTGACGGCCGCTGGCAGGCCGTCTTTAAAGTATCGGATCAGAGCTGTTCGGCGTGGAGCCTCCAGTTCACTTTGCAGCCTACCAGCTATCCTGTCACTTTCGGATCGGTGACGATGGCGCGGGATGGCGTCGGGCGATAGGTTCATCGCCCGCTAATTGCCCGTGGGGCATGGAACAATGCGTCGACCCGAAGGGACCGGGGAGACCGTTTTTTCGCGCCCTGATGACGGGTTCAGTCTGGGTCAGGCCGATGATGCGGCATCGCGAAACGGGGCGATGGCGTTTTTCGGTCCGACCTGTTTTGTCCACTCAGGCACGGCGTAAATTGGGGGCGATATGCGCAAGGATCGCTTGAAGAGATTAGCATTGGTCTGGAGCCAGTTTGCCGCCTACCATGTGGATCGCTGCGAGGCGGTGGGCATGGCGACGGCGGGCCGGGCGCAGGTGCTGGCAGTGGAGGTGGCCACCTCTTCGAAGCTCTATGCCTGGGAGGCATCGGGCGGGATCGCCCATGCCGAAAAGCTGACCTTGTTCGATGGCTGCCAATATGAAGACGTGTCGCCCTGGCGGCGCTTTCGCAAGCTGTTTGCCACGCTTGCGGGCTGCGATGTGGCCTATATCGGCATCGGTTATCATGAACCGGAGATCGTACCGCTGGTCTGGCTGCTGCGCCTTTTTGGCGTGCGGGTGATCCTGATGCTCGATTCGAAATTCGACGATTCCCCCCGCAAGAGCTGGTTTGAATTTCTCAAGTCGCTGGGGCTGGCGGCCTATAGCGGGGCAATTGTCGCTGGTAAACGCCACTTTGACTATATTCGGTTTTTGGGTTTCAAACGGCGAATGGTACTTCCCGGATACGATTGTGTTGGGGTCGATCGTATCCGAAAATGCCTGACACCAGAAGATGTCAGCCGATCTTGGGATGATCGGGACTTCTTATTTGTGGGGCGTTTCGTCGAAAAGAAGAATTTGACGACGCTGATCGACGCTTATGCGCTGTATCACGCGCAGGCGGGCGACAAAGCGCGGCGTCTTGTGTTGATGGGCGACGGGCCGTTGCGCGATGAAATCGAACGAAAAATCGCAAACATGGGATTAGGGCATAAAATTATCATAATAGGGTTTATGCCTAGCCAAACCGTAGTAAAAGCTATGGCAGGAGCTCTAGCTTTGCTTCTTGTCAGCCATGAGGAACAGTGGGGGCTGGTCATCAATGAAGCGGTTGCGGTCGGTTTGCCGGTGATTGCATCATCCACTTGCGGGGCAACCGATCTGTTGGTTCGCAATCTGGTGAATGGCTATGTGGTCGATTGCGCTTCGGTCGAAGGCATCGCTTCGGCCATGACGCGAATGACCCGTTCTCAGGGCGAGTGGCAAACCATGTCCGAGGAATCGACAAAACTGGCCCACCTTGGGGATGCCAGTTTTTTTGCTCAGTCGGTCATGCAGATCGCGACGGTAACTTAAAGCATCGGCCAGCGTGCCCCGAAATAATTGAGGCGATTTGTGCATTCTATCGGATTTCTCTGGGCCCAGTTCTCGTCCTATCATGTCGACCGCTGTGTGGCGGCGGCCCATCGTCTGGCGGGGCGGACGCATGTCTATGCGGTTCAGGTCTGCACGAAATCGCATCTTTATAAATGGGAACCGTTCAAGGATGTGGCCGGGGCCACCACGGTGACGCTGTTTCCCGACACGGTTTATGAATCGATCACCCCCTGGGCGCGTTTCTGGAAACAGTATCACGCGCTGCGCCGCTGCAAGACGGTGTTTATCGGCGTCGCCTACAGCGAGCCCGAGATCCTGCCGCTGGTGGTGCTGCTGCGCCTTTCGGGCGTGCGCGTCATCATGATGAGCGCGACCAAATATGACGATTTTTCCCGCTCAGCCTGGGTCGAACTGATCAAGGGCGCGCTGCTATCGGTCTATCAGGGGGCGATTGTCGGCGGGCGGCGCCAGATGGAATATCTGCGCTTTCTGGGCTTTCGCAAGCGGCCGGTGCTGACCGGTTATAATGCGGTCGGACTGGACCGCGTGCGCGAACAGGGGCTGGCTTTTCTGCCGCCCGAAGGCGTGGCCTTTCGCGATCGCCCGTTCATTTATGTGGGCCGCTTTGTGCCCAAGAAGAACCTGAACGTGCTGCTCGAAGGTTTTGCGCAATATGTGGCGCGGGTGGGCCGCGAACAGGCGCATAAGCTGGTGATGGTGGGTTCGGGCCCGCTCGAAGGGGCGCTGCGCGAACAGATCGCGGCGGCGGGGATCGAGGATCTGGTCGAATTTCCCGGCTTTCTGACCGCGCCGCAGGTGGCGGGCGAACTGGCGCGCTGTCTTGCGCTGGTGCTGGTCAGCACCGAGGAGCAATGGGGTTTGGTGGTCAATGAGGCGCTCGCGTTTGGCGCGCCCATGCTCACCTCCTCGCCGGTCGGGTCGAATGACGCGCTGACGCGCAATCTGGTGAACGGCTATATCGTCGAGCCGGAATCGGCCGACGGGATCGGTCGCGCGCTGGGCCAGCTTTCGGCCGATGAGGAATCGTGGAACGCGATGCGCGAGGAATCGCTCAAGCGCCGCTGGATGGGCGATTCAGAGCGTTTTGCCGATGCTGTCGAAGTGATGCTCTATCCCGACGCCGCCGAGGCGCGCGAGCGGGTGATGCGCTTCATGCAGGAAATGGGCGCGGACGTTTAAGGGCCGGAAGCCCGGCTTAGGGCGGTGGCGGAGGCATTTTCGCCCGTTTCCGGCGAAAATGCGCGGCGCCATCCCCTAATGCGCGGTCAAGGCGCGCATCCGAACCGATTGCTTAACAGTCTATTTTCCGAATCCGACCAATCCTCCGGTCGCCGCGCTCCTTTGCGCCCCGAAGAGACGTGCGCGCCACATGGTTGATACGGCGTGCTTTTGCCTGTTGCGGACAATGGGCTTTACCGAACATTAGCTGAATAAGCCGATGATGTTGCTAAAATTAATCTAAAATCGGGACGACAATCTACACCGATCTGGCTGCTTCTTTGTTCCGGGTTTTCCTCCCGCCGGGTGTAACCTGACGGCGCAGTGTAAGGAAAACAGGATCGGATCACCTGCTTCACGCGCCCGCACCCCACACTCGTCCCACGCGAATGCGCGGCGCGAGTGTGGGGTGCGTATGTGCGGCGGGCGAACGTACAAGGGCAGCTTGTTGAAATGTCCACGACTATCATAACCGGGACGCGCGCGGTCGTGTCGCGTTTTCGCAATGCCTTCTGGGCGGTTGCCTTATTGAGCGCGGTGCTCAACGTGCTGATGCTGGGCGGCTCCATCTACATGATGATGGTCTATGACTCGGTCTTGCCCAGCCACAGCCTGCCCACGCTGTTCGGCCTGTTTGTGATGATCGTGATCGTCTATATTTTTCAGGCGCTGTTCGACCGTATGCGGCAGCGGATGCTCAGCGATATCGGCGAGACGCTGGACCGCGAACTGGCGCCTCATGTGCAATATGTGATGTCCGAAACGGTGCTGCGCGGCGGACGGCGCGCAGGCGACGGCCTCATCGCGATGCGCGATCTGGATTCGGTGCGCAGCTGGCTTTCGGGCAGCGGGCCGGCCGCCCTGATCGACTTGCCGTGGATATTGCTGTTCCTGATCGTGGTGGCCTTTTTGCACCCGCTGCTGATGGTGACCACGCTGGTGGGGGCGATCATCATGCTGGGGCTGACCTGGCTGACCGATGCGACCACGCGCAAGCCGATGCAGAAGCTCTCGCAGATCGTGTCGATCCGCAACGAACTGGCCGAAAACAATCTGCGCCATGTTGAAATGCTGGTGGCGCTGGGGATGCGGCAACGGATGCAGGATCGTTGGGCGCAGGTGAACCGCTACTATCTGTCGGCCAACGCGCATCTGTCCAATTCCAGCGGGACCATCGGCGGGATCAGCAAGACGTTCCGCATGCTGCTGCAATCCATCCTGCTGACGGTGGGGGCGCTGCTGGTGCTGGACGGCAAGGCCAGCGGGGGCATCATCTTTGCAGGCAATATGCTGTGCGGGCGGGCGCTGGCGCCGATTGATTCGGCCATTGCGCAATGGCGATCCTTTGCCGCCGCGCGCAGCGGATGGGCCCGGCTGCAACTGCTGTTCGAGAAAGTCCCCCCCGCCGAGGAAGCCGGGGTGATCCTGCCGCCGCCGACCAAGTCTCTGGCCCTGCAACAGGTTTTCGCCGCGCCGCAGGGTACGCAGACGCTGACGCTGAGCGGGATCAATTTTACGCTCAAGGCGGGCGAGGCGTTGGGCGTGATCGGGCCGAGCGCTTCGGGCAAGACAACGCTGGCGCGGGTGATGACCGGGGTGTGGCAACCGGTGCGCGGCGCGGTGCGGCTCGACGGCGCCACGCTGGACCAATGGGACCGCGAAAGGCTGGGCTCCTTCATCGGCTATCTGCCCCAATCCGTGGAATTGATGGAGGGGACCGTTGCCGAAAATATCGCCCGTTTCGATCCCGATCTCGACAGCACCAAGGTGATCGCCGCCGCGCGGGCCGCCGGGGTGCATGAACTCATCATCCGTTTGCCCAACGGCTATGAAACCGATGTGGGCAGCGAGGGGGCGGGACTTTCCGCAGGACAGCGTCAGCGTATCGGTCTGGCCCGGGCGCTTTATGACGATCCGTTTCTGGTCGTGCTGGACGAGCCCAATTCGAATCTGGACGGCGATGGCGAGGCCGCGCTGGGCCATGCCATCGCCGGGGTGCGCGCGCGCGGCGGCATTGCCGTGGTCATCGCCCATCGCCCCTCGGCCCTGGCGCAGGTCAGCCATGTGCTGTTCATGCGCGAAGGGCGGGCCGAACAATTCGGCCTGCGCGACGAGGTGCTGCGCGCCGTCAGCCGCCAGCCCGAAAGGGTGACCAATGGCAAGACCCCCGCGCCCAAGCCCGATGAAACGCTTGCCGCCACCGGCGATGGCAAACCGGATGAGAGCGCCAAGGATCCCGCGCTGAACAATGAAAATGACGTCAACGGGCAGGAGGTCTGATCCCATGTCCAGCAATCTTCCCGCCAGCCTGATCGAAATCAGTTCGGCCATCGATCCGCGCAGCCCAGAGGACCGGTTGCAATACCGTATTCGTGAGGCCTATCTGGTGCTGGCCGCGCTGGTCGTGCTGGTCGTCATCGGCTTTGTGCTTGTGCCCATCGGCGGGGCCGTCGTCGCCTCCGGGCAGGTCGGGGTGGAATCGCGGGTAAAGCGCATTGCCCACCCCAGCGGCGGCATCGTTTCCGAATTGCTGGTCCATAATGGCGATGTGGTGCGCGAGGGGCAGGTGCTGCTCCGGCTGGACAATGTGGTCAGCGGCGCGACCAACGAGCTTTCGGGCCTGACCGTGGTGCAGATGCAGGCGCAGCGCGCGCGTCTGGATGCCGAGAGGATGGGCTTTTCCTCGATCCGCTTCCCCGCCGATCTGCTTGCCAGCAAGGACCCTGCCGCAAGGCAGGCCATGCAGGATGAGGCGCGGCTTTTCGCCACCCGCAATGCCCAGACGGGCCAGTTGGTCGCCCAGTTGCGCGCGCGCGTCGTCCAATATGGCAAGCAGATCGTCGGTTATCAGGCGCAGATCAATGCCTTGCGCAAACAGCAGGACCTGATCGCGCCCGAGCGCGAGGGCGTGCGCGAATTGTGGGACAAAGGGCTGGTCACGATCAACCGCATGAACCAGCTGGAGCGGACCAGCGCCGATATGGAAGGCTCTATCGCCAATCTTCAGGCCCAGATCGCCACAGTACAGGCGCGCATCGCAGAAACGCAGGAACAGATCATCTCGCAAGGGGCGACGCGCAAGGCCGATGCCGGTTCGCAATTCGCCACCGTCAACAACACGATCAACGACCAGCAGATGAAAAGCGTGAGCGCCGCCGAGGCGGAGAAGCGCAGCGTGATCCGCGCGCCCTATGCCGGGGTGGTGGACAAATTGCAGCTGACCACGGCGGGCGATGTGGTCAAGCCGGGCGATACGATCATGGAAATCGTGCCCGATGGCGACAAGCTGATCATCGAGGCCATCGTTCAGCCCAATGATATCGACCAGTTGAAGGTCGGCCAGCCGACGCGCATCCGCTTTACCGCGTTCAACAGCACGGCAACGCCCGAAATCCACGGCAAGCTGATTTTCGTTGCCGCCGAACGCACCAGCAATCCGGATACCAAGCAGAGCTATTTCGAAGTGCGCATCGCCATCGATGCGCATGATCTGAAGAAGAACCCGGGGATGATCCTCAAGCCGGGGATGCCGGCGGAAGTCTATATCGAAACCGGCAGTCGTTCGATGCTGAGCTACCTGCTCAAGCCGCTGCGCGACCAGTTCGCGCGGGCCTTCCGCGATAATTGAACCGGGCTCGCCAGAAACGCAGATAGGGGGACAGTCGATGGGTTTCACGCATGACAAGGCAAGGCGATATGGCTGCTGGATCAGCCTTTCGCTGGTGCTGGCCGGGCCGGCCTTCGCCCAGACAATGGGGGCAGGCGTCAGAACGTCGACCGATCCGGTCATTCCGGCCGTGGCCGCGCAATCCACCGCCGCCCAGACGCAGCCGTTGAGCGCGACACCGCAGGCCGGGGTGCCTACTGACCCGCGCCTGCCGCTGCCCCGCTTCAAACCGGGCCAGCCCTATACGGCGGCCAAGGACGCCGGGCCGCCCGGCGCCGTGACCACGCTGGCCGATGCGATCAGTCTCGCCTATCGGGGCAATCCGCGCCTGCTGGCATATCGCGCCACCTTGCGGGCCACCGACCACAATGTCGGCGCCGCCAAGGCCGCCTACGGCCCCACGCTCAATGTCACGGCATCGCGGGCCTATACCGAGGACCGCTTTGATTACAGCAGCGGTTTCAAACAGAACCTGTCGGCATGGACCAACACTGTTTCGGCCACGCTGACTCAGACGCTGCTTTCCTTTGGCCGCATCCCCTATTCCGTCGCCACCGCCGAGGCGCAGGTCAGCTATACGCGCGCGCAATTGCGGCTGGTTGAGGCGGAGGTCACGCTGGCGGTGATTTCCGATTATGTCGATGTGTTGCGCGATGCGGCATCGGTCACCATCGCGCGGCAGAATCTGGCCATTCTGGAAAAGCAGTTCAGCGAGGACACGATCCGCAGCAGGGTGAAGGAAATCACCCGCGCCGATTTGCAACAGGTGGAAACCCGTCTGGCCACCCTGCGCGGCACGCTGGTGCAGGCCGAGGGGCAATTGGCGGTCAGCCAGGCCGATTTCCTGCGCGATGTGGGCGCCCCGCCCGGAGAGTTGGAGGCGCCTGACGTGCTGCACGTGCCCACCGCTACGCTGGAGGAAGCCTATAGCGTGGCCGATAAGGAAAGCCCGCTGATCCGCGCGGCGCAGGAGAAGGAGAAGATCTCGCGCGCGGGGATCGGCACGATCAAGTCGGAATTCCTGCCCCGCGTCGATCTGCAATTGACCGGGGGCTCGTTCCCCTCTTCGGCCAGCAGCACGCTGGTGCGCTATGAACGCCTGCAAGGGCAGGTCACGCTGACGGTCCCGCTGCTCGACGGCGGCAGCCGGGTGGCTCGGCTCAGCGCGGCGCAGGAAAACAACCAGTCCGACTGGATGCTGATCGATTATTCGGTGCGCCAGTCGCGCGCCGCCGTGGCCACCGCGTGGGAGCAACTGGCATCCTCGCGCGCGGCTTTGTCCTTTTACCTCAGCGCCACCCGCGCGGCCCGCATGGCCTATGAAGGCGCCCAATTGCAGCATCGCGCGGGCGACCGCACCACGCTGGACGTGCTGGATCTGGCGCGCGATCTGCTGAATGTGGAAAACAATTACAACACCGCGCTGGCCAATGAATATCTGGCGCGGGCCAATCTGATTTCGGCGATGGGGCGGCTGGAGGCCGAGCAACTGGTCAAGGACACCGATGCCTATTCGCCCGAGGCGCATTATCGCAAATCGAAGCTGATGGTGCTGCCCTATCAGTTCACCTCGCTGATCGCGCTCGACGGGCTGGTCATCCCCACACATGACAAGGACCGGCCGTTGGGCGATCCTTCCTTGCTGCAAACCAAGAAGGCCAAGGTTGATATGCCGCCCGAAACGGCAGCGGTGGCGCTGGACAGCAGCATTTTCGCGCCGCAATAGGGCGGGGGGCTGCGGCTCCCTCCCGAGAAAGAGAGGGAGCCGCAGGATCAGATCAGCGGATTGGTGGGCGCGGGCCCCTTGCGCAACACTTCGCGCAGGCGCTGCCAGATCTTTTCACGCCAGCTTTGCCTTGCATAATCGCGATAGTCGGGAGCGGCGGCGCGGCTGCGTTCGGGCAGGGCGACCGGATCAAACCGCGAGGTCAGTTGATGGCGCAGCCCGTCCGGCCCCGCCCCCTGAATCGCCAGCGTCAGTTCGGTCAGATGCAGCGTGAAGTCATGCGAGGGGAAATGCGGCCGCCCGGTGGCAATCGCGTCGCATAATTCGGCCAGACCGATGGCTTTGTCCTGAATGCCGATCTGGTTGCTCATAAACCGCTTGTAGATGGCCCGCGGCGACATGCTCTTGCGCGGCAGGCGTTTCGATCCGGGCGGCGGGGTGACGATCAGCGGCACTTTGCGCCCGCCGATGCCCACCAGCCATTGCACAAAGCTGTTGGTGCGCGCCAGCCGCATCCGGCGCATATCCAGCGCCAGCTTGCCAAAGCGTTCGATATAGACCGGGCATTCATATTCGCGATAGGTGTTGGTGTGGATCACCCCGCGATTGCCGATGATGCGCATCTGATGGTCATAGGGCGCGGCAATCGAGCAGGTGACGCGCCCCACCACGCCGCTTTCAAAATCGAGGCAGCCCACCGAGAAATCGGGTGTATCGGCCGGATCCATCGGCAGGTCGGTCTTGTCGGGCAGGGTCATTTTGGAAAAGGACGTAACGCTGCGCACCGGCCCGAAAATCGCGCACATCCAGGCCAGATGATAGCCGACATGCTCCCACGTACAGCCCGATTCATACTCATGAACATAGGGCCATGGTGTGCCTGAACGCGAACGCCATGTTTCCGGATTCATCAGGTAGACCGGCTGATTGTCAAACTCGGCATAGACCATGCGGACATCGCCCACGGCCTTGTCCTGCGCGGCCTTCCACATGGTTTGCGATGTGGCCGACAGCGCGTTGGACGGGGCGCAGGAAATGCGCAGCCCCAGGTTTTCGGCCAGAGCGAAAAGCTCGCGCGCCTCATCCATGTCGGTGACAAAAGGTTTTTCGCAATAGACATGCTTGCCCGCCCGCAGGATGGCCTTGTTCACCTCGTAATGCGCCTCGATCGAGGTGAGATTGGCGATCACCTCAATCTCCGGATCGCCCAGAATGCTCTCCCGATCAGGATATACCCGCAGGCCGAAGAATTTCCCGACCCTTTCTGCCTGTTCGGACCTGATGTCGTAAATACCTGCGATCTCGATGTTTTCATGCCGGCCGATGGTCAGCATATAAAGATCAAAGACATAGCCGCAGCCAATAATGCCTATTTTCATAAGCCCCCTGTTTGCCCCCCGGATATGCGTATGGGCCCTATGTTTCAGATGGGCGCCGTAACAAGTGCGGCGCGAATGGCGTCCAGCGTGCGGGCCACGGCGATGCTGTCGTCCAGCGGCATGATCGCGCTTTCGGTCGCGCCGCGCGCCACGCATTGCTGCACCTCGTCGGCCTCGTAATGATAGCCATTGCCGGTGTAGCGAAAATTCTCGACCTTAGACCGGTCGCGCGCGGACCAGCCCATCATCTGGGCGATGCGGTGAAAGGCGTCATGTTCCTTCAACCGCATTTTCCAATGGAACTTCGGCTCGGAAAAGCGTTGCGGCGCCTGCCGCGTGATGCGCAGCCCGTTGGGGCGATAGAGCGGGCCGTGAAAGGCCAGAATCCCCTCCGGCCCCATCGCCTGAAAATCATTGGGCGCCCATGCGCGGATGCTGGCGTAAAACGCCCCGGTGACGCCATTGGCAAAGCGCAGGGTGAAGGCGACGTCCTCGTCGACCCCGGTTTCCCCCATCCGCCCGCTGGCCTGAATGCTCACCGGCGGACCAAACAGCCATTGCGCCAGCGAGACGGGATAGGTGCCCAGTTGCGCCATGGCTCCGCCGCCGCGTGCGGGATCGAAGGCGCCATTGCGCGGGTCGATCCGCTTGGCGGTGCCAAAGCTGCCCGAGATCATGTGGACATCGCCGACCGCGCCGCCCGCCAGTCGATCCCGAAAGGCCTGGGCCGCGGGCAGGAAGCGCGTCCACATCGCCTCCATCGCAAAGACGCCATGCGCGCGGGCGGCATCGGCGATACGCTGGGCATCGGCGGCGTTGGAGGCAAAGGGCTTTTCGATCAGCACGGGAACCCCGGCCTCAAGACACATGAGCGCGAGGCGGGCATGTTCGGCGGGCGGCGAGGCGATATAGACCGCATCGGCCATGCCAGAGGTCGCGGCCTTGGCATAATCCTCGATGCCATGGGGGATTTTCAGCGCCTGGGCAAAGGATTGCGCCTTGGACAGGCTGCGCGAGGCGACGAAATGGGCCTGCGCATTATCAGCGGCCTTCAACCCTTCGGCGAATTTGGCCGAGATGGCGCCTGTCCCGAAAATACCCCAACGGAAAGGCTTCACGATCTTGGACTCCCTTTGAAATATAGTCGAAGCATAGTGATCAACAGCTGAAATAATATCCGGTGTATTATCCGTAGTGGTTTGAATTTATGATCATAATTTTGCCATAAATAATTTATTGTTGACTTTGAATACCGCGAAGCCTGCAAATTTGGTCCCATCATTTCATGCGCCGACCGGCTGATCCCTTTCGGAAATGCCGTGATGGCGTTCCTGCGTGCGATCGGCATGCACGACATGGCGGCTGACCAGCGCGAGCAGCAGGCAATTGGCCCCCTGCGCCAGCACGAGCGAAAGGACCGCCCCCATCACATGCATCCGGGGCACCAGAACCGCCGCCGCGGCAAAGGTCACCCCAGCGCTGGTCAAACGCGAGGCGAACAAAGATTTGCCCTTTTCATTGGTGATCAGAAAGGTCTCGAATGGCTGATTGATCACCACCAACAGGTAGTAAACGCCCAGTACCGCCATTTCCAAAGGATAGCTGTAGCGCCCCTTGTAGAGGATCGGCAGCAGCCATGGACCGATGGCGCAGCTGAACAACAGCCATGGCATGGCCAGCACCAGAATGAACCGTCTTGTGCCATTGACCGAGGCCAGCGCGCCGGGCACGCCCTTGTCCCGCATGGCGTTGATCGCGCGCACCTTGTCGGTGGAATCCACCGCGCTCACGATGCTGTTGATCGGATTGAGCACATTGCGGATCGCCGAATAGCCCGCCAGCGTGATCGGCGGGGCGACATGGGTGAGCAGCAGCGGAAAGCCCTGACCGTAAATCACGAAAGGAATATGGGTAAAGGCCTGCCACAAGGCGAAATTCAGCCGCGGGCGCAGCAAGGCCCCCATCTGCGTCAGGCTGGGCGCGCAGAGCCGGGGCGGCAGCGCCGCCATCTGCATCACAAAGGCGGCAAAGGCGGCCAGCCCCATCAGTTGCGGCGCCGCCGTGGGCGAAACGCGCCCCAGCATCATCAACCCTAGCCCGCCCAGCATGATGGTGAGCGAGAGCATCGATGACAGCACCACCTGAAGCCCCCGGTGGCTTTGATACAGCCAGCGCCGCCCGAATTCCTGAAGCGTCAGGCCCGGCGTCTGCCATGCGGCGAATACCGCCACCAGACAGGCATAGGCCGAAAAACCCGCTCGCTCCATGCCGATGGCGATCCCCTGCATCAGCACAAAGAGCGCGGCCGAGACCAGCACGGTCAGCCATGCCCATTGCGGCTTGTGCTCCTCATTATCCGCCTCCTTGCCCGACAGGAGGAAGGGGATGACGATAATGGCGCGGAAGAAGCCGGCCAGCAGGAAATAGATCGCCACCGCCGTGGCAAAGGCGGCGAATTTGTCCGTGGGCAGGATGCGCGCCATCAGGATGGCCGTAAGCAGATTGCCCGCGCCCAGCAGCGCCTGATCGGCAAAGCCGAAGAGGCGGTCGCTCTGCGTCTGCCTTATCCTATTGATACGGTTCAGAATGGACACGATCTATATCCGATCCCACGGATGGTGGAATTATCAGAAGGCGCGTTCGGGCACCTTGATGATGTCGCCGGGGGCCAGTTTGATCGGCATGCCCGGGTTCAGCTCGAACTGACGCTCGGCTTCGCCGCTGTGGCGCAGGACGACACGGTTATGCGCCCCCCGGTCGGTATAGCCGCCCGCCACCGCCACCGCCATATCCACCGTCATGTCGGGAATATAGGGATAGGCGCCCGGCTTGGTGACCGCGCCGCTGACAAAGACCGAGCGCATCTGGGCCAGATTCACCGAAATGCGCGGTTCCGTCAGAATACCCTTTCGCAGCTTGCCCAGAATCTCGTCCGAGAGCTGGCTGGCGGTCTGCCCCTTGGCCATCACCACGCCGATCAGCGGCAACTGGATCGTGCCTTCGGGCAGGACGAGATAGTCGCCGGTCATATTTGGTTCGTTGTAAACGACAATGCGAACCAGATCGCCGGGTGCGATCACATAGGCCGGGGCGCTCTGGATCGCGGCCGCGCTGGCCGGTTCCAAAGGCGGAAGGCGGTCCTGCGCACAGGCCGTCAGCGAGAGCAGGGCCCCGCCATGCAAGGCGGCGAGCAGGGCGAAGCGCAATCTATTTCGCGGATCTTTCATGGTTAAAAGGCTTCCATTTGTGAGGAGGTTCACGTTGACGACGCCCTATATCCTTCAGATAAAAGGGTACGACACATTGCGGTGCCTTAAGTCGCTGAGATTGGTAAAATCTCGCCGCCACCTTATCAAGTGGAGATTGGTTCATGGAAAGAAACCGATTCGTCCGTTCTCGTTGTTATTACGTAATCACCACTATATTGGCTTTGGCGGCGCAGGGCTGCGACTCAAAGGATAGCAAGGCCGCGCCACCAATACGGACGGGCGATCATCACTATCAGGCGCCATTTCATGTACCCTCCGGCGGGGGCGGTGGACGCTTCGTGGCCAGAAATGCATCCTGTCCGGTTGCTGGTGTGCCGGTGCGCGATCTGATGATTAATACGCGTTATAAACCAGGGAAATCTGCGGATGTTGTCGATCAGGACGCCGAGGATGCCTATAAGGAAGCCATGGCTCCGATCCTGGCTTTTATGGCCGGATTAACCAATCAGGCCAACCGATACATCCGATCTGACGGCAAAGATTTAGCAGCTGCGGAATGCGCACGCTATAGTCTGGACCAGTGGGCAAGAGGCGAGGCTTTCACCGGCGTCTCGGGCACCGCGGGATGGTTCAAACTATCCACGCTGCTGTCCGGGCTTTCGCTTTCCTACCTACAGATTCGCGATGCACCCACCGATGCGGCGGGTGAAGAAGAGAATCGGCGTATTGAACAATGGCTGGCCAAAATGGCGGGCAACCTTTTGGAGTTTCGGCGTAATGGTGTGACAGGATCGCCCGTGGAAAATAACCATCTCTATTGGGCAGGGCTGGCCATCGGCGCAACCGGTGCTGCAATTGGTAATCAGACTTTCTTTGATTTTGGAATGGAATCTTTTCGACATGGCGCTTGTTCGGTCACGGCTGATGGATTCCTTCCCATGGAATTAAAGCGTCGACATGCTGCGCTGCACTATCACGTTTACGCGTTGCAGCCGTTGTTTCTGTTGGCCGAGCTGGCTGAGAGAAACAACCAGTCTGGTTATGCGACCTGTGACAGGGCGATGGACCGGCTGGCACGCAATGTTTTGGCGGGCGCGGAAAATCCTGAGATCTTTGAGAAAAAGACAGGATCGCCGCAAAAGCCGGTTTTCAAGGATGGCGGCGAATTGCCCAAACCCCTGTGGGGCTGGCTGGCGATTTACGCGGGCCGGACGGCTCTTCCGCCTTCCTGGGCCCGGCGCCTTGCCGCCACGCCTAGGCTGGCTGCCGCCGAAACGGGTGGAGATGAGTTGGCGCTTTATGTTTCAAGGCATTAGAATGATCAGCATCGAACATCAACAGACAGCCAATAGTCAAGGGTCGGATCGTTGAAGATTCTCGCCGTCACGGCGTGCCGTTTTGGTTGTTGGCCTTGTAAATTGGGGGTGTAAATTGGATAACGTTCAGGTCAGACCATTTCGCGAAACGGCTTTCGTACTGGGAGATTTCTTCAGGCGGCGGCGTAAGGGTATTTTGCGATCGGCCATGATAATCTATGGCCTCATCGTTCTATACGTTGTGCTGGCTCCGCCCAGCTATTACGCCCGCGCCATCGTGATGATCGATCCCCGGCGCAACGTGGTCAATACAGAGCGCGGCGGGGCGATGAACTATCTGATGCCCACCGCCGATACGGTGGCGACGGAGATTTCCAGCATCCAGTCGCGCGAAAATGCAGCCGAAGTGGTGCGACGTCTTCATCTGGATCAGAACTCCTCCTTCACCAAGGTCTCGCTCAAGTTCCGGGTGCTGGACGGCATGCTGGGCGTGGGCAGCTTTGTACGCTCGACGGTCGGCGGTGTGATTCGCGCCGTGACCGGGGATACGACCCCCGTTCGCGACAGCGACCCTTCGACCGATACGCCCCAGCGCTATGCGCAGGACAATCTGCTCAACAATCTCAATGTCGAAGGGGTTGGGCAGAGCTATTCGATCGAGGTCGGATTTAAATGGGGCGATCCGGTGCTGGCGGCGAAAATCGTCAACACTCTGATTCAGGTGCATGCCGAAAGAGAGGGCGATTTGCGCCGTCAGGTTCGGTTGAACGGCACCAAGGAACTGGCGGAAAGCCTTGAAAAGCATCGCGCGAAGATTGGCGAGCTGGAAAAGCGGCTGGCCGATGCGCGGGCAAGGGCGGGCGTGCTGAACCTGCAGGGGCCCAATCTGGGCGGCGACGTCTCGATGATGACGGCCCAGCAGGCGAGCGCGCAGGCTGATGCCGCGCTGGTGTCGGGCCGCAACCGCGCCGCGATGGCTGACGCCGCGGTCGACGCCAACCCGACCATTCAGGCGCTGCGCACGCAATTGAGTCTGGCGCAGGCCGAGGCGCTGAGCGGAACCAGCCGCTATGGCCCGCTGCACCCGCTGGCCGTCGAAGGACGCCAAAAGGTCGAGACGCTCAAGGCCGCCATCGACAAGCAGTCCGCCTCGATCCGCAAGACCGCGATGGCCGGGCTGGGCGTCGAAGCGGCGGCGCAGTCGCAGCGCGCCGGGGCGCAAGGCGTCGCCTTGCGTAAGAGCAAGGCGGAAATGGCCAGCAGCCTGCAGGCCACTGGAACCGTGGCCCAGCTTGAGCATGAGCGCGACTTTGAACTGACCACCTACAATGCCGATTTCGACCGGTACAAACGCATCGTCAGCACGCTCGACAGCGTAGGCGATCTGACCGTGGAGACAGTCGCGTCCACCCCGCAGGTGCCCAATGCGCCCAAGATCAAGCTGCTGCTTATTCTGGGTGTCGTGTTGGCGCTGCTGGGATCGCTGATGCTGGCGGTTCTGGCCGAGGCCGGGACATTCTTTCGCAACCTGAAAGAGGCGTGATCCATCGGGCCCGGCGCAAAGCCTGATGGCGCCGCCGGGAACCGATCTTTGGATAGGGGGCAAGTCTTGAAGATCGCACATCTGTCATCGCATCATGAACGGCAGGACAACCGGATCTTCTTTCGGGAATGCTGCACGCTGGCCGAGGCCGGGCATGATGTGAGCCTTGTCATTCGCAATGGCGGCGACGAGGTGGTCAATGGCGTCAAAATCCTGGCCGTGCCCGCCCCGCGCAACCGTCTGGAACGCGTGACGCTGACCGCGGCGCGGGTGACCTGGCGGGGGTGGAAATCGGGCGCGCAGGTTCTCCATTTCCACGACCCGGAACTGATCCCATGGGGCTTCCTGCTCCGCGCGCTGGGGCGCAAGGTGGTGTTTGACGTGCATGAGGATTTCTCGCAGGCGGCGGGGGTGCGAGAATGGATCCCTGATGGCCTGCGTAATCTGGTGTCCTCGGCCTATTCGGCTGTGGCGCGCGCCGCCAACAGCGCCTTTGAGGTGGTGATTGCCGAACGCTATTACGAACGCAGCTTTCCCGGCGCCACGCCGGTGCTGAATTACCCCCATCTTGACCGGTCCGAACGGCTGCGCTCGGTTGATCGCCATGCCAACCGGCCCGAAAACATCCGCCTGATCTATGCCGGGACTGCTTCGGAAAGCCGGGGCGCGCTGTTGCAGGCCGCGCTGGCGCAGCATCTGCCGGGCAGCACGATCCATTTTTCCGGCCGTATCCCCAAGGACCTGGCGCCCAAAATGATCGAGGCGGCGGGCGATGTCCATGTCGGCCTGCTGGCCAAGGATGGCACGATGGAATGGGTGAAGCGGTCGAGCAAGCCTGAGGGCGAGGCTTCGACGGTGATCCTTCAGGGGGTCAATTATTTCGTCACCCACGAAATGGTCGAGGCATTTTGTGAGCCCTGGACGGCCGGGCTCGCGGTCTTTCCGCTGCATGAGCATTATTATGAAAAGGAACTGACCAAGTTCTTTGAATATATGGCGGCGGGCCTGCCGATGGTGGTTTCGGATTTTCCGGTGTGGCGGGCGATTGTGGATGCCGATAATTGCGGCTTTTGCGTCGATCCGGCCAATATCGAGGAGGCGGTCGCCCGCATCCGCTGGCTTCACGAAAACCCGCAGGAGGCGCTGGCCATGGGCGAGCGGGGGCGTCAGGCGGTGGTGAGCAAATATAGCTGGCAAAGTCAGCAGAAGAACCTGCTGGCCCTGTATAATCGCCTAGTGCCCTCGGGGGCGGTGGCGGTCAAAGAACAGGTCGCATCCAATGCGTGAGGATCATGCGGCAACCTGGCCGCTCCATCAGGGCTGGCGGCGGGACTGGCGGCAGACGCTGCGTGATCTGTGCGATGCCAATGCGCTGTGGGGGTGGTGGCTGGGCCTGATCCCGTTGCTCTCCTTTGTGGTGACGCCGCCGCGCGGCTTCATCGGGCAATTGGGCACGGTCGATACGCGCACGGAAACGACCGAATCGCTGGGGATCACGGTGGCGGCGGTGGCGCTGGGCTTTTTGCCGGCGGCGTTGACGGTGGTGCGGCGCTATGTCGCGCTGGATCTGGTGATCCGCCCGGCGGTCTTGTTCCTGTGGATCCTGACGCTGATCGCCGCCAGTTTCCTTTATGAGATCACGCCCAAAGATTTTGGCATGTTGGCCATCGGCCTTTACGTAATGGTCCTGATTTGCGTGCTCTGTTCTCAGCAAGAGGACACCGAGGAAATCGTGCGTAAGGTCTTTACCGCCCTGGCTGTGTTTCAAAGTGTGGTGATGATCGTCGCGCTGGTGGACAATAATTATGTGGTCGGCCGGTTTCAGGGGCGCATCGGCCCGAATTACTGGGGGTCGACTGCTGCCTCCACGCTGCTGATCTCCTATGTCATTCGCAGCCTGCCGGTGCGGGCGGTTGTGATGGGCATTTGCGCCTACATGCTGATCGTTTCGCAAAACCGTTCGGGCATGATTGCCGCCATGGCGGGCAGCGTGATGGTTGCTCTGCTGTACTGGCTGCGCGCCAATGGGCGGCAAAGGCTCAGGATGGTGGGGGCTGCGGTGCTGGGTCTGATTGTTTTGCTGGCGGCCTCGCCGGTGATCTATTCCAAGGTGTTCCTGCTGGACAATGCGCGTCGGGGTCTGGAATCGAATGGCACGGGCCGCTTTGCCGCATGGCAGGAAGCGTTGAACATCATTTACACCCATCCCCTGTTCGGGGTGGGCTATCGCCATCACGAGCAGTACATTACCGCCGCCTCTTCTGCGCATAATGCCTATTTGGCGGCGATGGCGGATATGGGCGTGCTGGGGCTGCTGACCTATCTGGTCTATCTGTTCGGCGCGATGGGGATCGCGATCGCTGCGGCAATGCGGCGGCGCGAATGGTCCTATGCAGTGATGGCCGGGGTGCTGTTCGGCTATGCTGCGGTGAATTTTCTGGAAACGCGCGGAATCAATTTCGCCAACAGCGTGTCGCTGTCGGTGCTTTGCGCCGTGGCGCTGATCCTGCGGGCCAATCCGCCGCGTATGGCGGCGAAACAGGAAGGCATTTCCTGAAACAGGGGTGCAGCAAGGACGAACAGGCCGGGCCTATGGGGGACACATTCATGAAATCGACCACGCGGATCGCCAAAGGGGTGGGGATTGTCGCCACCATTTTGATGTCGGCGCCCGCTCTGGCCCAGACGATCACCTACGGCAAGATTGGCGAGCGGGCGGTTGCCCCGACATGGGGCGGCACGGCAACCTCGCGCACGGTTCAGGCGCAGCCGGGCGCCGCGCCCCCGCCCCCTGTGATCCTCGCGCCCCAGCCGGTGGTGCCCTTTACCTCCACCCCGCCCCAGCCGGTCATCATTCAGCCGGTGCTGAATGATCCGGTCACGCGCTTTCTGCCCCTACTGGACGATATGGCCAGCACGCAGGCGCTGACCGGGGGCATCGCGCCCAATTATCGCCCCCGGCCGATCCGTATTCGCAGCCTGCGTCTGCAACCCTCGGTCACGGTGGCAGGGGGCTATAACAACCTGTCCACTGCCGACCGGGCCAGCAAGACCACCGGGCCGGTGGCGCAGATCACGCCTGAGCTGAATTTCGACAATGGCGATGCGGTCAACCGCATCAGCGGCAACCTGCGCTACACCGCCACGCGCTATACGCAGGCCCGTGCCAATGACATGAACACATTTGCCAGCTCGCTGCGCTATGAACGCGGGACGCCGGAACTGGTGTTGCTGCGGCTGCATGGTTCGGCCAATCGCGAGATGCTCTCGCGCGTAGACATCAACAACCAGCCCGAGACGCGCGAACCGGTGCGCTATTGGCAATATCTGGGCGAGGCTGATTTGTCTCATCGCTCGCCTATTCTGGGCTGGCGGTTGAACATGGCGGTGGATCGCAAGCTGTTCTCGCCATCGGTGGATGCGCAGACGGGGGCGATTGTGGATCAGAGCCGCCGCAGCCATGCCCGGTGGAGCGTTGCGGGCCTTGCCACCCATCAGCTTCGCCCCGGCATTGAGGCGGTTGTCTCGGTGGAGGGCAACCGGCATTATTACGATGCGCTGCGCAATCTGGGCACGTCTGCCAACCCGATTGTCGTGAGCGCCAATTCGGTCGGTTATGAAGCGATGGCGGGGCTCAATGTTCAGCTTAACCGCCGCCTGCTGGGCACGATTCAGGCGGGCTATATGGCCCAGAACTTCGAAGATGCTCGGATTCAGAACATTGCGGGGTTGAGCTATAAGGTCGATCTGCTCTATTTGTTGAGCAAGCAGAGCAATCTACGGCTGAGTGCCAGAAAGAAAATTGATGAAAGCAGCAGCTATGCCTCACCGGGGCGTAGAAGGACCAATATTGATCTGACCTATACTCATGATATCCGTGACAACTGGCGCGTCACTGTGTCGGGTAATTATGATTATTTCGATTATATGATCGCGGGGCGTCAGCCTTATGGCTATGGCGCATCGGCATCCTCTCGCATCAGCCTCAATCGCAACCTGTCGCTGATCACGCAGGCGGGATATTATCGGCGCGATGCCGGGCTGACGCAGGATCGGCTGCGTTATCTGACCGTTATGCAGGGCCTTGAACTGGTGTTCTGAGGCAAGCGCGATCTTTCGCCATTCAGTATCGCCTGCGCCATCCGCTTGCGGACAAGGAGTGCTGCGATCTGGCTTTTTTGAAAACCTGCCGTTTCGGCGGCCTTGATAGTGTGAGATCCGAATATGCCGTGGATCAGCCTTTCGTTAGCACTGCTGTTCTTGCTTTTGTTCGTGCATCCCTATCTGATCTATCCGATCACGTTGCGCTGGATGAAGCGGCGACCTGTGGCGCCCGGTCAGACCTTGCCGCAGCCCAGCGCCAGCCTGCTGTTTTCGGCCTATAATGAAGAGGCGTCGCTGCCCGACAAGATCCGCAATCTGGAGGAAATCCGCAAGATTTGCCCCGATGTGGAGTTTGTCGCCTATTCGGATATGAGCAGCGATCGGACGCGCGAAATCATCGAAAGTCGTTCCGATCTGATCCGCTTTGTCCCCTCCAGCGAGCGTACCGGCAAGGCTACCGGCATGCGCCATATGGTGGCGAGTTGTTCGAGCGACATCTGCATCTTTACCGATGCCAATGTGATCCTCGACCCGGCGACGGTGCCGGCCTTGCTGAACTATTTCCGCGATCCGACCATTGGCGGCGTGTCGGGCACGTTGAAATATATCAATGATGATGAGGGGACCACCGCACAGGTCGGCGGCTTTTATTGGCGGCTGGAAGAAAAGATCAAGAAGCTGGAATCGGAATGCGGGTCGATGATGGGCGCCGATGGCTCGATTTTCGCCACGCGCCGGTCGATCTATCCGGTGGTGCCGGCGCATCTGCTTGATGATATGACCGTGTCGATGAGTGTGACCTTTGAGGGGCTGCGCCTGATCTCGGCCCCCGATGTGGTGGCCTATGAAAAGAACACCACCAGTTCGAGCGACGAGTTTCGGCGCAAGCGGCGCATCGCCTGTCGCGCCTTCAACACGCACAAGCATTTGTGGCCCAGCATCGATCGCACCTATTCGCTGCTGGATCGGTACAAATATGTCTCGCATAAGCTGCTACGCTGGTTCGGGGCGCCGATGCTGGCGCTTTCCGCCATCTTCTTCAGCGTGGCCCTGTGCCAGATGGGGTTGAGCAGCGTGGTCGTGGCAAGCCTTGGGCTGGCCGTGGTGCTGTGGTTGCTGGCGCGCAAGGGTATCGGGGGGCCGCTGGTCACGCTGTATGAGGTGCTGACCCAGATTTGCGCCACTTTCATGGGAATCATCGATTCCTGGAGCGGCAAGACCTATCAGATCTGGAGCCCGGCCAAATCGCGTTGACCCTGCAATCATTGGGCGCACGAAAAAACCCCTCCTGATACAGGAGGGGTTTTTGCATTCCAGTTCTGCGAGGTGAGATTACCGCGCGGAAAGGACAATCGTGGTGGTGCCATTGTTGTTGTCAATGACCTGCTGAACCACCAGCGAACCGATGGCTGCGCCAACCAGCGGGGCGCCGAACGAAGCGGCAAAGCTGCCGAAGGCCGAAGTCGACATGGTGTTAGCACCAGCGACAAAGGCGGGCGTGCCCTGAGCCTGGGCTTCGGTGCAGCGAGCAGCGGCAGCCTTGGACTTGGGGGCAACCTTGCAGTTTGCGCCGACGTTACGCTTGACCACGACGTTGGCCAGCTGAGTCTTGCCGGCGACCGGGATGGCGGCAGCCGAACGGATCTGGGTATTCTGGGCGGGGGCACCGGCCACCAAACCGGCAGCGGCGAGTACCACAAGCATGCTAGCAGCCATGATGCTATCTCCTAAAATTACGTAACACTCCCTAGCACAGCAAAAAGGCGGGAGTCGAGCAAAGATTTTGCATTGCAGCACGAGCGCGGCAGGAACGGATTGGTCCGACAGGCCGGAAAGCGCAATATTCTCCCGATCCCGCCACGAATATCCGGCGGGGTAGATGGATTGAATAAGCATGTTTTAATCGGAAATTCGGCGCAAACATTCGCGTCGGGCGCATTGAGGCGCTGCGTTGCGGATTGGGCGATTCGCTTTGCTGCATTCGCTTCAGGCCTCGGGGGCGGCCGGAATTTGTTCATCGCGGCGGCGGTGAGAGCCCTGTGGGTATCCGCAAGAAAGACAATAAAAGTCAATAGTATAGATCTCGATAAAAACCGGATAAGTGATCCTGTCACTTGTTTCGGCATATCGGATAATTTGCATTTCCTACACGAACCTAATTGGTTATTTTCCAAAAAGGATCATTCGTAAAGGAGGCACCATGTCCAAGCCCGTTCAGACACCGGCCAATTATGTCCCGCAATTTGCGGTTAGTTTTGCCAATGCCGATGGCACGGCCGCCACGGTCAATACCGCCGCGCCGCTGCCGGTGACTTTTCCGGTAACGACGACCGCGCCGTTGACCGGCAGCACATCGGCCTCGGTGTTGCTTGGCCCCTTTACGCCTGTGGTCGGGCGCAGCGTGATCCTGACGCTTTCGGGTACATGGTCGGGGAGCGTTCAATTGCTGCGCTCGATTGATGGCGGTGTGAACAAATTGCCGCTGACGATGGGCGGTGCGCCCTGGGCGCTGTTCACGGTCGATTGCTGTGAGGCGGTCTGGGATGAAAGCGAGACCACTGCCCAGCTTTACCTTCAGGTCACCCTGTCGGCCGGCACCCTCAACTACAGGATGGCCCAATGATCGACATTCTTGCACGCAAACTGGCAACCCAGGCCTCCAGCAATGCCGCGTCCGCCGTGCGCGCTGCGGTCAGCAATGCCTCGGTTCCCACCCAGGCCGGCGCGGTGGGCGATGGCAACAGCGCGGCATCCGATCAGGCCGGGGTTGCCGCCTGTATTGCCACCGTGGCCGCCTCGCGCAGCGCCGCCCCGACCGGAATCCTCGACCTTTATCAATATCAGAGCGGGATCGAGATCGAGCCGGGCATCTATGATGCCGGTGATTTCACTATGAGCGATTGCAAGCTCTGGCTGAAAGCGCGCATCCCCGGCACGGTGGTCATCCGCATTCCGGCGGACAAATATTTCCTGACCGTCACCGGCCAATTGATGAGCATGTATGTGGATGGCATCATGTTTCTGGGCGGCAAGGGCTTTTTGAAATGCACCCGCACCAGCACCAATGCCAGCCAGAACATGCGGATCACCAATTGCATGTTCGGCAATTATACCGAATGCGCGATCAGCAATAACAGCGTCGACAGTCCCTTCCTGAAAATCGACAATTGCCAGTTTGGCGGCAATGGCGCCAATATCGGCATTGCATGGGGCGGCTATGTCGATCAATTGGTGATCGAAAATTGTGCGATCGGCGGCAATGATTACGGCATCGCCATCGGTCCGCGTTTGTCGGCCAATTACAATATTCAAAAGAACGACCTGCTGCAGAACCGCAAGGCCGACATCTGGATCAAGCCGAACATCACCGAATCCAGCGGCACCAATGCCGGTTGGGCCGGGATGATCAAGCAGAACAAGTTTGGCGGCGAAACGCAGACGATGGCCAACCCCTATCCGCGCATCCTGATTGCCAATGAGGATACGTCCAGCGGCACCGACCGTGCGACCTGCAAGCCGTGGATCGGCGCGGGCAGCGATGTCGGCTATCTGGTGATGCCGACCATCAAGGACAATCTGTTTGCCCAAATCAGCGGATGGTCTGCTCCGGCCATGCGCTGCTACATTTCCAATCTTCAGTATGGTTTTTGGGAAAACAACAAGTTCACCGGCGGCGCGAACACCTATGTCATGGAGTTTCCCAACGGGCGGACCAGCAACTTTGTGAACAACAGCAGTGTTTTCATATTCCGCGAATCCGACGGAAGCGTGCCGGTGCAGTTTTCGACGCACCCCTTCGCGAGGCTGGAGGATTACGGGTCGTTCTGGCCGGGCACGACGGGCGGCGCGATGGTCCATCCTCTCAGTGATAATCCCACGCTGTCGCTGATCGGCAATGGCCTGTCTCCATCCTTGCGCGGGATCTATGGCACCGGCACCGCTGTTTCCACCGCCGATCAGTATGGCGGGAATGATTTTGACCTTGTTACCTGCACCAACACAGGCACCGGCGCGGGCAAATATATCGGCGTCAATGCCGCATCGCTGGCGGCGGGCGGAATGGTGTTTGTCGAAATCGGGCTGCAGCAGGCCCCCACGCGCAGCGTTTCACGCGTGCTGATCGAGCTGGTCAATTATTCGAACTCGCAATGGGCGATGCAGCGGACCATTCTCTTGCCCGCCACATTCGGCCGCTTCCTCCTGCCGGTCTATCTGCCGCCCAACGTCAACACCGGAAGCTGGCAGTTGAAATGCTATGCGATCGGCAGCGATGTGGTTTCGGGCACCACGGACCAGCTCATCATCGGCGACATGATCGTGAACACCGGTGGGGGGCGGATGGGGCGTGACCGGGCGCTGGCGCGCTATCCGGTCCAGCCGCGCAACGTCACCATGCTGGGCGGCGCGCAATCCACCTGGCCCACCGGGTGGTCGCAGGGCGTGGCCAATGGGCTGGCGGGGCTGACCACGGCGGTCAACAGCGTGGGGGTCGATGCCGATGGCTATTATGTCGAAGTGGCGCTGTCGGGAACGGTGACAGCGGCAGGCGCATGGGTGGTCTATCCCGATGTGCTGCGCTCCATCAACATGGCCTATGCCCAGTGTTGGCAGTGGTACACCAAGATCAAGCTGGTGTCAGGCAGCCTGTCCACCGCCAGCAGCGCCACCGGCACCGATGGTTCGACCGGCCAGATGCAGATGCAATGGTGGGTTTACAGTTCGGCCGACAGCCTGCTCCAGACCTATTCCACCGCCATGACTCCCACGACCACCATCGGCAATTACGGCCATTCCAAATGGAATGGCTTCCATTCCCAGACGGCCTATGCCCGCCCGTCCTATGGATTGACCTTTGCCTCGGGCGCGGTGGTTTCCCTCGTGCTGCGAATCTATCAGCCGGTCATCCGCCGACTGGGTTGATCGATCCTTTCCGCCCGGAACGCCTGTCCTTTCGCCTCGCGTCAGGACGGGCGTTTTGGCGCGTCGGGCATCGGGTCGGAAAACCACATCGCCCCGTTCTTCAGCACGATCCTGACCAGATACATTCTGGGGCCACCATAGAGTCGGCTGTTCTTGTTATCGTCGGAATCGCGCCCGACCTGAAGCACACGGGTCTTGCTCAAGCCGATATCGCCTGCGGGGGGGAATTTGATCTGATCGATCAGATTGCCGTCCGCCAGCAGATCGGCGGACAGGACGCTGCGCGCATCTATCCCCGAAATCCGGACATTATTACCTTGCGCGCTGATCACCGGGCGCCAGCCCTTGGGTGTGGTGAGGCGGCTGTTGAGGCTGTAATAATTGGTGACGCCGTGATCGCGCGGCAATTTGCTCTCTGTCGAGAACAGGATGGGCGCCGAGGTGATCGTGCCGCTGGGCCCCTTGGCAACTGCGCGGGCAAAGGCATAGCGTCCGCCTGCCGGCGCCACCAGCGGGATCTGTACAGCATCCAGCTGATGCGCGCGCGCCGTCAGATCCGCCGCCCCCAGCACATCGCCATTGTCGGCCACCACCTGCAGATGGGCCTTCACCGGGGTCGCATCGGGATTGATGATGGCCAGTTCGGCCACCGACCTTTCGCCCGCGCGCAGCGATTGCGGCGCGGTCAGGTAAAGCGCCTGCCCAAAGGGATAGGAGCCCTTTGTCAGCAGCCGCGAGAACCACAGGTTCATGTCCGAGCGTGTGTAGCCCCATGAACTGTCGGGCGCGAGGTTGGTGTGTTCGACAAAGTCGTTCTGGGTGATCCAATAAACCCAGCCGATGTTCGATTGCAGAATATCGCTCCACAGCGAACGCAGCCGTCCGGTACCCTGAGCATCGACGCCAAAGGGGCCATAGGATGGGTTGACCGCGATGCCGCGATAATAGCTGGGCATGATGCTGCCGACCCAGACCTTGTGGTTGGCGGCCATGACCTTGTTCCAATTGGCATTGGAATCGGCCGCCCCGGCAACGCCCGCACCGGGGAAGTTATACGCCCCATCCCAATGCGCGGCCAGCGCCGCGGCATTGGCAAAGGCGTTGGCAGGCGGAATATTGGCCTGCGAGGCATCCCCGATCATAAACACCGGAAAACCGTCGGCGATGACCTTGCTGCGCACGCGGGCCCAGTCGTCGGGCGCCATGCTCCGGCTGCCATAGAAAAACACGATCAGGCGGCCATCGGCCATCAGCGCCGGATTGCCATAGTTTTTGGCCACCTGATAGGATTGTTCGATCGCGTCGATCAGATCTTCGGGCGATTTGCCGCTGTCAAAGCAGGGCGCCACCAGAATGCCCGAACCGGCCATCGCCTTGACCAGCGCCGCATATTGCGGAACGCGGATCGCGTTGCCCCCCTTGCCGGGCAGGATTTCGAAGGCGATGCCGCCAATGCCGGAATGGATGACGTCATAGATGAATTGCTTCTCGGACCCGGCGCGGGCCACCGGGTCCTTTTCGTCAAAGATGCTGATCGGATAGGTTGAACCATATTGCATGCCCGCGTTGCGGGGCATCTGGCCCATCATATGCATCCACACCATCCGCCCCAGCGGCGGATTGACGGCGCGCGCAGGCGCGGCTTGAGCAGAGATTTCGGCCTCGGCAATGGTGGGAGCGGGCGCCAGTGTCAGCGCACCGATTGCGATCAGGCCGAGGGCTCCGGCCACGCGGGCCAGAGTGCGAAACTTGCGTTCGAGCATAGGTGTTTATCCCAAAGCGACGCCCCGTCTTATCATATCGCCCGATGGCGTCATCAAGGATGAGACAAGCTGCGGTGATTTTCGGTCCCTATGTTCGAGCCGGGCCTGGATTTACGAATGCACGTTCGATGGGAACAGGCGGTCGCGCAAGGCCATCATAGGACGCTCGACGCTGCGAGTGATCGCCACGCCCAGAGCCACCACCAGCGCATTGCCGATAAGAATGCCCAGCGGCAGCGATCCCGACTTGGCCGCGGCCCATGAGATCAGCGAGCGGCCGATGCCGGGGTGCCAGATGTAGATCGAATAGGAATAGATCCCCAGAAAAGCCAGCGGGCGCGCAATCCACAGCGCCGGGCGCGGCAATTGCACCCCATCCAGCCCGAGGATGAGCGACGCGCCCAGCCCCATGCCCAGCCATCGCCCATAGACGTTCACATAGGTGGGGTGGAAAGACACTTCGTTCAGGCCAAAGCAGCAGGCCAGAGCCACGAGCAGATAGGGCCAATGCCGCCCCTGCAGCCGGATATAAAGATCATGGCGGCGGAATTTGAGCACCGCCAGAATGATCCCGACCAGCAGCACGTCGATACGATATTGCGTTTGCCATTGCAGCGAAACCGCATCGACCCCGTAATACCACGCCACCGTGCGCAGCAGCGATGAGAATGCGGCAAGCCCGGCCAGCCACATCAGCATCGGCCTTGTGTTGATCTGAAGCCGCGCGATCAGCGGCAGCAGCAGGGCGGCCAGCAGATAGAATTGCTCTTCAACCGCCAGTGACCATAAGTGGTTGATCGGTGTGCGGAAATAATTCTGCACATGGAAGAAGATCTGCGGGACATAATCGCTGTAGGGATCGCTGCGCTTAAAGAGCATATGCGCCACGACAAACAGATAGAGCACCGGCCAAAGGCGGAAGGCGCGCCGGGTCAGGAACTTCTTGATGTTGAAACCGCCGGTGGTGTCGATTTCGCGAATGATCATGCCGCCGATCAGAAATCCGCTGAGCACGAAAAAGATATCCACGCCGATGGCCCCCCAGCGCATGGCAGGGGTCTGGATCCAGTCGAGCAGGGCATTGCCGCTGGGCCGGTTCAGGTGCGAACCGACCGCCAGCATGATCGCCAGACCGCGAATGGCGTCAAGCTCAACCGCGCGCTTCGATCCCGCGTTCTGGGAGAAGGACTCACGCAACCTGTTCGCAATCAGCAGCACATCATGTCCTCTATCAAGCTTTGGATCATAAGGCGAATAGTGGTCGGCGCACGGGCGCTGTTGCGTTGCTTGGTTCGGCTGGGTAATGATAAGTAATTACCCTAATGATGCATCGCAACATGATTGGCAACCACCAACGCAGGTGCAGCGTCAGGCCGAGAGGGCCTGACGATATTGTTCAAGATAGCCCTCGATCACCCGGTTCCAGTCATAGGTTGCAGCCATCGCCAGCGCGGCCTCACGCATGGCCGAGAGCCGCGTTTCATCGGCGCCCAAAAAGGCGTCCAGCCGCTCCTTGTCCTGCGATCCGAGGTCGAAATAGAGATAGAGCCCGTTTTCCGGCTTCACGAAATGGTTGAGCGGCGCCATGTCGCGGCACATCACGATCAGACCCGCCGCCATCGCCTCGACCGTGCTGAGGCCAAAGCCCTCATGCTCGGTGGCGGTGATGGCCACGCCGCGCCGGGCGATTTCGGCGCGCAGTTGCTCCTGCGTCAAAAACGGGACGAAAGTGATGGCTTTGTCCAGCCCCATCGCGGCGACCTTGGCCTTGAGCCCGTCGGCCAGCCCCTCGAAATCGCGGCCGCAAATCAGCAGCTCGACCGGGTGTCCCGCCGCGCGCGCCATGCCGACATAATCAATGGCCAGATCGACCCGCTTGTTGCGCGAGAGGCGGCCCCAATAGATCCAGCGATGGACATCGCGCGATCCAGCGCCGGGGCTGTTGTCCGCGACGTCAACGGCGAAACCGGCCATGTCTATGCCATTGCCGCAAGGGACCACGCGCGAGGAAAATTGCCCGAAATAGGCCAGATCCCCTGGACTGGACGCCAGAATGGCCCGGTAATGCCCCAGCGCCGAGCGCAGCAGCAAAGTCTCGAACAGGGTCTTGAGCAGCGCCAGCTTGCGCGTGTGGCGAAATCCGCCATGGGTGCTGAGCACGGCGGGCTTTTTGCCGCAAAACAGGCGAACATTGGTGGTGATCGCGCTCAATTGCGGATCATGCACATGCAGCAGGTCATAATCGCGCGCAATCGCTCCCAGCGCCGGGGCCAGCCCCAGCAGCCGATGCCCATGCAGCGGCACCTGATGCACCCGCACGCCGTCCAGATCGATGCAGCCTACCTGTTTGAACTCGGTAGCGACATGGGCGACATCCATCGTCACGCCCCGCGCCCGGCTGTGTCTGGCCAATTGAAACACGACTTGCTCTATCCCGCCGATATGGGGGTAATAGGTCGGTGTGATGGCCAGAATCTTCATGCCTGCGTCCCTTTGATTGGCGTTAGCGGCTGGCGTCGAAAGGGCGTGTCTTGATGCGGCGGGCCGGATTGCCGGAATAGACCGACCATGGCTCAAGCGCGCCATGCACCATCGCCCGCGCGCCCACCACGCAGCCGTCGGCCACGCGGCAGCCGGGGGCCACCATCGCCTCGGCGGCGATCCATACGTTCGAACCGATGGTGATCGGGCGCACGACCAGAGGGTTGCTGGCGATCGTGTAATCATGCGTGCCGCCGCAAAGATACACGCGCTGGGACACGATCGTGTAATCGCCCACGCTGAGCGGCGCCATATTGTAGCAATCCACCCCTTCGGCCAGCACCGAATGCGCGCCCATCACCAGATTGCCCGGATAGAACACCCGCACCGATCCGCGCACATCGCTGTGATAGCCGATCCGCGCGCCAAAGCAGCGCAGCAGAAACACCCGCCAGACCCGCATCTGTTTGGGCGTCCAACGGAACATGGTGTTCCACACAATCGCCCAGATCAACCGCGTGAGGCGGTGGCGGCGGCTGAAACTGGGGCGGCGGCGCAGGTCGAAGGCATCGCCGCCCTGGGCATGGGGTGATGCAGCGGTCATGGCTTGTCCTGCAATGCCGGGCGGGCAGATTTTGCAGCTTTGGTCGCCACCTTTTTGTTGCGATTGGCCAGAACGATGGTGAAAATAAGCAGAAGCACGAAGGAGCGATAGACGTTGCGCGTTGGATAGGCGCCCGTTTGGATGAATACCACGAGGAAATAGAGCGATCCGAAATAATAGAATATTCCGATCTTGTTCTTGTTCTTTGTCAGGAAGCGGCAAAGGAAGAACAGGGTTCCCCAAAACAGTGCCGTATAGATCGGGCCAAAGAATATGACCTCGGTCTGCGCCCCCATCGGCACGAATGGATTCAGGTTGATGCCGTAGAGCGGCAGATAGTAGCTGAAATTGTCGACGGCCGAAGGGAAGGGGGAAAAAGACAGTATCTTGTAGATGGGGTTGAAGTCAGCGCTGTAATCCAGTCCGTCGCCGGTCACAAATGCCCCTTGAAAGATACTGGACAGCATTTCCAGCCATTTGCCCCCGTCCAGTTGCGTGGGCGCGGCCAAAATGGAGGGAATGGCGGTCAGGCCGAAATGCCCGAGACCGCGTCCGCTCAGCGCTGCGCAATAAATCCAGCCGGCGCACAAACCCAGAAAGGCCTGGCGAAAGGGCTGGGCTTTTTTGGCAAACAGGCTGGAGAAAATCACAACGATGCCCAAAATCACCGCAGCCGAGCGCGAAGCCCCGCCAATTGCAATGGCCAACTGCCAGCTGAAAACCGCAATCCAGCCGAAGGTGAGAGCGGTGAAGCGCCGGGTGAGCGAAATGGCCACAAACATGGCGGAAATCGGCGCGGTGGCGCCCACGACGCTCTGGATGAAGCCGCCTGCGGCATTATTGCCCTTCATCGCTTCTTTCGATCCCATCAGCAGATAGGTGCTGTTGTCGAGAAGGATGTCCCAGTCGATCAACATCATATAGGCGCCGACAAAGAGCAGGATGATGCCCAAAAGAAAGGGTTCGACCGTGGCCACGCGGGCGATGATCGCCAGCATCGACTGGCGCACTTCCGCCACCGATGTCGAAAGCCGCCGCAGGCCGACGGTGGAGGCCGAAAACATCAGCACCACGCAGGTATAATAGATCACCAGAACCTCTGGGTGATTGATATAACTGTAGGTTCGCCAACTGCCATTGTCGTCGCCCACGACCCAGTCGCCGTTGATGTACAGGATCTCGGAAACCAGCAGAAACCAGCTCGCCGCCTCGGCCGGGTTGAAGCCGCGCAGCCGCCGCCGCATTTCGACAATCAGAAACAGCTGAAAGATGAGCAGCAGATAGATCACGCCAAGGGCCTCGAAACTGGGCGGACAGCCATGCCCGCGAGGTTTAAATCCGGCTGGAGAGCGGCCCGCTGTGCGTAAGTCTTGCGACTAGCACGCATGCCGGCCATCGCCAAGATTGCCGCACTCACAATTTCAGCCCCGTGGCCGCGCGCAGCCGCGCCAGCCGCGTTTCGCGATCAGGCGCATCGGCGATGAGCTGTTCCAGCTCCATCACCTTGGCATCGACCAGAAAGCGATACCAGAAGCCTTGCAGCACATGATAGGTGATGCCCGTAGGCCCGTCCAGAATGCCCAGTTGCGGAAACAGGCGCACCAGCAGATAGATCAGCGGCCCGGTGCCGAAGGGCAGGCGGTTATAAACCTTTTCCTTGATCCAGCGCTTGAAGGCGGCCTGTTTCCCCGCGCTTTCCACCGCCACCTCGCTGCCGCCCAGCAGGCCGTAGCGCCCGTCCAGCACATCGATTGCCTCACGCGTGGCATAGCCATTGTGCTTGGCGGTAAAGAAGGTCAGGTCCTTGAGCGAGGCATCGTCGAACTGGCCCGCCATATGCAGGATGCGGCCTTCGTCGATGACCACATGCTCGTCCATCCAGCGGTCCTCGACCACGCCTTTGCCGCGCCGCCACAGGCGCAGCAGGCGCAGCGGATAGCGCCCTCCATGGCGCACCCAGCGGCCCATGAAGATATGGCGACGGTCAAAGGTGATGCCGGCGACATCGGCGGGCAGGCCGGGCAATTCGCGGCAGATCCGCTGCGCCAGATCGGGTCCGATGATCTCGTCGGCATCAAGCCGGACGATCCAGTCGGTCGCCACCTCGCCATTTTCCAGCGCCCAGTTGAATTGCCGCGCGTAATTCTCGAACCGGTTCTGCATGACGCGGGCGCCGGCCTCGCGGGCGATCTCGACGGTGCGGTCGCTCGAAAAGGAATCCACCACCAGCACATCGCTGCCATAGGAGCGCGCGCAGGCAATCGAGCGCGCGATATGCAGTTCTTCGTTATGGGTGAGGATAATCGTGGTGATCAGCGCGCTCATGCGTGCCTCCTGTTGTGTTCTATCGCGGCGGCATAGGTTTGGCCCCATTGCGCGGCCACGGCGCGGGCCGAAAACATCGACCCGGCCAGTTCGAGCGCCGCCCCGGCGCGGGCCTGCCATGCGGCATGGTCCAGCGCCCAGCCATCGCTCAGCGCCTGCGCAATCGATCCGGCGTCAAAGCCGCATTCCAGCGCCGCGCCTTTGGCAAAGCCCATGTCCAGATTGCATTCGCGCGTCATGATCGTGGGCGTTCCGGCGGCCCATGCCTCCAGAATCGCCATCGGCAAGCCTTCGGACAGCGAGGGCAGCACCATGAAGCGCGCCTCATCGAGCAAAGCCTGCTTGGCCGCGCCGAACACGGGGCCCAGAAACTCGATGCCGTCGGGCGCTGCTGCAATCGCGGCCCTGAGCGCGGCGACATCCTCATCCGCGCCCCATCCGGCGATTTTCAGCTTCGCGCCCTCGGGATGCTGCCCGCGCGCGGCCATATCCTGCCATGCCGCCACCAGCGGCAGCAGGTTCTTCTTGGTATGGATGCGCCCGATATAGAGCACAACCGGCGCGCGCGGGGCGGCCGATACGGCAGGCGCCGGATCTGGCCCGGCATTGGGGATCATGATGATCTCCGCCCGCCCGGTGCGCGCGCCCAGATCGCTCGCCTCGCGCGGGGTCAGCGCATGCAGCGCATAGGCGCGACGCCAGCTTTTGTTCTCCCACGCCATGCGCAGCAGCGTCTTCTTCCAGCGCCCGCGCGCATAGATCCACGGATCGAGCATGCCATGGGGCGTGATGAAATAGGGCCGCCCCGTGCGTCCGGCCCAGATCGCCCCGGCGCAGGAAGGATATTGCCAGATGCCATGCACATGCAGGCAATCCAGATCGGCCGCGATCATCGCCTCGGTCAATCCGGGGGCATAGGAAATCTGCGGCGGACCCTTGCGGGCGAAATTCATCACCTGGCTGGGGGAAAAGCGCGCCCGGTCCTGATCGGTATCGGCGTCGATCATGGCAAAGACCGTGACCTTGCCCCCCATCGCGCGGATCATCTCGGCCTGCGCGACCATCGCCTCGAACACCCCCCCGCCCTGACGCGAGGAGGAGGAGGCCAGCAGCCCGATATGGCAGCCGGTCAGGTCGGGCAGCGCAGCATCAGCCATTGTAGACCCGGCGCAGGCGGGCATACATGTCAAACGAGGCCTTGCTGACCGGCTGGCGCTTGACCTTGCCCTTCAGCACCCGCGCAAACCCGTCCAGAACGCCCCAGAACCACGGACGCAGGAACTTCTTGTTCCACGCAAATTTAAACCCGACCGCCACCGATCCCACCATGCGATAGGGGGCCAGCAGGCCGGGGGCATATTTGTAGTAAAAGATGATCTTGTTGCGATGCATCGTGAAGTCTTGGATATAGCTGCGCTTTTTGGGCACCTGCATGTGGTGCAGCGGCCGGCTGGTGCCGCGAATGGTGCGCAGGCCCTGACGGTCAAGCAGCCGCAGTGCCAGATCGCCTTCCTCCATCGAATAGAACAGTTCCTCGTTATACCCGCCGACCTGCAAAAAGGCGTCGCGCCGCACGCCATGCGCACAGGCCGCGAAATCGAGCATTTCGAAAGGCTGGCCCTCGCGCCTGGCATGGCGGATCTGGGTGTCCTGAAGGATGTTCTGGAACGGCATGCACACGATCGCCACCGAGGGATCGGCAAAATCGGCCAGCGCTTCTTCAAGAATCTCGGGTTCGACCAGCATGGAATCGTCGTCGAGAGGGAAGACGATTTCGGTCGTGGCCAGCTTCACGCCTTCGTTGCGCTGATAGCATGGCCCGCGCGAGACTTCGCTGCGCAGATAGGAAATGTCGGGATAGGCCGCCAGAACGGCCTCCTGCGTGCCGTCGCTCGATGCATCGTCGGCGATGATGATATGGACCGGCACGGTCTGTTTCAACGCCAGATCAATCGCGCGCAGCACCAGATCCTTGCGGTTATGCGCGGTAAAGACGATGCTGGTGCGCGCCGGGCGATCCGAAATCCGGCCGTTGGCGTCATGGGCGAAATTCTGCGCGATCATGTCATGTCACCTGTTCAGCAAGGCAATCAGGGCGGGCGTGGGCGCAACGTCGGGCGTCAGCCATGCGTTGAAGAAGGCCTCGGTGCGCGCACGCCGCCCTGCGCCGCCATCCATCTTGCGGCCCAGCGCGCGGGCCGCTGCATGGACCTTGGGGCGCAGCACCTGACGCAATTGAAAGCTGGGCCAATGCAGCGCGCGCCGTATCGGGACGCTGGATGCGCTCCACCCCAGCCGTTCAAAGACCAGCGCGCGGATCCGCGACCTTTCGCCGTCCAGCCGGTCGCGATAGATCTGCGAAATCTGGCCCGGCGCGATGCGAAACGCGCCCAGCCGCTTGGGCAGCCACTTTTCCTTGAGCCCCACCCGCAGGTTGAGGAAAAAGGCATAATCGGTGCAAAGCCGCAGATCATAGAAGCTGTCGGGCAACAGGCGGGTCTTTTCGCGCTTCCAGAAAATGCATTCCGAATACATCTGGCGATAGAACAGCGCGTGGTCGGCCACGCTCAGCCCCTTGATCAGCCCGCCATTGACCAGCAGGCGGGTTTCTTCCTCAAAGGCAAAGTCATCGGAAAACACCAGATCGAGATCGGGATCGGCGCGAAAGGCCGCATCCACCGCCGCCAGCGATCCGGGCATCAGGATGTCATCGGCGTTCAGCCAGTAGAGAATATCCCCCCGCGCCAGACGGGCCGCCTTTTGCAGCGCGTCGAGCTGGCCCTTGTCGGGCTCGCTGACCAGCGTGATGTTCAGGCCCTCGAAGGCCTCGACCACGGCCTGCGTGCCATCGGTGCTGCCCCCGTCCATGACGATCACCTCGACCGAGGCAAAGCCCTGCTTGCGCACCGAATGGAGCGTGGCGGCGATGAAGGGCGCGGCATTCCATGCCGGAACAAGCACGCTGAAGCGTGGGGCCGGAGCGCCTGACGTGTCGAGGTTTGGCTTGTCCACTTGAGAGGCCTCTTTGTTTGCCGGTCTGTTCAGGGCGGACCGTTTCAGCGCCGACGCAGTTTTTGCACGAATTGCATGGCAAGATCGCGGGTCATGTCGAAATGCAGCAGCCGGGCCCGGCGCACCGTGGCCGCCACCGCGATCAGCATCACCGCGTCCAGCGCCAGCCCGGCCATCGCCACGCCCTGCGCCTGCCACAGATGGGCCAGCCCCATGGCCCCGCCCAGCGCCACCAGCGCGCTGACCATATAGAACAGTGCGATGCCGGTATGGGCGTTGACCGCGATGAGGAACGAGCAGAGCGAATTCCAGCAGGCGTTGAGCACCATGGCCCCCGCCAGCAGCGCCACCAGCAAGGTCGGCGTATGGATGGCACCGCGCGTCCAGAACCGGATGATCTCCGGCCCGATCAGCACCAGCAGCAGCGAAGCGGGGATCACCATCACCAGAGTTACCCCCAGCGCCAGCAGCGCCAGAACGGCCTTCTGGCGCTCGTTGCTCTGGGAATGGGCGACGGTAAAGCGCTGCAGCGCCGCAACGCTGAGGATCAGCGAGAATTGCAGCGGCAGCCGCGTCAGCGTGCGCGTGACGGTAAAGACCGGCACCGCCGCCGCCCCTGCCGCCGAGGACAGCACCAGAATGGCGCCCTGCAGCGTGGTGGCATTGGCGATGGGAATGGCCAGCGAACCCAGCGCCGGTTTGACCAGCCGCTTCAATTCGCCCAGCGAGGATTGCCACGGCGCCGACACCAGCCACCCGCCATGACGGCGCAGCACCAGATTGACGACGATGGTCGCCACGATACGGATCGACAGGGTGAGCATGGCCACCTGAAACGCATTGGCGCCCAGCCATACCGCCGCCAACTGGCTGAGCGATTCGAACATGAACAGCGTCTGGAAAATGGCCGAGCCCAGCGCATAGCGATCCACCGTGCGCAGCCCGGCATTGATCGACCCGTTGCCAAGACAGATCAGCGCATAGCTCCACAGCATCAGCATGGTGAGCTGGGCATGGCCGCCCGTTGCGACCTGCGCAAATGCCAGCCATTTGCCGCCCACCGTATAGATCAGCGCCAACGCGGGCAGGAACAGGCCTGCAAAGACCAGCAGCACGAACAGGCGCAGCGCCTGAAACACCGAGATGGCGCGGGCCCGGTCACCCTGCGCCGCGCTGGCGGCCATGTCATTGCTGGCCGCTTGCGTCAGGCCCAGATCGGCAATCGAGAGATAGGAGGGCACCGAGGACAGGATGATCCAGACCGCATAGCGCTCCACCCCCCATTTCGAAATCATCAGCGGCACGCCGATGAACTGAAACGCCATCTGGATGGCCTGTCCATAGACGCCCACGGAAATGGCGCGGCCCAGACGGGTGTGGCGGATGTTGCGCAGCAGGCCGCCGATCATCGCGCGGCTCCGGCAAGGGCGCGCAACCCGGTTTCCAGCCGGTCGATGACCCGCGCGATGGACCAGCGCTCGGTGGCGCGGATGCGACCTTCCTCGCCATAGCGAGCGGCCAGCGCGGGATCGTCGATCAATTGTTCGACGGCGCAGGCCAGAGCCGCCGCATCGCCCGGCGCGGTGTTGATGCCGCAGCCGTCAACCTCGTCATACAGGCCGGTGCCGGGATTGGCCGTGGCCACCACCGGGCGGCCCGAGGCCAGCATATTGGTCAGTTTCGAGGGCAGCACCAGATCGGCGGTGCCCGGAATTTGCGGCAGCAGATGCACCGATGCCAGCCCCAGCAATTGCCCCATCCGGCCCGAGGGTTGCAGCCCGTGGAACTGAATGTTCTTCAACCCCTGCGCCAGTTCTTCGAGCCGGGCGCGGTTGGGCCCGTCGCCGCAGATGACAAAGGCAATGTCGTCGCGGTGCTGCAAATGGCGGCTGGCCTCGATCAGGATGTCGATGCCCTGCTTGTTGGCGATATTGCCCGAATAGAGGCAGACCTTCTTGCCCGTCAGCCCCCATTGCGCGCGATAGGCGGCGCCCTGGTCGGGGTCGGGCTGGATGGTGGTGTCGGCCCAGTTGCGGATCTCGATGGTCTGATCGGCCGCAATGCCTTTTTCGTGCAGCTTGGCGACCATCTGCGGGCTGATCGAGGAGACCATATCGGCCAGACCGAGCAGGAAACCTTCCGCCCGCGCGCCCCATTTGGCCAGACCGCCCTTTTCCTGAACCAGGCCGGTGGCAAAGGCCGCCTCGACCTCGAAATCCTGAATATGGACCCACAGCTTCGCGCCCGACAGGCGCGCCGCGATCCATGCCACCGGCACGCTGAGCAGCGCGGGGGCGATGCAGATAACCACATCGGGGCGGTTTTTCCGCGCGGCGCGAACCGCAGGCCCAAGCGCGCTGAGCGCATAGCTGGCCAGATGGATGATGCGCTTAAGGCCGCTGGGCTTTGCCGGCACATAGAGCGGGCAGCGGGTGATCGCCACCCCGTCCTCAACCGAGGCGCGCCAGCCCCCGCGCCATTCGGGCGGCACATGCCATGCCGGGTAGTAGGGCTTGCCCGAAATCACCCCCACCTGATGGCCGCGCGCGGCCAGCGCGCGGGCCATATCGGCGGTGTAACGGGCGATGCCGATCTCTTCGGGCGCATAATTCAGCCCGACGATGGCGAGCCGAAGCGCCCTGCTCATTAGCCGATCTCTTGCAGGAAATGGCTATAGGCGTCGGCGATACCGTCCTTGAGAGCGATCTTCGGCTTCCAGCCCAGATTGTGCAGACGGGTCGAATCCATCAGCTTGCGCGGGGTGCCGTCGGGCTTGGACAGATCATGCACGATCTCGCCGTCATAACCGATGACTTCCATCACCAGTTGCGTCAGTTCGAGGATCGAGACATCCGAGCCGAAGCCGATGTTGACATGTTCCTGCGCCGAATAATTCTTGAGCAGATGCACGCAGGCATCGGCGCAATCGTCGGCATGCAGGAATTCGCGGCGCGGCGTGCCCGTGCCCCACACCTCGACCGTGCCGCCGCTCTGCTTGGCATTGTGAACCTTGCGGATCAGCGCGGGCATCACATGGCTGGTTTCGAGGTTATAATTGTCGCCCGGACCATAGAGGTTGGTGGGCATGCCGCTGATGTAATCGGAGCCATATTGCACCCGATAGGATTCGCACAGCTTGATCCCGGCGATCTTGGCGATCGCATACCATTCGTTGGTCGGTTCGAGCGGCCCGGTCAGCAGCGCGTCCTCGGTGATCGGCTGGGGCGCGAATTTGGGATAGATGCAGGAAGAGCCCAGAAACAGCAGCTTGCCCACATCCACCCGGTGCGACGCCTCGATGAGGTTCGCCTCGATCATCAGGTTGTTATACAGGAAATCGGCCGGATAGGTGTTGTTGGCCAGAATGCCGCCCACCTTGGCGGCGGCCACAACAACCACATCCGGCTTTTCCCGCGCCATCCATCCGCGCACCGCGGCCTGATCCATCAGGTCCAGATCGGCGCGGCCCGCGGTCAGCACTTCGCAATTTTCGCCGGCAAGGCGGCGCACAACGGCGCTGCCCACCATGCCGCGATGCCCGGCCACGAACACACGCTTGCCCGAAAGATCAAACATCGCGTGCGTCCTTACTGGAATTTGGCGATGGGCGCATCGCGCATGGTTTCAAGGTCGGACAAGACCATTTCGCGCGCCAGTTCGCGCACGGTGGTCTGATGCGTCCAGCCCAGCTTGGCCTTCGCCTTGGCCGGATCGCCGATCAGCAGATCGACTTCGGTCGGGCGGAAATAGCGCGGGTCGATCTCGATGATGACCTTGCCGGTCTTCTTGCAGATGCCCTTTTCATCAATGCCTTCGCCGGAGAATTCCAGCTCGATCCCGGCATCTTCAAAGGCCCAGCGCACGAATTCACGCACCTCGGTGGTTTCCCCCGTGGCCAGCACGTAATCGTCGCCTTCGTCCTGCTGCAGCATGCGCCACATGCCTTCGACATATTCGCGCGCATGGCCCCAGTCGCGCTTGGCGTCCAGATTGCCCAGATACAGCTTTTCCTGACGGCCCAGCGCGATGGCGGCGGCCGCGCGGGTGATCTTGCGCGTCACGAAGGTTTCGCCGCGCAGCGGGCTTTCGTGGTTGAACAGGATGCCGTTGCTGGCGTGGATGCCATAGGCCTCGCGATAGTTCACCACGATCCAGTAGCCGTAGAGCTTGGCCACGCCATAGGGCGAGCGCGGATAGAACGGGGTGGTTTCGCGCTGGGGCACTTCCTGCACCAGACCGTAAAGTTCCGAGGTCGAGGCCTGATAGAAGCGGGTCTTCTTTTCCAGCCCCAGAATGCGGATCGCTTCGAGCAGGCGCAGCGTGCCGATGGCATCGGCATTGGCGGTATATTCAGGCGTGTCGAAACTGACCTGAACATGGCTCTGAGCGGCCAGATTGTAGATCTCGTCAGGCTGAACCTGCTGGACGATACGGATGAGGTTGGTCGAATCCGTCAGGTCGCCATAGTGCAGGTGGAAGCGGGCGTTCTGAACATGGGGGTCTTCGTAGATATCTTCGACGCGGCCCGTGTTGAACGAAGACGAACGACGCTTGAGGCCATGAACCTCATAGCCCTTTTCCAGAAGAAGGCGTGCCAAATAGGCACCATCTTGTCCGGTCACGCCAGTGATCAGTGCGACCTTTCCCTCATGGGAAGTACCTTCGGAGGAGAGGTTTGCCATTTTGTTTAACGCCTCAAGCTATTCGCAGATGCAGCACATCTAACCAGAACATGGATTTTTGCAAGCAAGATTCCGGGGTAATTAACTAGGGAAAAATCCCTGAATTGTGCCAAAATCATACCTACCAAGGCGTTATCGATATTTGGGTGACTTTTCCGCCATTTCCTTTGGCTCTGTTACAGAGGGTGAGTCCTCAAGTCTTAACGAATGTAGCGGACAAAGCTTGAGAATTTGACGAAACTCGTTGCGCTTAAAGCCAATCTGGTTAATCTTTGAGTGGCGGGCAGGCGCAGACAGGTATGGCGCCCGAAATATCTTCGACCCCATTGCAAGGCGCAACGCAAAATACACCGCGCTATCCTATATGGTGATTTACTTATCCGCCCCGGCCGCCTTGGACCGGACGGCGCCCAGACCTCAAGGCGCGGGCGTGGTCCGCTTGGCGACGGTGAAGCTGCCCGTCACACGACCGGATTCGCTCTTCTCGCCCGTGCCCGAGGAGGCACCGACGAAGTTCGAAACATGGCGGTCAAGATCGATCACCAGCCGCTCGCCCTTGCCGCTGCCGCGTGCGTTCTGCAAACGCACATGGCCCACCACGGTGATCACCCGCCGGGTGAAATCATAGGTGGCCATATCGCCCCAGACCCGGTCGTCGCCCTGATTGATTTCGACATTGCCGGTCGCGTCGATGCGCTGGATCTTGATATTGTTGTTGTCGCCGCCTTCATTGGCATAGGCCACGATCGTGCGGGCGGCTTTCATGCGCAGGTCCTGCTGGGTAATATCGACATTGCCCGTCAGCAGCACGCGCTTGGCCTTGTCCTGCACCTCAATGCGGTCGGCGGCATAATCGACCGGTTTGTCGCTGTCATGATTGCCCAGCCCCTGCGCCAGCAGGGCCCCGGCCGATCCGCCAAGAACAAGTGCCATTGCGCCAAGGGCGGCAAAGCGGCGGGAAGGGGCAATCTTTGACATGATAGACATGACCTGGCTCTTAGCCCAAGGCTTGGCTTGGGTGAAGGGGCGTTTGTGGGGAATGGGAATCCCCTATCGGGGAGCTTTCATCTTGCTGGGCGTCATGCGCAGCCGCGCCCGGCCTTGCAGCACCACCGTCCGCGCGGAAATATCGGCGGCCATATGGTCGGCGGCAAAGGTTCCGGCCGGCACGATGCCCGTGACCCCGCCGCTGGCGGTGGCCTGCCGGGTTTTCAGGTTAATCGCCACGTCGCTGGTCTGCATGCGATAGCCGTCACCTTCGGAAAAGCGGACGGGGCCGGCCACCTGCATGACTTCGCGGTTGATGTCATAGCGCGCCGAGGGGGCCTCGACCCGCGCCGGGCCGCTTTCCATCGCCAGTGTGGCGTTCAATCCGCGCATTTCCACGATCGGCACCTGTGCCGAATGCTGCACCGCCTGTCCCGCGTTCAGGGCGAAGGGGCGGCCCTTGTCATCGGCCCCGCGATAGGTCGCGCTGGTCACGGCAAGGCGTTCTTTGGCCACGGCCACCTTGTTGCGGTCGAGCAGGAAGGACACCTCGCCATGGGGAAAGATCGGGCTTACCACCATGACGGCGGTGACCATGCCAAGGCCGACCGGCAGGGCGGTGAACAAAAACCGGATCATGCGATCCTGCGCCCCGCCGGGCGCGGCTTTCGCGCGGCGGCGGTTGCGCAGCAGATCGGCACCGATGGTCAAGGCTGCCTCAGGCCGACATGTGGCTGAAGATGTCGTGATCGGGCCAACCGGCCAGATCGAGTTCCGCCCGCGCGGGCAGGAAGTCGAAACAGGCCTGCGCCAATGCGGTGCGCCCTTCGCGCTCAAGCCGGGTGACCAGAATCGCATGGGCGGCATGCAGATAGCGCACGTCGCTGGCCGCATATTCGCGCTGGGCATCGGACAATTCCGCGCCGCCCCAGTCGCTCGACTGCTGCTGCTTGCTCAATTCCTTGCCCAGCAGTTCGCGCACCAGATCCTTGAGGCCATGGCGGTCGGTATAGGTGCGCACCAGCTTGCTGGCGATTTTCGTGCAGAACACCGGCGCGGCGGTCACGCCCAGATAATGCTGGATCGCGGCAATGTCGAAACGGGCGAAGTGATAGATCTTCACCCGCTCCGGATCGGCCAGCACGGCCTTGAGGTTGGGCGCGGCATAGGTGCTGCCGGGCTTGAAGCGGACGAGATGCTCGTCGCCCCGCCCGTCGGCAATTTGCACGACGCACAGCCGGTCGCGGGCCGTGATAAGGCCCATGGTTTCGGTATCCACCGCAATCGGGCCGGGAGCCAGCACGCCTTCGGGGAGATCTTCTTCGTGGAGATAGACAGCCATTGTGCCAAAATGCTTAGGACGAAGCGGGCAAACTGAAAAGCCCTGAAAGCGGCGGGAAGGCAGATTATGACGGCAAGTGACGCAGTTCCCACAAGTTGGCGCGAAGCGTTGGATGGCGCGCTCTCCACGCCCGAGGCGCGGCGGCTGGGCGGTTTCCTGAAAGCCGAGGAGGCGGCGGGCAAGGTGATCTTTCCTCCGCGCGGGCAAAGGCTGGCCGCGCTGGAACTGACGCCGCTTGATGCGGTCAAGGTGGTGATTCTGGGACAGGACCCCTATCACGGGCCGGGACAGGCCCACGGGCTTAGCTTTTCGGTGCAGCAGGGCGTGCGCGTCCCGCCCAGTCTGGTCAATATCTACAAGGAGCTGAAAACCGACATCGGCTTTGCTCCGCCCACCCACGGCGATCTGTCCGCCTGGGCGCGTCAGGGGGTGCTGCTGCTCAACAATGCGCTGACCGTGGAGCAGGGACAGGCCGGATCGCATCAGAACCGGGGCTGGGAGGCGATTACGGACGCCTGCGTGGCGGCGGTGGCGGCCGGGCCTTTCCCATGCGTCTTTATGCTCTGGGGCAGCCATGCGCAGAAGAAGGCCGCGCGCGTGCCGGGGTTGAACGATGGGCGGCATCTGGTGCTCAAGGCCCCGCATCCCAGCCCGCTCTCGGCCTATAATGGCTGGTTCGGCAGTCGGCATTTTTCAAAGGCCAATGAATTTCTTGAATCGGTTGGCCGTCAACCGGTTGATTGGACCCTGTAAAATTGTATTTCCAACAGTAGGCAATGAATCATTGCCTACAAGGGAATGATTATTCAAAATATGGCCATCCGCTTCTGAAAGGGATGGCCATGAACATCATCGATTTGCAGAAAGCTATTGGCGCGAAACCTGATGGCGTCTGGGGTGATTTGTCTCGAAAAGCCTTGATCAGTACTTTTACCAGCGCGAACACTGGCCCGCTCGATGCCGACAAGATCAAGACTTTGGCCGCGCGGCTGGGCGTGTCGGTCAAGCAATTGGCCGCCGTGGCCAAGGTCGAGGCCGCAGGCAGCGGTTTTGACAAGGACGGGCGCCCCAAGATCCTGTTTGAACGCCATAAATTCCATAAATACACCGGCGGCAAATATTCGGTATGCAGTTTCAGCAATCCGCAGTCGGGCGGCTATAATGAAAGCAGTTGGGACAAATTGCTGGGCGCGATCGTCACCGGAGAGATCGACGCTGCCTTCATGGCCTGCTCATGGGGCAAGTTTCAGGTGCTGGGCGAATATTGGGACGATTTCGATTATGCCTCGCCCTATGCGCTGGCCCTGTCCACCGTGGCGTCCGAGGCCGGGCATTACCTCCTGCTGGTCCATTATGTCGAGGCCAACAAGTTGCAGGACGAAATGGCGGCGCTTTCCACCAATCCGGAAACCTGCCGCGCCTTTGCGCGGGCCTATAACGGCCCCGGCTATACGCAATTCGATTATCACAACAAGCTTGCCGCCGCGATGAAGTGACGGCCTAGAACCGGTGCCAAAGCGCCAGCGCGATGTCGAAAAAGGTGATCCCGGCAATCGGCGCGATAAACAGCAGCAGGAGATTGAGCCCCACCAGCGACATGACCAGCCCTTCGCGTCGCCGGTTTGGATCGCGGCGGGGTGGGGGGCTCCACGGGTCGGGCGGAGGCCAGGGATCGCGTGTGTCGAGGAACATGGGCATCGACTCCGGTTTGTTGCCGGTATTCTACGCCACGGTTTGCCCGATGCTCCATAGAAAAAAGCGCCGGCAGGAACCCCGCCGGCGCTTCTTTTTACCCTTTGGCCGGCCCGATCAGCGCGGCAATTCGGTCACGCCCATCAGCGCCTCGTCCACCGCGCGCGCGGCCTGACGACCCTCGCGGATGGCCCAGACGACAAGGCTCTGGCCACGGCGCATGTCGCCGCAGGCAAAGATCTTGTCATCGCTGGTGCGATAGTTGTTGGTGTCGGCCTGCACATTGCCGCGTGCGTCCAGAGCAACGCCCGCCTGATCGAGCAGACCCTGCTTGCGCGGGCCGACAAAGCCCATGGCGAGGAAGATCAGGTCGGCCTTGAGCGTGAACTCGCTGCCGGCCACTTCGACCATCTTGCCGCCTTCCCATTCGACGCGGACGCATTCAAGGCCGGTGACGACCCCGTTTTCGCCCACAACGCGCTTGGTCAGCACGGCGAATTCGCGCGCCACGCCTTCTTCATGGCTCGACGAGGTGCGCAGCTTGAGCGGCCAGTTCGGCCAGCTCAGAGCCTTGTTTTCCTTCACCGGCGGCTGGGGCATGATTTCCAGCTGCGTCACAGACAGCGCGCCCTGACGGTTCGACGTGCCAACACAGTCGCTGCCCGTGTCGCCGCCGCCGATCACCACGACATGCTTGCCGGTGGCGGTCAGAGACCCACGCGGGGCGGCGCGGATTTCATCGTCGCCCGCCACGCGCTTGTTCTGCTGGGTCAGGAATTCCATGGCAAAGCGCACGCCCTGCATTTCATAACCCGGAATGTTCAGGGGACGCGGATCTTCCGCACCGCCCGCCAGTACGATGGCGTCGAAGTTTTCCTTCAGCGATTCCACCGATACATGCACGCCCACCTCGACCGAGGTGCGGAACGCCACGCCTTCGGCCTCCATCTGCACCATGCGGCGGTTGATGAGGTGCTTTTCCATTTTGAAGTCGGGGATGCCGTAGCGCATCAGCCCGCCCACGCGGTCGTTCTTTTCAAACACCGTGACCGAATGGCCCGCGCGCGCCAGTTGCTGGGCCGCTGCCAGACCCGCCGGGCCCGAACCCACCACGGCTACCGACTTGCCGGTCTTCTTGGCGGCCACCTGCGCGGTGATCCAGCCGTTTTCCCAGCCCTTGTCGACGATCGCGCATTCGATCGACTTGATCGTCACCGGCTGGTCCACGATGTTCAGCGTGCAGGCCGCCTCGCATGGCGCGGGACAGATGCGGCCGGTGAACTCGGGGAAGTTGTTGGTCGAATGCAGCACTTCAAGCGCATTCTGCCAATCGCCTTCATAGACCAGATGGTTCCAGTCCGGGATGATGTTGTTCACCGGACAGCCATTGTGACAATAGGGAATGCCGCAATTCATGCAGCGCGAGGCCTGTGCTTTCAGCGCAGGCTCGGCATGCGGGATCACGAATTCCTTGTAATGCTTCACGCGCTCCTTCGGGTCCGCATAGGTGCGATCCTGACGGTCAAGCTCGAGAAAGCCGGTTTCCTTGCCCATGTGTAATTCCTTCCTTCTCGAACTTATTCTGCGGCCACAGTTTCTGCGGCCAGACGCTCAGCTTCAAAGCTGCGCAGCGCCTTGGCATAATCACGCGGCATGACCTTGACGAACTTGGCCAGCGCGTTGTCCCAGTCTTCCAGCAGTTCGGCGGCGCGCTTGCTGCCGCTGTGGAGCTTGTGACGTTCGAGCAGAATACGCAGACGTTCGGCATCGTGGCGCAGCATGTCACCCATGCCCAGATCGTGGACCGAAACGGTGCGCTGCTGCGGACGGCCTGCGCCTTCATCAGCATCGGCCTCGGCGCTGATCGGCAGGATGTCGACCTGAGCCGGATTGACCAGATCGGCAAAGTTGCCTGCCTCGTCATAGACATAGGCCACACCGCCCGACATACCGGCCGCAAAGTTGCGCCCGGTCTTGCCCAGCACAACCACCACGCCGCCGGTCATATATTCGCAGCCATGATCGCCCGTGCCTTCGACAACGGCGATCGCGCCCGAATTGCGCACCGCGAAACGTTCGCCCGCCACGCCCGAGAAGAAGGCCTCGCCGCTGATCGCACCATAGAGCACCGTGTTGCCCACGATGATGTTCTGGGTCGGCTCACGGTTGACGTAGTCCGGCTGCTTCACGATCACGCGACCGCCCGACAGGCCCTTGCCCACATAGTCATTGCCGTCGCCCGTCAGCTCCAGCGTCACGCCATGCGCGAGGAAGGCGCCGAAAGACTGACCCGCCGTGCCGGTCAGCGCGATATGGATCGTGTTGTCGGGCAGGCCCGCATGGCCATAGCGCTTGGCCACTTCGCCCGAGAGCATCGCGCCCACCGTGCGGTTGACGTTGATGACCTTGCGCTCGATCCGCACAGCCTTGCCCTCGATCAGAGCATCGCTGGCCGCGACGATCAGGTCATTGTCCAGCGCGCCGGCCAGACCGTGATCCTGCGTCTCGGTCCAGTTCAGGCTGGGCGAGATGCCATCGGGAACCTTGTGCAGCAGACGCGACAGGTCGATGCCTTCGGCCTTCCAGTGCTGGATTGCCCGCTTCGGCTCCAGACGGTCCACACGGCCCACCATTTCGGCAAGGGTCTTGAAGCCCATCTCCGCCATGATGGCGCGCAGCTCTTCGGCCACGAAGAAGAAGTAGTTGATGACATGCTCAGGCTGGCCGGTGAAGCGGGCGCGCAGAACGGGGTCTTGCGTTGCCACGCCGACGGGGCAGGTGTTCAAGTGGCACTTGCGCATCATGATGCAGCCCGCCGCGATCAGCGGAGCGGTGGCGAACCCGAACTCGTCGGCGCCCAGCAGCGCGGCCACCGCCACGTCGCGGCCCGTGCGCAGGCCGCCGTCGGCCTGAACACAGATGCGCGAACGCAGGTTGTTGAGCATCAGCGTCTGCTGAGTCTCGGCCAGACCGATTTCCCACGGCGAACCGGCATGCGTCAGCGAGGTCAGCGGCGAAGCGCCGGTCCCGCCTTCATAGCCCGAGATCGTGACGTGGTCCGCGCGCGCCTTGGAAACGCCCGCAGCCACGGTGCCCACGCCCACTTCCGACACCAGCTTGACCGAGATGCGCGCGCCGGTGTTCACGTTCTTGAGATCGTGAATGAGCTGCGCCAGGTCTTCGATCGAATAGATGTCATGGTGCGGCGGCGGCGAGATCAGGCCGACACCCGGGGTCGAGTGGCGGGTCTTGCCGATGGTCTTGTCGACCTTGTCGCCGGGCAGCTGGCCACCTTCGCCGGGCTTGGCGCCCTGAGCCATCTTGATCTGGATGTCGTCGGCATTGACCAGATATTCGCTGGTCACGCCAAAACGCCCCGAGGCCACCTGCTTGATCGAGGAACGCAGCGAATCGCCGTTTTCCAGCGGGGTGAAGCGGATCGGATCCTCGCCGCCTTCGCCGGTGTTCGACTTGCCGCCGATGCGGTTCATCGCGATCGCCAGCGTCGTATGCGCTTCCCAGCTGATCGAGCCATAGCTCATCGCGCCGGTGGCGAAACGCTTGACGATTTCGCTGGCCGGTTCAACCTCGCTGATGTCCAGCGGCTTGTCGGCGCGGCGGAAGTCCAGCAGACCACGGATGGTCAGGTTGCGCTGGGCCTGATCGTTGATCGTCTCGGCAAATTCCTTGTACTTTTCAGGAACATTGCCGCGAACAGCGTGCTGCAGGCTGGCGATATTGGCCGGCGTCCAGGCGTGTTCTTCGCCGCGGATACGATAGCCATAGATGCCGCCCACATCGAGCATGTTCTTGTAGATCGGGTTGTCGCCATAGGCCGCCGCGTGACGACGCACGGTTTCTTCCGCGATCTCCTTCAGCCCCGCGCCCTCGATGGTCGTGGCCGTGCCGGTGAAGTAAGCGTTCACAAAGCTGGTCGACAGGCCGATGGCGTCAAAGATCTGCGCGCCGCAATAGGACTGATAGGTGCTGATGCCCATCTTGGACATGACCTTAAGGATGCCCTTGCCCACAGCCTTGATGTAGTTCTTCTTGACCTGATAACGGTCGAGCGGGAACTCCTTCTTCACGCGGATATCTTCCAGCGTTTCAAAGGCCACATAGGGGTTGATCGCTTCGGCGCCGAAACCGGCCAGAACGCAGAAGTGATGCACTTCGCGCGCTTCGCCCGTTTCCACGACAAGGCCCGCCTGCATACGCAGACCCTGACGCACCAGATGGTGGTGGATCGCGGCCGTTGCCAGCAGGGCAGGCATCGGGATGCGATCCGGCCCCTGCGCACGGTCGGACAGGATCAGGATGTTGTGATCGGCCAGCACCGCTTCGGTCGCGGCCCAGCACATTTCCTTGATCGCCTGCTCCAGACCTTCTGCGCCCGCCTTGGCATCCCAGGTGGTGTCGACGGTTGCGGTGCGGAACGCGCCGTCAAGCGCGGCTTCCACGCTGCGGATCTTGGCCACGTCTTCGTTGGTCAGGATCGGCTGGTCGATTTCCAGACGCTTGTGCGTGCCCGCTTCCTTGCCCAGCAGGTTGGGACGCGGACCGATCATCGACACCAGCGACATCACCAGTTCCTCGCGGATCGGGTCGATCGGCGGGTTGGTCACCTGCGCAAAGTTCTGCTTGAAATAATCATAGAGCAGACGCGACTTGCGCGACAGCACGGCAATCGGCGTATCGGTGCCCATCGAGCCGATCGGATCGTCGCCATTGCGGCCCATCGGTTCGAGGAACTTGGAAACGTCCTCCTGCGTATAGCCAAAGGCCTGCTGGCGATCGAGCAGCGTGGTGGTTTCCACCGGCAGCTGGGCCAGTTCAGGCTCGACAACATCAAGATCCTTGATGTTGTACTGGGCCGATTCCAGCCATTCTTCATAAGGCTCGGCATTGGCGAGGCTGGCCTTGATTTCCTCGTCTTCGATGATGCGACCCTGTTCAAAGTCGATCAGCAGCATGCGGCCCGGCTGCAGGCGCCACTTGCGCACGATCTTCTCTTCCGGAATCGGCAGAACGCCGCTTTCCGAAGCCATCACCACGATATCGTCGTCGGTCACGAGGAAGCGGGCAGGGCGCAGACCGTTGCGGTCCAGCGTCGCGCCGATCTGGCGGCCATCGGTGAAGGCCACGGCGGCCGGACCGTCCCAGGGCTCCATCAGCGCGGCGTGATATTCATAGAACGCACGGCGCTTGGCATCCATCAGCGGGTTGCCCGCCCATGCCTCGGGGATGAGCATCATCATCGCGTGGACCAGCGGATAGCCGCCCGCCACCAGCAATTCGAGCGCATTGTCGAGGCTGGCCGTGTCGGACTGACCATGCGGGATGATCGGCCACATCTTGTCGAGGTCGGGACCAAGCAGTTCCGACTGCATCGAGCGGCGGCGCGCGTTGATCCAGTTCACGTTGCCGCGAACAGTGTTGATTTCGCCGTTATGCGCGATGAAGCGGAACGGATGCGCCAGCTTCCAGCTCGGGAAGGTGTTGGTCGAAAAGCGCTGGTGAACCAGACCCAGCGCCGAAACGCACAGCGGGTTGGTCAGATCGGGATAAAAGCTGCCGACCTGCGTTGCCAGCAACAGACCCTTGTACACGATGGTACGGGTCGAGATGCTGGGCATATACAGTTCGGTCAGGCCCGGCAGACCATGCTTTTCGGCCAGAGCGGCCAGCGGGTTCTGCGTCTGCTTGCGGATGGCCAGCAGCTTGCGCTCGAAGGCGTCCTGGTCGGCGCAATGCTCACCCCGGCCGATGATGCACTGGCGAATCACCGGCATCGATTCGAGCACAGCCTTGCCCAGACCGTCGATGTTCACCGGCACATCGCGCCAGCCGATCAGGGTCTGGCCTTCCTTGGCGATGAACTTCTCGAAATATTCGACCACGAAATTGCGGCTGCCCTCATCACGGGGCAGGAAGCACATGGCCACCGCATAATCGCCGGGCTGGGGCAGGGTCAGACCTGCGCCCTTTGCCCAGTCGCGCAGCAGCGCATCGGGGATCTGAATCAGGATGCCCGCACCGTCGCCCAGCAAGGGGTCGGCGCCCACCGCGCCGCGGTGGTCAATGTTTTTCAGAATTTCCAGTGCCTGCGTAATAATGGCATGGCTTTTCTCGCCTTTGATATGGGCAACAAAACCTACGCCGCACGCATCGTGCTCGTTACGCGAATCATAGAGGCCCTGGGGCTCTGGAAATCCCATCGATTATCTATCCCAATCTCGCGCCCTCTGCCGTCTCTCTGGCAGGGCGCAACCTGAACCCGTGTATTTGGAGCGCGAATCCCCTGCCCGCGCAGGCGCGGGGGAGATGACGCATCATGCCCCATGGCGTCAGAACGCAGCTTTTGCAACCGCGAAAGGTCACAAATGGCGTATTTGGCGCGTTTCTGACGAAAGGATTTGCCGTTTACGCGCCATTTGTCGGTGTAATCATGCGCTGCGGCAAGGGGTGGGGAAATTATTTAACGTCGCGCAGAGAGGCCAGTGCAGCGCGCAGCGCATCGCCCGTACCATCGGGGGCAGAGGCCAGAGCAGGCTCACAAGTGGTTGTTTTGGTTTCCTGCGAGGCGTTCTGATGGCGCTGCAAGGCGCGGGCGAGCCGTTCGAGCAGCTCAACATGGCTGAGCGAATCGAGCGAGGCCGAGGCAATATGTTCGGCGGCGCTTGGCCCTTCGAGCGTCAGTGAAGGGAAACCCGCGCAGGTCTTGGGTGCGGGCGGCGTGACGGGCGCTGCTGCGATGGGCTCCGCCACGATGGGATCCGCCTCGAGAGTGGCGACTCCGGCGCCCACCATTTCCAGCACAGCCATCTCTACCGGAGCCCGCTCGGCCACCGGCGGCGGCATGGGCGCATCAAAGGCGGTGATCGATTCGGTCACCGGCTCCACCGGGCTGGGGTCGATCTTGAAGAAGCGGAAGGGCTGAATGACCGGCGCTTCGGCCACCGGCTCGACCTTGGTCGGCGCAGCTTTCTTCTGGGCCTCGATGGCTGCCTGCTCCACTTCGACTACCGCCTGCTGCGGCTTCCAGTCCCACGAGGGTTCTTCGGCCGGGGGCGGAGGCGGGGGCACATCATGCAGCACCTGCCACGTTTCAGCCACCGGCGGGGGCGGCGCATAGCTGGGGCCCGATGCCGTTTCGGCCATCTGCGGCCCGGAAGCGGTTGTTTCGGCGGCCGCCTGTTCGGACGGCTCATTGTCGAAACCATGCGCGCCCAATTCGGCATGGGCCTGAATCGGCTGGCGCGCGGGAAAATCGGGGTGAGAATCGGCGCTGCGGCGGCGAAGGGGGGCCGAATCCTGGGCCTTTTCGCGCCGGGCCTGCTGCCATGCGGTCTGCGAAAACGCCTTGCGCGGGGCCAGCATCCGCACCGCCGCCCAGCCCAGCAAAGCGCCCACCAGACCAAAAGCCACCGCCAGCAACAGCCGGGCCGTCGTCCCCAGCGGGGGCGTTGCCATCGGCAGGATCAGGTCGAGCTGCGCGGAAAGCACGATGCGCTCGATCAGTTCTCCGCGAACCGCCAGCGTCGAGAGCGCGAAGGTAGCCGCCAGCCACACCGGCACAACCGTCGCGAACAACGGATGTTGGGTGATGCCTTGCCAGCCCTGTCCCGCAGAAGTGTGCTTCGTTGCCAAAGTCGCGCCCTTACGTCCTGCCCGTTGCGTGTCCGGAGTTTGCTTTCCCCGCGTATTCCGGGGCGAATCGGGGTATCATGCCGCCTCGCTTGCCGAATTTACACCATTAACGGGTGCCAGCATTTGGTAAACATTGAGATAACGCTTGGCATTGGTTGCCCAGTCATGCGCATTTTCCACATGAGCGCGCCCCGCCGCAAGCCTTTGCGGCCAATTTGAGCGATCCGAAAGCAGCCCGGCCAGCGCTTTTGCGCAGGCGGCCGGATCGTCGGGTGTGAACAGGGTGCCCGTTACGCCATCGCTCATCAATTCGCGGTGGCCGCCCACGTCGCTGGCCGCCACCAGCTTGCCCTGCGCCATCGCTTCCAGCGGCTTCAAGGGCGTGACCAGATCGGTCAACCTGCTCTTTTTGCGGGGATAGGCCATGATGTCGCACAGCGCATAGTAACGCTCGACCTGTGAATGGGGCACGCGGCCCATGAAGCGGATTGCATGGGCCGCGCTCGATCCGGCGGCGCGCTCGCGCAGCGCTGCCTCCATCGGTCCGCCGCCCACCAGCAGCAGGCGGGCATCGGGATGGACCGCGATCAGGCCCGGCATTGCGTCGATTAGATCGTCAATGCCTTCGTAATCATAAAAGCTGCCGATAAAGCCGATCACCGGCCCGTCTCCCAGCCCCAGTTCATCGGCCAGTGCCGATTCGCGCGCCACCGGTTGGCCAAACATGGCCAGATCGACGCCATTGGGCATGATGGTGATTCGCGCCGGATCATTGCCCCGCGCGACCAGATCGCCCTTCAGCCCCTGACAGATCGTGACCACCGCGTCCGCACCGCTCACTACGTGGTTTTCCAGGCTGCGGGTCAGCCTATATTTGATGTCGCCCGCGCGCCCGGTGCCATTGCCCACGGCCGCATCTTCCCAAAAGGCGCGGATTTCATAGACCAGTGGAATGCCCAGTTTCTTTGCCACGCGCAGCCCCGCCATCCCGCATAGCGCGGGCGAATGAGCATGCAGCACATCGGGTCGCCATTCGCGGCAAACCTGCTCCACCGCGCGGGAAAAAGCGCCGATTTCGCGCCATTCGCGCAGGCCCGCCGGGCCCTTGGCCTCGCCGCGCGTGCGGTAAAAGGTCAGGCCTTCGGCTTCTTCGCAATCGGGGCCATCGGCATAATGACGCAGCCCCGTGACGCCGCGCACCTCCAGTCCAAGTCCCTCCTGCGCCTTGAGAATAGCGCGGGTGCGGAACGTATAGCCGCTGTGCAGCGGCAGCGAATGGTCGAGCAGGTGCAGGATGCGTGTCATGGCGCATTTCCTAGGTGATAAAGGCTTAACGTCCCGTCAACTGCTGCTTGCTATGGCTTTGCAATAAGGCCTCGACGCCGCCGATTCTTGGCTGGATCCATGAAGGGCGAAGTAAAGGCAAAGAGGGCATCTCTTCGATGATTGACTATTTCTCGATCGCCTTGACTCATGGACTGCTGGTGCTGGTCTGTCTGCGCCTGTTGATGCGCGCCGATCTCGACCGTGACCCCGCGCCTGAGGAAGAAGTGCCATTGGAAGCCGAGCCCGAGAAGAAGGCCAAGTGGAGGGTGCGCCGTGCTTGATCTTTTCCTCACCGGCTTTGTTGGCCTGATCCTGCTGATGGGGCTGCGCCGCCCGTTTATCTGGGTGCTGGCGTTTCTCTATGTCGATATCGTCGCGCCGCAAAAGATCTCCTATGCGCTGCTCACCAATGTCCAGCTCTCGCTGGTGGTGTTCTTTCTTGCGGTGGTCGGCTGGCTGTTTTTCGACAACAAGCAGGGCGCGCGGGTCAGCGGCCGTCAGGTGTTGATGCTGCTTTTGCTGATCTATTGCTATTTCACCACGCAATCGGCCGATTTCCCCGTCGAGGCGGCGGATAAATGGTCGTGGGTGTGGAAATCTCTGGTCTGGGCGATGTTCCTGCCGCTGGCGCTGCGCACGCAATTGCGCATCGAGGCGGCCGCGCTGGTTATGGTCCTGTCGGCCGCCGCGCTGATCCTTGATGGTGCGCTCAAGACCATGGCAGGCGGCGGCGGTTACGGCACGCTCAAGCTGTTCATCAACGATAACAATGGCCTGTATGAAGGCTCGACCATTTCCTGCGTGGCGATTGCGATCATTCCGCTGGCGCTCTGGCTGGCCAAGGACGGCACGATCTTTCCCGCCAACAGCCGGACGCGCCTGTTTGCCTACGGGCTGGCCTTTGCGGGCCTGTTGATCCCGATCGGCACCGAGGCGCGCACGGGCCTGCTCTGCGCGGGTCTGCTGGCGGTGCTGATGATGCGGGCGGTGAAATATCGCTGGCTCTATGTCGGCGGTCTGGCGCTGGCGGCCTTGCTGGTTCAGCCTTTGCTGCCCAACAGTTTCTCCAACCGCATGGGCACGATCCAGAACAACCAGTCCGACCAGTCGGCGGCCACGCGCCTTGCGGTGTGGAAATGGACGATAAATTATGCCGCCGAACACCCCTTCGGCGGCGGCTTTGACGCCTTCCGCGGCAACAAGCTGGAAATCGTGACCAGCGAGGACGATGGTTTCGGCAGCAATTCAACCAAGATCATGGATCAGGGGCGCGCCTTCCACTCGGCCTATTTCGAAATGCTGGGCGAGCAGGGCTGGCCGGGTCTGGCGCTGTGGCTGACGCTGCAGATCAGCGGTTTGATCCAGCTTGAGGGCGTGCGCCGCCGGTTGCGCAAGAGCGAGGCTCCGTCTGACCGGCGCTATGCCGATCTGGCGCTGGCGCTTCAGCAGGGGCACTTCGTCTATCTGCTGGGCGCGGCGTTTGTGGGCATTGCCTTCCAGCCCTTCGTTTACATGCTGATCGCGCTTCAGATCGCGCTGGTGCAACAGGTGCGGCGCAAGACTGCGCCCGTGGCTGTGGTCCATCGTCAGATGCAGGTGCCGGGCAAAATGACGGCAGGCTCACCGACGACTCCCGGCGCCCCGGCCGGCGCCAACTGAACGCCGGAACATGGGGGCGGCGCTGATGGACAGGACGCAGCAGGTCGCCGCCCTGCCCGGCGCGCGGGCGCTTGCGCCCCAGCTTGACGCGCTGACGGGCTTGCGCGGGCTGGCGGCTTGGTATGTCGTGCTGTTCCACACCCGCGTCACGCTGAAGGCCGCGGTGGGACCGATGGCCTATGCCTTGCTCAGCCATGGCTATCTGGCGGTTGATCTGTTCTTCATTCTCTCGGGCTTTGTGCTGTGGCATTCCTGCGCGGAAAATCCGGCCTATCGCGGGGCGCGGGGGATGATGCGCTTCTGGCTGCGGCGGATCGCGCGGATCTGGCCTTTGCATATGGTGCTGCTGGGCGGCTTTGTCGCGCTGGTGGGGCTGCTGGCGGCCACGGGGCGCGATACCAGCTTTTATCGCTGGGGCGAATTGCCGCTTCATGTGTTGCTGATGCAGAACTGGGGCATGACCATCGGGCTGATGTGGAATGAACCGGCATGGTCGATTTCCTGCGAGTGGGCGGCCTATCTGCTGTTTCCCTTTACGGTGATGGCCGCGCCGTGGCGTTATTGGTCTACGCGGGCGCTGGTGGCGCTGGGCTGCGGTTTGCTGGCGGGGCTGTGGGCCTATTTCGCGCTGCATGGCTCGGACGATTATCTGGGATATGAAATCCAGCGCACCGGGCTCATGCGTTGCCTGCTGGAATTCTGGACGGGCAATGTGCTGCGGATACTGTGGGCGCGCTGGCGCGATGTGCCTGATATCTGCACCGGAGCCTGGGCGGCGATGATCGCGCTGCTCGAAGGGGGCGTGGTGCTGCATCTGCCCGAGGCGTCCTATGTGCCGGGCGTCTTTGCTGCGCTAATTCTGGCGCTCTCGCTGGAGGATCGCACGCCTGCGCGGCTGCTGCGTTCAGGCCCGCTGCACTGGCTTGGCGAGATCAGCTATTCGACCTATCTGGCCCACTTCCTGCTGTTTATTGTCTTCAAGATGCTTTTCGTCGGCCCCGATCTGACCGTGGGGCTGGGCAAGCTGGGCCTGTTCCTGATGATCGTGCTGGTGGCCTCGGCGGCGCTCTATCGGCTGGTGGAAAAACCGGCGCAGCATTGGCTGCTGCGCCGGGGAGAAGCGCGTTTAGCGGCCTGACCGGCCCAGCACCAGATCCATGGCCGTGGCAAAGGCCCGCGCATTGTCGGGGTGAACCATCAACAGGTCGCTTTGTTCGCGCGGCAGGCTGTGGACGATTTCCAGCGGCTTGTCCTCGTAATGCAGCGCGTCGAGCCAGTCATAGCTGTTGAACATGCGGATCGGCACATAACCGGCGGCCACGAAACGGTCGAACAGGGCGAGCCATGCGCCATCCTCATCGGGCGTTGCCTCGACGGCCAGCGTCGGGCGGCGGGAAAAGCGGTCGATCTGGTCGAGGAACTGATTGAGCACCGGCACTTCGGCGCCCTCGATGTCGATCTTGATGAACGAGCAATCCGCGCATTCGCTGGCGCTCAGCACCTGATCGAGCGGCATGGCCCGCACCTTGGCCCCGCCGGTGCGATGCGCGCCGGGCAGCAGGCTGGTCATGCCGATGTTGCTCTGCGGCCCTTCGTAAATGGTCAGCTCGCCCGCCTGCGCAGCGACGGCGCATCCGCGCACATCGACATTGGTGGCCCCGTTGCGCGCGCTGTTGGCCCGCCCATATTCGGCCAGACGCGGCAGCGCCTCTATCGCGATCACCCGCCCGTCGGGCCCGGCCAACTGACTGAACATCAACGTATAATAGCCGATGTTCGCGCCAATATCGACGATCACTGTCCCCGGTTCGATCAGATGTTTCATCAGCGCCGTCATATGCGGCTCCCACAGGCCGAAATGCAGGATGCTGGCCTGAATGAGATCGCCCGCCTCGCAATCGAAACTGGCGCCAAACACGGTGGTGGCGCGGCTGCGGGGAAAGAAGCGATTGTACACGCGTTTGTAAAAACGCAGCAAGGTGCGCTCGCCCCAAGGCACGCTGGCAATGGCTTTGAGCACAAGGCCCGGATTGGGTTTTAATTCATTCGCGGCGATGCTGGTGCCGCCCATTGCCAAGGAAACAGCCACGTCACTCTCCTGTTATTAGGTGAGGACGTGGCTATCATGGGGGTATTTACTGGTGTAGACTCGTTAACCATCCCGCATTTTTACTGTGCCGAATCGTAACACGGGCCTTTTTACTTGGAATGGTGTTAAATCAACGCGATGCGTGCGCGGCCATCCATTCCTCAACCACCGGGGCAATTCTTCCGCGCCATTTGCTGCCGTTGAAGATGCCGTAATGGCCCACGCTTTCGGCCAGCAGATAGCGCTTGTTCGCCTCAGGCAGGTTATGCGCCAGCGTCAGCGCGGCGCGGGTCTGGCCGATGCCGGAAATATCGTCGCGCTCGCCTTCCACCGCCAGCAGCGCCGTATCGGTGATCGCGCCCAGATCAATCGGCTTGCCGCGATGGACAAATTCGCCCTTGGGCAGCGAATGTTTCTGGAACACATGCTCGATGGTCTGGAGATAGAAATCCGAGGTCATGTCGCAGACGCTGCGATATTCCTCGTAAAAGCCCTTGGTCGAATCCGCGCTGTCGTCATCGCCTTCGACCAGATGCTTGAACATCTGCCAGTGGCTCATCATGTGCGAATGCAGGTTCATGCTGATGAAGCCCGCGAGTTGCAGGAAGCCGGGATAGACCTTGCGCCCGGCGCCGGGGTAATGCAGCGGAACCTGGGCGATCACATGATGCTCGAACCAGCTGAGCGGCCGGGTAACGGCCACGTCATTGACGCTGGTGGGCGCCTCGCGCGTGTCCACCGGTCCGCCCATCAAGGTCAGGCTCAGCGGACGGCAGGGGTGCTTGTTGGCGCCCATGATTGCCGTTGCCGCATAGGCGGGCACCGAGGGCTGACACACGGCCAGCATATGCGTGTTCGGGCCGATGAATTCGAGATAGCCGATCAGATAGTCGATATAATCATCCAGATCGAAGCGCCCGGCCTCCATCGGCACCATCTTGGCGTCGGCCCAGTCGGTGATGTAAACCACCGCGCGTTCCATCATCCGCGCCACTGTCCCGCGCAGCAGCGTGGCATAGTGGCCGCTCATCGGCGCGACGATCAGCAATTTGGGCGCATCGGCGGGCAGGCCGTCGTGGCTGAAGCGCAGCAGATTGCCGAAAGGGCGGTGCTGGACGATGGCTTCGGTCACGCCATGCGAGACGCCATCGACCGTCACGGTTTCAATGTCGAACGTGGGTTTGCCCCGCGGCATGGCAGCGTGAGAAAAAACATCCAAAGCCGAGGCCATCACCTGTCCCAGACCCAGCGCCGCCATCGGATTGGCCGGATTCGTCAACGTTTCGGCCATGACCGATGCCCAGGCGCTGGCGCCTGAAAGAAGGCTGCGTTGCATTTCATAAGCGTTGTATAACATCAACTTATCCTTTGCGCGGCGTCATAGAGGGGGAATACGCCAACGTCTTGTTGTCATACATATCGCCATATTCCTTCAATGTTGCAATCCGACCATGGCTTAGTATTCAGTAGTCGGAGCAATATGACGGCCTCATCTTGCTAACCATTCTTTGCTTGCCCGGTTCCAAACCGCCTAAAAATCCTATAGGGCGCTGGCCCATGTCTGCGAGCCAAGCTGAAGCCCCCGTTTCCCCCGCCCCCATGGCATCTGGCGCGCCAGATGGCGCTTCTGGCGAGGAGGCCGTTTCCCCCAAGCCGTCGAAGGATCTGGGGCCGCTGCGCATGGTGTGGCGCGCGGCGGTGGCCTATCCGGGGCGGCTGGCGATGGCGGGGGCGGCACTGATCGTCACCTCGGCCACTACGGCCAGCGTGCCTTGGGGTTTCCGGCAGGTGGTGGACAAGGGCTTTTCGCGCGGCAGCGATCCGGCGACCATCGACCGCTGGTTCGAAACCCTGCTGGCCATGGTGGTGGTGCTGGCCATCGGCACAGCGGTGCGCTTCTTCAATGTCTCGTGGCTGGGCGAGCGCGTGGTGGCCGATGTCCGCCTTGCGGTTCAGCGCAATTTGCTGCGTCAGCCCCCCAGCTTCTTTGAGGAAAACAGCCCCAAGGAAATTTCCAGCCGCATGACCGCCGACACGGCGCTCATCGAACAGGTGGTGGGCACGACGGTTTCGGTGGCGCTGCGCAATGCGATCACGGCGATTGTCGGCATTGCGATCCTCTTCTTCCTCGCGCCCAAGCTGACCGGGATGCTGGTGATCGCCATTCCGGTGGTGGTGGGGCCGATTGTGTGGTTCGGGCGGCGTCTGCGCCGCGAATCGCGATCCAGTCAGGACCGCATCGCCGACATCGGCGCGATGGTGACCGAGGTGCTGGGCGCCGCCCGCATCGTGCAGGCGTTTAACCAGGAGACACGCGAGAGCGACCGTTTCTCCGCCGCCGTCGAGCGCAGCTTTGGGACGGCGCTGCGCCGGATCAAGATCCGCTCGACCATGACCAGCGTGGTGACGCTTTTGGTGCTGGGTTCGCTGGTGCTGCTGATGTGGCGCGGGGCGGCGGGCGTGGCCAGCGGCGAGATTTCGGGCGGGATCATCGCCCAATTCGTGCTGACCGGCGCGCTGGTGGCCGGGGCCTTCGGTTCGCTCACCGAGGTTTACGGCGATCTGGTGCGGGCCGCCGGTGCGGCAAGCCGTCTGTCCGAATTGCTCAATGAACGGCCCGCGATTGCGCCGCCCGCCAAGCCGATTGCTCTGCCCAGCCCGGCGCGCGGCCAGATCAGCTTTGAGAACGTGACCTTCCGCTATCCCTCGCGGCCCGAAGTGGCGGCACTGGCCAATTTCGACCTGAAGGTCGAGCCGGGCGAGACGGTGGCGATCGTCGGCCCTTCGGGGGCAGGCAAATCGACGATTTTTCAGCTGGCCGAGCGATTCTATGATCCGCAGGGCGGGGCGATCAAACTGGACGGCGTGCCTCTGACGGGCGCGGATCCGGCCGAGATCCGCCAGCGCATGGCCCTTGTGCCGCAGGAGGGCGTGCTGTTTGCCGCCAGCGCGCGCGACAATCTGCGTTACGGCAATTGGGGCGCGTCGGATGAGGCGATCTGGGAGGCGGCCCGTGCGGCCAATGCCGAAACCTTCCTGCGCGAATTGCCTGAAGGTTTGGACACATTCCTTGGCGAAAACGGCGCGCGCCTGTCAGGCGGCCAGCGTCAGCGCATAGCGATTGCCCGCGCGGTGTTGCGCGATGCGCCGATCCTGTTGCTGGACGAGGCAACATCCGCGCTGGACGCCGAAAGCGAGCGTCTGGTGCAGGATGCGCTCGACCATCTGATGCAGGGCCGCACCACGCTGGTCATTGCCCATCGCCTTGCCACCGTGCGTCAGGCCGACCGCATCGTGGTGATGGAGGGCGGGCGCATCGTCGAGCTGGGCCGCCACGAGGAATTGACCCAGGCGGGCGGACTTTATGCCCGCCTTGCAAGTTTGCAATTTGACGAACGCGCCTTTGCAGGCGAAGCGTGATCTTCCTCTCCCGCCAAAATTAAGGACAATTCATGCCCTTGCTAGTCACCGCCATCCTGCTCGGCATTGTCGAAGGTCTGACGGAATTCCTGCCGGTTTCTTCCACAGGCCACCTGATCCTTGCCGCCAAGCTGTTCGGCTATGACGATGCGCAATGGTCGGTGTTCAACATCGTGATCCAGTTGGGCGCGATTCTGGCGGTGGTGGTGCTGTATTGGCGCACGTTCTGGGCGGTGGGTCTGGGGCTGATTCGCGGCGAAAAGACCGCGATCCAGTTTGTCATCAACCTGCTGGTGGCGTTTATTCCCGCCGTGGTGCTGGGGCTGATCTTTAAAAAGAAGATCGACATTCTGCTTGAAAGCCCGCTGGTGGTGGCATGGGCGCTGGTGGTGGGCGGCGTGGCGATCATCGCCATCGAACGTTTTGCCAAGGGCGGCGATTATGTCGGCATCGGTCAATTGCCGGTGTCCAAGTGCTTTGGCGTGGGGTTGATGCAATGTCTGGCCATGGTGCCGGGGGTGTCGCGTTCGGGCGCGACGATCATGGGCGCGCTGTGCATGGGCATCAACCGTTCGACGGCGGCCGAATTCAGCTTCTTCCTTGCCATCCCCACCATGCTGGGCGCGACCGTGCTGCAATTGGCCAGCCATCGCCATGAACTGGCGGCGGGCACCTCGGCTGTGGGCTTCAGCGAGATCGCGGTGGGCTTTGTGGTGTCCTTTGTGGTGGCGCTGGCCGTCATCAAGGGCTTTGTCACCTATATCAGCCGCCGTGGCTTCACGCCTTTTGCGATCTATCGCATCATTGCGGGCGCGGTGGCGATCTATGCGTTGAGCCATGTGGGGTGATTTGCCAAAAAGACGGATAAGTGTTTCAGCAGGTTTGTAGTATCCTGAGCCGGAAAGGATTCGCGCGATGACCCTGCTTGCCCTTTTGCTTATCGGTGCTGTTGTCGGCCTGTTGACCGGAGCCTTGCTGCGCCGCGTGGGTTTGATCACCCGGCTGGCCGATATGGGTTTTGGCCTGATTGGGGCCTTTGTGGTGGGGGCTATGGGCTCCGGTGCGCTGTTGCAGGGGCTCGACCCCACCTATGCCGCCTTTGCCGCCGCAGGGGCCGCAGGGCTGGTTGTGCTGATTCATGTCGCCTCGGCGCTGCTTCGGCCCGTTCACGCCAAATATTACAAGCGCCGATAGGCAAGTCGCGCTTGACTCTGCGCCCCGGCTAAAGCATGGGGCCACCCTCTTGTTGGGCGGCGCATAAGGTGCCGCTTGGCTCATGTGAATTTTGCCCTGGTTGGCGCGCCGCTGTTTCAGCGATGCAAGGACCGGGTCTGGAATAATTAGGAAAGTGTCATGGCAAAGCCCGCAACCGTCAAGATCCGTCTGGTTTCCAGCGCCAACACCGGCTTCTTCTATGTGACCAAGAAGAACCCGCGCAACACCACGGAAAAGTTCAGCTTCCGCAAGTATGATCCCGTTGCCCGCAAGCACGTGGAATTCAAGGAAGCCAAGATCAAGTAAGATTCGAGCAACATAAGATTCACGGGCGGTTCAAGCCAGCCTCGCTATAAGTGCGGGTATGAACAAAGCTCAGATCTTATCGAATCACTTGGCGCCGCGTCGCAAGATGCTGCGCCTGGCCATGGGGCTGCTGGTTGCGGGACCGGCGGCCCTTTCGCTTGTGGCCCCAACCCCCGTGATGGCCAATGCAGGCGGGGCCGGCGGCTCGGCCGCACATGCTTCGACTCAGGTCGATCAGGCCGTTGCCGCCCTGCGCGGGATCGAGACGCTGCGCGCCAATTTCGTGCAGCGGTCCGATTCCACCGGCCAGCAGGTGAGCGGTGTGCTGAGCCTGAAGCGGCCTGGCAAGATCCGCTTTCAATATCAGCGCGGCTATCCGGTGCTGATCATTTCGGATGGCAAGGCGCTGACCATTGTCGATTCGGAGGTCAAGCAGACCCAGCGCTGGCCGATCGGCAAGAGCCCGATGGGCGCGCTGCTGAACCCGGCCAAGGACGTGGCGCAATATGGCACGCTGCTGCCCAGCCTCGACCCCAATGTCACCAATATCCGCGTAACTGATCGGGGCCACCCCGAATATGGCGTGATGACGCTCAGCTTTGCCCATAAGGCCGGCGCGCCGGGGGGGCTGGAACTGGTGGGCTGGCAGACCATGGACGCGCAGAATCGGCGGACCACGATTATCCTTTCGGGTCACCAATATGGCGTGGATCTGGGCGACGATCTTTTCAAATATCTCGACATCCGGCCCAATTTCCGCCGTTGATACGCTTAAATTTCACACTTGTGACAATCTGCGACAATGCTGGCGATCTCGTTCATAGGGCAGCAAGGCAAGCAGGCCTATACCGGTTTTCGACAAGACGGACGAGCCGGTGGGTTTTCCCCCCTGTTGCCCACCCCTCTCAATGAGATCCGCCTGTCAGCGTGACGAACGCACACACGGACCCTCGCTCCCCATGCCCCCGGGGAGCGAGGGTTTTCTTTTTACCAAATATGAAAATTCGGCACTGCCCCTTTTGCGCATGATGTTCTAAAGCCCTGCGCCATGATCTCTATCGCTACATGGAACATCAACTCGGTGCGGCTGCGTATGCCGCTGGTCGAACGCTATCTGAAGGAGCATGGGCCTGATGTTCTGTGCCTTCAGGAAATCAAGACGGTGGCGGAACTGTTTCCAGCCCAAGCCTTTGCCGATCTGGGCTATACCTATCAGGCGGTGCATGGGCAGAAGGGCTATCACGGCGTGGCGACGGTGTCCCGCATCCCCTTTACCGAGGTGTCGCGCCACGACTGGCAGGCCAATGGCGAGGCACGCCATGTCGGCGTTCGGTTGAGCGACAGCGGCGTGGTTGTCGAGAATGTCTATATCCCGGCGGGCGGCGACGAGCCGGACCGCACGATCAACCCCAAGTTCGGCCAGAAGCTCGATTTCCTTGAACGCATGACGCAATGGGCCGGGGCGGTCAAAGACCCCACGATCATCCTTGGCGATTTCAACATCGCCCCGCTGGAAAGCGATGTGTGGAGCCACAAGGCGCTGCTGAAAGTGGTCAGCCATACGCCGATCGAGGTTGAGACGCTGGCCCGTTTTCAGGCTGCGCATGATTTCGTCGATATCGGCCGCCAGTTGATCGCCGCGCCCGAACGCTATTATTCCTGGTGGTCGTACCGCGCCAAGGACTGGCGCGTGAATGACAAGGGGCGCCGCCTCGATCACATCTGGGGCTCGCCCAGTGTGGCGGCGCAGGCCCGCGCGCATCGCGTGTTCGAGGACGCCCGCGACTGGACGCAATGCTCTGACCACGTGCCGCTGATTACCGAGTTCGATCTGTAATGAGCGCGACGCGGCGGGTTGCGCGGGCGCTGGATGCGCTGCGCCATGGCTGGGCGGTGCGGGTGGGGCCTTGGGTGCTGCTGCCGGCCGAAACCGGCTTTGGGGCCGGGGTGGCCTCGGGTCACATGCTGATTTCCGCCGCGCGGGCGACCACGCTCAAACTGGCCAACCAGCGCGATGCGGCAGAGCCGGAAAGCCCGGTGCTGATTCGCGGGGCTGAAGGGTTTGACCTCTCGCTGGCCCGCGCGATGGGCGATCCCGCGCTCGATCTGGCCAATCCGCTCAAAGGCCCGTTTTTGGCGCAGCCGATTGCCGATCATGACAGCGCGGTGGCTGCGATGGAACTGGCGCGGCTGGCCGGTGTCCTGCCCGCCTTCCTCGTCGATCCCAGTGGGGTGGAGGAGGCGCAGGAGGTTTCCGCCGCCGATCTGGAGGACTGGAAAGACCCGCGCCACCTGAGCATCGCCTCGCGCGCGCGCTTGCCCGTCTCGGTGTGCGAGAGCGCCGAGATCGTCGCCTTCCGCGCGCTGGATGATCTGCGCGAGCATGTCGCCCTCGTACTGGGGCGGCAGAGCGCGGACCGGGTGCCTTTGGTGCGGCTGCATTCCGAATGCCTGACGGGCGATGTGCTGGGCAGCTTGAAATGCGATTGCGGGCCGCAACTGGACGCCGCGCTGGCCGCTATGGCGGATGAGGCGAATGATGGCGGCTGGGGCGTGCTGCTCTATCTGCGTCAGGAAGGGCGGGGCATCGGCCTTGTCAACAAGCTGCGCGCCTATCAGCTTCAGGATCAGGGTTTTGACACGGTGGACGCCAACCAGCGCCTCGGCCTGCCCAATGAGGCGCGCGATTTTCCCGTGGCGGCGCGGATGCTCGAACTCTTGGGCGTGCATGGCATTCGCCTGATGACCAACAATCCGGCCAAGGTGGAAACACTGAAATCGGTGGGCGTGAATGTGATTGAGCGGGTAGCCCATGCCTTGCCCGCCAATCCGCATAATGCGCGCTATCTGGCCACCAAGCGGGACCGGTCCGGCCATTTTCTTTGATGAATTCTCGTCATAGGCTCTATCATCGCACGCTGACTATCGCCGGATTTTGATCGGCGTATGATGCCCGGCAACGAATTGCCGGGAGGATAAGTCATGCCCAAGCTCACCGTGAATGGCGAAAACCGCGAGGTGAAGGCCTCGCCCGATACGCCGCTGCTCTATGTGCTGCGCGGCGAGCTGGACGTGATGACGCCCAAGTTCGGCTGCGGGCTGGCGCAATGCGGGGCCTGCTCGGTGCTGGTCGATGGCGAGGAGGTGCGCGCCTGCATCACGCCGATTTCCGCGCTGGAGGGCAAGGAGGTCACCACCGTCGACGGCCTGCCTGCGCGCTGGAGCAAGCAGAAGGGCCTCGCGCCCAACCCCGACCGGTTGCATCCGGTGCAACAGGCATGGGTCGATGAACAGGTGCCCCAATGCGGCATCTGCCAGTTTGGCATGATGATCAAGGTCACCGAACTGCTCGAACATAACCCCAAGCCCAGCGATGCCGACATCAAGGCGGCGCTGACCACGTCGGGCCCTTCGCCGCATCTGTGCCGCTGTGCGTCCTATGCGGCCATTCTGGACGGCGCGCATCGCGCGGCAAAACTCATGGCAGGGGAGGCGTAATCATGACTCAAGTGATGGAAACCCCCGACCAGTTCGACATTCACGGCGCCTCGCTTTCCCGCCGGGGTTTTATCGGCGCGGGCGGCGTTTTGCTGGTGATGCTGGGCCTGCCTGCCGGCCGAGCGCTGGCTCAGAGCAACTCACTCGACGCCGCCAAACCGGCCAGTTGGATCGAGATCCACGCCGACTCCACCGTGACCATGCGCACCGGCAAATGCGATTTCGGGCAAAGCTCGATCTACACCGCCTATCGCCAGATCGTGGCCGAGGAACTGGGCATGAGCGTCGAGGCGATCACCACGGTGATCGCGGGCGACACCGACCGCACCCCCGATGGCGGCGGCACCTTCGGCCTGCTGCGCAATGCCTCGGTCAATATGCGCAAGGCCGCGGCCTATACGCGCGAGGCGGTGCTGGAACTGGCCGCCCAGCGTTTCGGCGTGCCGCGCAGCGCGCTGACCATTACCAAGGGCGTGATTTCCGGCGGCGGCAAGAGCGCGACCTATGGCGAACTCATCTCCGGCCAGACCCTGCGCCTGACGATCCCGGTCGAAGGCTCGCTGACCGATTTTCGCGGGCTGGTGGTGACGGGCAATCCGCCGATGAAAAGCCCCAAGGATTATACCGAGGTCGGCAAGCCCATTCCCAACCCGATCATCGCGCCCAAGGTTTCGGGCAAAACGCAATGGGTCGGCGATGTGAAGTTGCCGGGCATGCTTCACGCCCGCGTGATCCATCCGGCCACGCTGGGCTCGACGCTGGTGACACCGGGGCGGCTGGACGCGGCGCAGTTTCCGGGGGCCAAGCTGGTTCAGGTCGGCAATCTGCTGGCCGTTGTCTCACCCGACGAATGGCAGGCGGTGATGGCCGCCCAAGCCGTGGCCGCCGAAACGAAATGGAGCGACTGGGCCGCCTTGCCCACCTCCGAAAAACTGGCAGAGCATTTGCGGACCAAGGTGGACTGGAGCATCGTGCCCCCCACCAAGGGCGCGACCAAGGGCGACACCCAAACCCCCGCCGCCAAGCGCCACAGCGGCGCCTATTTCATGCCCTTCCTCAAGCACGCGCCCATCGGCCCCTCGGTCTCGCTGGCCGATGTGCGGCCCGACGGCTCGGTCATGGTCCATACCCATACGCAGAACGCCCAGTTCCTGCGCGCCGCCATCGCCCGAATGCTTTCCACCGGCGAGGACAAGGTGGTGATCCGCACCTATCCGGGGCCGGGCCATTTCGGGCGTTCCAATGGCGGCAATGCGGGGTCTGAGGACGAGGCGGTGCTCTTGTCGCGGGCGCTGGGCGTGCCGGTGCGGGTGCAATGGATGCGCCATGACGATATGGGCTGGTCCACGCAAAGCTCGGCCATGGTGGCCGATCTTGCCATCGGTCTGGGGCCGGACGGGCGGATGCTGACCTATCAGGCCACCCATTCCGGCCCGCCGATGCAGGATGATCGCCCGATCGGCGCTTTGCTGGCCGGATTGCCGACCATTTCCGCGCCCACGCCCGACAATCCCTCGCCGATCCATACGGCCAAGATGGGGATTGCCGACCGCTGGATCTATGGCGCGGTGCCTCATGTTTCCGAGGTCGGGCGCGGCACCTATCAGATTGGCGAGCGCGAATCGCCGCTCAAGGTCGGTCTGCGCGACCATTCGATGCGCACCCCGATCCAGTTCCAGCAGAATTTCCCCCGCGAGGTGGCCATCAGCGAGGCGGCGATGCTGGCGGGCAAGGACGCGCTGCAATTCCGTATAGACCATACCGAGGACCCGCGCGTCCGGGCCGTGCTGGAGCGGCTGCGCGAGGAATCGGGCTGGGACAATCGTGCATCGCCTGCCGCCAAGGCCAAGGGCGCCAAGGTGCTGCGCGGGCGGGGCGTGTCGATGATGCTGCGCGACAATGGCTATTGGGCCTGCGCGGCCTTTATCGCCGTCACCTTCGCCACGGGCGAGGTGAAGGTCGAGCGCATGGTGCTGGTGGCCGATCCGGGCATTGTGGTGAACCCGCTGCAATTGAAGCGTCAGGCGCAGGCCGGGTGCCTGATGGGCATTTCCGAGGCGCTGCATGAAGAGGTCAGCTTTGATACCGGCGCAGTCACCAGCCTCGACTGGTCAACCTATCCGATCCTGACGGCGGCGCAGATGCCCGATCTGAAAGTTGTGATCGCGCCCTATGCCGGGGCCGATGTCTATGGTCAGGGTTCGGAAAGCGCCAATGCGCTGGCCGCGCCCGCGATGGCCGGGGCGTTTCTGGACGCCACCGGGCGGCCTGCACGGCGCATCCCGCTGCGGCCGGACTATGTGAAGGCGATGTTGGCCTAATCCCGATACCGCCCCTAATCCCGATACCGAAGGGCCTCGACCAGCAGGGCGAAAGCCGGCGAGGCCTGACGGCGGCTGGGATAATAGAGGTGGTATCCGGCAAAGGGCGGGCACCAGTCCTCCAGCACCCGCACCAGACTGCCCGATGCCACACTGTCATGCACAATGTCATCCACCGTCATGGCCAGCCCCATGCCCGCCTCGGCGGCCTGCAAGACCATGCTCGATCCGCCAAAGGTCAATTGCCCCTCGACGCGGACATTCATCACCCGGCCCTCTTTTTCAAATTCCCAAGCATAGAGGCCCCCGCTGCTGGCCATGCGCAGGTTGATGCAATTGTGCTGGGCCAGATCCTGCGGGGTCTGGGGGATGGGATGGCGGGCGAAATAGTCGGGCGAACCCACACAGGCCATGCGCAGCGATGGCCCGATGCGCACCGCGATCATGTCGCGCGCAATCGCCTCGCCCAAGCGGATGCCGGCGTCAAAGCGCTCCTCGACAATATCGACAAAGCCATTGTTGATGCTCACCTCGACGTTGATGTCGGGATATTGCGGCAGGATCCGCGTCAGTGCGGGCCAGAGCAGCGTCTTGGCGGCATGTTCGGAGGCGGTGATGCGGATATTGCCCGCAGGCCGCTCGCGCATCTGGGTGATCTCGCCGATCCCGGCGCTGATCTGATCGAGCGCGGGGCCGATTACGGCCACCAGCCGCTCGCCCGCCTCGGTGGGCGAAACCGAGCGCGTGGTGCGCGTCAGCAGGCGCACCCCCATCTTGGCCTCCAGCCGCCGCATCGTGTGGCTCAATGCCGATTGCGACACGCCCAACTTGGCCGCCGCGCGGGTAAAGCTGCGCTCTTCCGACACCACCAGAAAGGCTGCCAGATCGGCCAGATCGGTGCGATCAACCGCCATGCCCGACTTTCCCTTCCCCTTTGCCGTTCAAACCCAGACAGGCATAAGCCGCCATCCCGCCAAAGGCGATGGTCAAGGCCATCGGGCGCGGGGTGCCATCAGCGAAAAAGCTGATGAGGGCCGAGCCGATCATGCCGCTGCCATATTGGGCCGCGCCCATCATGGCCGAAACGGCACCTGCCTGCCGGGGATGCTGGGCCATGGCGCGGGCCATCGAATTGGCCACGATCAGGCCCGAGGCCGCCACAAACACGAAACAGCACAGCGCCAGCGCGACCATCCCGCCCCATCCTGTGGCGGCCACGATGGCCATCGCCAGCCCCGAGGCCGCCGCAAGGCCCACGCCCCAGCGCATCAGCGCCCAGCCGCCATAAAGCGGCAAGAGCCGCACATTGGCCATGTTGGCCGCCATGATGCCCAGAATGCCAAGCCCGAACACCACGCCAAAGGCCTGCGCCGGGACATGGTGATAGGTGATGAAGGCCAGCGGGCTGCCCGCGACATAGGCATAGACGCCCACGTAATAGAAGCCCCCGATCAGCGCGCAGGACAGCACCCGCCGGTCCACCGCCAGACGGCGATAATCGCCAAAGGCCTGTATCAGCCCCCCTTGTGATCGGCGCTCCACCGGCAGCGTTTCCGGGATCGTGGCAAGGCCCAACCCGGTGGTAATGCCCACCGCCACCAGCAGCCAGAAAATCGCCCGCCAGCCCGCCCAGAGCAGGATCTGGCCCCCCAGCAACGGCCCGACCAGCGGGGCAATCGCCATGACTGTAATCAGCGTCGAGAGCATCTGGCCCGATTTTTCCGGGCCATAGAGATCGCGCACCATCGCGCGCGACAGCACCACCCCCGCGCATGCCCCAAGCGCCTGAAGCACGCGCCAGCCAATCACCGCCGCCGCCGACCCGGCCATGGCGCAGCCCGCCGAGCCGATCACGAATAGCACCAGCCCGATGGCAATCGGCCCCTTGCGCCCAAAGCGGTCGCCCGCCGGGCCCCAGAACAATTGCCCGGAGGAAAAGCCCACCAGATAGGCCGCGATGGTCCATTCCATTGCGCCGGGGCCGACATGAAACGCGCGCGCCATCGTCGGCATCGCGGGCAGATAGAAATCGGTCGAGATCGAGGCAAAGCCCATCAGCGCGCAAAGCACGGCCATCAGACGCAGCGGATTCTGGCCTTCCTTGATCCCGACCCTATTGCTCACAGGCCGGTCATCGCTTCGGCCGCCGGGGTATAGCGCGCGCCATGGACCTCGATCCCCGCCAACAGCAGGCCGATCTGGGCCAGATCGGTGGCGGACAGGGTGACATTGGCGGCGCCAAGGTTTTCCTCCAGCCGGTGCAGCTTGGTGGTGCCGGGGATGGGGACGATATAGGGGCGGCGGGCCAGCAGCCATGCCAGCGCGATCTGGGCCGGGGTGGCGCCATGCTGGGCGGCGATGGCCTTCAGGCCGTCGACCAGCGCCAGATTGGCGGCTAATGCATCGGCCTGAAACCGGGGCAGGGTGGCGCGGAAATCGCCCTGCGACACGTCCGAGGTGCTGGTGATCGCGCCGGTCAGGAAGCCCTTGCCCAGCGGCGAATAGGGGACAAGCCCGATGCCCAGCTCATCGCAGGCGTCGAGAATGCCGTTGCTCTCGACCTGTCGGGTCCAGAGCGAATATTCGTTTTGCACCATGGCCACGGGCTGCACCGCATGGGCGCGGCGCAGGGTGGCGGCGGAGGGTTCGCTCATGCCGAAATGCTTGACCTTGCCCTCGGCGATCAGGTCTTTGACCGTTCCGGCCACATCCTCGATGGGCACATTGGGATCGACGCGGTGCTGATAAAACACATCCAGCGCATCGACGCGCAGGCGCCCCAGCGAGGCTTCGGCCACGGCGCGGATGCGGTCGGGGTGGCTGGATGTGCCGCGCATCGCGCCGGTTGCCGGGTCGATGTCGAAACCGAACTTGGTGGCGATCACCACCTTGCCCTTGAAGGGTTCGAGCGCCTCGCCCACGGTTTCCTCATTGGTCCATGGGCCATAGACTTCGGCGGTGTCGAAGAAGGTCACGCCGCGCTCGACCGCCGCGCGGATCATGGCGACGCCATCACCGCGCGAGAGCGTGTTGGCATAGCCGAAATCCAGCCCCATGCAGCCATAGCCAAGGGCGGATACTTGCGGGCCGTTCTGGCCAAGCTGGCGGATTTTCATAAGCCGGTCACTCCGAAAGGGTGGGGTATGACGGAGCCTGTACACCAAACAGCTTATGAGGATTAGTCAGGGGTGGCGGCATGTGGTTATGAACATTGTTCACGAAAGGTGAGGGAGTCTTTCCCACATGCCGCCTTGGAAAATTAAAGCCCCATGATTTTCCGATTGAGCTCGCGATCCTCGCCGCCCGAGGCGAAATCGTCGAAGGCATGTTCGGTGACGGGGATGATGTGCTTGGCGATGAAGGGGGCGCCTTCTGCCGCACCCACTTCGGGGTGCTTGAGCGCGCATTCCCATTCCAGCACGGCCCAGCCGGCATAGTCATATTGGGCCATCTTGGAGAAGATCTGCGTGAAATCGACCTGACCGTCGCCAAGGCTGCGGAAGCGGCCGGGGCGGTTGAGCCAGCTCTGATAGCCGCCATAGACGCCGCTGCGGCCCGACGGGCGGAACTCGGCATCCTTCACATGGAAGCACTTGATGCGTTCGTGATAGATGTCGATAAACTGGACATAATCCAGACATTGCAGCACGAAATGCGAGGGATCATACAGGATGTTGGCGCGAGGGTGGTTGTTCACGCGTTCGAGGAACATCTCGAAGGTCACGCCATCGTGCAGATCCTCGCCCGGATGGAGTTCGAAACCGACATCGACGCCGTTTTCGTCAAACACATCAAGGATCGGCTTCCAACGGCGGGCCAATTCGTCAAACGCATCCTCGACCAGACCGGCAGGGCGCTGGGGCCAGGGATAGACATAGGGCCATGCCAGCGCGCCGGGGAAGGACGCATGGGTGGTCAGGCCCAGGCGCTGCGAAGCCTTGGCGGCAAAGTGCATCTGCTCGACAGCCCATGCCTGACGCGCGGCGGGATTGCCGCGCACATGCTCGGCGGCGAAACCGTCGAATTGTGCGTCATAGGCGGGGTGAACCGCGACCAACTGCCCCTGAAGGTGGGTGGAAAGTTCGGTGATCTCCAGCCCCTTATCGGCCAGCATCCCCTTGATGTCGTCGCAATAGGTCTGGCTCTCGGCCGCTTTGGCCAGATCGAACAGGCGCCCGTCCCAGCTCGGGATCTGGATGCCCTTATAGCCCAGACCCGCCATATAATCGGCAATGGCGGGCAGCGAATTGAACGGCGCGGCATCGCCTGCGAATTGGGCGAGGAAGATGCCGGGGCCTTTGATGGTCTTCATGAAATCGGTTCCTTAAACCGTGAATTTGGTCCAGCCCGCGCCTGCCTGAGACAGGGCCACGGACTGTTCGATCAGCGCCATGCCGCGCAGGCCATCGGCGATGCCGGGGACGAGCGAGCCTTCCTCGCCCCGGATCTGGCGCGCGAAATCGCGATAGAGATTGGCGAAGGCTTCGAGATAGCCTTCGGGGTGGCCGCCGGGGGTACGGCTGGCGCGGACGGCATCGGCGCCAAGGCCGGGGTCGCCCGCCTGCACCAACTCGCTGCGGCCGTCATCGTGATAGATCCAGAGCATGTTCGGATCTTCCTGACGCCAGCGCAGGGCCGCCTTTTCGCCATAGATGCGGATGGTCAGGCCGTTACGCTCGCCCACCGAAATCTGGCTGGCGAGCAAGGCGCCGCGCGCGCCATTGGCAAAGCGCAGCAGGATCTGGCAATCGTCATCGACCCGGCGGCCCGGAACGACCGTGCCCAGATCGGCAAGGATCTCGCTCACCTGAAGGCCGGTGATGAATTCGGCCAGATGGAAGGCATGGACGCCGATGTCCGCCACGCAGCCGCCCACGCCCGAGCGCGCCGGATCGCCGCGCCATTCGGCCTGCTTGCCGGTCTCGGGCTTGGACAGCCAGCCCTGCGGATATTCGACCACAACCTTGCGAATCGCGCCCAGAGCGCCCGCGGCAATGCGCGCGCGCGCCTCGCGCACCAGCGGATAGCCCGAATAGGTGTAGGTCAGCGCAAAGGGCTTGCCCGCCTTTTCCACGATCTCGGCCAGTTCATGGGCCTGTGCCAGAGTGGTTGTCGCGGGCTTGTCGCAGATCACCGCGAAACCAGCCTCCAGCGCGGCCTTGGCGGCGGGCAGGTGCATGTGGTTAGGCGTGGTGATCGCCACGAAATCAATCGGATCGCTGCGCTTGGCTTCTTCGGCCAGCATGGTGGCGATGTCGGCATAGGCGCGCGAGGGATCGATGCGATAGGCCTCGCCCGCCGCGCGCGACTTTTCCGCGCTGGAGCTGAAGGCGCCCGCCACCAGCTCGATCTCGCGGTCCAGCTCCGCCGCTATCCGATGCACCGGGCCGATAAACGCACCCGGACCACCACCGATCATTCCCATCCGCAAGCGGCGCATTTCACTCTCCTTGGAGACAGGCTATCCTGCCTGTCAATAATCAGAATTGCTATTCTGATTTATTCCTCGCCTCGTCCAATCTGTCAAGTCCGACGGCCACGGGCAGGCATGAAGCGCCCGTGGCCGTCATCGACCCGTTAAGCGACGAATTTGGCCAGATAATCGTGGCTGATCTTCATCGAATCGAACCGGTCGCGCGTGAAGGGGGCTTCCTGTTCGACATAGAAATTCTCGACCCCCGATTCCACACAGGCGGGCAGGATCTTGTGCCAGTTGAGCATGCCAAGGCCGACTTCGGCCGGGTCCTGGCTCAGCGCGTAATTGGTCTTGGTCGAGGCCTTGATGTCCTTGAGGTGGACCATCTTGATCCGGCCCTTCAACCGGCGGATTTCGGCCGCCGGGTCCAGCCCGCCTGCCGCCGCCCAGCCCAGATCGAGTTCAAGGAACACCAGTTTGGGGTCCAGTTCGCCCAGCAGCACGTCCCAGCCCGTGGTGCCGCCCTGCGGACGGAATTCCATGTTGTGGTTGTGATAGCCGAGATCGATGCCATAGGGCTTGAGCGCGTGGGCGCGTTCGTTGAGCAACCCGCCCAGACGCTTCCACATGTCCAGACCGCCCGCATCAATCGCGGCAACCAGAGCGGCGCGCATGTCGCCGCCGGGGGCCACTGCGAAATTATCGGGCAGCAAAGGGATCGGCAGAACCGCCTTGCGAATGCCCAGCGTGCCCAGCGCATCGGCGATTTCCTGCGGGCTGCTCATCAGCGTGAGAGAACCGGCGGGCAGGCGCTGAGGCATGCCCATGTGGATCGAGCCAAAGCGGACGCCCGCCGCATCGGCATCGGCCCGCAGGTCCTTGGGAGAGCGGCCATAGAGGCCGGGCAGTTCGAAATCGGTATAGCCGATCGCGGCAAGGCGCTTGAGCGTGCCGCCCAGATCCTTTTGCGCGGCCTCGCCCAGCGCATAGAGCTGGACGCCCAGCGGCTTGTTGATGCGCTTGAACAGCGGCGTGCGCGGGGCGCCAAAGGCTGGAACAGCGGCCGCAAGGCCGGTTGCGCCCATGGCGGCCAACAGGCCACGGCGATTAAGATTGATGGTCATCAGGCGTCCTCCAGAGCCCCGGCCGGTGCGGCCGTTGGCGGGTGAAAAGCAAAGGCCAGAACCAGCGCGCCCAGCGTGGCAAGGCCGGCAGGCACAAGGAACAGCGTGCGGTAATCCACAATCCCGTCAACGCCGGTCAGTCGGGCGACAAGGTTGGGGAACAAGGAGCTGGCCACCATATTGCCGACGCCAAGGATCAGCAGGTTGAACAGGCCCTGCGCGCTCGAACGCACGTCCTTGGGGAAGGCTTCGTCCACGAAGATGTAAACCGTGGCGAAGAAGAAGGCGTAGCAGATGCCGTGCAGCAATTGCACCGCGACGATCGAGGCTACGCTGTCCGACAGGAAGGAGAAGGCGAGGAAGCGCGCGGCGTGGCCCAGAATGCCCACGATCATCGTCTTGCGCCAGCCCAGCTTGCCCAGCACCGTGCCCAGCACCAGCATGGTCAGCACTTCGGCGATCTGGCCCAGCGAGAGGACCACCATCGACAGATTGCCCGCGATGCCCACGCGGTTGGTCAGAAACGCGTCGGCCATCACGAAATAGCCGTTATGCACGACCGAATCGATGAAAGTGACGAAGAACAGCACCGCCACGAAGGGCTTTTTGAGCAGGCCCAGCGCCCGGCGCCATGCCAGCGCATCGACATCATCGCCGCCCTTCTTGGGCGGGGTGTGGGGCAGGGTGAGCGAGAAAGCCGCCAGCACCAGCGAGATCACGCCCGACACGATAAAGATCGAGCGGACTTCTTCCGGCCCCGAATGCGCGCCCAGAATGAACACGAAGGGCCAGGAGGCCATCACCCAGCCCACGGTGCCGCCCGCGCGGACCGTGCCGAAATCCTTGCCTTCCTTCAGGTTGGCAAAGGCGATCGTGTTGGTCACCGACAGGGTGGGCACGTAAACAAGGCTATAGGCCAGATAAAAGGCGAAGAAAGGCATGAAGGCGGTCGAATAGGCCGCGCCCAGCATGCACAGGCCGCCGATCAGATGGCTGGCGGCCAAAAAGCGTTCAGCGGCGAAGTGGCGGTCGGCAAAGTGATTCGAAAAGAAAATGCCCACGACCGAGGCAATGCCCCAGCATGAGCCGACAAGTGCCTGTTGTCCTGCGGAAAAGCCGAGCATCCCCATGTAAGGAAACAATTTCGGCGCCCAAGCCCCCCAGATGGCAAGCTGCAATGCCATCATGATGAAAAGGCTTATTTTTCGGGTCTGCGATGAAGTGGTTGTTGACAAGGCCTCGTCCTCTGTCCCATATTTTTGTAAACGTTGCCAGAACGCAATGGCATCGGTCAAGAATCAAATTTCGGGAAGAGGAGAAGATGAGGATGATCGAACTCGATCGCCGTCACATGCTTGAAGGTCTTGCGGCGCTTATCGGCCTGTCGGCGCTGCCCGCCGATGCCCTTGCGGCTGCTGCGAAAAAGCCTCCTCTGCTGGACGCCCCCACCACCGCGCTGCTGGCCGCCGTCAGCGACACGTTCATTCCGCGCACCGACACGCCCGGCGCTGTTCAGGTCAAGGTGCCCGCCACGGTTGACGCCTTGCTGCGCGACTGGGCCAATCCGGCGCATCGCGCTGCGCATCTGGCCGCGCTCAAGGCCATCGACACGGCCGCCCGCGCCAAGACCGGCAAGCCCTTTGCCCTGCTGACCCCGGCGGCGCGCAAGACGTTCCTGACCGGCTATGATCTGGAGAACTTCTCCAATCCCGATTACTATAAGCTCAAGGACCTGCTGGTCACCGCCTATTACATGAGCGAACCGGGGGCTACGGTCGAATTGCGCTACGAGCATGTGCCCGGCGCGTGGGAGCCTTCGATTCCCCTGACCAAGGATACGCGCGCCTGGGCCGGGCATAACGTCGGCTGATAAGAAATCTTGGGAGAGTAAAATGTTCGACGCCATTGTTATCGGCTCTGGGATGAGCGGCGGGATGGCCGCCAAGGAATTGTGCGAACTGGGCCTGAAGACGCTCGTGCTGGAGCGCGGCCGCAAGATTGAGCATGGCGCGTCCTATAATGACTGGATGCAGCCGTGGGACCTGCCCAATGGCGGGGGCGTGCCTGAGGAAGTGCTGGAAAAGGACTATCCGATCCAGCGCCAGTGCTATGCCGTCAATACCGCGACCCAGCAATATTGGGTCAAGGACAGCCGGCACCCCTATGAAACGCCCGAAAACAAGCCCTTTAGCTGGATTCGCGGTTATCATCTGGGCGGGCGCTCGATCATGTGGGGGCGTCAGACCTATCGCCTGTCCGAAATGGACCTCAGCTCGAACGCGCGCGATGGTCATGGTGTGGACTGGCCTATCCGTTATGCCGATCTGGCGCCGTGGTATGACAAGGTGGAAACCTTCATCGGCGTGTCGGGCGAAAACGATGGTCTGGCCCAATTGCCCGATGGCAAGTTCCTGCCCGTGATGCCGATGACCGATGGCGAAAAGCTGTTCAAGACGGCGGTGGAAAAGAGCTTTGCGGGCCGCAAGGTCATCATGGGGCGCTGCGCCCACCTGACCCAGCCCCAGCCGCACCATATCGAATTGGGCCGCAATCCGTGCCAGTATCGCTCGCTGTGCGAACGCGGCTGCTCGTTCGGCGCTTATCATTCCAGCCTGTCCTCCTCGCTGCCCGCCGCCACGCGGACCGGCAATCTGACGCTGGTGACGGACGCCATCGTGCATTCGATCATCACCGATCCGAAAACCGGCAAGGCCACCGGCGTGCGCGTGATCGATCAGAACACCAAGAAGGCCACGACCTATGAGGCCAAGGTGGTGTTCCTGTGCGCCTCGACCATCGGCAGCGCGCAGGTGCTGCTGCAATCGGCCAATGAAGCCAATCCGCGCGGCCTGGCCAACAGTTCGGATCAGGTGGGCCGCAATCTGATGGACCACGTTTATGGCCCGAGCGTGATGGCGGTGATGGATGGTCCTGAAACCTTCCACCGCGGCCGCCGCCCCAATGGCATCTATATTCCGCGCTATCGCAACCTTGATGGTCAGACCGAGAGCTATCTGCGCGGCTATGGTTATCAAGGCCGGGTGATGCGTCAGGGGTGGCATGGTGTGGCCATGGGCGCGCCGGGCGTGGGCGCCGAGTTGAAGGAACGTATCCGCCATCCGGGCGCATGGATGGTGGGCTTGTCGGGTTTTGGCGAAATGCTGCCCAATCCGGAAAACCGCGTCACGCTGAACGCGACCAAGAAGGATGAATGGGGTCTGCCGCTGCTCAATATCCATTGCGAGCATGGCGAGAATGACAAGGAACTGGGCCGCCGCATTCTGGAGGACGCCAAGGCCATGGTCACGGCCGCAGGCGGTCGCATCATCAAGGAAAGCGGCAAGCTGCACCCGCCGGGCCTTGGCATTCACGAAATGGGCACCGCGCGTATGGGCCACGATCCCAAGACCAGCGTGCTCAACAAGCACAATCAGGCTCATGACGTGCCCAACCTGTTCATCACCGACGGTGCGGCCATGACGTCGAGCGGTTGCCAGAACCCCTCGCTGACCTATATGGCGATGTCGGCTCGGGCGGCCAATTACGCTTCGGAACTTCTGAAAGCGGGCACGATCTGATAGAAGGAATACAGCAAAGCGTGGTCACCATTCGCGATATTGCCAAGCGTGCAGGCGTTTCGGTGGCCACGGTTTCGCGAACATTGCGAGAGCCGGAGGCGGTGCGTCCGGCCAAGCGCGATGCGGTCAATCAGGCGATTGAGGAAATGAAATACGTGCCCAACGCAATTGCCCAGCAATTGCGTCGGCCACGCCATGAAGCGATCATTGTGATCGTGCCCGAAATCGCCAACCCGTTCTTTTCCGAGATCGTGCAGAGCATCGAGAATGTTGCGCATGAACTGGGCTACCGGGTCTTGATCGGCGAGACGCAGGGCAAGCAGGAACGCCTTGATTATTATGCAGAAATGGTCACATCGCGGGTGGCGGACGGGCTGATTCTGCTCGGCTCGCTGCTGCCCTCGGTGGTGCGCGCCACGGTCAAGGCGGGCAAGCCTTTGCCCATGCCTCTGGTGCTGGCCTGCGAAAGCTATGCGGGGCTCAATTGCCCGCATGTGGTGATCGACAATGTGGCCGCCGCCAAGCTGGCGGTGCAGCATCTGATCGAAGTGGGCCGCAAGAAGATCGCCACGATCACCGGGCCGATGGTCAATTCGCTGTGTGCGGACCGTTTGCGCGGCTATCACTCGGCGATGGTTGAGGCCGGATTGACCCCGGAGGCGGGGTGGATCGTCGATGGCGATTTCTCCATCGAATCGGGCCATTCCGCGATGCTGCGCCTGCTCGAACTGGAATCGCGGCCTGATGCGGTGTTCTGCGCCAATGATGAAATGGCGATCGGTGCGCAGCAGGCGATTCAAGAAAAAGGCCTGACGATTCCGGGCGATATGGCCATTGTTGGCTTCGATGATCTGCGTTTTGGCGCCTATGCTTCGCCGCCTTTGACGACGATTCGTCAGCCGACCAATGAATTGGGCGAAACGGCGATGCGGATGATCGACGCCATGTTGCATGATAAGCCCCTTACAGAGCAAAGTGTTGTATTGGCGCATCAGTTGATCGTCCGTCGATCTTCCGGGGCCCAGGAGCGTCTTGCATCGAATAAGTGAAGTGGTTAGAGGATACAGCACAGAAAGCGCGGAGCCAATCGATTGGCCCGGCATCAATGGAGAGGATGGAAAGGGGTTTGCGGCTTTGCGCCGCATTTATTTCCCGAAGTTTTGAAAACGATACCAAGCCTTGCTCTTGTCGCGACGGACGAGGGCTAGGGGGCAGTCCGTAGTAAGTTGTTGCCCAGTTGATAACGTTTTCAACCGATGGCCGCTGTCCCTGACGCTGTATTTACGGTGGCGGGGCGGCAAATTGAATTGCTTAAACAGGAGAGGGATAGGCAATATGAAGTTCGCACACATTCTTGGAGCATCCGTGCTCGCGCTGGCCATTGCCGGCCCTGCCATGGCGCAGGAAACCAAGGTCAGCCCCGACGGCGACATCATCGTGACCGCCACCCGTTTTGAAACGTTGGCGTCCAAGACCCCGATCGCGCTGACCGCCGTTTCGGGCGATGCGCTGCGCACCGCGGGCATCACCAACCCGACCAACCTGGGCGATCAGGTCCCCAGCGTGATGATCAACCGTAACAACGGTCTCCAGATCACCATCCGCGGCGTGACCAGCGCCGACGGCACCGAAAAGGGCGATCCCTCGGCCGCCTTCATGATGGACGGCGTCTACATCGCCCGTCAGCAGGCCCAGGAAGCCAGCTTCTACGACATCAGCCGCGTGGAAGTGCTGCGTGGTCCTCAGGGCACGCTCTATGGCCGCAACACCACGGCCGGTGCGGTCAACCTGATCACCAACCGCCCCACCTTTGACAAGGTGAAGGGCGATGTGAACGTTGCCTATGGCAATTATAACAACACCCAGGCGGGCGGCGCGATCAACGTGCCCGTGACCGACAATCTGGCGATCCGCGCGGCGGTCAACTATGACCACCGTGACAGCTTCCTTAAGGCCGGCGCTGGCCTTTCGGGTCTGAATCTGTCGCCGTTCAAGGATGTGTTCTCGGGCCGCCTTCAGGCGCTGCTCAAGTTCGACCACGGTGAACTGCTGGTTCGCGGTGACTACAACCAGTTTAAGGGCATCAGCTCGAACGCGCTGCCCACCAGCAACTTCTATTCGAACTACATCACCAACACCGTGATGCCGACCTATACGGCCAAGGGTGTGTCGAATTCGCAGCTGCTCACGCTCAATGCGCCGACCGCTGATGGTCTGCCGCAGGCCTATATGGCCAACAACCTGCGCCGCAACAACGCTACCTATGGCCTTGATGTAGACTTCAAGTATGACTTCGGCGCGGTGACGTTGAACTATTTGGGTTCGTATCGCGAATTCAAGCGTCACGAAGGCAATTACAGCTATTATGGTCCGGTCAACTCGGTCAACGTTGGTGGTCTGGCCCCCAACATGTTTGACGGCTGGTACTGGCAGAACAGCCAGGAACTGCGCCTCTCGACCAATGGCACGGGTCCGTTCCGCGCTCAGGCCGGTGTGTACTACTTCAAGGAACGCGCCGACATTCAGTTCTTCATCTATGACCGCACCAATGGTGCGACCGGTCTGCGCTTCACGCCCAGCCAGACCGGCTATGTGTTCGGTTTCCCCCAGCACTATGTGATGTCCTCGTCGGTGGCCGGTTTCGGTCAGGTGACCTATTCGCCCACCGAAAAGCTGCACATCACGGCCGGCGCGCGTTACACCAAGGATGAAAAGGCCCGCACCGGCGCCACCGTCACTTGCGCCTATACCAGCGCCTGCAACACCACGGGCGATGTCATCACCCCGAACATTGCCAAGCGCCAGTATGAAAAGGCCACCTGGAAGGTCGGCGTTGATTACAACCTGAACGCGGCCACCATGCTGTTCGGCACGATCTCGACCGGCTATAAGGCGGGCGGTTTCAACGACGGTTGCGAAGCCGGCACGGCGGCTGGCTGCACGCTGCCCGCCAGCACGCTGTATTATCAGCCCGAAACGCTGACGGCGTATGAAGTGGGCGCCAAGGCTCGTCTGTTCGACAACAAGCTGCGTCTGAACTTCTCGGCCTTCCACTATAACTACAACAACCTGCAGCTGACCCAGGTCGGTCCGTTCTGCGCCGGCGGCACCCAGTGCACCCAGACCACCAACGCCGCTTCGGCCAAGGTGGATGGTATCGAAGCTGAAGCTGCTTATAACATCGTCAAGAACGGCAAGCTCGACGTTCAGCTCTCGCTGCTCGACGCGCGTTACGGCACGTTCTATCCCAATGCCGCGACCTATCCGACGCTGAACCTGGCCAACACTCGTCTGGACCGTTCGCCCACCACCACGCTGACGGTTGGTTATACCCACACCGTGCCGTTGGCCAATGGCGGCGAAATCATTGCCGGTGTGCGTTCGAAGTACTCGTCGAGCTACAACATGCTCGCGCTTTCGATCTACAGCCGCTTCGTTCAGCCTTCCTATACGCAGACCGAAGTCAACGTGACTTATAACTCGCCGAACAAGGTCTATTACGTTCAGGCCTACGGAAAGAACCTGGAAAACAACCTGCTCGTCACCGCCGTCGGCGCGGGCGTGAACGGTACGCTCCAGGTTTCGGATCCTCTGATGTATGGCGTTCGCGCCGGCTTCAAGTTCTGATAGTAATCTAACCCTGACCTGTGGCCGGGCTGTCCTTTGGACGGTTCGGCCACCTTTATGTCTGAAGCCCTTTTTATGGCTCAATCCGGGAGAGAATGTCTTATGCTGCGCAAAACCGTTGTGATGTCATCTCTCCTTGCGCTTGCGGCCCCTCTGGCGGCTCATGCCGCCGCGCCGAAAAAGCCCGCTCCCAGTCAGCCTTCGGTGGAAAGCCGCGGCAAGGCGATCATCACGATCAAGGGCCTGCGTTTTCGCGACCTCGACGGCGATGGCAAGCTGACCCCCTATGAGGACTGGCGCCTGTCGCCTGCCGTGCGCGCCGCCGATCTGCTGGCCCGCATGAGCATCGAGGAAAAGGCGGGCCAGATGCTGCACGGCACGCTGCCGGGCCTTGGCGGCGCCATCGGCCAGTCGAACAAGGGCTATGACCTTGAAGCGGCCGCGCCCATGCTGCGCGAAAAGCATATTTCCAGTTTCATCACCCGCCTGCCGCTGGCCCCGGCCGCGATGGCGGAGCAATCGAACGCGGTGCAGGCGCTGGCCGAGGCCACGCGCCTTGGCATTCCCGTCACGATCAGCGCCGATCCGCGCAACCATTTCCACCATGTGCTTGGCGCGGGCGAGAGCGCGACCGGCGTGACGCAATGGCCCGAACTGCTGGGCCTTGGCGCGCTGGGCGATGCCGCGCGCGTGAAGCGTTTTGCGCAAATCGCCCGCATGGAATATCGCGCCGTGGGCATTCAGGAAGCGCTGAGCCCGCAGGTGGATCTTGCCAGCGAGCCGCGCTGGAGCCGCATCACCGGCACTTTCGGCGCCGATCCACAGGTCGCCAGCGTGCTGGGCGGGGCCTATGTGCAGGGCTTTCAGGGCGCCCCCAATGGGCTGGCCCGCAATGGTGTGATGACAGTGGTCAAGCACTGGGTCGGCTATGGCGCGCTGCCCGAAGGGTTTGACAGCCACAATTATTATGGCCGCATCGCCAAGCTGACCACCGCGCAGCTCGACATGCATATTGCCGCCTTCAAGGGCGCGCTGGCGGCGGGCTCGGCGGGCATCATGCCCACCTATCCGATCATCACCGGCCCCAAACCGTTGGGCAAGGATCTGGAACCTTACGGCGCGGGCTACAGCAAGGTGCTGCTCAACGATCTGCTGCGCGGCAAGCTGGGCTATAAGGGCATCATCCTGTCCGACTGGGCGATCACGGTCGATTGCAACGAGCGTTGCAGCAACCCCACCGCCGAAAACCCCCAACGCCCGCAGGATATTTCCACCGCTTGGGGCGTGAACGATCTGACCGTCGAGCAGCGCTATGCGCTGGGCATCAAGGCGGGCATTGACCAGTTCGGCGGCACGCAGGACGTGGCCCCGCTGCTTTCGGCGATCAAGGACGGGCTGATTACGCCTGCGCGCGTCGATGAATCGGTGCGCCGCATTCTGGTGGCCAAGTTCGAGCAGGGGCTTTTCGACAATCCCTATGTCGATCCGGCCGCCGCCGCGCGGATGATCGCCAATCCGGCCAACCGTGCTCTGGCGGCCCAGACCCAGCGTGACGCGCAGGTGCTGCTGACCAACAAGGGCCTGCTGCCGGTCGCGGGTAAGGGCACTTTGGCCGGCAAGAAGGTCTGGCTGTTCGGGGTCGAGCCCAAGGCCGCGCAGGCTGCGGGGCTGACCGTGGTGAGCGATCCGGCGCAGGCCGATTTCGCCGTGGTGCGCGCCGAAAGCCCGTCCGAAATGCTCCACCCCAACCATTTCTTCGGCAGCCGCCAGAAGGAAGGTCGCCTTGACTTCCGCGATGGCGATCCGGCCTATGACGCGCTGAAATCGGCCAAGGCGGCGGGCAAGCCGGTGGTCTTTGCCATCTTCCTCGACCGTCCGGCGATCCTGAGCAATGTTGTGGACAAGGCCGACGCCATCCTCGCCAATTTCGGCGCCAGCGATGAGGCTGTGCTCGACATCGTGCTGGGCCGCGCCAAGGCCAAGGGCAAGTTGCCCTTTGAGCTACCCTCCAGCATGGCGGCGGTGGAAAAGCAGGACCCTGCCGTGCCCAATGACAGCGAAAAGCCGCTGTTCAAGCACGGCGCCGGTCTTTAACCCCGGCCATGCTCGCGGCTGACATCTGGCTGCTGGGCATCAGCATCGGCGGGATCGCGCTGGCGATCCTGTTGATCGCTCGGCTGGGGCTGCACCCGTTTATCGGCCTGCTCTCGGGGGCCTTGGTCACCGGATTGGCCGCGCAATTGCCGCCTGAAAAACTGGCCCAGACCATCGAGAAGGGCTTTGGCGACATCCTGCGCGGCACCGGCATGGTGGTGGCGCTGGGGCTGGGTCTTGGCGCGATGCTCCAGATCTCAGGCGGGGCGCGGGCGCTGGCCAAGGCGGTGCTGGATCGGACCGGCGATCGCTACGCCACGTTGGGCGGGCTGGTCGCGGCGCTGCTGATCGGCATGCCGCTGTTTTTTGAAACGGGCACGGTGCTGCTCTTGCCGATCATCGCGGCGGGGATGGCGGACAAGGCGCATAGCGGGACTTTGCGCCTGCGGGTGATGCTCTCCACGCTGGCGGGCCTGTCGGTGCTGCATGCGCTGATGCCGCCGCACCCGGGGCCGCTGATTGCCGTGCGCGAACTGGGCGCGGACCCGGCGCGCACGATGCTGTTGGGCCTGATCGCGGCGGTGCCCACCGCGCTGATCGCGGGGCCTTTGCTGGCGCGGATCACCACGCGCGGGGTGGTCACGGAAAACCTGCCTTTGATCGAGCCGGACGAGGGGCTGGCAACACCTGCCTGGCGGGCGCTGATCGTGCTGCTGCTGCCGGTGGGGTTGATCGCGGCGGGGGCCTTGATGCGGATGGGCGGGGGCGAATTGCCGCCCGCCGTGGCGCTGGTGTCCGATCCGGTGGTGGCGCTGTTGATCGCCAATGGGGCGGGGCTGGCGCTGCTGCTGGGGCCGCGCATGGCGGATCGCAGCCTCCAGGACATGATCTGGCGCGAAGCGATGCTGCCTGCGGGGGGCATATTGCTGGGGATCGGTGCTGGCGGGGCGCTCAAGCAAGTGCTGGTCGATATTGGCCTGCCCGCGTTGTTCGCCCGGCTGGCGCAGGCCAATTTTGTGGGGCCGGTGGGGATGGCGTGGCTGGTGGCCGCCGCGATCCGCGTGGCGACGGGATCAGCCACGGTGGCGACGATCACCGCCTCGGCCATCATGGCGGGCGTGGTGGGCGGGCATCAGATCGACCCCAGCCTCATCGTCATGGCCATCGGCGCGGGCTCGGTGTTCTTTTCCCACGTCAATGATCCGGGCTTCTGGCTGGTCAAGGCTTACCTTGGCACCAGCACGCGCGACACGTTCCGCACATGGTCGATGCTGGAAAGCGCGATTTCGGTGGTGGGGCTGGGCTGCGTGCTGCTCCTCGCGCAGGTGGTCTAGGGTTGATTGTCTAAGGACGGGCAAACCGGACCACGCCCGGATCGATCTGGTTCGCCCCGATCACGATCCGCCCGCCCGACCAGTCGCGCACAAAGGCAGGCCCGCGCGGCGCGCCCGGCGCCATTTTCACCGTGTTGCCCTCGATCACCAGCCCGTCGGTGGGATGATCGCGGCTCTCGGCGGACAGGGCGATGATCGTGCCGGGGTTCTCCTTGCGCGGACCCTGCACCATCCAGTTGCCCGAAATCCGCCCGGTGCTGCCTGCGGGCAGGTCGATCAGATAGTTTGAATTGCGCCCCCCGGTGTCGTCGATCACATTGTCGCGGATGTCGACCACGCGCGCGCGCGCCTTGATGTAATGCCCGCCATCGCCCATTTCGAAGCGCGAATTGGTGATCGTCACCCGGTCGTAAAAGTTCAGATAGACCGAATGCGCGCAGGACAGGCCCCGGTCGCAGCGCCCCAGATGGGTGAAGGTCGAATGGTCGATGGCAATCGTCCCGCGCGGATCATTGTTGGCCAGAATACCCTCGTCGCTGTCCTTGAACCAGCTTTGTGTCACAGAGAGATTGCCATGTTCGAGGCGGATGCCCGAGCCGTTGCCGTCCTGATGGCGCATATTGGCAAAGATCAGCCCTTCCACCCGCGAGGATCGCCCGCGCAGCACCAGCGCGGCCTTGTCCTCGCACAGGCGCCCGTCGAAGATGGTCTTGCCCGGCACGGCGGCGACGAATTTGACATCGCCCGCGATCTGCGCCGCGCAATCGCGCCAGCGGCCGGAATCGATGCGGATCGTGCCGGTCTTGTCGCCAATGGCGAAAAGCGCGTCCTGCAGCCGGTTGAACTTCTGCCCGGTCTCGACCACCGTATAGGGGCTGGTCTGCTGATAGGCAGCCTGAGCATGAGCCAGAGCAGGAGCGCATAGCGCGGCGAGCAGGAGGAAGGAGCGCTTCATGGCCCCTGACTTTAACGGGCGCGCGTTAAGATCCGCCCAACGGCCCGTGCAATCGCCACCGGCCAGCGTGCGCAGCGGTCGCAATTCCCGCAGGTGCGCGGCGGGCTCCCCCCGAAATGGCGCAGCAAGACCGCGCGGCGGCATCCCCATGTGCGGATCAAACGCTCCATGGTCCGCCAGCGCGCCTCCTGCCCGCGCTCCTTGCCGCTGGCAATGGCGCGGTGGAGGCCACCTTTCAGATCCTTGTCCTGCCACAGCAGCAGCGCCAGCGCGGGCGCGCCATCGCGGCCCGCCCGGCCCGTTTCCTGATAATAGGCCTCGACCGAGAGCGGGGGCGAGAGGTGGACGATGAAGCGCACGTCGCTCTTGTCCACCCCCATGCCAAAGGCGATGGTCGCCACCATCACTGCGCTGGGGCTTTCGAAAAAGCGTTGCTGATGGGCGCGGCGTTGCTCGGGGCGCATCCCGGCGTGATAGGACAGCACGCGTCGCCCGGTGCCCGAGAGTGCATCGGCGGTTTTTTCCACCTCGGCGCGGGTGCGGGCATAGATGATGCCGGGGCCGGGGTTTTGCGCCAGAACCTTGCGCAATTGGGCCAGCGTGTCGCCGCGCCGGATCGCTGCATAATGGATGTTGGGCCGGTCATAGCCGCCGATGATCTGGCCATCATCGGGAATGGAGAAATGCTCGGTAATATCGGCGGCGGTATGCGCGTCGGCGGTGGCGGTCAGGCAGAGGCGCGGGGCGGGATGGGCGTCGAGCAGGGGGAGCAGGCCGCGATAATCGGGGCGGAAATCATGGCCCCATTCGGACACGCAATGCGCCTCGTCCACGGCGAACAGGGCGATCGGTATGTTCGCCAGCAGCGCGGCGAAATCTTCGCGCGCGGCCCTTTCGGGGGCGACATAGAGCAGGTCGAGCCCGCCTCGGCGCAGCAGGTCGATGGTGCGCCCCTGATCCTCGTCGGCGCTGGTCAATGTGGCGGCGCGCAATCCGTGGGTCTTGGCCGCGCGCATCTGGTCCTGCATCAGCGCGATCAGCGGGCTGATGATGATCGCCGTGCCCGGCAGCAGCAGCGCGGGCAATTGATAGGTCAGCGATTTGCCGCCGCCTGTGGGCATGACGGCCAGAGTATGCCCACCCGCCATGATACGGGTGATGATCGCGCGTTGGGCAGGGCGGAAGTCGTCATGGCCGAAATGCTCACGCAGGGCGGCGTTCAGTTCATCCATTTTCACGGATGACGCGCAGGAAAGCCTCGCCATAGGCATCGAGCTTGCGCGCGCCCACGCCCGAGATCTGCGCCATTTCATGCATCGAACCGGGGCGGTCGCCGGCCATCTGGCGCAGGGTGGCGTCGTTGAAGATGACATAGGGCGGCACCTTGGCCTCGGCCGCCAGATCGCGGCGCAGAGCGCGCAGGGCCTCGAACAGCGGATCGCCGCTGGGGTTGGGCGCGCGGTTGGGGGTGCGGTCCTTGCGCCCCGCGCTGCGGGTGCGCGCCGGGGGCTGGGCCATGGCAAACGCCATCTCGCCCTTCAGGATCGCGCGCGCATCGCCTGCCAGTTGCAATCCGCCATGCTCGGTCGCCTCCAGGCATCCGCGCGCCTGCAAAGCGCGGGCAAGCGGGCGCAGCAGGGCGGCATCCTCGCCCGAGACGATGCCATGGACCGAGAGCGTGTCATGGCCGCGCTTCACAATCAGTTCGTCGGCCGCCCCGGTGAGGACATTGGAGACATAGCCCAGCCCAAACCGCTGCCCGGTGCGATAGATGGCCGAGAGCAATTTGCGCGCCAGCTCCGTCACCTCGATCACCTTGGGCGGGTTGAGGCAATTGTCGCAATTGCCGCAATGCTGGGGCGCATCCTCGCCGAAATGGCGGCGCAGCAGGGCGCGGCGGCAGCCCGCCGTTTCCACCAGCGCGGCCATGCTGTCCAGCCGCGTCCGCTCGCCTGACTGGCGTTCGGGTTCAACCTCGCCGATGCGCTGGCGGGCGCGGACGAAATCTTCGGCCCCCCACAGCATCAGCGCCACCGAAGGATCGCCATCGCGTCCCGCGCGGCCGGTTTCCTGATAATAGGCCTCGATGCTCTTGGGCAGGCCGGCGTGGGCGACAAAGCGCACGTCGGGCTTATCAATCCCCATGCCAAAGGCGATGGTGGCCACCATTACCATATCCTCGGAGGCGACGAAGGCGGCCTGATTGGCGGCGCGCACCTCCGGCGGCAGGCCCGCGTGATAGGGCAGCACCCGGCGCCCGGTCGCGCCCAGCTGCTCAGCCAGTTTTTCCACCCCGGCGCGCGTTCCGGCATAGACGATGCCGGGGCCGGGGACCTCGGCCATCAGCGTCTTGACCTGCGAGAGGGGATTGTCGCGCGGGGCGATGCGATATTGGATATTGGGCCGGTCAAAGCCCGATACGATCAGCCCATCGGCCGGAATTCCCAATTGTTCGAGAATATCGCCGCGCGTATGCGCGTCCGCCGTCGCCGTCAGCGCCAGACGCGGCACATCGGGAAAGGCGTCCATCAGCGGGCGCAGCAGCCGGTAATCGGGCCGGAAATCATGGCCCCATTGCGATACGCAATGCGCCTCATCAATCGCAAACAGGCCGATGCGCGATTGTTCGAGCAGTTCCCGGAAATGCGGCTGGCTGGCGCGTTCTGGCGCGACATAGAGCAGGTCGAGCGATCCATCGCGCAGCGCGGCCATCGTCGCGCCGCGATCCGTGTCGGCGCTGGTCAGGCTGGCCGCGCGGATGCCATTGGCGCTGGCCGAGCGCAATTGGTCGTGCATCAGCGCGATCAGCGGCGAAATTACCACGCAGACGCCCGGCAGCATGACCGCCGGCAATTGATAGGTCAGCGATTTGCCCGCGCCCGTCGGCATCACCGCCAGTGTGGAGCGGCCCGCCAGAATGCGCTCCACCACGTCCTCCTGCACCCCGCGAAAGGCGGAGAAGCCGAAGATGCGGTGCAGGGTTTCAAGCGGATCTTGGAGGGTTTGTGTGGTCACTTTGGACCTATGACAGATGGGGGATTCGAGGGGAAGGGGAAGTGTGCCTCCGGCGGGCAAAGGGCGGGGGCCCTTTGCAATCCCGATACCATCCTCGTGGTGCTATGGATGCGGCCAAGCGCAGGCCCGCCGCGCCGCAGGCAGAAAATATAGCCTGCGGCGCTTTGGTGTTAGAACAAAAGTCAATTAACGGGATTATTAAGGGCCCCGGCCCTTAACCCGCCGGAGGCAAAGTCTAAAACTCAGTCGAGATTGGGCCGCAGCCAGCGGCGGGTTTCCTCGATGGATTGCCCGCGCCGCTCGGCATAGTCGGCCAACTGGTCTTCGCCGATGGTCGCCACGCCGAAATACTGGCTTTCGGGATGGGCGAAGTAGAAACCGCTGACCGCGGCCGTTGGCAGCATGGCCTGCGATTCGGTCAGCACCAGCCCGGCATTCTCGCCCGCTTTCAGCAGATCGAACAGGATCGGCTTCAACGTATGGTCCGGGCATGCCGGATAGCCGGGCGCGGGGCGGATGCCGCGATATTGCTCGCGGATCAGCGCCTCATTGGTCAATTGCTCACCCGCCGCATAGGCCCAGAGGTCGCGGCGGACATGGGCGTGCATGCGTTCGGCAAAGGCTTCAGCAAAGCGGTCGGCCAGAGCTTTCAACAGGATGTCGCTGTAATCATCATGGTCCGCCTTGAAGCGTTCCAGATGCGGTTCGATCCCATGGATGCCCACGGCAAAACCGCCCAGCCAGTCATCTTGTGTGTCGATGAAGTCGGACAGGCAGAAATTGGCGCGGCCCCGGCTCTTGATGAACTGCTGGCGCAGCATGGGCAGGCGCGTGCCGTCGTCGAGCAGAATGTCATCGCCCTCGCGATGCGCAGGCCAGAAGGCGCAGACGCCGCGCGCGGTCAGCCACTTTTCCTCGATGATCCGCCCGAGCATCTTTTGCGCATCGGCATAAAGGCTGCGGGCCGATTCCCCCACCACCTCATCGTTCAGAATCGCCGGATAAGTCCCCGCCAGTTCCCATGCGCGGAAGAAAGGCGTCCAGTCGATATAATCAACCAGATCCGTCAGGCTCCAGTCGTCATAGCGATGCAGGCCGGGCTTTGCCGGGGCCGGGGCCTTTTGCGCGGCGTCGATCACGAAAGCATTGGCCCGCGCATCCGCAATCGAGAGCAGCTTCGAGCCGCCCTTGCCCGCGCGCGCGATCCGCACGGCTTCATATTCATCGGCCGTGGCGGCAATGAAACCTTCGGCCTGCGTGTCCGAGAGCAACTGGCTGGCCACGCCGACCGCGCGGCTGGCGTCCAGCACATGCACCACCGGCCCGTCATAGGCCGGATCGATGCGCAGCGCGGTATGCACCTTCGAGGTCGTCGCCCCGCCGATCAGCAAGGGAATCGTCATCCCTGCGCGCTGCATTTCCTCGGCCACGGTCACCATTTCGTCGAGCGAAGGCGTAATCAGGCCCGACAGGCCGATGATATCGACCTCTTCCTTCTGCGCCGTCTCGATGATCTTGCTCCACGGCACCATCACGCCAAGGTCGATCACCTCATAGCCGTTGCATTGCAGGACCACGCCCACGATGTTCTTGCCGATATCGTGGACGTCGCCCTTGACGGTGGCCATGATGATCCGGCCCTTGGCCTTGGCGCCTTCTTCCTTGGCGGCCTCGATGAAGGGGATGAGGTGGGCCACGGCCTTTTTCATCACGCGGGCCGATTTCACCACCTGCGGTAGGAACATCTGGCCCGAACCGAACAGGTCGCCCACGCGGTTCATACCCGCCATCAGCGGCCCCTCGATCACCTCGATCGGGCGGGCGTGGAGGAGGCGGGCCTCTTCGGTATCCTCGACGATATAGGCGTCGATGCCCTTGACCAGCGCATGTTCGAGACGCTTGACCACATCATAGGAGCGCCATTCCTCGGCCTCCTTTTCCGCCGCCTTGTCCTTGCCCTTGAAGCCTTCGGCCAGAGCGATCAGCCGCTCGGTGGCGGTCAGCTCGCCTTCTACAGGCCGCATCAGGATCACATCCTCGACCGCCTCGCGCAGGGCCGGGTCGATCTGGTCATAGATGTCGATCTGGCCGGCATTGACGATGGCCATGTCCATCCCCGCCGGAATGGCGTGATAGAGGAACACGGAGTGCATCGCCCGGCGCACCGGTTCATTGCCGCGGAAGCTGAAGGACAGGTTCGACAGGCCGCCGCTGATATGGACATGCGGACAGGCCGCCTTGATGTCGCGGCAGGCCTCGATGAAGTCGAGCGCATAGCGGTCGTGCTCCTCGATGCCGGTGGCGACCGCAAAGACATTGGGGTCGAAGATGATGTCTTCGGGCGGGAAACCATTTTCGGTCAGCAGCTTGTAGGCGCGGGCGCAGATTTCCACCTTGCGCTCGCGCGTGTCGGCCTGACCCTTTTCGTCAAAGGCCATGACCACCACGGCCGCGCCGTAATCCATGCATTTGCGCGCCTGCGCGAGGAATTGCTCCTCGCCTTCCTTCATGCTGATCGAATTGACGATCGGCTTGCCCGAAACGCATTTCAGCCCGGCCTCGATCACGTCCCATTTGGAACTGTCGATCATGATCGGCACGCGGGCGATATCGGGTTCCGACGCGATCAGCTTCAGATAGGTCGTCATCGCCGCATGGGCATCGAGCAGGCCTTCGTCCATGTTCACGTCGATGATCTGCGCGCCATTATCGACCTGCTGGCGCGCAACCTCGATGGCCTTGGCATAATCGCCCGCCAGAATCAGTTTCTTGAACGCCGCCGAGCCGGTGACATTGGTGCGCTCGCCCACATTGACGAAGCGGGCGCCAGCGGCGCCGGAATCAGGGCGGGCGGAGGATTGAGTTGTCATCGAAAATTCCAGCGATCAGGCGAAGATAAAGGGTTCAAGACCGGCAAGGCGCGTCACCGGCGTCAGGCCGGGCAATTGCCGCGAGGGCAGGCCGTTCACCGCGCGCGCCATGGCGGCAATATGCGCAGGCGTCGAACCACAGCATCCGCCAAGGATATTGACCTGTCCGGCGTCCGCCCATTCCTTGACCAGACCGGCCGTGGTTTCGGGCAATTCGTCATAGGCGCCCAGTTCATTGGGCAGGCCCGCATTGGGATAGACCATGATCAGCGTATCGGCGATTTCCGACAGGGCCTTGACATGCGGGCGCAATTGCGTGGCGCCGAAAGAACAGTTCAGCCCGATGGTGACAGGCCGCGCATGGCGCACCGCCCACCAGAACGCCTCGACCGTATGGCCCGACAGATTGCGCCCCGACAGATCGGTCAGCGTCATCGAGAGCATGATCGGGATTTCCCGGCCTAGCTTTTCCTCGACATGGCGCACGGCCATCACGCCTGCCTTGGCGTTCAAAGTGTCGAACACCGTTTCGATCAGGATAAAGTCCGCGCCGCCTTCGACCAGCGCCGTCACCTGCTCGGCATAGACATCGACCAGATGGTCCCAGTCGATCTCGCGGAAGCCGGGGTCGTTGACGTCAGGCGAAAGCGAGAGCGTCTTGTTCGTCGGCCCGATGGCGCCCGCCACGAAACGGGGGCGCCCGTCCTTCGCCGTGAACTCATCGGCCACGCGGCGGGCGAGCTTGGCGCTTTCCACGTTGATTTCGCGCACCAGATGCTCCGCGCCATAATCAGCCTGCGAAATGCGGTTGGCGGAAAAGGTGTTCGTCTCAGCAATATCGGCCCCGGCGGCGAAATAGGCGCGGTGGATCGCCTCGGGCACTTCCGGCTTGGTCAGCGCCAGAATGTCATTATTGCCCTTCTGATCGTGGCTCAGGCCTAGTGAACCGGCATAATCGGCCTCGGACAGGCCGTAATTCTGGATTTCCGTGCCAAAGGCGCCATCGGTGATCAGGATGCGCTTGGCGGATTGTTCAAGCAGGGCCTTGCGCGCGGCAGAAGGTGCAAGGCGGGGGGGGATCAGGGACATTTCAGGCGGCCTTTTCTTGGGCGGCATCAGCGTTGCGGGGGCGCACCCCCAGCAGATGGCAGATCGCATAGGACAGTTCAGCGCGATTGAGCGTGTAGAAGTGGAAATCACGCACCCCGCCCGCATAAAGCTTGCGGCAAAACTCGGCGGCAATCGTGGCCGCCACCAGTGCGCGGGCGGGCGGATGGGTGTCGAGCCCGGCAAACAGGCCCTCCATCCACGCCGGGATCGCCGCCCCGCAGGCGTCGGCGAATTTGCGCGTCTGGGCGAAGTTTGACACCGGCAGAATGCCCGGCAGCACCGGCGCGTCAATCCCGGCGGCGGCCAGACGGTCGCGGAAGCGGAAGAAGGTTTCCGGCTCGAAGAAGAACTGGCTGATCGCGCGGGTGGCGCCCGCGTCCAGCTTGCGCTTCAGATTGTCGATATCGGCGTCGACATCGGCAGAATCGGGGTGCTTCTCCGGATAGGCCGCGACCGAAATCTCAAACGGCGCGACACGCTTCAGGCCCGCCACCAGATCGGCGGCATTCTGATACCCTTGCGGATGCGGCACGAAAGGCGCACCCGGCTGGCCCATATCGCCGCGCAGCGCGACAATGTGGCGAACCCCGGCCTCCCAATAGGCCTCGGCCACGGCGTTCACCTCGGCCTTGGTGGCGTCCACACAGGTCAAGTGCGCGGCGGCGGGCAGGCGGGCCTCGGAAATGATGCGCGCCACTGTGCCATGGGTGCGGTCGCGCGTGGTGCCGCCCGCGCCATAGGTGACCGAGACAAAGGCCGGATCGAGCGGGGCCAGCGTTTCCACCACTTCCCACAATTGCGCCATCATCGCATCGCTCTTGGGCGGAAAGAATTCGAACGATACGCGAATATCGCCCGGCAGCCCGGCAAACAGCGGCGCGTCCAGCGCCTTGCGGGCCTCGTTCAGCGCTTCATAGCTGGCGTTCATGCGGAAACCTTTGCATTGCTTGGGGCGGTGCCTGCGTTTTCGGGCAGGCGGCGCCCGGTCCAGATCTTGACGGTCAATTGCCCGCCGTTCAGCGCCAGCGGCGCATCGGCGGAAAATCCTGCGGCGGCAAACCATTGCGCCATCTGCTCGTCGGAAAAGCCGAGTCGGGCATGGGCATGGGTCGTGCGCAATTCTTCATGGGCGTGGGCGGCCAGATCGACGATGGCCAGACGCGCGCCGGGCCGGGCCACGCGGGCGGCCTGGGCCAGCACCAGTTCGGGCGCCTGCGCATAATGCAGCACCTGATGCATCAACAGCGTGTCAAACGCGCCATCGGCAAAGGGCAGCGCGGCAAAATCGCCCTGCACCAGATCGACCTTGCCCGCGGGCAGGTCTTGCAGGCGGGTGCGTGCGATGCGCAGCATGTCGGGGCTCTTGTCCAGCGCCGTCACATGGGCGGCGCGGGGCGCGAAACATTGCGCCATCCGCCCCGTGCCCGTGCCGATGTCCAGCAATTGGCCCAGCGAGGCAGGCAGCAGCCGCGCCAGCGCTTCCTCGACCGGTTCGTCGGGGCTGAGCAGCGAGCGGATCTGGTCCCATTCCCCGGCGTGTCGGGCGAAATACTGGATCGAGGCGGCCTCACGCCCGGCGCGGATCGCGGCCAGTTGGCGGCGGTCCTCGGCGCATTGCGCGGCGAAATCGGCGTCCTCATCCTCGGCGGCGGCCAGCAGGCGGGCGCTGGCGGCGCGCAGTGACGGGCCATCGGCGGCAAAGGGGGCGATCTTGAGGAACACCCAGCTCCCCTCCTTGCGCCTTTCGGCAAGGCCTGCATCGCACAGGATCTTTACATGGCGCGATACGCGCGGCTGGCTCTGGCATAGTACCTGTGCCAGCTCGCCCACGGCCAGCTCCATCGCGGCCAGCAGGCGCATGATGCGCAGCCGCGTGGGATCGGCCAGCGCGCGCAAAAGAGGGTCGATGAGCAGGTTCTGTGTCATGGCTGAGGTGGCATATAAAGATATCTTTATATGATTACAACCACTACCATAATAGGAATATACCTAGCTTGATACACCCTTGCCTTTTGGGCGCGCGGGCCTACCTAATGAGCCCAGTTTATAGCCCCATAACGTGAGGATTCCCATGATTTCGCAACGCCAACGCGCTCTTGCTTTTGCTGTTGTCGCCTCGCTGGCGGTGGCCGCCTGCGGCAGTTCGGACAAGGCGGCCGATGCGGTGACGCCCGAAAACGTGGAAATGCCCGCCGAATCGGCGCTGGCCCCGGTTGATGCCGCGCCTGTGGCTGACTCTGCCGCCGCCGCATCGGCCGCTCCCACCACCACCGAAGGCGTGGCCGCCGCCGCAGGCCAAGCCGCCGCCGATGTGGCCGCCGCAGCCGCAGCAGCCGGCGCCGACATCAGCCCCACCCCGGCGCCCGCCAAGAAGCCCTGATCTTTGATGAAAAAATGGCCCGGCCAAGGGGGATGCCTCGGTCGGGCCAGTTCGATGGCGTGGAGTCAAAGACCACCAGCCCATCGGGTCGCTGAACAAGTGTTAATGTTGGCCCCGGCCCGCCGCATCCCATGATCATGGTATAAAAGAAATTTTATACGTGGCGGTCTGAGGGCAATTCCATGCCCCGGCGCTGGATGCCCAAAGCTGGACTGGGGCTCCGGCCTTGCCTATGACACCGCCATGCCCCGCATCCCCGTCACCCGCTCGATCAGCATCGATGAAAGCGAACTCGTCGAAAGCACGACCCGATCCTCGGGGCCGGGCGGACAGCATGTGAACACCACAGACAGCGCGGTTATCCTCAAATTCGATGTCGCCGCCTCGCCATCGCTGCCCGATGCGGTCAAATACCGCCTCGCCCGCATCGCCGGGTCGCGCATGACCGCCGAGGGCGTGATCGTCCTGCGCTCAGAAGGCTCCCGCTCTCAGTTGATCAACCGGCAGGATGTGCGTGGACGCCTCATCGCCATGATCGTCGAGGCCACCTTTGTCCCCAAGGCGCGCAAGGCGACCAAGCCTACCAAGGCATCGCAAACCCGACGCATGGATGGGAAATCGCGGCGCTCCTCGGTGAAGCAGGGGCGGGGGAAGTGGAAGGAATAGGGAGGCAAAATCCTCACTCCCCCTGATCTTCTTCCTCTTTCTGCTCCCAAACTTTGGTCAGATCGATCCCTTCCTCAAACCCCAATTCCACAAAATCCTCGGGCATGGGCGCCACGGCATGGATCGGCGGCTTGCCCTCGCGCAGGACGGTCAGTTCGACCGCATGGAGCATTGTGCGGCCCGCCCCCGCGCCATCGCCATAGATCGGATCGCCCAGCAGCGCCGCGCCCAGACCTTTTTGCGCATGGACGCGGATCTGGTGCGTACGGCCGGTTTCGGGACGGAATTCGACCAGCGTGAGCCCGTCCACCTCGGCAATCTTGCGCCAGTGGGTGACGGCGGGCTTGCCCTCATGCGAGGCGACCATGCGCCATCCGCCATATTTGCTGGAGGTTTTCAGCAGGTTGAGCGAAATCGTGCCCGATTCCTTGCGTACCGGCCCGTTGACCACGCCAAGATAGCGCTTGGACACCACGCGCGCCTCAAAGGCGGCGCAGAATCGTTTATGCGCCTTGGGGTTGCGCGCCAAGAGCAGGCAGCCCGAGGTGTCCTGATCGAGGCGATGGACCGGCAGCGGCTCGCGCGCAAAGCCAAGGCGCAGATCGGGAAGGAAATCTTCCAGAGCCACGCCGCCCTTGCGCGGACGGTCGAGGGGCAAGCCGGCGGGCTTGTTGACGATCAGCGCTTCGCCGTCTTCAAACAGGATGGGAATGTTCATTCCCACCCCATAGATCATTTGAGGGCCGAAGCAATCCGGGCGAAGGCCTGCGTCAGTTTCGCCTCATCCGCGGCAAAGGAGATGCGGAACCCGGCAAAGCCGCAATGCGCCCCGCCAAAGGCGCTGGCCGCGACAATCGCCACGCCGTTTTCGAGCAGATGCATGGCCAGCGCTTCATCATCGCCAAAGCGCGGCATCAGGGGCGCGGCGTCGATCATGCAGTAAAACGCGCCATCGGGGATCGGGGTGGAGAGGCCGGGAATCGCATTGATCGCCTCGACGCACAGATCGCGCCGCGCGCGGAACCGCTCGCGCCAGTCGAGCAGGAATTCCTGCGGCCCTTCAAACGCAGCCACCGCGCCCGCCTGCGAAATCGAGCAGGCATTGCCCGAGACATGGCTTTGCAGCCGCCCCATCGCCCCGATCAGCCATTCCGGCCCGGCCGCCACGCCAATACGCAGCCCGGTCATCGCATGGCTTTTCGATACGCCCGAAACGGTCAGCACGCGGTGCGCCAGATCGGGGCATTCGACCGCCAGCGTGGCGTGAACCCCGCCATTATACCGCAGCGGCGCGTAAATATCGTCGCTCAGCACCAAGACTTGCGGATAGCGGCGCAGCACTTCGCCCAAGGCCTGCAAATCGGCCGCGCTGTATGTCGCGCCTGTCGGATTGCCGGGACTGTTGAGCAGCAGCCAGCGGGTCTGCGGCGTGATCGCGGCGGCCAGAGCATCGGCCGAGAGCCTGAAGCCGTCCGTCGCATAGGTCGCCACCGGCACTACGCTGGCCCCTGAAAAGCGCACGATTTCAGGATAGGACACCCACCATGGCGCGGGGATCAGCACTTCATCGCCCGGATTGAGCGTGGCCATCAGCGCGAGGAAGATCGACTGTTTCCCGCCCGATGACACCAGCACCTGCGAGGGCGCGACCTTCAGCCCTAGATCGCGCTCATAATGCAGCGCGGACGCGCGCCGCAGCGCCGCCGTCCCCGCCACCGCCGTATAGCGCGTGTCGCCCGCGTCCAGCGCATCCTTCATCGCGGCCACCACATGGGGCGGGGTCGGGAAATCCGGCTCGCCCACCGAGAGCGAGATGATGTCGCGGCCTTCGTCGCGTAGGGCGATGGCGCGGTCGGTCATGGCGTTGGTGCGCGAGGGCTGGATGCGCGAGAGGGCCTGGGAAATGTTCATGGGATGCGCGTTAAGCGCAAAGCTGCGCCCGCATCAAGCCGCGCAGGCCGTTGCCGATAAAGAATCCGTCCTCCAGATCCTCCAGCGTCAATTCCGCCTCACGCGCGCGCCCTTCCTCGATCAGCGTCCGGCGCAAGACCCCCGGCAACAGCCCCAGCGCCAAAGGCGGGGTCAGCAGCATCCCGTCGCGCTCGACAAAGACGCTGGTGAAACAGCCCTCGGTGATCAGCCCGTCATCGCGGACAAAGATCGCCTCCTTCGCGCCCTCGGCCCGCGCCGCGCGCAGGCCCGCGTCATAGAACCAGCGGTCCGATGTCTTGTGCCGCAGCCGCCAGTCGCCCGTGTCCAGCGGGATCGGCAGCGCGATGACCGGCACCGGCCCGTCGCGATCCAGCGGCGCAGGCAACGGCCCGACCTCGACACTGACCGCCCCGCTGCGCCCCAGCACGAGGCGCAGGCGCGAGGGCTTTTCCACCTCGAAACACAGCGCATGGATCGCATTGCGCGCGCCGTGGCGGTCAAAGGAAAAGCCGAGCAGCCCGGCGCTTTCCTTCATCCGCTCCAGATGCGCCTCCAGCAGAGGCACGCCCAGTTCGGGATCGAAGGCCATCGTCTCGATCAGGTCGAAAGCCGCGATCATCTTGTCCGGCGCTGGCTGATGCACAAAACCCCCTTTGACCAGACATTCCCGCCATTCGTCGATCGCGCGCGAATCCGCCACCACCGCCGACCCCACGCCCAGCACCGCCTTGCCATCGGGCGCCAGACGCAGCGAACGGATTGCCACATTGAAAGAGGCGCTTCCAGTGGAATTAAGAGCGTCGGGCGGGTCGATATGGCCTAAGGACCCGCAATAGATCCCGCGAGGGTCGCGTTCATGGGCATGGATCAATTCCATCGCCCGGATCTTGGGCGCACCGGTCACCGATCCACAGGGAAACAGCGCCCGGATCACATCGACCAAAGAGCGCCCTTCCTCAAGCCGCGCCGTGACGGTCGAGACCATCTGATGCACGGTGGGATAGGATTCAATGGCAAAGGGCGCATCGACGCGCACGCTGCCCGCATCGCTGACGCGGGCGATGTCATTGCGCATCAGATCAAGGATCATCAGATTTTCCGAGCGATCCTTGATGCTTTCGACCAGTTCGCGCGCCAGCGCCGCATCGGCATCGGGCGTGGCGCCGCGCGGGCGGGTGCCTTTCATCGGCTTGGCGCGCAATTGCCTGCCCTGCGCCTCAAAGAACAATTCGGGCGAGAGGCTGAGCAGCCAATATTGGCCGTCGAACAGGATGCCGCCATGGCCGCCCCCGCCGCTGCTGCGCAATTGCGCATAGAGCGCCAGCGGATCGCCCGCCCATGGCCCGGCCAGCGGGAAGGTGAAATTGGCCTGATAGATGTCGCCCGCGCGGATCGCCTCGGCAATATGGGCAAAGGCGGCCGAATAGGCCCCCGGCCCGATGGCAGGCACCATGGGGCCGATCCGGGGCGCCGGATCGTGGGCGGCATGTTGGGCCAGCCACCGGGCCACATCATCGCCCGCCATATCCTGCCAGCCATCAAAGGCGCCCATCCACACCAGCGGCCCATCGGCCCCGCTGCGCGCCGCAGCCAGGGGGGCAAGGCGCAGCTCCAGCGCCAACCCTGCCTCATAGCCGAAATGGCCGGCGCAGGCGTAACCCTGTGCGATCAACGCCTCGATCCGCGCCAGCGCCGAGGCGACCTCTTCGGGCCGCCGCGCGATGACGATTTCGCGCGGGTTGGTATAGAGCCTCGCGCGGCCTTCATCTCCGCCCGATGCCCCATTCTGGCGAGCGTCGTCGAGCAGGACAAAGGGCGCGTTACGGCGCCGGTCGTTTCTTATGGAATCTCCCATGATGGGCGGCTTCTAGCGATGTAAGGCCAAGGTTGCAAAAACCCTTTGTCCCTTGGGCATCTGTGTTGCGCTTTCGATGCAGAAAGCGATAGAAATGGCCTAACATCGCATTATATTGAATGAAATAGAGGGGCTGGCCTGTTCGGCCCGGTCAAAATCCGGCCATCATGAACGGGGCCATGAACGGGGCAGGGACGGCCCCTTGGGGGGAGAGCGATCATGCGTCATCATCGGCTTTTTGGCACTGTGCTTTGCGCCGCCATGATGCTGCCCCATGGGGCATGGGCCGCCCCTCATCCTGCGGCGCGCCCGGTTGCCCGCCATCCCGCACCCGCCGCGTCCGCGCCCGTGGTGGCTGCGCCTGTTGCGGCCCCCGCCGCCCCGGCCCAGCCTTTGCCGCCCCCGCCTCCCGCGCCACGCGGGCGGCTGGAGGGCGCGGTCACGCCCGCCTTTTACCGCCTCGACCTCTCCGTCGATCCGGCCAAGGAGCGCTTTTCCGGCCATGTCGAGATTGACGCGCTGCTGCATGGCGCGTCGCATTATGTCTATCTGCATGGGCGGGATCTCAACGTCACGCGGGCCAGCGCGAACGTCAACGGGCGCAAATTTTCTGGCCATTGGAAGCAGGTGGACGATACCGGTGTTGCCCTGCTGACGTTTGACGAGGAATTGCCTGCAGGCCAAGCCACCTTCGCCTTTGACTATGACGCAGCCTTTCAGGACGGGCCGCAGGGCATGTTCCGCGTCAAAGTGGGCGATCAATGGTACAGCTGGACCCAGTTTGAATCGATCGACGCGCGGGCGGCTTTCCCCTCGTTTGACCAGCCCGGCTATAAGCAGCCCTTCACCGTGACGCTGCGCACGCCCAAGGGCATGACGGCGGTGTCCAATGCGCCGGAGGTGGAAACCGCCGACGAAGGCGCCCAGACCATCCACCGCTTTGCCCAGAGCGCGCCTTTGCCCTCCTATCTGGTGGCGATGATGGTGGGGCCTTTTGCCGTGGCCAAGGGCGAGGTGCCGCCCACGCCCCAGCGCGACAAGCCTTTGCCCCTGCGCATCATTTCGACCCAGCAGAACAAGGACAAGCTGAGCTTCGCGCTGGAGAATTCCAAGAGCATCGTCACCCATCTGGAAAGCTATTTCGGCACCGCTTTTCCCTATCCCAAGCTGGACCAGATTACCGCACCCGTCATGCCCGGCGCGATGGAGAATGCCGGGGCCGATCTCTATCAGGACAATCTGCTGATTCTGGACGATGCGGCCACTACGGCGCAAAAGCGCGCCTTCGGAATGGTGGTTGCGCATGAATTGGCGCATCAATGGTTCGGCGATCTGGTTACGCCTGCGTGGTGGGATGACATTTGGCTCAACGAGAGCTTTGCCAACTGGATGGGCTATCGCATCGGCAACGAGTGGCGGGCGGACCTGAACATTGGCGCGGGCGCGCTGGAGGAAGGCTTTGCCGCGATGGGCACCGACGCCTTGCTGGCGGGGCGTCCCATCCATCAGAAGATCGACACCAATGCCCAGATCGACGCGGCCTTTGATTCGATCACCTATGGCAAGGGCGGCCATGTGGTGGCGATGATCGCGGCCTTTATGGGCGATGATAAATTCAAGGCGGGCGTGCGCGACTATATGGCCGCGCATCGCTATGGCAATGCCACCAGCGCCGACTTCTTCGCCTCGCTGGCCAAGGCCTCGGGCGATCCGCGCATCCTGCCCGCGATGCAGAGCTTTACCGATCAGCAGGGCATCCCCCTGCTGACCTTCAGCGGGGGCAAGGGTGAATATTACGCAGTGCAGAGCCGCTATGCCCGGCTGGGCACGCAGGCCCCGCCCCAGAAATGGTCGATCCCCTTTTGCGTGCGGGTGGAAAAGATCCGCCAGTGCCAGTTGCTGGACGGCGAGGCGGCAATCATCAGCATCATCGTCAATGGCGCGATGATCCCCAATGCGGGCGGCACGGGCTATTACCGTTTCGACATGCCCCAGGCCGACTGGGAACGCCTGCTGGCCATTTCGGCGGGCCTGCCGGGCGGCGAGGCGCTGGCCGTGGCCGACAGCCTGTGGGCCAGTTTTCAGGCCGGGCGCGCGCGGCCCGTGCTCTTGCTGCAAATGGCGCGGACCATGGTGAACAACCCCGATTCCTATGCCAGCGCGGCGGCCACCGGATGGTTGCAGACGCTCGAGCGCGCCGGTTTTTACGATGCGCCCGCGCAGGGGGCCTATCGCGCGCTGTTCGCCCGGCTCTATGCCCCGATGCTGGCCAAGGCGGGGTTCAATCCCGCGCTGGGCGCCTATGCGGGCGAGGAGGCCGAGGCCTCGCAGCGGCGCGTGCAACTGGTGCGCAAGATGGCGGGCGTGGCGCGCGATTCCGCGCTGCTGGCCACGCTGGCGGGCGCGGCTGGCGCATGGTTGGGCGGCAACAAGGCGGCGCTCGATCCGGCATGGTATGGCGTGGGCCTTGGCGCATGGTTGGAGGCGCAGGGGCCGGGGCTGACTGCTGCCAAGGTGCTGTTTGAACAGGCGCTGGCTTCGCAGGACCCGCTGTTCCGCCCCGCTGCGCTTTCGGCTCTGGCCGGGGCGGGCAAGGCGGATATTGCGCAATGGCTGCTCGATGACGCCAAGGACAAGCGCTTGCGCCTGTCCGAGCGGGTGCAATTGGTGATGGGCGTGGCGGTGAACGCCAAGACGCGCGACATGGGCTATGACTGGCTGCGTGCCCATGCCGATGAATTGCTCTCGGGCAGCTCGGGCATCTTCCTTGCCTCGCGCCTGCCGCAGGTGTTCGGCACCTTCTGTTCGGTGGAAAAATCCGATGCGATCCAGAAGGATTTCGGCGCCCGGCTGGCGGGCAAGACCGGTGAACTGGAACTGGCCCGCGTCATCGAGCAGGTCCATAGCTGCGGCGTCTTGAAGGACGCGCGCGCCGCCGAGGTTTCCGCCGCGATGATGCGGGCCAAATAATCAGTTAGGAAGCGGCAGCCAGAGCGTCGCCATCAACCCGGTCACCGCGCCGCGATCGTCGATCTGATTATGCAGCGTCAGCCGTCCGCCATGCTGGTCCGCAATCGCGCGGGCCAGCGTCAGGCCCAGCCCCGCGCCGCCAGTGGCGGTGTTGCGCGAAGGCTCGCCCCGCGTAAACGGCTCGAACATCTTTTCAACGTCGCCGCCGATCCCCGTGCCATGGTCCACCACGCGGATCACTGCCCAGCCATGGCCCTCGGCCTCTTCGCGCACCATCGTCACCTGCGCACTGCCGGCATAGCGCAGCGCATTGCCGATCAGATTGCGCAGGGCCCGGCGCAGCCACGTTGCGCGCGCCGGCATGACCAGACGCGGCGCATGGTCAAATTCGACATCATCGCCCATATCCTCATATTCCTCGACAATCGAGGCGACGAGGGCGGCCAGTTCGGTTGATTCGACCGGATCGCTGGGGCGGCCCACGCGGGCCAGCGAGAGAATATCATCGAGCGAGCGGGTGATGTCCTCGATGGTCTTGGCCATCTTGTCGCGCTCGGCATCGTCCTCGACGCTCTCGATCCGCACGCGCAGCGCGGCCAGCGGCGTTTTCAGATCATGCCCGATGGCACCCAGCATCACGTCCTTTTCATTGATCAGCGAGGTGATGCGCTGCTCCATCGCATTATGCGCCTCGATCAGATGGCGCACGTCGGCTGGGCCTTGGGGCTCCAATTGGCCGGTCGATTCGCGGGTCCGGGCGAATTGATCGACCCGGCTGGTCAGCGCCGCCAGAGGCCGCGCGATCCGCCGCAGGATCAGCGCAATCGCGCCCACCAGCACGGCATAGATAAACAGCGTCTGGGCAATCAGCGTGGCCAGCAGCCATGGATCGCGCGCCGGAACGGAGGAGCGCACCACCATCCAGTCGCCGCCATTTTCGGCCTGAGCCGCCGCCACCAGCACATGCCGGGGTTTGGGCGGGGCATGGTCGCCCATCATCGCATAGCGGCGGTCGACGCGCTTTTTCCAGAAAGGGTCATCGGCAATATCGCGCTCGACCACCATCAGATGTTGGGGTTTCAGATCCTGCGAGCCGAGCAGTTCATTGAGACGCTGGGTGATTTCGGGCTTGGCTTCGTCGCCCGCATTAGGACGGAAATCGGCCATGCGCACCGGGCGGGGGCCGCGCGGCATATCGTCGGGTCCGCGCCCAACCATCAGGGGCGGGCCGTCATGGCGGTGCGGCTCTCGCGCCCGTTCTTCGCGCAGGCGCTCGGCGCGCATCATCTCGGCAGGCGGCGGCGGGGGAGGCGGGCCTCCTTCGGGGGTGTCGGCCTCGTCGCGGTGGCGCAGCGCAATGGCCGTGCGCATCGCCAGTTCCTGCGTCACCTGCTGTTCGCGATATTCGGCCTGCGCCTTATACAGCAGGATCGCGCTGATCGTCTGGGCCAGCAACAACGCGCCCGCCAGCGCCAGCATGACCTGTCCGGTCAGGCTGCCCGGTAAAAGTCGGGGCGGCAAAAACCGGCTGGGGGCCCAACGCTTCATGCCTCCACCGTGGGCACCCGGCGCACATCGGCGGCCAGCATATAGCCGCCGCCCCAAACCGTCTGAATCAATTGCGGATTGCGGCTGTCCACCTCGATCTTGCGGCGCAGACGGCTGACCTGATTATCGACCGCGCGGTCGAACAGATGCGCCTCGCGCCCCTGCACCATGTCGAGCAGGCGGTCGCGGTCCAGCACTTGCCTTGGGTGTTCGAGGAAGGCCATCAGCAGGCGAAATTCCACCGAGGAAATCGCCACAATCGCGCCATCGGCGGCAATCAGCCGCCGCTTGAGCGGATCGAGCCGCCAGCCATCGAATTGAAAATCCTCATTGGCCTGCGTTTCGGCCAGCACGCCGCGATGCGTCCGGCGCATCACGCTGCGGATGCGGGCGACCAGTTCGCGCGGTTCGAAAGGTTTGACGACATAATCGTCGGCGCCGATCTCAAGACCCACGATCCGGTCGGTCGCTTCGCCCCGCGCGGTCAGGAAGATCGTCGGGATCGAGCGCGCTTCGGTCAGATGGCGGCACAGCGACAGCCCATCCTCGCCCGGCATCATGATGTCGAGCAACACCAGATCGGGCACATCAAGAGCGATGATGTTGCGCGCTTCAGCCGCGCTGGCCGCCTGCCGGACGGCAAACCCCTGACGCTCCAGATAGGAGGCCAGAGGTTCGCGCAGATCCGGCTCGTCATCGACCAGCAGGAGGCGCAGCGGAGTAATGTCGCTGTCGCTGTTCACTTCACCCTACCTTACAGTCCCGCACAAGGTGGGATACCTTACTGCCCCGCAGGAGGCGGGGGCGGCGGCATATCATGACCGCCATGCTGACCGGGCCCGCCGGGGCCCATCCGGCCCGGACCACGCTTGCCGTCGCGTTCGCCCATATGGGCCTTCATCGCGGCGCGGCGTTCCTCGGGCGTGACTTTGCCATCGTGATTGGTGTCCGCGCTGTCAAACATCTTGAGCGCGGCGCCGACAAAGGCGTCCTTGGTCACGGTGCCGGTGTGATTGGGATCGGCCTGACGCATCAGGCCCATCATCATGCCGCCGCCCATACGGTGCGGACCCATGCGATGATGGCCGCGCGGGCCCTTATCACCGGGGCCGCCGGGCCCCATTTTGCCATCCGGCCCGCCCGGAGGCGGCATATCCTTGTCGCCCATGGGGCCCATGCCTTGCTTCATCCGCTCGCGCATCTTGTCATGGGCGGCTTCAAATTCCTGACGGCTCAACTGGCCATCATGGTTGGTGTCCATGGCATCGAAATGTTTGGCCTCGCGCGCCTCGCGGTCGGCCTTGTCCAGCTTGCCGTCGTGGTTGATGTCCATCATGTCGAACATCTTTTCGGCGTGGGCCTTGGCTTCTGCGCGGGTCATCTCCTTCATGGGGGGCATATCGCGGGGTGGCATGTCGCGGCCCATGGCGTGAGGGCCGGCAGGCGGCGCCGGGGGCGTGGCGGGGGCCTGCGCATGGGCCACCGAAACCGCCATGAGGGCGATGGCGGAAAGCCCGATAGAAAATTTCCTCATCCTAGCGATCCTTACAGTGAACTCTTCTTGGGGGGCAAAAGAGAGTTGAATGAAAGCTGCAACCGTTACCCGTGCCTTGAAGGGGGAGGGGAGAGGCCGGGGCGGCTGCAGCTTTCATGGCTGTTCTATGCCCCGACTGTCGCGCCATTATGCCGGAACCGCCGATTTTTGTCGCCAATTGTCGCGCCATTCTTGCCGATTACGTATTATCCGTCGTCTTGTCCGTCAACGCGCGCGGCCCTGCGTGTTCCATCCGGCCGTGATGAACAGCACCCGCGCCGAGGCGGCCACATTGGCCGTGTGCCACACCCCGCGCGGGTTGATCGCACATTCCCCGGCGTTCAGCGCTACCTCCTGCCGCACCCCTTGCGCATCTTCCTGAATCAGCGTGATTTCACCATCAAGGCACACCACCACCTCCTCGCCCTCGGGATGCATTTCCCATGAATCCCAGTCCTGCGTGAAGCTGTACATGCTGACCAGCCGCCCTTCGGCGCCATCGGCGGCATGGCGCGCGATATAGGGGCCGTACCAGTCCATGCCGGAAAATTCCGGTTCCGCGCAGGCCGTTCCGCCAAGGCCGAGGTGGACCGGATGGGTGGCCAGATTATGCTTCATGGCCCTCTCCAAATCCGGGAGCGAAGACGAAGGCGTTGAGCTTGTTGCCATCCCGGTCGCGGAAATAGGCGGCATAGAAGCCGGGGAAACGCTCGCCCGGCGCGCCCTCGCACGATCCGCCCAGTTCCAGCGCCAGCGCGTGGATACGGTTGACCTGATCGCGGTCCTTGGCCTCCAGCGCGACCATCACGCCATTGCCCACGCTGGCGGGCTGACCGTCAAAGGGCAAGGTGATGCCGATCCCCGCCGGGCCGCCCGGCACGCCCCATGAGATATAGCGCTCATCGCCTCCCATGCGCCCCGCGCCCAGTTCCGCCGCGATGGCGTCATAAAACTCCGCCGCGCGGGCCAAATCCTGCGTGCCCAGTGTGACATAGCCGATCATCTCTGTTCTCCCGATGGTGCCGAGTCGTTTGGCGGGAACAATATGGGAACACGGATGCTCCTGCAAGCATCACCCCAGCGGGGCGCATTGCTCCTTCAGCCAAGCCAGTGCCTCGCCCGACAATTGCGGGGCGATGATGCTTTCCACCCGCGCATGATAGGCGTTCCACCATGCCACCTCGTCGCGGGTCAGCAGGCGGTCATCGACCAGCGCGCGCTCGATCGGCACATGGGTCAGCGTTTCAAAGCCGAAATAGGCCCCTTCGGCCCCGTCCATCGCGCGATCCTCGACCAGCACGAGATTTTCGATGCGGATGCCATAGGTCCCGGTTTTGTAATAGCCCGGCTCGTTCGAGAGGAACATGCCCGCCAGCAATTCCTGCCCCGTGCCCGCCTGTCCGCCGCTGGATTTGGCGATGCGCTGCGGCCCTTCGTGGACCGAGAGGAAGCTGCCCACGCCATGCCCGGTGCCATGGGCATAATCCAGCCCCGCCGCCCAGAGATATTGCCGCGCCAGCGTGTCGAGCTGCGATCCGTTGGTGCCGGATGGGAAAACGGCGCGGGCAATCGCGATATGGCCTTTCAAAACGCGGGTGAAACGGTCGCGCACCTCGTCCGGGGCCGCGCCGGGGCCGATCCAGACGGTGCGGGTGATGTCGGTGGTGCCGTCGGGATATTGGCCGCCCGAATCGACCAGATAAACGCTGGAGGGATCAATCGTCCGGTTGGTTTCCTCGCTGACGCGATAGTGGACGATGGCGCCGTTTGGCCCCGCGCCGCTGATCGTGTCAAACGACAGGTCGCGCAGGTCGCCGCATTCCCGGCGGAACTGGTGCAGCGCCTCGGCGGCGCTCATTTCCGTCACGCTGCCCTTTGGGCCTTCGACCGAGAGCCAGTGGAGGAAGCGCGTGACGGCGGCGCCATCGCGGGCCTGCGCGGCGCGGTGCCCCGCCTGTTCGACCGGGTTCTTGATCGCCTTGGGCAGGACGCAAGGGTCGCGCTCCTCGATGATCTGCGCGTCGGAAAGCGCCTCAAAGATCGCCGCCACGCTGCGTTCGGGATCGACCACCACCTTCTTGTCGGCCAAAGCGCCAAGGGCAGGCACGAAAGCCTCGCGCGGCTGAATGCGCACAGCATTGCCCAGATGGGCGCGCAACTCCGGCGTCACCTTTTCGGGCGCGATGAACAGGTCCGCCGTGCCATCGGCATGTGCCACCACAAAGGAGAGCGCCACCGGCGTGCGCGACACGTCCGTGCCCCGCATATTCAGCAGCCAAGCCACCGAATCGAGCGCGGCAATCACCGCCGCGTCGGCCCCGCGAGCGGTCAGCCATTCGGCCACGGCGGCGCGTTTCGCCTCCGACCCCACGCCCGCCAGCGCGGTGGAATGGGGCGCGGCGGGGGCAAGGCTGCGCTCGGGCTGATCGGCCCACACAGCATCGACCGGATTGCGATCCACCGCCACCAGCGTCGCGCCGCGCGGCTCCAGCGCCTTTTCCACAGAGCGCGCCCACGGGCGGCCATGCAGCCATGCGTCATAGCCGATCCGCGCGCCCAGCGGCGCATGCGCGCCCAGCCATGCGGCGGGGCTGGTGGCCGGGACATTCTGATACTCATACAGTGCGCCATCCACCTGATCGCGCACCTGAAGCGTATAGCGCCCATCGACAAAGATCGCAGCCCGATCGGCCAGCACCACCGCCGTCCCCGCCGACCCGCCAAAGCCCGTCAGCCATTCGAGGCGTTGGGCATAGGCGCCGACATATTCGCTCATATGCTCGTCGGAGATCGGGATGACGAAACCATCCAGCCCTTGCGCGTTCAGTTCGGCGCGCAGGGCAGAAAGGCGGGCGGAATGGGAATTGTTCGGCATTGGGACGCGCTTTCCTTCAATTCCCGCACCACTGTCGCTTGCGGTGGGGGGCTTGCCAACATAGATGCAAGCTATGAGCAATTCCAGCCAGCCTCGCCCCCCGATTGCCGCCAAACAGGCGCATAGTTTCACCCACCACGGCATCACCGTCACCGACGACTATGCGTGGCTGCGCGATGCCAACTATCCCGAGGTGGGCGATGAGGGGATCCTTGCCCATCTGAACGCGGAAAATGCGTGGTTCGAAAGCCGGATGGCCGGGCAGAAGGACCGCATCGACGCTCTGTTCACCGAAATGCGCGCCCGCATCAAGGAAGCCGACAAGAGCGTGCCGCAGAAGGATGGCGATTACCTCTATTGGATCGAATATGAGGAAGGCGCTGAATATAAGAAATGGTGGCGCAAGCCCGTGGCGGGCGGCGATGATGAATTGCTCCTCGACGAGGTGGCGCTGGCCGAGGGCAAGGAATATTTCCGGCTGGGCGCGATTTCGCTCTCGGCCGATGGCAAATTGCTGGCCTGGAGCGTGGATGACAATGGATCGGAGCGTTTCACCGCCCGCATCCGCGTGGTCGCCACGGGCGAGGTCCTGCCCGATGTGATCGAGGGGACGCTTTCCTCGCTGGTCTGGGTCGCGGGCGACAAGGGGCTGGTCTACAGCCTGGCCAATGACAATTGGCGCACGGACAATGCCCGCCTGCACTGGCTGGGGCGCCCCGTGTCCGAGGATGTCGAACTGTATCATGAGGATGACGAGGGTTTCCGCGTCGGCTCCTCGCTTTCGGCCAATGAGAAATGGCTGATCATTTCGACCAGCGACCATGAGACCAGCGAAGTCCGCCTGATCCCGGCGGACGATCCGTTGGCCGCGCCGATTCTGGTGCGCGAGCGGGTCGATGGCGTGGAATATGATGTCGATGAGCGCGATGGGGTGCTCTACATCCACGCGAACGATACGCATGAGAATTTCCGGCTGGCCAGCGCGCCTTTGGCCGATCCGGGCAACTGGACCACGCTGATCACCGGGACGGATGAGTTCTACCTCACCGGCTTTGACCTGTTCCGCGATTTCTATGTGATCGAGGGGCGGGTGCGCGGGCTGGATCGCATCGAATTGCGCTATTACGATGACCCGACTCGGATCGAGCCGATTGAATTTCCCGAGGATTCCTATGAGGCCGGATTGGCCGACAATCCCGAATGGGCGGTGGACCGTTTGCGGGTCAGCTATGAAAGCATGGTCAGCCCGGCCAGCGTCTATGACTATCATCTGGCCGACAAGAGCCTCGAACTGTTGAAGGTTCAGGAGATCCCCAGCGGTTATGATGCTTCGCTTTATGAAACGAAGCGGCTGGAGATCATCGCGCGTGACGGGACGCTGGTGCCGGTCAGCATCCTTTATCGCAAGGACCGTGTGGGCGCCCAGAATGGCGATGCAGGCCCGCTGCATCTCTATGGCTATGGCGCCTATGGCATTGCGATCAGTCCGGGCTTTTCCACCACGCGGCTTTCGCTGGTCGATCGCGGCTTCGCCTATGCCATCGCCCATATCCGCGGCGGCGACGACATGGGCCGCGCGTGGTACAAGGCGGGCAAGCGCGAGGCGCGCGAGAACACATTCAACGATTTCGTCGATGTGGCGCGCGGACTGTGCGACCTTGGGTTTACCGCGCCGGGGCGGATCAGCATTTCGGGCGGATCGGCGGGCGGCGAGCTGATGGGCGCGGTCATCAATTCCGACCCGGGCCTGTGGGGCGCGGTGGTGGCCCATGTGCCCTTCGTCGATGTGCTGAACACGATGCTGGACGAGAGCCTGCCCCTGACGCCGGGCGAATGGCCCGAATGGGGCAACCCCATCGAGGACAAGGCGGCGTTTGAACTGATCCGCTCCTACTCGCCCTATGATCAGGTGAAGGCGCAGGACTATCCGCCGCTGATGGTGACGGCGGGGCTCAACGATCCGCGTGTGACTTATTGGGAGCCGGCGAAATGGGTGGCGCGGCTGCGTGAGCTGAAAACCGACAGCAACGAGCTGGTCCTGAAAACCAATATGGGCGCAGGCCATGGCGGGAAATCGGGGCGGTTTGAAAGCCTGACCGAAACGGCGGAGGAATTTGCATTTATCCTCTGGCAGTTGGGGGTTTGAGTTTAGGGGGTAAGGATGCCTCCGGCGGGTTAAGGGCGGGGGCCCTTAACAATCCCGTTAATGGGGTGGCGCGTGGCTTCGTCCGAAGCACAAAGCCGCCGCGCCGCAGGCTATTAAACCGCTTCGCAGATGGCCTCCCACCTGCGAATCAAGCACCGCCCCATTAATGGCATCGCAAAGAGATGAATCCCTTTGCCCGCCGGAGGCATAATTCCTTTTACCGAAAACCCCTTGCCTTCCTGATGCCTGCCCCCAAATTCCCCCCATGCCCAACCGCTTCACCCACACCTTCACCGCAGGCCCCGATGACATCGACATCATGGGGCACGTTAACAACGCCGTCTGGGTGCAGTGGATGGAGGCGATTGCCACCGCGCACTGGATGCAGGACGCCGCGCCCGAGCATGTTGAGCGCTATGTCTGGGTCGTGACGCGGCACGAGATCGACTATCGCGGCAATATCGCGCAGGGGCAGAGCGTGACCGCCGAAACCTTTATCCCCGAAGGCCCGGTCGGCGCACGCTTTGACCGGCGGATCGACTTTCGCAATGATGCAGGCAAGGTGATCGTTTCGGCGCGCAGTACATGGGCGATGCTGGACAAGGATACGCTGCGGCTGACGCGGGTGTCGGGGGAGATTGCCGAAGCATTTGCGCCGGAGGGGGGCTGGGGCGGTTAAGATATCTCCGGCGGGCAAAGGGATTCATCCCTTTGCAATCCCGTTAATGGGGTGGAGTTAAAGTTCGCCGGGATGCGCTGATCCGCGAAGCGGTTTTAAAGCCTGCAGCGCTGAAATGTTGCGCTCGGGTTGATCCTGCGCGCTGACCTGAAAGTCTAGGGATTGTTAAGGGTCGAGACCCTTAACCCGCCGGAGGCACCTTAAACCCGGAAAACTCAGTCCCGCATCGCCAGCTTAGCGCCATCGAAACGGTCAGCCTTGTTGGCATAGATGAAGCCATAGGTGGGCGAGGAGCGCATGCCCAGCTTGCCGGTGGGGGCGTAGAACACGCGCACTTCCGACCAGTCGCCATTGGCCGAGACGTCTTCAGCCATGGCGCTGCGCTCGATCATGCCGGGGCGCGACCAGTTGGCGTGGTTAAGCAGGACGTGGCGTTCATCGATCACCTTGGAAACCATGGCGACATGGCCCGCGCGCATCGAGTGGGTGGCGCGGAAGGCGAGGACGGCGCCGGCCTTGGGTGCGTTGCCGCGGTCATAGCGGCCCTCGGCCTGATCCCACCATCCGGCGGCGCGGCCCGAAAGGGCGATGCCCGAGACTTCGCGGGCGTAGGGAGCGCATTGCAGCACCTGCGCCGAGGCGGGAACCGAGATGAAAGCGGCGAAAATCAGAGCGATAGCGGCGCGGATCAGCTTTACGTTGAAAAAGGAAACCCGGACCACTGAAAACCCCTTGGCGCTGGATGGCGTCGATGGCCAAGGTGTAGCCAGAGGATTGCAATTAGGGAATGTCCGGAGGCGGCGCTCCATCGTGGCTTAACAACGGTTCATCGGCTTTCGCACCCGCAGCATGGGGATAAGCCGTTAACCGTCACAGCACATTCCCATCCTTATCCCGATAGACCTCGCGCCGCCCGACATGGTTGGCGGGGCCGACAAGACCGTCATTTTCCATCCGCTCGATCCATTTTGCGGCGGTGTTATAGCCCACGCCCATCTGGCGTTGCAGCCACGAGGTCGAGGCCTTCTGGCTCTCGAACACGATGTGGCAGGCCTGACGATATTTGCGCTCTTCGGGGTTGTCGCTGGCGGTGGCTTCCAGATCGTCAAAGCCGAAGCTGCCTTCTTCCGGCTCTTCGGTGACCGAATCGACATAGTTCGGCTTGCCCTGCGCGCGCCAGTGGTCGGCGACATGCTCGACCTCTTCGTCAGACACAAACGGCCCGTGGACGCGCACGATCGGCCCGCTCGACGGCTTGAACAACATGTCGCCCTTGCCCAGCAACTGCTCGGCCCCCTGTTCGCCAAGGATGGTGCGGCTGTCGATCCGGCTGGTCACGGCAAAGCTGATGCGCGTGGGCAGGTTGGCCTTGATGACGCCGGTGATGACGTCCACCGAGGGCCGCTGGGTCGCCATGATGAGGTGGATGCCCGCCGCGCGCGATTTCTGCGCCAGACGCTGGATCAGCACTTCGATCTCCTTGCCCACCGTCACCATCAGGTCGGCCAGCTCGTCGACGATCACCACGATCAGCGGCAGCACCTCGTAATCGAGCTGTTTGTCCTCATACAGCTCCTCGCCCGTCTCGGGGTCAAAGCCCACCGAAATGCGCCGCCCCAAAGGCTTGCCCTTGGCTGCGTTGCTGCGCACCTTTTCGTTGAAGTTCACAATGTTGCGCACGTTGATCTCGCTCATCTGGCGATAGCGGCGCTCCATTTCCTCCACCGCCCATTTCAGCGCGCGCACTGCTTTGGCAGGCTCGGTCACGACTGGACTGAGCAGATGGGGAATGTCCTCATAAGACTTCAATTCCAGCACCTTGGGATCAACAAGGATCATCCGGCACTGTTGCGGCGTCAGGCGATAGAGCAAGGACAGCAGGATACAGTTCAGTCCCACCGACTTGCCCGACCCCGTCGTGCCAGCCACCAACAGGTGGGGCATCGAGGCCAGATCGACGATGATCGGTTCGCCCGCAATGTCCTTGCCCAGAATCATCGGCAGCAGGCCCTTGGCGCCGACGAATTTCTCGCTGGCGATCAACTCCTTGAAGCTGACCATCTGCCGGTCGGCATTAGGCAGCTCGATGGCCATGACGGTGCGCCCCGGCACCGGCGAGACGCGGGCCGAAATCGCGCTCATGTTGCGGGCGATATCGTCGGCAAGGCCCACCACGCGCGCGGCCTTGATGCCCGCGGCGGGTTCCAGCTCGTACATGGTCACCACCGGCCCGGTGCGCACGCCCGTGATCTCGCCCTTGACGTTGAAATCGTCCAGCACGGTTTCGAGCAGCTTGGCGTTGCGCTCCAGCGCCAGCTTGTCCACCTTGGGCGCGCTGTTGGGCGGAGGATCGGCCAGAATGTCGAGGCCGGGCAACTCGCAGGTGCCGAAAAGGTCACCCTGCTTGGCCAGACTGCCCATTTCGGCGGGCTTGGCCAGCCGCGCCGAATCGCTGATCTGCGGCGCCTTGCGCGGGCCTGCCGATGGTTCGTCGGGGGTAAAGGGCAGATCTTCTGCTTCCGCCTCGGCCTCGGGCGTCATGGCTTTGGGCTGGCGTTTTTCGCGGCGGGCGGGGGCCGGGGCCTCCTCGCCATCGGTATGTTTGCGCCGGAAATGCAGCGGCATGGTCAGAACCCAGCCCCAGTCGATCGCAAACACCCGCGTGATGGCCGCGATCCCGCCCACAAAGGCCAGCACGCCCAGCGCGCCCGCAGCCCAGCCCTGCGCCACATCGGGCAGCCATCCGGCCACGCCCCGAATCGCTGCCGCGCCCAGCAGCCCCATGATCCCGCCCGGCGAGGCGGGCAGATTGCCCGGATGCTCGCCAAAGCCCAGCGAGAGCGCCGAGGCCAGCAGCCCCATGCCCAGCACCAGCACGGCGGTGGGCCGCAGCCAGTATTGCTGATGCAGCGGCACGGCCTCCTCCTCGTCGGCATCCTCGGCCTCGGCCACCAGCCAGAGCTGGCGCGCAAAGATCAGCAGCAGCGGCACCGCCAGCCCCGCCATCGGCCCGAACATCAACAGCGCCCCATCGGCCACAAAGGCCCCCGGCCGCCCCAGCCAGTTGAGCACCACTCCGCCCGAAGCCGTCGAGGCCGAAGGGTCGGTCTGATGATAGGTGAGCAAGGCCACCGCCAGCAGCACCGCGCCCAGCCCCAACAGGCCCGCGCCCAGCAATTCGGCGCTGCGCAGCACGCTGCGCCGCAGGATCAGGCGCCATGATGCGCCGCTGTGCTTGATGGGCCTCGAGGCCATGGGGTGCTCGTTTCAACAAAGGGATGGAAATTGCCGGTATAATGCGCCTTTGGAGGAGTCCGCGTCAAGAATTGCGGCATCAATGCGTGGGGGAAAGCCCGTCAATCGCGGCCCAGCGCGGCCATTTCAGGCTCCGCGCGCGCCGCCTGTTCATCCCGCCAAGGGCGATCACCGGCACAAGGCTGCGCGCGGCCAGCAGGCGGAAACGCACCGCCCCCAGCACCGGCGCACCCGGATGGCTGCGCGTGGGAAACACCGGCGAGAGCAACACGCCCGCGCTGCCCCGCACCCGCCGCAGTTCGCGCAAACTATGCGCCGTGGCCAAAGCCTGTCCCGCGCCATAGGCCCCGTCCGCCCCCCAGCGCCGCGCCATTGCCGCATCGCCCGCCAGCACCACCGCCATCCCTCGCCCCCGCGCAATCCGGGCCAGCGCACGGAACCTTGCCTGCCTTTCGGCCTCGGGCAGGTGATAGTGGCGATAGATCAGCCCGCTGCCCCTTGGCATCCGGCGCAGCGCGCGCTCCAGCACGCCATCATTGCGCGCGTCGGAAATCAGCCAGAGCCGGGGCAAAGGGGAAAGGGGCTGGCATGGACGCATCAGCGCGCTATAGCACCGCGCCATGATGGAACCAGATTCTTCGCTTGGTATCGTGCGCGAAAAAATCGCCGCCGCCGCCCGCATCGCCCGCCGCAAGGACAGCGACATCACGCTGATCGCCATTTCCAAGACCAAGCCGGTTGCGGAAATCGAGCCCCTGATCGCGCAGGGTCAGCGGGTGTTTGGCGAAAATCGCGTGCAGGAAGCGCAGGCCAAATGGCCCGAACTGAAAGCCCGCTATCCCGACATCACCCTGCATCTGGTGGGGCAATTGCAATCGAACAAGGCCGAGGATGCGGTTGCGCTCTTCGATGCCATCCATTCGGTCGACCGCCCCAGCGTGGTAACGGCGCTGGCCAAGGCGATGGAGAAGCTGGGGCGCCGCGTCCCCTGCTTCGTTCAGGTCAATATCGGCGCCGAGGAACAGAAGGGCGGCTGCGCTGTGGCTGATCTGCCCGCCTTGCTGGCCCAGATCCGCGAGGCGGGCCTGCCGCTGGCGGGGCTGATGTGCGTGCCGCCCGCCGATATTGAGGCGGCGCCTTTCTTTGCCCTGCTGGCCAAGCTGGCGGCGGATAATGGTCTTTCGGGCCTGTCGATGGGGATGAGCGGCGATTTTGAAACCGCAATTACGCTGGGCGCGACCCATATTCGCGTGGGTTCGGCTTTGTTCGGGGCGCGGGATTAAATCATGAGCGGGCTGATCGTTACCGGCACGGATACGGGCATCGGCAAGACCGTTCTGGCCGCCGGATTGGTGGGCCGCCTTGGGGCGCGATACTGGAAGCCCGTGCAATCGGGGCTGGAGGAGGAAACCGACAGCGAATGCATCGCCCGGCTCGTCCCCGGCGCGACCATCCATCCCGAAGCCTATCGCCTGATCACGCCCGCCAGCCCGCATTGGGCTGCGGCGATTGACGGGGTGACAATTGATCCAGCTCGCCTGACGTTGCCGCAGGGCGATGGCCCGCTGGTGGTGGAAGGGGCGGGCGGGGCGTTGGTGCCTTTGACCGACACCCGCCTTTATGCCGATCAGTTTGCCGATTGGGGCCTGCCTGTGGTGATCGCTGCGCGGACGGGCCTTGGCACGATCAACCACACTTTGCTGACGGTCGAGGCGCTGCGCGCGCGGGGTTGTGCGATTCTGGGGCTGGCCTTCATCGGCGAGGCGGGGCCGGCTGAGGAGGAGAGCATGCGCTTCCTTTGCGCCCATACCGGCCTGCGCCGCCTTGGTCATCTGCCGCGCCTTGCCTTGGTGACGCCCGAAACGCTGGCGGCCGCCATGGCGGATTTCGACCTGTGACGCGCTCGCCCATCTGGCATCCCTTTACCCAGCACGGGCTGGGCGAGCCGATCCCCCTGATCGCGCGGGCCGAGGGGGCCAGCCTTTATACGCAGGATGGCGACCGGATCGTCGATGCTATTTCAAGCTGGTGGGTGACCACGCATGGTCATGCCTATCCCCCCATCGTGCGCGCCATTGCCGAGCAGGCCGGGCGGCTGGATCAATTGATCTTTGCCGGATGGACGCATCAGCCCGCGCAGGATCTGGCCGAGGGTCTGGTGAGCATCACCGGCCTGCCCTACGCCTTCTTCTCCGATTCCGGCTCCACCTGCGTCGAGGTCGCGCTGAAAATGGCATTGGGCCATTGGCGCCATCAGGGGCAGGGGCAACGCCAGCGCATCGCCGTGATGCAGCATTCCTATCACGGCGACACGATCGGCGCGATGAGCATCGGCGAGCGCGGCGTTTACAATGCCGCCTATGAGCCTTTGCTCTTTGCCGTCGATACCGTGCCCTTCCCCTATGCCGGGGCCGAGCAGGCGACCTATGACGCGCTGGAGCGCTTTTGCGCGGGCGGCGATGCGGCGGCTTTTATTGTTGAGCCTTTGGTGCTGGGGGCGGGGGGGATGCTGTTCTATCCGCCCGCCGTTCTGGCCGAGATGGCGCGGATTTGCGTCGCCCATGGCGTGCTCTTCATCGCCGATGAGGTGATGACCGGATGGGGCCGCACGGGCACGATGCTGGCCTGCGATTCTGCCGGGGTGAAGCCCGACATCCTGTGTCTGGCCAAGGGGATCACCGGGGGGGCGCTGCCTCTGGCGGTGACAATGGCCAGCGAGGCGATTTACGATTCGCATTACGCCCCCGACCGGTCCAAGACCTTTTTCCACTCCAGTTCCTATACCGCCAATGCGATTGCCTGCGCGGCGGCCGTGGCCAATCTGGGCGTGTGGCGCGACGAGCCGGTGCAGAGCCGCATCGACACGCTGGCCGCGCGACAGGCGGCGGGGGCGGCGATGCTGGCGAATGTGGCGGGGGTGGAAAATGTCCGCCAATGCGGCACGATCCTCGCGCTGGATTATCGCGTGCCGCAGGGGGGATATCTCTCAGGCCTGCAACCGCGCCTGCTGGCCTTTTTCCGCGAGCGTGGGTTGTTGATCCGGCCCTTGGGCAACACCGCCTATCTGATGCCGCCTTATTCGATCTGCCAAGAGGATCTGACCTCCTGCCATCATGCGCTGGCCGAGGCGCTCGAACTCTTAGCGTAGCATTTCGGCGCGGCGCAGATCCTTGGGCCGCCCGAAACTTTGCAGGATCGCGCGCATTTCCTCGCGAGAGGGCGTGTAAAGCACCGTATCGCCCAGATGATGCGCGATGCGGCTGGTCGGGACCACATTCTGCCACTGACCATCATGGTTCAGGGCAAAGTCGGCCATGAATTCCACCGGCAGTTCGGGTGTATCCCAACGGGCATAGATGCCCGAGCGGAACCGGCTGTCCACCCCGCCCGGCGCGGCGTTCAGTCCCAGCGCGGGCAAGATTTGCGCCGCATCGCCCGCAGAGAGCAGGACATCGAGATCAGCCACCGTGCCCGAGCCTGCGCTGAGCAGGGCGACCGCGCCGCTGCCGATGATCCACCAGGGATCGCGTGCATCGGCCATCGCGCCCGCCACGGCGCGCAAGCTACGTTCCAGTGGCGGGGCGAGGGGATGCATAGGTCTTGTCCTTAATCGGCGTCGCTGCCGTCTTCCTCAACGGCGCGATAGAGTTCCAGTTCATTGCCGCGCAGCGTCACGACATGGAGCAGGTTGGTCGCCCCCGGCGTGCCGAAGGGAACGCCCGCCAGCGCCACCAGCTTGGAGCCCGCAACGCCGAACCCATGGCGCAGCGCCATGCGCTTGCCCTTGGCGATCATTTCCTCGAACGAGCCGATGTCGCGCGTATGGACCGCATGCGCGCCCCACAGCAGCGCCGAGCGGCGCGCGGTGTTCATGCTGGGCGTCAGCACCAGCATCGGCACCGAGGGGCGTTCACGCGCCACGCGGCGCGAGGTCGAACCGCTGCCGGTGAACACGATCACGCCGGTCAGCGTGACGGTATCGGCAATCGCGGCGCAGGCTTTCGCCAGAGCGTCGGCGGTGGTCTGATCCGGGTTGATCTCGGCCAGATGGACGCGCTGGCGGTAATAGGAATCGTTTTCGACCTGCGTGGCGATGCGATGCATGATCGTCACCGCTTCTTCGGGCCACTGGCCCGCCGCAGTTTCGGCCGAAAGCATCACCGCATCCGCGCCGTCATAGACCGCATTGGCCACGTCCGACACTTCGGCGCGGGTTGGCGCCGGGCTCTCGATCATCGATTCGAGCATTTGCGTGGCCACGATCACCGGCTTGCCGCTGCGGCGGGTCAGTTCCACGATCCGCTTCTGGATCGGGGGCACTTCTTCGGGCAGCAGTTCGACGCCAAGGTCGCCGCGCGCCACCATGATGCCGTCCGACAGTTCGATGATGCCTTCGAGCGTTTCAAGCGCGGCGGGCTTCTCGATCTTGGCGATCAGCGCGCCATGCCCGCCCATCAGACGGCGGCATTCGGCCACGTCTTCGGGACGCTGAACAAAGGACAGGCCGATGAAATCCGCGCCATGCTCGATCGCAAAGGCCAGATCGCGACGGTCCTTTTCGGTCAGCGCCGGAACCGGCACCACCGCGTCGGGAATGTTCACGCCCTTGCGGTCCGAAATCACCCCGCCCACTTCGGCGCTGCACAGGATTTCATCCTCGCTGGCGCGGATCACGCGCAGGCGCAGCTTGCCGTCGTCGATAAGCAGGCGCTGGCCCTTTTGCAGGATACCGAACAATTCGGGATGCGGCAGGCACACGCGGTTTTCATCGCCCGGCTCGGGATTGCGGTCGAACGTGAAATGGCCCGAATGGCGGATGACCGCCCGCCCGTCCTTGAACGCGCCCACGCGCAGCTTGGGCCCCTGAAGGTCGGCCAGGATGGCGATGGGCTTGCGCAGCTTCTTTTCAACAGCGCGCACATTGGCGATGGTTTTGGTATGCACCGAATGATCGGCATGGCTCATGTTGACGCGGAAAGCATCCGCCCCCGCACGCACCAGCTTCTCGATCATCTCCGGATCACTGCTGGCCGGGCCAAGCGTTGCCAGAATCTTGACCTTGCGGCCGCGCGGATTGAGTTTCGTCACACCGATTTCTCCCTTTGGGACGGGGTACAGCCTATGGCAAAGGCTGATTGCAAACCCAAGAACAACTCAACCCGGATGGACCCATGAATATGAATGCACAACAAACGATTCCCGATCCGCTCGATGAACTTGATGATGCACATGCCGCCGCCGCCTTTCGTCGGCTGGTCCGCCATCTGCGCCATCGTCATGATGCACAGAATATCGACCTGATGGGCCTCTCCGGTTTTTGCCGCAATTGTCTTGCGGACTGGATCGTAGCGGCGGGTGCTCCGCTCGACAAGGGCGCGGCGCGCGAACTGATCCACGGCATGCCCGCCGATGAATGGAAAAGCCGGTATCAGACCGAGGCGACGCCTGAGCAGATGGCGCGCATGAAGGAGAGCGTGGCGAAGAACGCCCCCGGCCATTGACGGCGGCATTGATCGCAACGCTGGGGATTACTCGCCCCCCGTATTCCCCTTGAGGCTCTGCCCCGCTATCTGGCCGGGCAAATCGATTCTCAACTTTGACCAATTTCGGAGATTTGACCCATGGCTGAAATGGCTGCTGACGAACGCCTGCGCCTGCTGATCGAGCGTATCGAGCGTCTGGAAGAAGAAAAGAAGGGCATCAGCGACGACATCAAGGACGTCTATAACGAAGGCAAGGCCACCGGTTATGACCCCAAGGCGATGCGTCAGGTGGTCCGCATCCGCAAGATGAAGCCGGATGACCGCAAGGAAATGGAAGCGATCCTCGAAGTCTATCTCAACGCACTGGGCATCGACTGATCGATCTTGGTCAGGGGGGCGGATTTCTGCCCCCCGCCTTGCTCAAAGCCTGCATCTCGGCTATCGGCGCTGCCAACTCCACACATAGCGATATGAAGTGATCCATGGCAGGCCATTCCAAATTCAAGAACATCATGCACCGCAAGGGCGCTCAGGATAAGAAGCGTTCGGCGCAGTTCTCCAAGCTTTCGCGCGAAATCACCGTGGCGGCCAAGATGGGTATGCCCGATCCGGACATGAACCCGCGCCTGCGCGCCGCCGTCAACGCGGCCAAGGCCCAGTCGATGCCCAAGGACAATATCCAGCGCGCCATCGACAAGGCGAGCAAGGGCGATGCTGAAAACTATGAAGAAGTGCGCTATGAGGGCTATGGCCCGGGCGGCGTGGCGATCATCGTCGAGGCTCTGACCGACAACCGCAACCGCACCGCCACCAACGTGCGCACCGCCTTTGCCAAGAACGGCGGCAACCTTGGCGCCAGCGGCGCGGTGTCGCATGGCTTTGACCGCCTCGGCCTGATCGAATATCCCGCCAGCGTGGGCGATGAGGACAAGGTGCTTGAGGCCGCCATCGAGGCCGGCGCCGAAGACGTCGAATCGGATATGGGCGATGGGGACGAAAACCCCGGCAGCCACTCGATCTGGGTCGCGGTCGATTCGCTCCACCCCGTCGCGCGCGAGCTGGAAAAGGTGCTGGGCGAGGCCGAAGGCGTGAAGCTGGCATGGCGCCCGCAGATCAAGGCCTCGGTCGATGCCGATGCGGCCGCCACGCTGCTCAAGCTGATCGACGTGCTGGAAGAAGACGATGACGTCCAGACCGTCTGGGGCAATTACGAAATCCCCGACGAGGTGATGGAAAAGCTGGGCTGATCCGGTTTTCCGCGATCCCATAAGGGGCGGGGGGATGATCCTCCCGCCCTTTTGCTTTATAGGGTTGCCATGATAATTTTAGGCATCGACCCGGGCCTCGTCTGCACCGGATGGGGCATTGTCGCCAAATCGGGCAGCCGCATCAGCCATGTCGCCAATGGCCAGATCCGCACCGACAAAGAGGCCTCGATGGCCTCGCGCCTGCTCGAACTGGACACGACCATCGCGCGCGTGATCGAGATCTACAAACCCGACTTCGGCGTGGTCGAGGAAATCTTCGTCAACGTGAACCCGCAATCGACGCTCAAGCTGGGGCAGGCGCGGGGGGCGGCGCTGCTCTCGTTGGCGCGCGCGGGGCTGCCGGTGTCGGAATATCCGTCAAAGGTGGTGAAGAAGGCTCTGGTCGGCACGGGCGGCGCGGCCAAGGAGCAGGTCCAGCATATGCTCAAGGTGCTGTTGCCGGGGGTGCGGCTGGCGGGGGCGGATGCGGCCGATGCTCTGGCCGTGGCGATCACCCATGCGCATCATGTGGGGAGTCATTTGTAGGTTTGTTTTAGGGATTATGCCTCCGGCGGGTTAAGGGCGGGGGCCCTTAACAATCCCGATTTTAGGGTGGCGCTTTGGGGGCGGCCAAGGTTGGATGGCGCGGCGTTGAATTATTAAAGCCTGCGGCGCTTTTCGTGCTGGTCCGCTGCGCCGCAGGCTTTCAAAACCATCCTCCATCCACATCCTCGCCGATCCCACACCACCACAAAACGGGAATGCAAAGGGATGAATCCCTTTGCCCGCCGGAGGCCCCCTTTTACCCTCCCTATCAAAAAATGTTCCCAAATCGTTCCGCTCCGTCTAGGGTGCGCGCATGATTGCGAAACTGACCGGCATATTGGATGACTTCGGTCCCGACTGGGCTGTGATTGACGTCAATGGCGTTGGCTATCTGGTGTTCTGCTCGGGGCGGACGCTGACGGCGCTGGGCATTCGGGGCGATGCCTGCACGGTTTATACCGAGATGCAGGTGAGCGAGACGGACATGCGCCTCATCGGCTTTACAAGTGCGGGCGAGCGGGCGTGGTTCAAGCTGCTGACGGTGGTGCAGGGCGTAGGGTCTAAGGTGGCCTTGGCGATCCTGTCCGCGCTGACAGTCGAGGAATTGCAGCGCGCCTGCGCTGGCGGCGATGCGGCCATGGTGGCGCGGGCCAATGGCGTGGGGCCGAAACTGGCCGCGCGCATCGTCAATGAATTGAAGGACAAGGCGGGCGCCTTGCCGGTTGGTCCCGCAGGCGCGGCGGTTTCGGCAGGCGTGGCGATGCCGGAGGGCAATGTCGCTGGCGATGTCGTCTCGGCCTTGCAGAACCTCGGCTTCAAGCCAAACATCGCCGCCAGCGCCACCGACGCCGCCATCGCCGAACTGGGCGAGGAGGCGGGCGTGTCCGCGCTGATCCGCGTGGCGTTGAAGAAGGCCAGCGCGTGATGGTGCATGCATGACCGATAACCCTCTCCTTTCCGCCCATCGCCAGATCGAGGATATGGACGCCGCCCTGCGTCCGAAATCCTTGGCCGAATTTGTCGGACAGGCCGCCGCCAAGGACAACCTTCGCGTTTTCATCGAGTCGGCCAAGTCACGCGGCGAGGCGCTCGATCACACGCTCTTTTTCGGGCCGCCGGGGCTGGGCAAGACCACGCTGGCGCAGATCATCGCGCGCGAATTGGGCGTCAATTTCAAGGCCACCTCCGGCCCGGTGATCGCCAAGGCGGGCGATCTGGCCGCGCTGCTGACCAATCTTGAACATGGCGATGTGCTTTTCATCGACGAAATCCACCGCCTCAATCCGGTGGTCGAGGAAGTGCTGTACCCCGCGATGGAGGACCGCGCGCTCGACCTGATGATCGGGGAAGGCCCATCAGCAAGGTCAGTGCGGATCGACCTGCCGCCTTTCACGCTGATCGGGGCAACTACGCGCGCGGGGCTGCTGCAAACCCCTTTGCGCGATCGTTTCGGCATTCCGGTGCGGCTGCAATTTTACAGCGTGGACGAACTTGAGCGCGTGATCTCGCGCGGGGCGGGCCTGCTGGGCATCGGCATTGCGGCCGAGGGCGCGCGCGAGATCGCCCGCCGTTCGCGCGGCACGCCGCGCGTGGCCGGGCGCCTGCTGCGCCGCGTGCGCGATTTCGCCCATGTCGCGGGCAGCGAGGTGATCACCCAGGCCATTGCCGACAATGCGCTGACCCGCCTTGAGGTCGATCATGCGGGCCTTGACGCACAGGATCGCCGCTATCTCCATATGATCGCCGACATCTATAAGGGCGGGCCGGTGGGGGCCGACACGCTGGCGGCGGGCCTGTCGGAACCGCGCGACACGATCGAGGAAGTGATCGAGCCTTATCTGATCCAGCTTGGCATGGTGGCGCGCACCGCGCGCGGGCGCTGCCTTAACGACCGTGGCTGGCAACATCTGGGCATGACCCCGCCCGGCGGACAGGGGCCGCAGGGCGGGCTGTTCGACGCCGACGAGGGCGAGTGAGCCGCGATTCCTGTGTCATAACGGGACGGTTGATGGTTAAATCCTGATGAATCCGGGGCAATCCCGATTCAGGACAGTTGCAGCGCCCCCATGCGGTTGTTCCCTTGTCGCTCCTGCATGATCTCTCTGGTGAGGGCAGAATCGCCTTTCGTCCGAATGGATGGAAAGCCTCTGCCGACCACAGGAAAGAGAGATTGTTATGTCGGTTCGTTTGGGGCTCGCCAAAGTTGCCGGTCTGGTAGCAGGCACCGCGCTGATTGGCGGCGGGGCGGTGCATATCGCCGAAAAGGCCAGCAGCAACAAACCGCAGTATGTCAAACACGCCAAGGCCCATAAGACCCCGGTGGTGCGCAAGCAGGTGGTGACCCGCACGGTGGTGGTGCAAAAGGATTGCTGCACCAAGACCGTGACCCGGACCGCGATGGTGACCATGCCGCCGCCGGGCCTGCCCGCCGCCGATCTGACGCCCAATACGCCCGCCCCTGCGCCCAGCCCGCTCTCGGCCGAGCGCGCGCGCGGCTATTACAGCAACTGGGGCTTTGGCGGCGGCTATATCGGCGGCTTCTTTGGCGGGACCAGCGGCAATGTGATTGTGGTCAATTCCAGCGGCTCGACCTCGGGGTCCACCACCACGGGCGGCACCACGACCACCACTACGGGCGGGACGACCACGACCGGGGGCACGACCACCACCACCACAGGCGGAACGACCACCACCACAGGGGGCACAACAACGACCACCACGGGCGGGACCACGACAACCACCGGCGGCACGACCACCACAACGACCACCGGCGGTACCACCAGCACCACGGGCGGCACGCAGGTTCCCGCTCCACCGATGCTACTGCTGTTTGGCGGCGCGGCCGGGGCGATGTTTGCCCGCCGTCGCAAGGGCAAGGCGCAGGCCGCCTAAGCGCGCCATTCGCGAAAAGAAAAGGCGCCGCCGGGATGATCCGGGCGGCGCCTTTTTTATGGCCCCAGCAAGCCTCGCGCCCATAAAAAAGGGGCGACCCGCGAAGGTCGCCCCCTCTTTTGGGCATCAAGCGATCGCTTACGCGGCCAGCTTGCGCAGCACGTACTGCAGGATGCCGCCATTGTTGAAATACTCGATTTCATTGGCGGTATCGATGCGGCACAGCGCGGTGAAGGTGAACTTGGTGCCATCCTTGCGGGTGACTTCCACGGTCACGTCCTGACGCGGCTTCAGGCTGGCAACCCCGTGGATCGTGAACGAGCAGTCGCCGTCCAGACCAAGGCTTTGACGGCTCTCGCCATCCTTGAACTGCAGCGGCAGCACGCCCATGCCGACCAGGTTCGAGCGGTGGATACGTTCGAAGCTTTCGACGATGACCACGCGCACACCCAGCAGGTTGGTGCCCTTGGCCGCCCAGTCACGCGACGAACCGGTGCCATATTCCTTGCCCGCGATCACGACCAGCGGCGTGCCGTCGGCCTTGTGCTTCTGGGCAACGTCGAACACGGCGCCGACTTCTTCGCCATAGCGGCTCATGCCGCCTTCGATGCCGGGGACCATTTCGTTCTTGATGCGGATGTTGGCAAAGGTGCCGCGCATCATCACTTCGTGGTGGCCGCGGCGCGCGCCATAGCTGTTGAAGTCGGCCTTGGCGACCTGACGCTCCATCAGCCATTCACCAGCGGGGCTGTCGGCCTTGATGTTGCCGGCGGGGCTGATGTGGTCGGTGGTGATCGAATCGCCCAGGATCAACAGCGGCTTGGCATCGATGATGTCCTGAACCGGGGCCGGTTCCATGGTCATGCCTTCGAAGTAGGGCGGGTTGGCCACATAGGTGGATCCTGCCTGCCACTTGTAGGTTTCCGAGCCGACGACGTTGATCGCCTGCCAGTGCTTGTCACCCTTGTACACGTCGGCATAGCGCGCGACGAACATCGGACGGTCCATGCAGCCGGCCATCGTGGTGGCGACTTCTTCGTTGGTCGGCCAGATGTCCTTGAGGAACACTTCCTTGCCTTCGTTCGACACGCCGATCGGGGTGGTGGTGAAATCTTCGATCACCGTGCCCTTGAGCGCATAGGCCACCACCAGCGGGGGCGAAGCGAGGAAGTTGGCGCGCACGTCAGGCGAGACGCGGCCTTCGAAGTTGCGGTTGCCCGAGATCACGGCGGCGGCAACAAGGCCGTTTTCGTTGATCGCCTTGCTGATCGGTTCGGCCAGCGGGCCCGAGTTGCCGATGCAGGTGGTGCAGCCATAGCCGACCAGGTTGAAGCCGACATTATCGAGGTGGGTCTGAAGACCGGCCTTTTCCAGATAGTCGGTGACGACCTGCGAGCCGGGGGCCAGCGAGGTCTTGACCCAGGGCTTGGGCTTGAGGCCCAGTTCGTCGGCCTTCTTGGCAACCAGACCGGCAGCCACCAGAACCGAGGGGTTCGAGGTGTTGGTGCAGGAGGTGATCGCCGCGATGGTCACGTCGCCATCACCGATGGTGAAGTCCTTGCCTTCGACCGGAACGCGGGTCTGGGCCTTCTTATAGACATTGGCCATGTCGGCGTTGAACACATCGTCCACTTCGGGAAGCGAGACGCGGTCCTGCGGACGCTTCGGACCGGCGAGCGAGGGAACGACCGTCGAGAGGTCGAGTTCAAGCGTGCTCGAGAAGATCGGCTCGATCGAAGGATCGATCCAGAAGCCCTGCTCCTTGGCATAGGCTTCGACCAGTTCGATCTGGCCTTCGTCGCGGCCGGTCAGACGCAGATAGTCCAGCGTCTTGCCGTCAATGCCGAAGAAGCCGCAGGTGGCGCCATATTCCGGCGCCATGTTGGCCAGCGTGGCGCGATCGGCCAGCGACAGGTCGGCAAGGCCGGGGCCGTAATATTCGACAAAACGGCCCACCACGCCATGCTTGCGCAGCATGTTGGTCGCGGTCAGCACGAGGTCGGTCGCGGTCACGCCTTCGCTCAGCTTGCCGGTGAACTTGAAGCCGACCACTTCGGGGATCAGCATCGAGACGGGCTGGCCCAGCATCGCGGCTTCGGCCTCGATGCCGCCCACGCCCCAGCCCAGCACGCCAAGGCCATTGATCATGGTGGTGTGCGAATCAGTGCCGACGCAGGTGTCGGGATAGGCCACGGTTTCGCCGTTCTGATCAACGCTGGTCCACACCGTCTGGGCGATGTTTTCCAGATTGACCTGATGGCAGATGCCGGTGCCCGGCGGCACGGCATAGAAATTGTTGAGCGACTTGGAGCCCCACTTCAGGAAGTCATAGCGTTCCATGTTGCGGTGATATTCGATCTCCACGTTCTGTTCGAACGCCTTGGGGTGACCGAATTCGTCCACCATCACCGAGTGGTCGATGACGAGGTTGACGGGAACCAGCGGGTTGATCTTCGACGTGTCGCCGCCCAGCGTGGCGATGGCGTCGCGCATCGCGGCAAGATCGACCACGCAGGGCACGCCCGTGAAGTCCTGAAGCAGCACGCGCGCGGGGCGGTACTGGATTTCATTCGACGATTCGCTGGGGTTCTTCTGCCAGTCGACAACTGCCTGAATGTCGGCGGTCGAAACGGTGAAACCGCCGTCTTCAAAGCGCAGCAGGTTTTCCAGCAGCACCTTCATCGAGAACGGCAGGCGGCTGATGTCGCCGAACTTGTCAGCGGCCTTCTTCAGCGAATAATAAGCGACTTCCTTGCCACCGGCGCTCAGTTTCGAGCGGGTGCCGAGCGTGTCCTGTCCGACCTGGGTCATGCGGGCGTCTTCCTCACCTCAATTGGCCCAGAGACGAAAAAAAGACGAAAAGGCGCGTTCAGGCGCGTTCTCGCCCTGCCTTTGGGCGGTTGCAGCATGAGGGCCGATGCGCGTGATTCCGCCCCGCGTCAAGGGCGCGAAAGGTGGAAAAAGGAATGAAGAGGGGCAGGTTGTTGCGATATTGTTGCTATTGCGAATTGTTATCTAAAATAAGTGTAAAAGGCCCCGAGTTTGTCGGAGAAATCGCCGCAAAAGCCCTTTGCCCGGATCAAAGCCCCACCTGTTCGGTATGATCGCCTTTCTGCCCGCCCTCATGTCCGCCGGCGCCCACCCAGCATCCCGCCACCACCAGCGCCGCACCGCCCAGCGTATAAATATCGAGCCTTTCGCCAAACCAGATCCAGCCCATCAGCGCAGCCCAGAGGAAGGCCGAATATTCCACCGGCAACAGGCGATGGGCTGGCGCCCGCGCCCAGCCCCATGACAACAGCATCAGCGACACGAAAGACAGGCCCGCCGCCCCGCCGATATCGCGCCATACTTCTCCCTGCGGTACAGGGGGCAGGCCGACCGCCAGCCCGGCCAGCGCCAGAAACATAGCGGTGAACAGCGACTGGAAGAAAGCGATCTCGGCCGGAGGGGCCATTTGCGCCTGATGGCGCTGCATCACCAGATTGGCGGCATAGAGCACCGCCGAGCCAAGGATGGCCGCCATGCCCTGCCACGCCTGTGGCTCCATCGCGCCCGCGCCCTGCATCCGCCCCAGCCCGATCACGCCCACGCCCAGCAACCCCAGCGCCGAGGCCGCCAGCGCGCGCCGCGTGATCGCCTCGCCCAGCGCGAAACCGGCCATGAACAGCGCGATGATCGGCGCGATGAAGGAAAGCGCCATGCCCACCGCCATCGGCGTGCGCACGATGCCCCAGAAAAAGGCGAAAGCCATCCCGCTGGTCACACTGGCGCGCATCGCATGCATCACCATTCGCCGCCCCGGCCATGCGCCCGGATGGGTGATCTGCCACACCACAATGCCGATCCCCGCCCCGATGATGTTGCGCCACAGCAGGGCGGCGTGAACCCCCGAGACGATCGAGGCCCGCTTCATCAGCGCGTCCATGATGCTGAAAGTGGCAATTCCGCATGCGGCGGCAACAAGGGGAAGAAACAAAGGGCGCGCCATGATCGTTAAGATCCTAGCGGCCTTGCGCCAAGCCGTCACTATGAGAAGGTAAGTCGAGCTTGCGCCGCGCGCGGTGTTCAGCCAACAGACAGGGGTGATACTGAATGGTATGCGACGAACTGTGCTTGGCTGTCGTTGAGTTGAGTGATTTGAGCCGGGCGAAAAGGGGCGTTGAATGATGAAGAACACGCGCAAGCTGATGACGGGGCCGGTGATTCTGGCTTTGGCGACGGGGCTTTACGGGCTTTATCCCGCCATGGCGCAGGATCGGCCCATTGAGGGCAAGCAGGGTCTGGGCAAGCTGCCCAATGTTCGCCCCGCAGGCACGAACACCCCCACGCCCAGCCCCAGCGCATCACCTGGCGCATCCCCCAGCCCGCGCCCCAGCGGCACCCCCACCGCCGGCCCCAGCCCGCGCCCCGTACCGACGCTCTCGCCGACGCCCTCGGCCACACCCTCCGGCACGCCGACCCCGTACCCCACGCCCAGCCCTTCGCCCGGCGCGACGCCAGTGCAGGAAGCTGTGGTCAACTGGAGCGTGGCCGATGCCGGCGATCTGCTGGCTGCGATTATGGCAATTGGCGATGAGGGGCTGTTTCCCGCCGATTATCAACCTGATGCTCTGCGCGCCGCGATCAAGGCCGGGGCAGGGGACGCGCTGGACCAGCAGGCCAGCAAGAGTTTCGCATGGCTGGTCGAGGACCTGCGCGATGGGCGCACGCCGATGACCGCGCGGGTGCAATGGTTCGCCGTCGATCCCGATCAGGATGACAACCCCACCACCGCCCTGATGCAGCGCGCCACCACCAACCATGACGTGCCCGGCACGCTGGCAGGCCTCGCGCCGACCTATCCCGATTATGCTGCGCTCAAAGAGGCGCTGGCCGCCACGCCCAAGGCGCAGACCAAATTGCGCGATGCGATTCGCATCAATATGGACCGCTGGCGCTGGTTGCCGCGCGATCTGGGGCCGGTCTATCTGATCACCAATGTGCCCGAGTTTCAGTTGCGCCTTGCGGTCAACGGCCGCAACATCCGCACCTATCGCACCATCGTGGGCAAGCCGGGCCGCACCGCCACGCCGCAATTGGCCGAAAAGGTCGAGGCGGTGGTGTTCAACCCGACATGGACCGTGCCGCAATCCATCGTCGTGGGTGAGGGGCTGGGCCAGCAATTGCTCGCCCGTCCGCGCGCCGGTTATAAGGTGACGCGGATGGAGGATGGCTCGTTGCAAGTGGTGCAACAGCCGGGCAACGCCAATTCACTGGGCCGGATGAAGATCGACATGCCCAACCCTCATGCGATCTATCTGCATGATACGCCGTCGAAAAAGCTGTTTGATGCCACAGTGCGCGCCTTCTCGCATGGCTGTATCCGCACCGATCGCGCGGTTGAACTGGGCATGACCATGGCGATTCTGGGCGCGGGTATGAGCCAGGAAGATGCCGTCGCCACCTTTGAGGCAGGCAAGTACAAGAAGGTGCCGATGACGCGGACCTTCCCGGTCTATCTGACCTATGTCACCTATGGCCGCGACATCAACGGCACATTGGCCGGCTTTAACGACCTTTATGGCCGCGACGGGCCGGTGCTGGACAGTTTCCGCGCGCCGCGCGCGCTGCACACGACGCAGCGCAAGAGCAATGAGGAAGTGATCAAGTTGGATAACCCGCTGTAATGACGGGATGGCGGCGCGGCTGAAACGATCAGCCGCGTCGTTCTCACGCTTCGCTGATGCGGTCGGCGTAAAGCAGGCGGCCCGCGCCCAGATGGTTCAGCACAAGGCTGAAATCCTCAGGCGCCATGGCAAAACAGCCTTCCGAACGGCCCAGCTTACCGAATTTGGCCAGCATGTCGGGCGCGGCGTACCATGCCGGATGCATCACGATGGCGCGGTCGAACGCATTGGAATTGTCCAGATCCAGCCCGCGCAGCCGCATCGAGGCGCCATATTTGCCCTCATACTGGCCCGCGGTCAGATAGGCCCCGCGCGAGGTGGCAAACGAGCCGACGCTGTTTGAGAATTGCTTGAGCCAGCCGACATGGGCCGGATCCGACCCGCGGCCATGCGCCACCAGATGCGAGCGCACCGAACCGCCGATCATATCGACAAAGTGCAGGCGCGGATCGTGCGAAGGTTTGGTGAAGTCGGCAACCGCCACCACATCGGGCCGCGCCAGCATTGCGCCGACGCGATCACGCTCGCGCATGGCTATGCCCACCACGCGGCGTTCATATTCGGTAAGGCCCGAAGCCTGTGCGGCAACACGCAAAGGAGTGGCCATGGCGACCCCTCCAAGGGCCAGTCCACCCAGCATTGCACGACGGCTCAACACGTTATTCTGATTCGCGATTCCCATGGCTGTTGCAATAGCGCAACGGGGTAAATTTTTCTATTCGCCTGCGATGGAATCACGCGAGTCAGCGGCGAGTTGAGCCAAAGTTGCGCCATCAACGCGCATCACGGTCCATTGTTCCATCGGTTTGGCGCCCATGCGGCGATAGAATTCGATCGAAGGCGCGTTCCAGTCCAGCACGCTCCATTCCAGCCGTGCGCAGCCCCTCTCCTGCGCCAGAGCGGCCAGATGCAGCAGCAAGGCCTTGCCCAGCCCCGAGCCGCGCGCGGCGGGGCGGACATAGAGATCCTCCAGATAGATGCCCGGACGGCCCTCGAAGGTCGAGAAATTATGGAAGAAGAGGGCAAAGCCCTGCGCCGCCCCGTCGATCTGGCCGATGACCACCTCGGCCATCGGGTGCGGGCCGAACAGGTGCTGCTTGAGAGCAGCCTCGTCAAAGCGGACCTCGTGCGAGAGTTTCTCATATTCGGCCAGATCGCGGATCAATTGCGCAATCAGGGGAATGTCATCGGGGGTGGCGGGGCGGATCGAGTTGGTCATGCCGGGCGGTTTAGCCCGATTTGCGATCAGGGGAAGTGTCGGGCGCGATTTTGCAAAAACTTGAGTTGACCCCAAAACTTGAGTTGACCAATGCCGCTCGACTGTGGCAATCGGCCCGCCTGTCTGAGGGGATATGCCCTGTTTCAGGCATCGCAAGCGAAAGCCATGATGCTTTCAATGCGCCTGCGGGTGTAGCTCAATGGTAGAGCAGCAGCTTCCCAAGCTGAATACGAGGGTTCGATTCCCTTCACCCGCTCCAGTCCTCTCATCGCTGACGTTCGTTATCGACTGGACAAACCCCAGAAAACCAAGATATTTCGGCACCATTCGGTCGCTGGTGATCGCTTATGCTCGCTGACAGTCACTCCGCATTGGGGGTATCTTTGGGGGGTATTTCACCAGGGGCCTATTCGGTACCCCCACACCTGGGGGTATTTTGGGGGCCAAGCCCCCGGAATGGCTGGGGTCTATGGCGCTCACGGATATTGCGATCAGGAATGCAAAGGCTGGCGACAAGGCCATCAAGCTGGCGGACGGCGGCGGCATGTTTCTTTTGGTCACACCAGCGGGCGGAAAGCTCTGGCGGCTCAAATATCGCGTGGACGGGCGTGAAAAGCTGCTCTCCATCGGCACCTATCCCGAGATAAGCCTGAGCGAGGCCCGGAAGCGGCGTGACCAAGCCCGTGAGTTGTTGGCCCAGGGGCAAGACCCATCCCGAGAAAAGCGCCGGGCTAAGGTGCGGGCGAAGGCTGAGGCGGAAAACACGTTCAAGGCGCTGGCGGGTGAATTTTGCACCAAGCGCAAGAAGGATGGGCAAAAGGCCTGGGCGCCCGCGACGGCCAAGCGCTGCGAATACCTCCTGAGCCTCTTGGATGGCTCCATTGGCAAATTGCCCGTGGGCGACATTGAGCCAGCCGACATTCTCGCCGCCATCCGAAAGATTGAGGGCAAGGGCAATTTGGAAAGCGCCCGCCGCACGCTCCAACTCGCCAGCATGGTCTTTCGGTATGCGGTGGCCACGGCGCGGCTGGCATCCGACCCCACCCGCGATTTGCGCGGCGCGCTCACCGCCCCCACGGTAACGCACTACGGCGCCATCACCGATGCCAGCCGGGTTGGTGAGCTCCTACGCGCCATTGATGGCTATGAGGGGATGGGTTCGGCCAAGATCGCCCTACAACTGGCGCCGCACGTGTTCGTCCGCCCCGGCGAGCTTCGCCATGCCATATGGGAGGAGTTTGACCTGGAGGCGGCCGTCTGGACCATCCCGGCCGAGAAAACCAAGATGCGCAAACCTCATCACGTGCCGCTGTCCAAGCAAGCGGTTGGCATCTTGCGCGAGGCGCTGCCTCTGTCTGGGCCAACAGGCTACGTTTTCCCCTCTGTCCGCACCCGCGCCCGCCCCATGAGCGAAAACACGCTCAACGCCGGGCTCAGGCGGCTGGGCTACACCAGCGAGGAAATGACAGCCCACGGGTTCCGCGCGATGGCGTCCACCTTGCTGAACGAAAGCGGGAAATGGTCGCCTGACGCGATTGAGCGAGCCTTGGCGCATGGCGACGCGGACAAGGTGCGTGCGGCCTATCACCGGGGGGCGCATTGGAAAGAGCGTGTGGAAATGGCGCAATGGTGGAGCGATCATCTGGACGCGTTGCGCAAGGGCGCGGACGTGCTGCCGTTTAAGGGGCGCTCCGTTCATGGCTAAAGCGAAACAAGGCGGTAAGACCGCCATGAACCGGCACGGGAACGTCCGCATCCCTGTAATTGATCGCGCCCTGTTGGGGACAAAGGAATTTCCCCTCGCGGTTTACAAGGGGGAGAAAGATGAGGCGGGCATGTGGGTTGCTCGCATCAAGGACATACCCGGATACCTCGGATGGGGCCAGACCGAAGCGGAAGCAATTAATTGCCTTTGGCAAGAAATTGGTGACGGGCCGGTATATGATGTGCGGGGTATGCATAGGCTGGCGCCTACTGCTGCCAATATCCGTTATGTTTTGGGCCATGCGAAGCGCGTGGAGGCAGCAAGGGTCCCGGCAGAGGGAACAACAAAATCTGAGGCGTTAGCGGAGACAGCCAAGGCGCAGCACGTTACCCGAAATGCCTTGGACCTAGCTATCGCCACAGGGGCCATGTGGCAAAGGTTGGGAGGCATAGATGCCTATGTTGCCAGCTTGGGCCACGGCCATGTCGAAAATGTGCGGGATTTTGGTTCAAATCCTGAAAGCTTCTTTGAGCGAAATCCTGAGCGCGCCATCTACTTTCTCGCGCGGTTGAAGTTTCCGAAAACCAAGGATTCCTTGGCGGACACGGGCGTGCAAAAATCCTGAAAAGTGAGACGCGCTATGTAGCTGCATAACGCGCAAACCTGCTTAAACCGTGTCTCCGCTCACGTTCGCGCAATCACGCCCGAGCATGAGCGGAGAAATCAATATGAGCACTTTGGCATATGCTGAACCGCAACCTATTGCATACGACCTGGATACGGCGGCTCGCGTTTCCTCACTCGGCAAGACCCGCCTGTATGAATTGATCCAGCAAGGGCGGTTGGTCAGCACCAAAATCGGCAAGCGCCGCTTGGTCATGGCGGATAGCCTGCACCGCCTTATCCAGGAGGGGTGCTAAACCGTGATCTATCAAACCCCCACTGCCAAGGGCGGCAGGGGCTTGGAGACGCTGGCTGGCACTCTCAAGCCTCATATTACCTATGACCCAGATTTGCGGCAAGTCCGCGGTAGCTCCTGTACGTCGTCCTCGGCGGGGATGGTCGCCAGCGCGTGGATTAGCGCTTGCGTCAAACCTGATCTTGAGGGGTACGGTCAATGAGTTTGCACGTCCCTGTCGGCAGCGGATTGCCCCAATCGCAGCCTGAGATCATCATGGTGGAGCACGCACTGACATATGCGGCTCAGGGTGTTCCTGTGTTTCCCTGCCAGCCGGATAAGAGCCCTTACATCAAGGGCGGCTTCAAGGCCGCCTCCAAGGACCCCGACCAAATCGGGCGATGGTGGGCACGGTGGCCCGACGCTTTGATCGGGATGCCCACAGGGGAGCCCTCTGGGATGTGGGTGCTGGATGTGGATGATCCCGCCACTTTTGTGGCGGCTGGCATTGAAATGCCTCCCGCTCGGCTCGCCCGGACCGGTAAAGGCTTTCACCACTACTTCCGATACGACCCCGCCGCGCCGGTTGGGAGTTACGGAAAGGACATGGCCCGGCCCGGGACCGACGTGCGGGGTGATGGCGGTTATGTGATTTTGCCCCCATCCCTCCATCCTAGCGGCCGACGTTACGAATGGGAAAACAGTCTCCCTCCTGCTGCCCCCGGGCCCAATCTGCTTGAGGTTGTGTTGCGGCTGAAAAGCCTGCCTGCCCAACCCTTGTCACCGTCTCCGGCTTTGTTGAACGCTGTCGACGTGGCGGATACCGCCTTGGGGCTCCGTGCGCTGGAATATGCGTGCGAAGGTGTCCGGGCTGCTACGGCAGGCAACCAAGAGTACACCTTGAACAGTATGGCTCTGAAAATGGGCCATTTGGTTCGGGACAGTATGTTGTCACTTTCGACGGCAAGGGATCAACTCGTTGCCGCTGGTTGTGCCATGCCGGCCTATAACCCCCGCGAACCTTGGAGGCCTGAACTTATTGTTAAAAAAGTTGAGCGTGCTCTCGGTGATGGCGCCAGGCTTCCTCAAGCTGCCCTTGGGCATGACGACATTCAGTTTCTGAATTGGTCCGAACTGGCCACATGCACGCCGCAGCGAAAACAGTTTGTGTTGCCGAATTTGGCGCCAGCCGGTGAAGTAACCCTCCTGACCGGGGCGGGTAGTTCAGGCAAGAGTTTGCTGGGGCAGCAATTGGCCACCGCGCTGGCCGCTGGTGTGCAAACTCTGGGGCTCCAGTTGGACCAAGGGACTGCGATGTATTTCACCTGCGAGGATGACCCGCAGGAACTGCATTGGCGCCAACATCGCATCTGTCGCGCTCTCGGGGTCAATATGTCGGACCTGGACGGGCAACTGCATGTGGCCAGCCTGCGGGGGCGCTTGGACAACATCCTGATGGGTGAGACCACGAATGGCCAGGTTGACCTGTCGCCCACCTTCCAGCGTTTGGCGAGCCTGATGCGAGAGAAGGAGGCGAAGCTGGTGGTTCTCGACAACGTGGCCCACCTGTTTGGCGGCAACGAAAACGACCGTAGCGACGTGACCCAGTTCGTGAATGCCCTCAACCGGCTGGCAGGTGAAAGCGGAGCAGCCATCCTCCTTATCGCCCATCCCAACAAGGCGGGTGACAATTACTCGGGGTCCACTGCCTGGCTCAACGCCGTGCGCAGCCAGATATTCCTGGAGCGTGATGCCAACACCGATATTCGGACCCTCAAGCTCGGTAAGGCGAACTATGCGCCCATTGGCGAACCACTGCGTTTTGTGTGGGCGGAGAGTACATTCAAGCTGGAGAGCGAACTGGCCCCCGATGACCTGCGAGCTCTCCAGGCAACAATCCGGGCCAATGCGGAAGATGAAGCCTTTTTGAGTTGCCTCGAAACCTGCACGGTGCAGCGCCGCAATGTGTCCCACCAGCCGGGCAGCAATTACGCCCCAAAAATTTTCGCTGCGATGGCGGGCAATAGGGGCATCAAGGAGAAAGCGTTCAAGTCCGCCATGGAGCGCTTGGTGCATTGCGGTCGGATCGAATTTGACAAGGAACTCTGGCGCGCGGGCAATCGCCACATTAAGCGTGGCATCCGCCTGCGCCCTGTCGTGGAGGCGGAATAACCATGTCGTTAGCCGCTACGCCTGCGTCATACCCCTGCGCCATCGGGGTGCGTCATACGCGCCACCCCCTAGCTAAAACCCGCAGAAATGCTTGCGCCACGACGCGCTACAGGTGCGCCGTACACCCCCCTATACTACGTATAAGGGGGGCGGCCCACTTGAGGCCGCCGCCCGCCCATATGGCTGATGGAAGCCCCGGCCCAGAATGCGCCGGCTTTCTTTGGCCTTCACGCGCGCGAGGCGGCCAGCGCCGCAAAATGACGGAAGCGTCAAAGAGGAGGTGAAGCCATGGGTCGCCATTCCAAACGCACTCCCGCTATCGTGGAGACCATACTGGCCGGGCTGCGGCTGGGCATACCGCTTGCCGAATTGTGCAGGCGCCCAGGGATGCCCACCCCCGAGACGTGGCGGAATTGGTGCAGGGCGGATTATGATCTGGAGGAGGCATATGCGCAGGCGCGGGCTGAAGGGTATGATGCCATATTGGAAGAAGTTGCTCGACTGCTTGCCAGTGGGCCGACAGCCAACACCCGCCGCATACATGCCCTGAGTACGCTTGCTGCGAAATGGTGGCCGGAAATTTGCGAGTGGCTATAGTCTAAGTGTGGGCGCTGCCAACTGCCTCCTTGGCTCGGCTTTAGGCATCGACAGCATTGCCCCTCCCGGCTAAACCTAGGGACGTGCCACGCGACAGGACTGCTGGCCATTGGATGACGTATGCGGATTTCATTTGAAAATTTTGGGAAAGCGGGTCGTGGCGATATCCATATCAACGACCTGACAATTATATGTGGCCCTAACGGATCTGGCAAAACCTATGCAAGCTATGCTGTGTACGGCTGCATAAAGGGGCTTTCTGAAATTTTGGATTTTGACATTGACGAAGATAAATTCAAAGATCTGCTTTCTGGAAAATCTATTGAAATAAATCTAGAAGATATTTTGAAAGATATTTCATCTGTCATTCAAAAAGCTGGATTTTCTTTTGCGAAAAACCTGGATGCTTTTTTTAATGCTCCGGAGGGATTTTTTGAAAATTCTAAATTTTCATTCACAATTGATGAGCATGAAGTTTCCATACCAAGATCCTTTAGCGCAGAGGCTGCCATAAATAAGGCTGTTCGCCTTGATTTTGAGTTGGCCGAAGGTGGGCATAACCTCCAAATCATCTGCACTGGGCAGGTTGATACGCGTTTTCCCCGTCAGGTTCTGCGGAGACTGCTGTGTCAGGTAATCGCGGATTGTCTTTTGGGTGAAAAAATCCCAACCCCCTTTGTGGTAACTTCTGAAAGGACTGGTGTCGCTCTTTTTTACAAAGAGCTCGATATCAACAGAAATGCCATTTTTTCACACATTTCTTCTAGTGATAAAATAGATCCTTTGAAGATATTGCAGGCTATGGGGTCGCGTTACGCCAGGCCAATTCAAGACAATATTGATATTATTAGAGACTATGGCCAAGTTAGTAAAAGAAAGAGTTTTTTGAAGGGAGATAAGAATAAATTTTCCAGCGTTTTCTCTGCGCTTTCGGATCTGGTTGGCGGTTCCTACCGCGGGAATGATGACCAATTGAGCTTTATTCCTAAAAAAGATAAGAATAGGCCTAAGCTATCGGTTCCACTTTATATTTCATCGTCTTCAGTTAAATCTCTTTTTCTGATTGATATTTACATAAATCACCTTGCTCAGAAAGGTGGGATGTTAATTATTGATGAGCCTGAGTTGAACTTACACCCTGACAATCAAGTCAAAATCGCCCGGCTTGTTGCCAGGCTTGTAAATTCCGGCGTAAAAGTTCTTGTCACAACTCATAGTGACTATTTTATAAGGGAAGTAAATAACCTTATTTCCCTTGGTTCCGTGAGCACCGATAGGCGAGAATTCATTATGAAGGAATATGGCTATGTCTCTGAAGACGTTTTGAAAAGTGAGAGTGTCAGCGCATATTGCTCAGTCCCTGGTCGAGGCATTGTCGAGATGGATAAAATGGCATCTGGTATAGATACCAAGATTTTCGATGACATAATCTCCACCGAAAACTTCAAGTCCCAGGATATTTATAGCATTGTCAATGCCTAATCTGGACGCCTCAGTAAAGTCGCTTTTGCGGCCGGAAATTCTCTTGCCTATTAGCCCCATGTTCGGGAGCAATGGGCAGCTAATTTTGAAGGAAAGTGACCGAGGAGCGAAACTTAAAAAATTATCGCTTCGGAATGTCCCGGCGGGAAGTGTGGCCTTTGAGTTAGATCATACCCCAAGCGGACAGCTGAAATCTAAACTGAAAAATGCATTTAAGCAGTTGTCGTGCTTGATAAACTCGCAGCACACTCGAGCGAATAAAAAATGCGATGCTGTTATTTTTGTTCCTATCGACGAAAATTCTATCGACGCATATATAATTGACCTAAAATCATTCAGTCCCGACAAGAGGGATTGCGAAATGCAGCTGGAAAATTCCGAGTATTTTTTGAAGTATATTGAAAATTTACTTAAGGAATATTTCGGAATTAACTCTGTTTTTTCATATAAAAAAATAATAATACAGGCGCAAAATCCTATTCTGTCTAAAAATCCCGCCCAGCAAGCTAATATTGCCAAAAGCATACACGTAAAAAATGGCATAAAATACTGTGAGGTGACGTTGGGTGGGAGGAGTAATTCGGAGGCTATATTCAGCTTAAGTCATTGCAAATGAAAGATCGCGCCTACGTTTCCCTGCCAGCCGCATCCATAACTACCCTAACCGATGCCGACCTGTTCGGCCGGCTGGCAGCACGGCTGCCCTTTGCGCTGGAACCCGCCCAGCGAGCTGCCTGGGAATACCAAATCCAACACTTGCGCGAGCTGGCGGCCCAACTGCCTGGCGCCCATGCGTTTATGGAGTTCCTCATCCCTCGCATGGGGCGGCGGGCGGACCTTATCCTCCTGGTCGACGGCATCGTGTTCGTGGTCGAATACAAGGTCGGCGCACGCCAGTATGACCGCTCCAGCCTCGATCAGGTCTATGGCTACGGGCTCGACCTCAAGCACTTCCACGAAACCAGCCACCACCTGCCGATCGTGCCTATCCTTGTAGCCACACATGCCGCCGGCGATGATGATCGCCCCATCCAATGGGATGATGATGGCCTGGCGCGACCACTTGGCGTCAACGCAGCGGGCCTAGCACCCGCCATACACCACCTTTGCCGCGTCTATGGCGGCCAGCCGGTCAATGCGGCGTCCTGGGAGGCCGGGCGCTATCGCCCCACACCGACGATCGTAGAGGCCGCTCAGGCGCTCTATAGGGGCCATGCGGTCGAGGAAATCTCGCGCTCAGAGGCAGGTGCTGAAAACCTCACCCATACGGCCGACTATGTGGCCAATGCGATCGAGGCAGCCAAGCGCGACAAACGCAAAATCATCTGCTTCATCACCGGCGTGCCGGGCTCGGGCAAGACGCTGGCGGGGCTCAACTTGGCGACAGCACGTCAGCGCGCCCACAGTGACGAGCACGCGGTGTTCCTCTCTGGCAACGGGCCCCTGGTCGATGTGCTGCGCGAAGCGCTGGCGCTGGATGCCGTGGCCCGGGCTAAGGAAGCGGGGCGCAGCACGTCCAAGACGCTGGAGGACCGCAACGCGGCCGCCTTCATCCAAAACATCCATCACTTCCGCGATGACGCCTTGGCCTCGCGCGATGCCCCGGCCGAGAAGGTCGCTTTATTTGACGAGGCCCAGCGCGCCTGGGACGTGGAGCAAACGTCGAAGTTCATGCAACAGAAGAAGGGGCAGATCGGCTTTGCCATGTCGGAGCCCGAGTTCCTGCTGTCCATCATGGACCGGCACGAGGACTGGTGCGCCATCATCTGCCTGGTGGGCGGCGGGCAGGAGATCAACACCGGCGAGGCGGGCATAGAGGAATGGTTGCGGGCGCTGGAACGTAGCTTCCCGCATTGGCAAGCCCATATCTCTGCCAGTCTGGCACATTCCTGCCGGCTGGCCGACGAAATAACCGCGCCGGCGCTGCATCTGGCCACTTCGCTGCGGTCTTTCAGGGCTGAGCGGCTGTCTGATTTTGTCGGCCACGTGATCGCCGGGGATGCCGCGGCCGCCCGCGAGGTTAAGGAGGCCCTGGCCAGCTTCCCGCTCTATATTACACGTGACCTGGGGCAGGCGCGGCACTGGCTGCGCTCCAAGCGACGGGGCGCCGAACACATGGGCCTTCTGGCATCCTCCAACGGCGCTCGCCTCAAGCCGCATGGCGTGTTCGTGAAGGCCAAGATCGAGCCGCCCAAGTGGTTCTTGGCGCCGAGTGACGATGTGCGTTCCTCGGATGCACTGGAGGACGCGGGCACAGAGTTCGACGTGCAGGGGCTGGAGCTGGATTGGACCTGTGTGTGCTGGGACGCCAACTATCGGCGCGCCGGCGATGCGTGGCAGGCCCTACAGTTCAAAGGCACCCGCTGGCAGGCGGTGAATGACGAGGCGCGTAAGGCCTATGTCGCCAATGCCTATCGCGTGCTGCTGACGCGAAGCCGGCAGGGCATGGTCGTGTTTGTGCCCGAGGGCAGCCACGAGGACGCAACGCGCTCGCCGGCTGTCTATGATGGCATATATGCCTTTTTGGCAGAATGTGGGTTTGCCCGCCTGTAAGTGCCCGGTGAAGCTTTCAGCGCAGCTCAGAGCAAGGCCAACAACTCGGCTGGCTCCACCTTGAGCACCGTGGCCACGCGCACCAGCACCAAAAGGCTTGGGTTTCGCCGCCCCCGCTCAATGCCACCCATGTAAGTGAGGTCAATCTCTGCATCCAAGGCCACTTGCTCTTGGGTCAAGCCGAGCTCTTGCCTGCGACGGCGAATGTTTCCCCCAACGATGGCCCGCCAGTCTTGCATGGCCATTAGGTCAAAGATCGGGCATATATTCTCTAGGGATTATAGTCCCTATTAAGGAATTTCGCGTTAGTTGGCCTGACTGCGGCCCGGCGCCGCGCCGCTATGACTGAGGCAAGCCCATGTCGATATTCAGCAAGTCCTCCACCTATGACGCAATGGACGGGGCCCCGCGCCCGCCGCGCAAGCGCTGGACCATCAAGAAAATTCTGTTGGCGGTCTTGGGCGGCTATATGGTGCTGGGCCTGTTCTCCATGATCCATGACCGCCTACACACCCAAGAGGCCGACGCGGCAACCTATCCTATGGCGCCAGCCGCCAGCGCCCGCGATGACGCCTTGGCGTTTCATCGGCAGATTGCGCAAGTCACCATGCAGTGCGATTTTGCCAGCGGCTCGCTCAACGTGGTGATGATGAGCAATGACCCCGTGGCCATCTACCAAGGCGCCAAGGCCGTGGACGCGGACTGCATCGGCATGTCGCGCAAGCTAGAAGGGTTGGTCATTCCCCAAACGCTGGGGCGCGAAGTTGCTCAAGCGTATGCGGCTGCCCTCAAGCAATGCAAGTCCGCCTACCTGGACCGCTGGAGCATGGCGCACTCGCTGGAGGCAGCTCTGGACAGTGGCGGCAAGGTTTCCGCCTTAGCCGACTTGCGGCGCGATATGCGCGATTGGAAGAGCAGCAACAAGGTGTGCGAGGCAGCGTTACAGTCTGCGCCCGCGCCGCTGGGAATTAGCGAGGCTGATTTGTTCGCCGCTCTGGGCAATGGCACGGGAGCGGCACCGGCTGGCGATAATGCCACCGCTCCCTCGGGCTATTATCAGGGCAATCCGACGCCAGCCGAACTGGCTCTCTTGGAGCGCTGGAACAATCTCACCTCTGAATGCCAGGGTGGCGATCATCAGCCGGAAGACCAAGTATGCCGGGCGCGTGACAACGCCCATGAAAGTCTGCGCCAGGCTGGATGGTGCTTTGGGACCGATGACCAGACTTATGCTGAGCGGGTGTGGCAGCGATGCAGTGCGCAAGCCCGACCATGACCAGCCAAATCCCCGACGCCATCTATTACCTGGGCCGTCGCTGCCAGCTCATGGCCACGCCGCTGGAGGCCTACTTTGAACGGGGCGCCGCGCGGCCCGAGCTCGATTGCTCCTATTCAGCCCTGTGGCGCGGATATATCGCCACGTGGCGGCTGGAGGGCGGACAGCTTTTCCTGGTGCATCTGAGGCCGGGGATGGCGGACGCGCCACGGCTGACGATTGTCACGCTCTTCGCCGGACAGGGCCGCAAGGTGTTGGCTTCATGGTTCACGGGGCGCTTGCGCATCCCGGCTGGCCGCTGCCTGGCGTCACTGGATGGTGGCTTTATGAGCGCCCATGAGCATGAGACGCTGGTGGACGTGCTGGAGGGGCGGGTTATTGCCGAGCGCACGTTGGCACTTGCCGCCATACCCATGGCCGCGTGGCCAGCCGAGGTCATGGGCGACGAGTGGGGATAAATTTCGCCTATGTTCGCCTACATTCGGGATTTTTGGGGGTATTATTGGGGGTTCTTCAAAGATGAAGTCGTTTAATAACATTAAATTTCAGCATATTAAATTTTCTATGTGGTTCCCTTCACCGCATATCGCTGCGCCTCATGGCGTTGTTGTGCCCGCCCGCCTCGCGCAAAACAAAACCCCCGGCGCATCGCGCCGGGGGCTCGCTTTACCGTCTGGCTAAGCCTCAGGCCTTGGCCAGACGGGCTTCCAGCGCGGCCTGCTGCTCAAGGATCGCCTCGGGCAGGGCGCCCAGCGCGGCCAGATCGCGGCCATTGCCTTCGGCCTCCTCGCGCCAGCCTTCGGTGCTGACGGTCATCAGCTCGGCGTATTGTTCAGGCGTGATGGACAGGCCCGACAGATCGATCCCGCCTTCGACCGGATGACGGCCGATGACGCTTTCCACCGCATCCGCCTTGCCCTGCGCGCGCTCGATCACCCACTTCACCACGCGGATGTTGTCGCCATAGCCGGGCCACAGGAATTTGCCGCCGCTCTTGCGGAACCAGTTGACCAGATAGATCTTGGGCAGGTTTGCGCCGCCGTTGGCGACCTTGCCGGCCATATCGACCCAATGCTTGAAATAATCGCCCATCGCATAGCCGCAGAAGGGCAGCATGGCGAAGGGATCGCGACGCAGCGCGCCGATCTTGTTTTCCGCCGCCGCCGTGCCTTCCGAGGCAAGGTTGGCCGCAAGGTAAACGCCATGGTTCCAATCAAAGGCTTCGGTGACGAGCGGCACCGAAGTGGCGCGGCGGCCGCCGAACAGGAAGGCCGAGATCGGCACGCCCGCCGGATCTTCCCATTCAGCCGCAATCGAGGGGCACTGCGAGGCAGGCACCGCGAAGCGCGCGTTGGGGTGGGCCGCAGGCTTGCCGCCGGCCGGATCATAGGGCTGACCCTGCCAGTCGATCAGGCCTTCGGGGACGTCCTTGGTGAGCCCTTCCCACCACACATCGCCATCGGCGGTCAGCGCCGTGTTGGTGTAGATGGCGTTGGCATACAGCGTTTCGACCGCATTCTTGTTGGTGTCGATGCCCGTGCCGGGCGCCACGCCGAAGAAGCCCGCTTCCGGGTTGATCGCATAGAGGCGGCCATCCTTGCCGGGGCGCATCCATGCAATGTCGTCGCCGATGGTTTCCACCTTCCAGCCGGGCAGGGTGGATTCCAGCATCGCCATATTGGTCTTGCCGCAGGCCGAGGGGAAGGCGGCTGCCACATAATGCGCTTCGCCCTCGGGCGGGGTGACTTTCAGGATCAGCATATGTTCGGCCAGCCAGCCATCATCGCGCGCCATCACGCTGGCGATGCGCAGCGCCAGGCACTTCTTGCCCAGCAGCGCATTGCCGCCATAGCCCGAACCATAGGACCAGATCTCGCGCGTTTCGGGATAGTGGACGATCCACTTGTCATCGTTGCAGGGCCACACCACGTCCTTGACGCCTTCGGTCAGCGGCATGCCGACCGTGTGGATGCAGGGTACGAAGAAGCCGTCGCGGCCCAGCATGTCCAGAGCAGGCTGGCCCATGCGCGCCATGATCCGCATCGAGAGTACGACATAGGCGCTGTCGGTCAGCTCGACGCCCACCACGCTGCTTTCCGAACCCAGCGGGCCCATGCAGAAGGGCACGACATACATCGTGCGCCCTTCCATGGCCCCGGCAAACAGGCCGTTCAACGTTTCGCGGGTTTCGGCCGGGTCGCGCCAGTTGTTGGTCGGGCCTGCGCCTTCGGGCGTTTCCGAGCAGATGAAGGTGCGGCTTTCCACGCGGGCCACGTCGCGCGGGTCCGAACGGGTGTAAAAGCTGTTGGGGCGCTTGTCCTGTGCCAGACGCACCAGCGTGCCGGCATCGACCAGTTGCGAGGTCAGGCGATCCCATTCCTCCTGCGACCCGTCACACCATACGATATCCTTCGGACGGGTCAGCGCGGCGACCTCCTCAACCCAGTCGATCAGGCGCTGGTTGCGGGTCGGGGCGGTCAGAACCGAATCGGGGGAAAGGGTGTCTTGGGTCATCGCGTTCCTCACCTGTGCCAAATGCAAGTGTAAATTCGAATGCATTGGCTGCATAACATACCTATGCGCTATCAGCACAAGCGCTCCCCGTCGAGGCCTCTTGGGCAGGAAATAGGCGACTGGGGCGTAGGAAACGGCAAATGGCCGAATATTTTTGATCCGATTGGATTTGTGTGCATTGCAGCATGCGCATAACCCAGACAATAACCGCCCCTCGACTGCGGCATTGCAGCCTTTATGTCTGACATAACGCCATTTTTACACGCGATGGCGGCGGTTTGACCAAATCAGTGATTCGGCCAAACCGGAAAGGCGCCGCCTGTCAAAAATCCTTGGGCGCGGGCGTGCCATAGCCGTTGAACAGCGCGTCCACATCGGGGTGGATGCTGCGTGCGCGGGCAATGTCGGCCAGCGCCCGGTTGCGATCCCCCAGCCGCGCATAGGCCAGCCCCCGGCCGTAGAGCGAGCTGACCAGCGTGGGCGCCCGGCGCAGCGCGGCGTCATAATCGCCGATCGCCCCCTTCATGTCGCCCTGCCGGAATTTCACAAAGGCGCGGCTATCGAGATAGGCGGGCGCATTGGGCGACAGGCGAAGCGCGGTGTTGCAATCCTCCAGCGCCGCCTCCAGCCCCACCCCATGCGTGGCGCGCAGCCAACAGCGGCTGTTATAGGCCGTCGGGCTGTCGGCATGGGCCGCGATCAGGGCGTCGGCGATTTTCAGCGCTTCATCCACCCGGTTCTGACGGCCCAGCCATTCCATGCGCAGATTGGCGACATCGCTCGATCCGGGGCTGATCTTGTCGGCGGCGTTCAGATCGCGTTCGGCCGCCTCGAACTGGTGATCCTCGATCGCATAGGCCGCCCGTGCGAGCAGCGCTCTGGTGTTGCGCGGATCCAGCTTGAGCGCGGAGGCCAGATCTGCATCGCGCCTGGCCTTGTCCTGCGGCCCCCATACATTGGCGCGCGAGACATAATGCAGCGCATCGGGCCCATGCTCGATCAGCCAGGACAGATCTTCCAGGGCCCCCTCGCGGTCATCCATCTGGCGGCGCAGATTGGCGCGCAGCAAACGCGCCCGCCCATCGCCGGGCGTGGTTTCCAGCGTCTGGTTGAGCTGCTCCATCGCCTCGGCCTGCCGCCCCAGACTGGCCAGTGCGGCGGCGCGCAGCATACCCACCGGCAATTTAGGCGCCATGGAAAGCGCCTTGTCCAGATCGGCCAGCGCGGCGCCATATTGCCCCGTATCGATCCGCGAACCAGCGCGCACCATCATGCTGCGCAAATCGCGCGGGTTCAGCTCCAGCGCCTTGTCGGCATAGGTGATCGCCTCGGTCTGATGCCCGGCCCGCGCTGCGACAAAGGCCCGTGCGCTCCACGCCAGCCATTGCTTGTCATCCTCGCGGATCGCGGTCTGCGCCTCGGCATCGGCCCCCGCTTCACCGGTCATGGCCAGATTGAGCGCCAATATCGCCCGCGCCGGGGTCAGTTTCGGATCAAGCGCCAGCGCCGCGCGTTCCTCGGCAATCGAAAGTGCATGTTTGTCGCCATCCGACAGCACCGCTCCGCGCATCATATGCGCCTTGGCCAGCGCGGGTTTATTGTCTTTCAGCGCCGCCAGATCGGCGTCGGTGGGGAAATAATCGGTGGGCACGCGGATGAAGGCGCCGGTATTGGCCAGCTTCTGCAACTGATCGCGCGCGCTTTCCGCCTCGGCGGCGGGCAATTCGCGCTTCAGCGAGCGGGTGTCATTCTCCATCTGCACCGTATCGCCATCCAGGCTGACCTTACGGTGGAAGGCATAGATGCCGCCCACCTGCGTATCGTCCGATGTCGCCTGAAGCGTGAAGCCCTTGCCCCCCTGCGGCAGGTGGATCACCTCGCGGTTGGCCCACCATTCGGGGTGATCGACGGCATAGGGCGCATCGGTCTGGATCTCACCCTCACGCGTGGTGGTGAATTTCCAGCCCACCCGCGCATGGTCCAGCTCATACCAGCGCGAGGCGCCTTCGACATACCAGTCCATCTTGGCCGTGCCTTTGAGCGAGACGACGAATTCGCCCTTATCGGCCTCTTCGCGCGCGCTCACCTGCACGGGCGTGATGAAATCATAGGTGTCGCGCCACAATTTCTTCAGCGCTCGGTCCAGATCGCCCGCCGACAGGCCATTATAGCGTTCGCGCATTGCATGGGCGGTTTCGCCGCGATAGCGGATTTCGGCCGTGGCCGGGGCGGGGGCCTCGATCCCCGCGCCGGCATCCAGATCGAGGCTGGTGACCTGCGTGGGCTCGGACAAGGCTTCGGGCACCATCGGCACAAAGCCCGAGCCCTGCGCCGTGGCGGGCAGGCCCACGACATAATCGGGCGTGCGCAACCGATCCAGCCGCGTGTCGCCGATCCGCGTGCCATCCAGCCAATAGGATCGCCCGTCAATCACCGCCTCGGCGATCACATGGTCAAAGGCGGCCATGGTGGGCAGGCGGTTGGCGGTGAAATCGCCGGCGTCGGTGTTGACCAGCACGGGCCGCGCCGCCACGCCCAATTCGCGCAGCAGCGCCAGCAGCAGCGCGGTCTTGCCCTTGCAATCGCCAAAGCGGCGCTGCCATGTCAGATCGACGGGCGCGGGCACGAAGCCGCCATCGTCAATGCCGATGAACAGATAGCGCACCTGCTGCTCGACCAGTTGCAGCGCCATTTCGGCCCGCTTGCGCGGGTCGGCGGTGGCGGCGGCGATTTTGGCGGCTTCGGCCCGCACCGGACTGGTGGGCGACAGGGCGGCGGCCTTGTCGAACAGGTCGGCATAGGTGCGCGATACCGTCTGCCAGTCGGCAAAGTCGGTCAGTTCGACCAGATTGACCGCGCGAAACCGCGATGGCGCCTTGGACGGCGGGCGGGCGGTGGTGACATTGGCCATGTCGGCCACCAGTTCCTTCATCCCGCCCTTTTCCGTCAGCACGGGCTGGACCGCGCCGGGCCATGCGCGCCATTGCGTGGCGCGCGTCGCGGGCCAGATCGCGCGCAGCCGCAGCCGTCCGATCGGCACCCCGTTGGGCGGCCCCACCATCAATTGCGAACGCCCTCCGGTGGCCGGGTCATGGCGCGTGATCGTATAGGCCAGATCGACAATATCGCCCACGCGCACCCCGTCAGGCTGCATCGATGCGGTCAGTTCGCCGTCCAGCGCGGCGCTTTCCATGTTCTTTTCGCGTTGCATCACGGTGATGCCCTTGCCCCGGTCGGGACCATTGCCCAGCAGGTCGATCACCCGCCCATCGCGCCACAGGCGATAGCGGTGGATGGTCAGCACTTCGAGCGAGGGGTCCCATGTCAGTTGCAAGGAGGCTTCGTCCAGCCCCTGCGCGGTGGCGATTTTGTAGATGTCGGCGCTGAACACCGTATCGCCCTTGTCGGACAGGCGGATCTGGGTGTCGTTGAGCAGGCTGATCGTGGCCGCGCCCTCGGCCACGGGCGGGGCGGGGGGAATGGGCGCGTCGATCACCCATTCCTCGGGCGGGGCGATCAGCGGGCGCCGCGCAGGCTCTGCCGCGCCTATGCCCGCCGGGATCATCATCAAAGCCGTCGAGATCAGCCAATTAGCCCGCAAAACCAGTCCCCGTTCGATATTACCGGGGGCAGGCTAAGACCCGCGCAAGGTGAGGTCCAGCGGCAATATGCTGAAAACGGAGTTTAAAGCCCTAGCGCTTCCACACCACCAGCTTGACCATGCTGCCGGGCGTCAGCCGCGTGGTGCCCGCGGGCAGGCCGTTGAGGACCAGAAAGCGTTCCGTCGCATTGTCATTATAGGCCATGCGCGCGGCCATGGAGGAGACCGTATCGCCCGGCCCCGCGCGCGCCACATCGACAATGCGCGGGCGGATCGCGGCGGCCTGCGCGGGACTGATCCGGGTAAAGCCATTGACCAGCGGGGCCAGATCGCCCAGCCCCTGCCCGGCAGGCTGGATCACGGTAAAGGCATAGGCCCGGTCCGCCGCCACCGCCACGGCCACCACGGTCAGATCCATGGTGGTCGATCCGGTATTGCCGCGCACACTGGCGCTCAGGCTGTGCATGCCGTTGATCGCGCCGGGGACGCCCCTGATCTCGCCCACCTGCCCATCCTTGGCGATGGCCTTGAACCGGGCGCGCAGCACAGCATTCAGGTCGCCCTTATAGGCCCCGCCGGTAAAGGTGGCCTGTCCCTGTCCATTGCCGCCCTTGGCGGAGATGGTGACCGCGTCTGATCCGTTCGACATGCCATAGCCGACCGGCACCGTGAAGCGCAGGCGGTCAGGCGGATAGGTGAAGGTCTGGCCCTCGATCACGCCCTGCTGCGGATCGTCATCATAGATCATGCCGCGCAAAGAGAGCAGGAAAGCCTCATTTGCCCTGGAGCCCGGGGGCGCTCCGATCCCCATCTGGCGCGCCCGGTCCAGCGCGCGGGTGACGCGGGCCTCGGGGTTGGGGTGCGACATGGCCCAGCCCGGCGTGTTGCGCGCATTGCCCGCAAGGCGCGATTCCAGCCCGGTCTGCGCCGCCAGCGAGGCCAGCATCGTGGAGGCATAGGCCGGATTATAGCCCGCCTTCTGCATATAAACGCCGCCCAGATCGTCGGCCTCGAATTCCTCGCCGCGCGAATAGGCCATGACATGGCCCATCACCAGGCGGTTGATTCCGGCCTGTCCGATCTGATTGCCCAATTGCCCGATCGCGCCTCCGCCCAGCACGCCGCCCAGCACGGCCTGACCCAACGCGCCCAGCAAGGTCGAGCGCTGTGCCACCTGTTGGCGCTTTTCGGAATGGCGGGCGGCGATATGGCCGGTCTCGTGGCCCAGCACAAAGCCCAGTTCATCCTCGTTGTTCATCAGGGCGAGCAGCGCGCGCGTGGTGTAAACATAGCCGCCCGGAATTGCGAAGGCGTTCTCCACCGGTGAATTGAGCAGGGTGAAGGTGAAGTCGCGCTCGACATTGCTGATGCCTGATTGCCCCGCCACGCGCAGCCCGACCCGGCGCACCATCGCCGATTGCGGCCCGGCATAGGCCCCGCCATATTCGGACACCATATCGGGATGGGCCTTGGCCCCGGTGGCGCGATCATCGGGCGAAATCGCCTGCGGTCCGGGCAGGTTGATCGGAGGCGCCGCCGCCGTCAGCGCCATCAGGCCCGCCGCCATCAAGCCCTTCATTGCCAATCTTTTCATAAACAGCCCCCTGCCCATAGGGGCTAAGGGTTAGCCCAGAGAGAGGCGCTTTCGCAACAGGGGTCGCGCTATTCCCAGTGATTTCAGAGCAACAGCCATGCCCCGACGGGAATGGCCCAGCCGGCGCAGACGCCAAGGATCAGGCAGGCCGCGCGCACCGGCAGCGGCCACGGCTTGATCCGGGCCATCGGATCATCGCCCAGCGGCACGAGGAAGGGTTTGAAGCGATCATCCTGCGCCGGGGCCAGAGCGATGGCCTTGGCAGTCGCCCGTTGGGGATGAGGCACCAAATTGAGCTTTGCGCGCATGTCGGAACGACCCGGTATCGATTGAACAGACCCCCTTCTTGCCCAGAACGGCTGGACATAATGTTAAAGCCTTGCCTAGGGATTCGTAACGAGCGCTTTGGGTGGCGGATGTAATTGTTGCGCGTGGCCCGATAGGCATTTTCCGGCTTGGACGGTGGAGTCGCCGACGGTCTTCTGGTGGTTCTTCCACGGCGCCGGTCGACCCGTTGTTGAGGCAGAGGTCGGGTGAGGATGGACTCCGTCCTGTCGCGATCGTGTGGGGGCTGGGGGCATGTGGACGCTTCGGCCCAAGGGAGTGGTGAGAGTCCGGGGGGCTTTGGCTTCTTCCTTATAACGTAACACCTTCAGGCGCTTTGGCGGAGAGGATCGGAGCGGAGTAAGGGTGTATGCAACGACAGAATTGAGCGAGGCGGGGATCGGGGTAGGTCAGTCTGTTGCTGGGCAGCAGGGCGTGGCGTCGCGCAGAGATCGGGTCGCCTTTTCCTGTGGAAGGCAGGGGATCGACGGTGGCAACGGCGGGCCTGTGCGGGACGACGGATGGCGCGCGGAACCGGTAAGGCGGCGGCTAAAGGTTAACGGCAAAATAGGGTCTATGGTTAACAAGGCGCTGCGATAAAACCGCTGTGCGTCGCGCTTTATCCAAAACGGATGATGTTTTTGCCAAGTCGACTCGACCGGCCTTGCCATCCGGCGTCTGCGCAAGCGGCCGACGGTCTGTCAGGCGGCCCGTTTGGCCGGGAGATGCTGGATTCATCTGCAAATTTTGCTGGGTCGGTGTCCGGCCGGCGCGCCCGGATAGGCTACCCGGCCCTGCGGAAGCGAGGGGCGGGGACAGTTCAGTTATGGTGACCATATTGTGGAAGAGGGCATAAGTGACGCGGGATCGGTTCTATGCTGATTTTCCCTTTTTAAATCAGTGTGTAGATGGAAATTTGGTCTGTCTGATGGATTGGGCGTCGATCCGGGCGGGCTTGCGGAAAAGGTGGCGGGGCATAAGGCTGGTTTCGTATTTAAGTACCTATAAAAATGAGATTTTGTTGTTTATTTGGATCGTGCGGGCGACGGTTGCCTTGATCGGGCAAGGTCGGGCAGGAAATAGTGCAATCCTTTTTAGTGTTGCTAGGTATAAGTAAAAACCAATAAGTAATTCCCGATTACTTCAAAAGGTTCCTGAAAAATCAAGGATTCCCATCTATTTTGGAAGAAGATCATAGTTGACTCAAAATTAAGCCAAGCGTATTCCAACGCCAGATTACGGGCCGCTTGCAGATTGCGCTGCAAGTTGTGCAATGGCACTCACGAATTGCCATAATAATTTTAGGTCACGGTAATCTTCATGCAAGCATAGAGGATGAGCATCATGGCAAGTATCACTGGCACCACAGGTAATGACGTGATCAGCGGTTCGGTCGACACGGATTGGCTCTCGGGCGGTCGTGGCGACGACGCGCTCTCGGGCGGCTGGGGTGGCGACGCGCTCTATGGCGGTAATGGCAATGACACGCTTTCGGGTGGATCGGCTGACGATCTGCTCTCGGGCGGTGCGGGCGATGACAAGCTCTATGGCGGCGACGGCAATGACCTGCTTTCGGGCGGTCTGGGCAATGACACGCTTTCGGGCGGATCGGGCGATGACAAGCTGAACGGCGGCGCCGGAGACGATCTGCTGTCGGGTGGCGACGGCAATGACCGTCTCTATGGCGACGCTGGCAATGACAAGCTGAACGGCGGCGCCGGCGATGACGTGCTGTTCGGCGATGCCGGCGTGGATACGCTGATCGGCGGCACGGGCGCTGACACCTTCGTCTTTGCCGCTGGCGATTCGGGCGTTGGCGCGGGCAACCGCGACATCATCCTCGATTTCGAAACCGGCATCGACAAACTGAACGTCGCTAAGCTGGGCGTTAGCGCAGCCGACGTGACCTTCACGTCCGACCATGGCCATACCATCGTGGGCATCGACACCGATCACAACGGTTCGGTGGACTATGAAATCCAGGTCAACACCGCGATCTCGATCACCGACTTCGTGTTCTGATCGGATTGAGTGGCGGGCTGCGGCCCGCCGCCTGATGCCCTAAATCCCCGGTGTCACCAGCATCCGTGCGAAGTGGCGCCGGGGTTTTTTGTGTTCCAGCCGGGCCGGGCCCGGCGGCGATTTTTATTCCTATACGGGTTTACTCTACCCGAATTGGGTCTTGTTGTTCTGTCGGCGGATCGATTTCTGATGTAAAGTCTAAGAATTACATCAGGATATGACTCGCATCGATGTATGGAACAGGGGGCCCATGAAATTCCCTATATCGGCCTATGGCATGCACCAGTTCTGGCGCAAAAACTATGTGATGCGGGTCAACCTCACGCCGAGGAAGGTTTTCAACACCGCGCGGCGCGTGTTTTCTCTGGTGACGAGCAATCCTGATGTCGGGGGTGTGCCTGTTCACATCAAGGTCGATGTCTCGCCCAATTGCCAGATGCGCTGCCCCATCTGCCTGCACAGCAAATTGAGCCATCCCGAGCGGGTCAGCCTGCCCAAGCCGATGGAACTGCAAACCTTCATGGGCCTGGTCGATCAGGTGGCAGGGCGGACGCTGGCCATGTCGCTCTATAATCTGGGCGAGCCGTTGCTGAACAAGAATCTGGCCAAGATGCTGCGCTATGCCGCCGATGCCAATATCAACACCTATATCACCAGCAATTTCAGCCTGCCGCTGTCCGATGAGGCGATCCGCGAATTGGCGGAATCGGGGCTGACCCAATTGATCATCGCCATCGACGGCCTTTCGCCGGAAACTTTCGGGCAGCAGCGCATTCGCGGCGATCTGGCCATTGTTGAGGATAATCTGCGGCGCCTGGTGCAATTCCGCAAGGGGAAGCATCCGCTGATCACGCTGCAATATCTGGTGTTCGATCATAATAGCCATGAGGTGCCGCTGCTGGAGGATTACCGGCGACGGATGGGCATTGACGATATGCTGGTGTTTCGCGGATCGGATGGGCGCAAGAATCCATGGATCGACCGCTTCGCCCCGCGAAAGGGGTGGCGGCCCTGGCCGAAAAAGCGGATGCCGCTATGCGGCTGGCCTTATCTCTCGGCTTTGGTGGCCACCGATGGTCATGTCTATGGCTGCTGTCATTACCGGATGGAGGAGAACTATCTCCACCGGGATACGGCGCGGCCGTTGGGCAATATTCACAAGCAGAGCATGGACAAGATCTATGCCTCGCCCGCCTATAAAGAGGCGCGCCAATTGTCGGCCGATCCGGGGCGCCATGGGCCCTTGCCGGATCATTTTTGCCATGGCTGCAAGATTTTGCAGGATCATGATGATCGCCCCTGAGCGGCGATAGGCCCGCGCGGCCCTTTTCCCGAATCTGTTGACCGACGCATGCCTGATGCCAGGCATGTTTGCGCCTGTGCGTGGCGAATCCTTGTCGGTCTGACGGCAATATGCCGGTTTTGTGTCATAAAGGGACACTGACGCCTCGGTTTCGGAATAAGTATTCGTGCGTATAATCTATATAAGATGATTCATTTTTGCAGTGGTGTAGTTGTTTTATGTGCCAAAAATGTACGTGTGCTCTCCTAAATTGTTAATGATCGAACGGGTGAAAATTTTTTTGCTTTATCCTTTTTCTGTCTTTCTATCCCTGCCGTCTCTTGGCTAAATTATTGCATTAAAACGATAATAATGAAAAAATTTTGCGCAAAGATGCATACTTTTAACCACCTGTGAAAGTAAAGTTGGCCAAAAATCCGCCAAATCAATAACTGACTATCCTATTAACCTAAGGGTTTAAATCAGCGTTGGGCCATGATGGGTCATTATTCCAACATCAAGTCGATAAGTCCTCAGGGTTGTCGCAAGTCTATCGCGAAAATCTTGCAGGTAATTTTATCGATCTCTATCAAGATTGCGTTATTACTTGCTTCATGACGAATTGTCGCTGTCGAAGAAGAGTAATTTCGCCAAAGATGTTGGAAGGAATTACTTGTGACTTCGACTGTAACCACCCAGGCCGCCACTAATGTTGTTTATATTGCCGCCAATGCCACCGAAGCCGATTTGCAGAAGGCCATCAATAGCATTGCCGACGGCGGCAAGATCGTTCTGGCCCAGAACAGCACCATCGCCATCACCCAGGGCCTCTGCATCGACGTCTCGCAAAAGTCGATCACCATCGACCTGAACGGCAGCACGCTGCAACAGGCAGGCGATTGCACCGTGGTCACCATCAAAGGATCGAGCGACGCTCTGACCTCGGCCACTCTGGCTCCGACCGCCGATGGCAACACCGTGGCCACCTATGCCGGCGCGGGCAGCAATGTGAAGGTGGGCGATTGGGTCAAGGTCGCCGCTGATGACCAGATTTCGAACGATCAGGGCGCCACCACCCACATGGGCCAGGCGATGAAGGTCGTGGCCGTTGATGGCGACCAGGTGACGCTGTCTGGCTCGCTGATCGATGCCGGTTCCTATCAGACCAATGTGCGCGTTGCCGGTATCAACAGCGGCACTGCCGTCTTTGAAAACGGCACGGTGCGCGGCGACCAGACCCATCCCACATGGGAACAGGATCTGGTCGAGATTCGCTCGACGGTGGGCACTGTGGTTTCGGGCGTCACCGTCCGCGACGGCAATTCGATGGGCATCAATTTTGTCGGCTCGGTCAATGGCACGGTGCTGCAAAGCGCGGCGATCAATCTGACCGATGACACCGACAATGGCCACTATGGCTATGGCGTCCACTCGGCCAGCTCGTGGAACACGTCGGTCGATGGCTTCTATGCAGAAAACGTGCGCCATGCCGTCGATGACAATGCCGTCGGCTTTGACGGCTCGGTCAAGGATCCCACCAAATATGGCGCGGATTATGGCCTGACCGCCACCAATGTGGTCGCCTATGCCACCTCCACCTTCGCCTTCTCGTGGCACACCGAAGGGCGCTACGGCTCCTATCATGACTCGGTGGTGATCGACTCCCCTGGCGTGCTGGGCATGCGCGGCGCCTATAACAACGCTTATAATATCAGCGGTTCGGGCAACAAGGACGGCGTCATGTTCTTTGAATATGGCGATGGCGACGGTCGCGATATCGTGGTCAGCAACATCAACCTGATCGATCAGGGCCGCTATGGCATCTACACCCGCGGCGATGTGGTCGGCAATCTGGTCTCCGACTCCAGTTTCCAGACCGCGATCAACAAATTCAACCCCAACGCCCAGACCACGATGAACGACAGCACGCTGACCGTGGCGGCCACCACGACAGGCACGGTCCAGACCGGCACGTCGGGCGATGATCGCCTGCTGGGCAATGACTTTGTCGATACGCTTTCGGGCGGCGCGGGCCGGGATTACATCTGGGGCGGCGTCGGCGCGGACAAGCTGACGGGCGGCGCAGGCGCGGATCGCTTTGCCTATATCGACATCAAGGAAGCGGGCGACACGATCACTGATTTCACCGCCAAGGACGGCGATGTCATCGACCTGTCGGCCATGGCGCATCACTATAACTGGACCGGCGACATTTTCGCCAATGGCTATGTCCGCTTTCTGGCCAGCGGGGCCAACACGCTGGTGCAGGTCGATGTTGACGGCGGCGCGAATAATTTCGTCACGCTGGCCACGCTGACCGGCGTCACCGCTTCCTCGCTGACCGCTTCGGCGGTGTCGCTCGAAACGGTTGTTTCCGATTATGCCACGGCGGCCGCGTTCAACGGGGTCAAGCTGGCGGGCACCACGGGCGATGATGCCTTGGTGGGCGGCGCGGCCAATGATCGCCTCGACGGCGGGGCGGGCAATGACATCCTGACCGGCGGCGCGGGGGCCGATGTGCTGATCGGCGGCGCGGGCTTCAACTATGCCGGTTATCAGACCGCCACCAGCGGCGTGCTGGCCAATCTGCTGACGCCGGGCATGAACACCGGCGATGCGGCGGGCGACACCTATTCCCAGATCCAGGGTCTGATCGGTTCGAATTTCAATGATCAACTGATCGCCAACCATGGCGCGACCAAGCTCTATGGCGGCGCGGGCAACGATTATCTGCTGGGGCTGGACGGTTCGGACACGCTTTATGGCGGCGCGGGCAATGACACGATCTATGGCGGCACCGGCAATGACACGATCAGCGGCGGTTCGGGCAATGACGTGCTGGACGGCGAACAGGGCTATAACACGCTGACCGGCGGGGCCGGGGCGGATGCTTTCCAGTTCTCGGTGGTGGACAATCAAAAGGACATCATCACCGATTTCTCGGGCAAGGATGGTGACTATATCGACCTGTCGGTGCTGGCCTCGATGTATGGCTGGCAGGGCAACCTGCAGACCAATGGCTATGTCCGCTTTGTCGCCAGCGGCAGCGACACGCTGCTTCAGGTCGATACCGATGGCGGTGCCAATAGCTGGACCACGCTGGCGGTGCTGAACGGCGTGTCTTCTTCCTCGCTGACCGCCCCCACGGTCGGCACCGATTATGTCGCCCGGATCTATGGCAATGGCGGGGCGGTCAACACCAGCACCGCCGACGACCTGCTGCCCACCGCCAAGGCGCTGGCAACTGCGGTTACCACCGGGCTCAAGGATATGAGCGGCAATGATCTGCTGACCGGCACCAGCGCCAATGACACGCTGGACGGCGGGGCGGGCAATGATACGCTCAATGGCGGCGCGGGTGATGATACGCTGATCGGCGGGGCCGGTGCCGATGTGCTCAATGGCGGAACCGGCACCGATTTCGCCAGCTATCAGACCGCCACCGCCGGCGTTACCGCCAGCCTGTCGGATGCCGGCATCAACACCGGCGATGCCGCAGGCGATGTCTATGCCCAGATCGAGGGACTGGTCGGTTCGGAATATGCCGATCACCTTTATGGCGGATCAACCGCCACGATCATCTACGGCGGTGGCGGCAATGATTTCATCAAGGGCTATGAAGGCGCGAACAAGTTCTATGGCGACGATGGCAATGACACGCTCTATGGCGGCAATGGCAACGACGTGTTGGACGGCGGCGCGGGCAATGACCTGTTGGACGGCGAGGCCGGTTTCAACACGCTGACCGGCGGAGCGGGGGCGGACACCTTCCAGTTCACCATCAATGATGCCCAGAAGGACACGATTACCGACTTCGTCCATGGCGAAGACATGATCGCGATCAGCCGCGCGGCCTTTGGTCTGGACCATGTGGACACGGCCAATCTGGTGGCCAGCAAGGCGGCGATGACGACCGGGGTTGCGGCCTTCTACTTCGACTCGGGCCTGCATACGCTCTATTTCGATGCCGATGGCAAGGGCGGTGCGGCGGCGGTGGCTGTGGCGACGTTGAACAATGTCGACACCTTCTATGCCTCGGACATTGTGCTGTTCTGATCCGGGTTTGGCGTTAAAAGCAATCGGGCCCCATTCCATTGGGATGGGGCCCGATTTCGTCAGAACTGAAAATAGATGAAAGCGCCATTGCCGCCCAGCGGGGCAAAGAGCACGATCCCCAGCACGCCCAGCAACAGCACGCCCATCTGGCGCATGCACCAAGGATGGCGAAAACCCAGCAGGCTCTGACGCCAGCGCCCCACGCGTTCATAACCGATATGCCATGCCAGCAGCACGGTCAGCGCGAGTAGGGCGGGCACATAGAGCCAATGCGTTTGCCCATGGCCCATGCCCGCCAGCCCTTTAAGAAAGGTGGCCGTGGTGGGGAAATCCTTGGCGCGGAACGGGACCCACGCCAGAATGACGAACATGAAGGTCAGCGCCCAGCCCAGCGCAGATGGCAACCGCCATCCGGCGGGCCTGTGCAGCGTCCAGAACCGGTCGAGAATCTGAACCGAACCATGCAGAGCGCCCCACAGCACGAAATTCCAGCTTGCCCCATGCCACAGCCCGCCGATCAGCATGGTCAGGATCAGGTTCACATAGGTCCGCACCGGCCCCCGCCGATTGCCGCCCAGCGAGATATAAAGATAATCCCGCAGCCAGCGCGACAGCGTCATATGCCACCGCCGCCAGAAATCCTGAATCGAGCGCGCAACATAGGGCATGCGAAAATTGATCGGCAGCCGATAGCCCATCACCCGCGACAGGCCGATCGCCATCATCGAATAGCCGAAGAAGTCGCAATAGATCTGTCCCGCATAGGCCAGCGTGCCCAGCCAGAGCGTGGGCGCATCATACAGGCCCGGTTCGGCAAAGATCGCGTCGGCCGCAATCGCCAGATTGTCGGCCAGCACCAGTTTGGAAAAGGCCCCGGCCAGAAAATATTGAAACCCCATGATGATCAGCGGGCGCGTCATGCGGAAAGGGCGCTGCAATTGCGGCAGGAATTCGGGCGCGCGCACAATCGGCCCGGCGATCAATTGCGGAAAAAAGGCCTTGAAGAAGAGGAATGTGACGATGTCATGCGTGGCCGGTTTGCTGCGCCGATAGACATCGACGACATAGGACACGCCCTGAAAGGTGAAGAAGCTGATCCCCAGCGGTAAGGTGATGGCCAGCAGCGATCCCTTCGTCCCGGTGATGGCATGCAGATTGTCGAGAAAGAAATTGGCGTATTTATAATAGAGCAGCGCCCCCATGTTGCCCGATACGGCCAGCGTGATCCATGCCTTGCGCAGGCGCCGCCCCTGTGCGGCCTCGATAATCAGGCCAAAGCCATAGTTCCAGAAGCTGACCGCCAGCAGCAGCGGCAGATAGCGCCAGTCCCACGCGGCATAGAACAGATAGCTGGCCACCAGCACGATATAGAAGCGCGCCCGGCTGGCCCGCACTGCGGCAAGGATCGCCAGCAGGACGGCGAAGAAGACGACAAAGTCTGTGGAGGTGAATAGCATGACGTCCCTGCGGCCTCTTTATGTGTGATTATTGGGCGGGAGTTGCGGGCGTTTCGGCCGACTGGGCATGGGCAGCATCGGCCTGTTTCATCAGATCAGGCATGCGCGCCGCGATCAGGCGGGCGATCACGCCATGGCCATAGGTGTTGAGATGCCCGGTGCCGATCACGCTGTTTTGAAAACCGACAAAGGGTTGCCCGCTGTGGGCGAATTCGGCGCGCATCCCCTCGCCCAGATCGACGAAGGGCACGCCCGCCCGCTTGGCCGCCACCGGGAAAATCGCCTGCTCCACGGCGGAGCGCGGCTCGAATTCCATCCGGCCGTCAGCATGATAGGTGAAGGCCGGAATCGAGATAAAGATCACCTTATCCCGCCGTTCAGCCTCCACCATCCGCTGTGTCAATTGAGCGGTGATGGCAGCTACAGGGAAATCCTGTGTGTCGGGCTTGGGGGCGGGGGAGGCGCGAAAACCGCGGAGAATATAGGGCAACCATCCGCCGCCCTTGCGCACCCCGGTGACATAGAGATTGGCGCGGCGGGCCAGAAACGTGGCCAGCGCGGAGTGATGCAGCAAAGCGTCAAATGCGCCAGCCAGACGGCCTGGATGCGCAGGCGCGCTCGTCGCCTTTTTGGCCCCCTCCGCCCGTTTGATGAGGGCATCGCGCAGATCGAAAGCATCGCCGCGCGTCATCATCACGACGATGTAATCAGGCCGCACCACAGGCGCCAGACGGCGTACCATCACTCCCCATTCCGCCGGGCCCAACGCATCGCGCCCGCCATTGACCGCATCAATCCCGAGGCTGCTTTCCAGCAGGCTGGTATAATTGCTTTGCCTTGGCACCTGATGGGCCAGCAGCATGGAATCGCCGATGAAGAGCATCCGGGGACCGGTATGGTTCGGCGCGATCTCAGCGTCATTGAGCCCCAGCGAGTTGAGCCGGATTTTCTCAAACCCCTCATTGGCCTGAAACAGCACCGCGTCGGGCTGGTTGGTATAGCGCAGATCGGGATCAGCGATCTGGATCGAGGGCGAGGTGAGGGCGAGGCGGGCGAGAATTTCGCCCGCCAGCACCAGCGCTACGACCCACCCAGCCAGACGCCCCGCCACCCTGGCCGCGCCGGGTTTCACGACATTATGCCGCCCCGGCAGGCGCAGCGGCGGTGAGGCGGCCTTGGCCATGGCGATCAGATCCGCCCGATGGAGGAATATTCGAAGCCCTTTGCGCGGGCGTCTGCGGGGTCGAATACATTGCGCAGGTCGATGAGGACGGGTGTGTTGAGCGCGGC
>NZ_JABGCB010000006.1 GCF_013149295.1 Novosphingobium sp. SG751A
ATCCTGGACCGGTCTTCACAGGCACGCCTTGATGACGATGATCGCCTACGCCTTCTTGCAATATCGCCGCCTCGCTCAGGCGGGACGGAAAAAAAGAGTCCCCGGCCCCCCACCTCAACCCAGCCTGCCAGCAGTCCGACAAGCCATTCTTGATAATCTGGATCGACCACCGATCCTACTCTGCCCGAATTGCCGATGTTTGTTGTCTGGCACCGAAATCACTTTTCTGCCAAAGTAGTGTTAGCGAAGCTTCCTTGAGAGCCCGTGCCATATCGTCTGCCCAAAGCCGCCGAATATCTGTCGAATATTTACCGGCGTACGGTAGTGGGCCATGAAGCAGCAGCTAAATCGAATTGTGCCCTCGACGAACGGCACGGCCTCGCTGAGAAATCATCCGGTCCCTACTTCAAGCCAAAACCAAGCGCACGCAAAGCCGCCTTCAACCTGTCACGCCCGTTCAGCGCGGCCGCCGATGCCCCCCGCGCCAGCACAAGGGCGCGCCAGCCCACCGGGTCCTGACCCTGCTCTTCCTGAAACGCGCGTGCGTCGCGGTCATACTCGGCAATCGCCACGCTTTGTCCGGCCAGATCATAGGCCTCGCGGTGCAAAACCACCGATTGCGGCAGGCGCGGCTTGACCGCGGCAGGGCGGGTGGCATCGCTCCACCCCACCACCAGTCCGAACACCACGGCCGCGCGCGGCGGCAGACCGGCCAGTTTGGCCACTTCCTCGGGATGATTGCGCAGCGCGCCGATATAGACCGTGCCCAGCCCAAGCGATTCCGCCGCAATCACCGCATTTTGCGCGGCCAGCGCGGCATCCACCGCCGCCACGGTAAAGCTCTCCAGATATTCGAACCCTTCCTTGGGCGCCCCCACCTCATCGGCCACCAGCCCTGCCCGTGCCAGATCGGCCACGAACAGCAGGATCAACGGAGCATGTTCGATATGCTTCTGCCCGCCCGCCAGCCGGGCCAGTTCCTTGCGCTTTTCCTCATCCTCAATCGCCACCACGCTCCACAATTGCAGGTTGGACGAGGTGGCCGCGCTCTGGGCCGCAGCAACCAGCGTCGGCACCAGATCGGGCGAGAGCGGATCGGGGCGAAACCCACGCACTGTGCGATGATCGAGCAGACGGGCGATCGTGTCATTCCACAGGATGCGTTCGGGCGCGGCGGAACGATAGCGGCGGGTCAGCGCCGCATTGGCGGCCAGCGAAACGGGGTCTTCAAGCGCCATGGCGCATCTCCTGAAATGGAACCTCAACGCCATGGGATAGCGCCCGGCGCCTCGCCCGTCTTATGATGCCGACCTGCGTTCCTATTGAGATTTCTGTGGTCATCCCGCCTGTCGGCCAATCGCGCGGACACTTCTCATAAACCTATCAGCAGCTCTCGTTTTTATCGCGCCCCGCCCGGCCCTTATCCTTGGCGCCACACAGCAATCGCGAAAGAACCACCTATGAGCCAGACCCGCCAACTTCATTTGGGCGCCATTCTCGAAGGCGTCGGCACCGATCAGAACAGTTGGCGCGATCCGGCTCTGCCCTCGGACGCCAGCATCAATATCGACTGGTATATCGAGAATGCGAAGAAGGCTGAGGCTTCGCTCTTCGACCTCGTGTTCATCGTAGACAGCCCCTATATCACCCCCGACACCGCGCCCCATTTCCTCAACCGGCTCGAACCGCTCACGCTGCTCTCGGCGCTGGCCACGCATACCAGCCGGATCGGTCTGGTCGGCACGCTGACCACATCCTATTGGGAGCCCTATAATGTCGCGCGCCAGTTCGGCAGCCTCGACCATATCAGCCGGGGCCGCGCGGGGTGGAATGTGGTCACCACCGGGCTTGAGGGCGCGGCGCGCAATTACGGGCGCGAAGACCATTTCGACCATAGCGAACGCTATGACCGCGCTCTGGAATTCGTCCGCGTGGTGCAGGGCTTGTGGGACAGCTATGAGGACGATGCCTTCGTGCGCGACAAGGCGGCGGGCGTTTTCCTCGACAAGGCCAAGCTGCACAAGCTGAACCATAAGGGCAAATTCTTCCGCGTCGATGGCCCCCTCGCCCTCCAGCGCAGCACTCAGGGCCAGCCGGTGATCTTTCAGGCGGGCGACAGCGATGCGGGGCGCAACCTTGGCGCCCAAATCGCGGACGGCGCCTTTGCCGCCGCGCAGGACTTCGAGGCGGGCCGGCAATATTACGCAGACCTCAAATCCCGCGCCGCCGCGCTGGGCCGCAATCCCGATCATATTGTGGTCCTGCCCGGCCTCTTCCCCACTTTGGCCGATACCGATGAAGAGGCCCAGCGCCTTCACGCCACGCAGGAAGAAGCCCTCAGCCTCGACAAGCTGCTGGTGCAACTGGGCCGTGCCTTCAATTATCACGATTTCCGCCAGTATGACCCCGATGCCCCCTTCCCCGATCTGACCGGCGTCACGCTCAACAGTTACAAGGGCCATGCCGAAAAGATCATCCGCGTGGCGCGCGAAAAGGGCTATACGCTGCGTGAGGCGGCATGGCACCTTGGCCGCTGGAAATCGCCCTTCATCGGCGGGCCGGAAACCGTGGCCGACGAGATCGAGCGCTGGTTCACCGGCCGCGCTGCCGACGGGTTCAACCTGCGCGTCACCAACCCGCGCGATTTCCAGATCTTCCGCGAGCGCGTGGTCCCGATCCTGCAAAAGCGTGGCCTGTTCCGCACCCGCTATGAGGCGGACACTTTGCGCGGCCATCTGGGCATTCCGGTGCCCGAAAACCGCAACGCCGCCCCTCTGGCCGAGGCGGCGGAGTGAGCATCGGGGTGACGCTGCAACTGGAAACCGATGTCCTGATTATCGGCGGGGGCATGGCGGCGGGATGGGCCGCCATTGCCGCCGCGCAGGGCGGCGCGCGCGTCATCATCGCCGACAAGGGCTATATGGGCACCAGCGGCGTCACCGCGATGGGCGGCCCCAACCACTGGTGGATCGGCCCGGACAAGGCGCGACGCGAAGAGGCCATCGCCCGCCAGAGCGAGAAGGCGCAGGGGCTGGGCGATCCGGAATGGATGGCGCGCATTCTGGACCTTACATGGCGCACTCTGCCCAGCCTTGCGCCGCACTATCCCTTTGGCAGCGACGGGGCGGGCGGCACTTATTATTCGGGCGTGAGAGGGTCGGAATATATGCGCGCCATGCGCCTGGCTGCTCTGGAGGCTGGCGTGACGGTGCTTGACCATCACCCCGCGCTCGAATTGCTGCGCGATGATGAAGGCCGGGTCGCCGGTGCGCGCGGCCATGCCCTGCGCGCGCGGCAGGATTGGGAAATCCGCAGCCATGCCACCATTCTGGCCACCGGCGGAAATGCCTTCCGCTCCGGCCTGATCGGCAGCCATACCAACACCGGCGATGGCCAATTGATGGCCGCCGAGGCGGGCGTGGCCCTGTCAGGCATGGAGTTTGGCCCAAGCTGGTCGATCTCGCCAGCATGGGCCTCGACCCGCACGTTGCCCTATACGGGCGCGGTCTATTACGACGCCGATGGGCGCGAACTGGACATTCCGCCCAGTCGCGCGGCAGGCCATGCGCATCATCGCGCGCTGGGCCATGCGATGCTGGCAGGGCCGGTGATGGCCGATCTGTCCCATGCGCCCGAAGCCCTGCGTCCGATCCTGCGCCATATCCAGCCCTTTACCCCCGCTCCCTTTGAGCGGCGCGGGATTGATCTGTTTCGCGATCGCTTCCCGGTCAAATTGTTTGGCGAGGGCACGATCCGGGGCACGGGCGGCCTTGATCTGGCCGACGACGAATGCCGCACCAGCGCGCCGGGCCTGTTCGCCATTGGCGATGCGGCCACGCGCGAACTCGTCGCGGGCGCGAGCAGCGGCGGCGGCGCGGTCAATTCGGCTTGGGCGCTTTCCTCTGGCCGGATTGCAGGCACGGCGGCGGCGCGCGAAAGTTTGGCGCGCAAAGGCGCCTCGGCCCCCGTCCATGGGCTTGGCCGTATCGCCATCGCGCCGCATCAGGCTGATCGCGCCATCGATGCCGCCGCCATCCACCGCGCCGTCGATCATGAAATCCACGGCTATGCCCATGTCTTTACGCGCGATGAGGCCAGCTATGCCGCCTCAGGCGAAAGGCTGGCGGCCATCTGGGGCGAATTGTCCGCCCATGGCCGCGCCAGAGGCGCAGCGCTGGTTTCCTTGCGCGAAACCGCCGCTCTGGTGGCCGGGGCGCGATGGACCATCGCGGCGGCGCGCGGGCGCAAGGAAAGCCGGGGCCTGCACCAACGCGCTGATCACCCCGAAGCCACCGGGCCGACCCATCGCCAATTGGTAAGCGGGCTGGACACGATCCGCATCAACACACAACAGGCCGAATTCGCATGATTGCCCAGATCCTTGCCGACAAATGCAACAATTGCGCCCAATGCGTGAATGTATGCCCCACCTTTGTGCTGGATGATGGTCCGCACGTGCCCGTGGTCGCGCGCCTTGATGCCTGCCAGACCTGCTATATGTGCGAGCTCTATTGCGATCAGGACGCGATCTATGTCGCACCCGATCAGTTTGCGGTCGAACCTGGTGCCGATCCGCTGCCCCATCTGGGCGTAATCCGCCGCGATCATGGCTGGGACCGGCCCGGCGAGGCGGGCCATCTGGATGAATATCGCAAACTTGGCCCCCTGCTGGGCGCGGGGGTGGAAATCGCCGCGAGGCGGTATCAGGCGCAGCGCAGGAGCGTCTGACGGCGTTTGTGGAGACGCCAATGCCCGGCGTCTCCACAAACTTCCTATGCTTTGGGCAATTGCGATGTCAGCACATAGCCGTCCACCACGGGCCGCTTGGCCTCCAGCGCCCCGGCGCGCACGAAAGTGTCCAGAATACCCTGTTGCCGCGCCACCAGTTCGGGCGTGACCGGGCCATCCACCACCAGCGAACGCTCCGCCGTTTCCTGAGCAATCGGCAAAGGCAGGCCGGTTTCCTTGGCCAGCACTTTGGCATAGTCGGCCACATGGGCCTTGCGCCATTCCATCGCGCGCGCCTCGCGGGCCAGAAAATCGACGAGCAGGTCAGGCTTGTCGCGCAGCACATTTTCATGGACCACGTCGAAAGAGCAGGCGTCGAACAGATCGCTGCCATCGGCCAGAATGCGGTCGCCCGCAGCCTGTCCGGTGGGCACATAGGGGCCCCATGTGCTCCACGCATCCACCGCGCCCGAGCGCAAGGCCGCAGCCGCATCCGATGGCGTCATGAAGATCAACTCGGCCTCGCCCGGCTTAATCCCGGCATTCTCAAACACTTTGAGCGCGAGGAAATGGCCGATGCTGCCCCGCCCCGTCACGATCTTGCGCCCTTTGAGATCCGCCGGTTTCCGCACCGGCGATGCCCCCGGCACCAAAATCGAGAGAATGCCTGCCGGGCGCGGATGCGAAACCCGCGCGGCCACGGCCTTCAAGGGCTTGCCGGTCTGATAGGCAAAGAGGAAAGGCGCGTCACCAATCAGCCCGATGTCGACCGCATCCGACCCCAAGGCCTCCAGCAAATGCTGGGCGGCGGGAAATTCGGACCATTCAACGCGATAGGGCGCGCCATCCAGCACGCCTGAGGCCAGCACCAGCGCCTTGGTCCCGCCCTTTTGCGAGCCGACGCGCAGCACCTTCTTGCCTTCTCCGCGACAACCGGCGAGCGCCAAAGCGCCCGCCCCCAATCCCAGCGCGGCCAGAGCGCCGCGCCGGTTCCACAAAGACGTTTCGATCATGCCGCGCTGCGCTCCGATCGCGCGGCGGTATAGCGGTTGACCGGCTTGTCCAGCCCCAACCCTTCGCGGAAGGTGGTGCCGGTGTAGTCGGTCTTATAGATCCCGCGCTCCTGCAGGATCGGCACGACCTGATCGACGAAGACGTCCAATTGGCCGGGCAGGGATTCAAACAGGTTGAACCCGTCCGAGGCGCGCGTTTCCAGCCATTGCTGGAAACGATCCGCGATCTGTTCGGGCGTGCCGGTAAACTGGCTGCGCGGGGTGGCGGCGCGCAGGGCGATCTGGCGCAGGGTCAGGCCTTGCTTGGCCAGCTCCAGAATGCGCTCGGAAGCCGACTGGTTCGATTTATAGCCCTCGACCGCCACCTCGACCGGGAAAGCGCCATCGGGATCATAGACGCTGAAATTATGGTCGTTGAATGAGCGGCCCAGTGCGCGCAGGGCGTTTTCGAGGCTGACCAGACCAGCCAGTTCCTGATGCAGGCGCTGGGCTTCTTCTTCGGTGCTGCCCACGATCACGCGGGCGCCCGGCACGATGAAGAGCTGATCGGGATCGCGGCCAAAGCCGCGCGCTCGCGCCTTGACGTCGGCGTAAAAGCTCTGGGCTTCCTCGATATTTTCCTGATGGGTGAAAATCGCCTCGGCCGATTTGGCGGCGAAATTGCGCCCGTCCTCCGAGGATCCGGCCTGAAAGATCACCGGCTGTCCCTGCGGGCTGCGCGAGATATTGAGCGGGCCTTTGACCGAGAGGAACTCGCCCTTGTGATTCAGCTCATGCAGCTTGTCGGGATCGAGGAACTGGCCGCTCTCCTTGTCGCGCACCAGCGCATCATCTTCCCAGCTATCCCACAGGCCCTTGACCACATCGAGATATTCCGCCGCCAGACGATAGCGCGTGTCATGGGCCAGATGCTCGGCCTTGCCGTAATTGGCGGCACTGCCCTCCAGCCACGAGGTGACGACATTCCAGCCCGCACGCCCGCCGCTGATATGATCGAGGCTGGCGAACTGGCGCGCCAGATTGAAGGCCTCGGTATAGGTCACGGTCGCCGTGCCGACCAGACCGATATGCTCGGTCACCACCGCCATAGCCGACAGGATGGTCAGCGGTTCAAAGCGGTTGAGATAATGGGGCGAGGAACGGGCGTTGATCGAAACGCTGTCGGCCACGAACAGGTAGTCGAACTTGCCGCGCTCGGCCAATTGCGCCTGACGCTTGTAGAAGGACAGGCTGGTGGAGGCATCGACCTGCGCATCGGGGTGGCGCCAGTCGTCCCAGCCGGGGCCGACGCCGTGAAGGATGAAACCAAGGCGGAGTTGACGTTTGGACATAGAAGTATCCTTTACGGGAATGCGGGGGATTGAGTTCAGCCTGCCAGCGCAGCGGTTTGGCCCACGCGCTGTGCGACCTTGGCGCGCACCAGCGGCAGCAATTCGCGGCCATAGAGCAGCGCATCATCGAGCGGTTCAAAGCCGCGGATCAGGAAATGATCGATGCCGATGTCGAAATAGTCGAGCATGGCGTTGGCCACCTGTTCGGGCGTGCCGACAAGGCCGGTCGAATTGCCCTGCGCGCCGGTCAGCGCGGCAACGCCGGTCCACAACCGGCCATCGCGGCGGTGGCCCTGCGCGGTCTGCAACAGGCGCAGCGAGCCTTCATTGGGCGGGCGGTGGCCGGTGGTGGGCAGACCTGCGGCCTCGCGATGGGCGCGGACCTGATCCTCGATTTCGGCAGCGCGCTTCCATGCGGCCTCTTCGGTATCGGCAATCACCGGGCGCAGCGAGAGCGAGAAGCCGGGGCGGCGACCATGCTTTGCCGCCGCATGACGCACCGCCAGCACATTCTCGCGCACCTGTTCCAGCGTTTCGCCCCACAGCGCATAGACGTCGGCATGACGCCCCGCCACCTCGATGGCTTCCGGCGAGGAGCCGCCGAAAAAGACCGGCAGATTGTCAGGCTTGATTGAGGAGAAAGCCCCGCGCGCCTCGTAAAACCGGCCCTTGTGGTCGAAGGGCTGAGCCTCGGTCCATTCACGGCGCAGGATGTCGATATATTCGTCGCTGCGCGCATAGCGCTCGGACTTGACCGTGTTCACATCGCCATCGCGGGCCATTTCCGCGTCCGCCCCGCCTGTGATGATATGCACCGCGATGCGCCCGCCCGACAATTGATCCAGCGTGGCCAATTGCCGCGCGGCCAACGTGGGCTGGGTAAAACCGGGACGATGGGCAACGAGGAAGCCGAGCTTGCTGGTGATCGCGGCGGCATGGGCGGCCACAATCTGGCTCTCCGGGCTGTTCGATCCGAAGGGGATCAGTACGCGGTCAAAGCCGACTTCTTCCTGCCCCCGCGCAGCGGCGTCGACATAGGCGCGGTCCAGGGCGCGGCTCTGCAAGGGCCCGTGGATTTCCGAGGCATTGTTAAAGCCGATATAGCCGATGAACTTAACGGCATCAGTGGGGTTTTCGGACATGGATGGTCTCCGCAAATTTAAATGACGTAAAAGCCGTGGGTGCCGTCGCGCTCCAATTGGGCGACAAGGCCGTATTCCCAGTCGAGATAGGCCTGCATGGCGGCAGCCGCGTTGTCGGTGCCTTCATAGGGACGCTTGTAGCGCCCCTCTTGGCCGCGCGGGGCGGGGGCGGCATCGGGGCCGGTTTCGAGATCGCCCTGCGGGGCGCCGGCCAGCACGTACACTTCCCAGCCCAACTGGGCGAGCCAGCTGGCGGTCATGTCGGCGCGGGGGCCTAGATCATCGGCCAGAACGATGCGCGCAGCCCGGACCGGAGCGAAATGGTCGGTTTCCTGCACCAACTGCCCGCCCTGCGCATTGCGGAAGCCGGGGATATGGCCTGCCGCATAATCCTCGGGCAGGCGCACGTCATATTGGTAAAGTGTGCGCGTTTTGTCGGCGCGCAGATGGTCCAGTTCCTCCGGCGTGATCCGCTTGACGCCCGCGCGATAGGCCACCTCGCGCGCCTTGGCGCGGGCCTCGTCCACCAGCGGCGCATCGGGCAGGGCGGCGCGGCGCTGCTGCCCCGTTTCCAGCCCCTGCCCCGCCAGCGTCCAGCCGATCGTACCATTGCGCAGCGCATAAACCCGGTTGGGCAGGCCCGCGTTGACCAGCGACTGCGCGCCGATGATGCTGCGCGTGCGGCCTGCGCAATTGACGATGATCGTGGTGTCGGGATCGGGCGCGGCGGCGCGCGCGCGCAGAACCAGTTCGGCGCCGGGGCTGGAAATGCCGCCCGGAATGCTCATCGTTGCATATTCATCGAACCGGCGCGCGTCGAGGATCGCAATATCGGCCTTTTCCTCGATCAGCGCCTGCACATCCTGCGCGGGCAACGAGGGCGTATGGCGGCGATGCTCGACCAGCTCGCCAAAGGCCTTGGAGTAGCTGTTCACATCCTCGAACAGCTCGTAACCCGCGCTCTTCCAGCCCGACAGGCCGCCCGCCAGCTTCTCGACTTGGGTAAAGCCCAAAGCGCGCAGATGGACCAGCGCGGCCTCGGTCAGATCCTCGCCATTGTCATAGACGACGATGCGCGTGTCCTTGCGCGGGATGCGCCATTCGGCTTCGGTGTTGATCCGGCGCAGGGGGATCTGCGCGGCAAACAAGGGATGGCCCAGCGCGAAATCGGCCTCTTCGCGCAAGTCGATCAGCGCGATTTCCTCGCGCGCGATCAAGGCCTTGCGGATGTCCTTGGCGGTAACACTCATTTGGATCGGTCCCACAGATTGGGCACCAGCGCATTGGCATAGCCCGAGATGAACAATTTGGCCGCGCCATCGGCGGTAAAGGTCGAGCGGTGGACCGCGCCGATATTGGCACCGTAAACATGGATCGAGATCGATGGGGCATCGGCCAAAGCATTGCGTACCTGATGGATGTCGCCATGGGCCGGGCTAAGGGCCTCCACCTCGCCGGGATCTAACGAGAGCGGAGGCCCCTCCGGGGCCAGCGAGCCATCACTCTGGCGGCGGAAGTTTTGGGATTCCTCGCGCCCGCGCAAAACGCCGACAAGGCCCCAGACGGTGTGATCGTGGATCGGCGTGCCCTGCCCCGGCCCCCAGACGAAGGAGACAACCGAAAAGCGTTCAGCGCTGTCGCAGTGGAGCAGATATTGCTGATAACGCTCGGGCGAAGGCGCGGCGAAGGCATCAGGCAGCCAGTCGTCATGGGCCACCAGATCGCCCAGCAACGCGCCGCCCTTTTCAAGGATTTCAGCCTCGTCCGAGGTACGGTCGAGCAGATCGGCCAGCGCGGTCACGAAATCGCGCAGGCGTCCGGTGTTGACCGGGCGTTCCAGAACCGCCGCGCTCATGCCGATGCCCCTTGCGGGAAAGGCACGATGCTGGCCCCCACATCGACGGCCGACAGAAAGTGTTCAGAGGTGACTTCGCAGCCCAGATGGCCCAGCAGGCGCTGGCGCAACACGCGGCCCACATCGCCGCGTTCGCCGCGTTGGACGGTGATATGCTCCTCGGCCACGATGCGACCTGCGTCGAGCACGAGGATGCGGTCGGCCAGAGCGACGGCCTCGTCCACGTCATGCGTGACCATCAGGATCGCCGGGCGATGCACCCGCCACAATTCCAGCACCAGCGCATGCATCTTGATGCGCGTCAGCGCGTCCAGCGCGGCAAAAGGCTCGTCGAGCAGCAGCAGTTTGGGTTCGCGCACCAGCGCGCGGGCCAGCGCGACGCGCTGCGCCTCACCGCCCGACAGAGTCAGCGGCCATGCGTCGATGCGGTGGCCAAGGCCGACCTCGTTCAAGGCCGCCTCGGCGCGCTCGCGCACCCCCGGCCCTTTCAGCCCCAGCGCGACATTGCGCCACACCTTTTTCCACGGCAGCAGGCGCGCATCCTGAAACACCACCGCGCGGCTGCTGGGGATCAGCACATCCTGCCCCTGAACACTGTCCAGTCCCGCCAGCGTGCGCAGCAAGGTCGTCTTGCCCCCGCCAGAGCGGCCCAGCAGGGCGACAAATTCCCCCGGCGCGATGGACAGGTTCAGCCCGTCGATGACCGTGTTGGCGCCAAAGCTGCGGCTGAAATCGCGCAGCCGGACGACCGGTTCGACAACAGGAAAGGCGGCGGTAAAATTGGTTTCGGCCAGCATGATTTAAGCCTCCGCAAGATTGGGGCGCCAGGCCAGAGCCCGGCGTTCGATCAGCCGCACCAGCCCGTCCGCGCCAAGACCCAGCGCCGCATAGACCAGCAGGCAGACCACGATGATGTCAGTGCGCATGAAGTCGCGGGCATTGTTGACCAGATAGCCAAGCCCGGCAGACGCATTGATCTGTTCGGCGACAACCAGCACCAGGATTGATACCGACAGCGAATAGCGCAGCCCTACCAGCAGCGAGGGCAGCGCGCCGGGCAGGATCACGTGCCAGATCACCTCGGTCTTGCTCAGACCAAAGCTGCGCGCGCCCTCGATCAGGCGCACATCGACCCCGCGAATGCCCGAATAGAGGTTGAGATAGACCGGGAAAATCGAGGCAAAGGCGATCAGCGCCACTTTGGGCGTCTCGCCAATGCCGAACCACACGATGAACAAAGGCGTGAGCGCCAGCGTGGGGATCGTGCGCTTGATCTGCATGATGGGGTCAATGGCCGCCTCGCCCTGGCGCGAAAGCCCCGCGGCCAGCGCCAAAGTGATGCCGATGGACAGGCCGATCACCAGCCCCGCCGCCACGCGCAGAAAGGACACAAACAGATTATCCGGCAATTCCCCGGTGGCCAACATCTCGACCAGAGTACCGATCACCGCCGAGGGCGCGGCCAGCGTGCTCTTGGGAATCAGGCCAAGGCGCGAACCGGCCTCCCAGAGGATGAGAAAGACCACGGGCGAGACCCAATGGCCTGAAAACAAAGAGGCAATGCGCCGGTGAAGCTGGGTGGATTTGGGCATGATAAAGCTCGTCGTGGCGGGGAGGGCTTCACCAGAACCCTAAAACTCTACTCGATCAATTGAGTTATTAGCGCGACGTATAAGCATTGCTCATATGAGACGTTTCCGACGCAAATCATTCTGATTTAATGACTGTTTTTCAATATTTTGAACCCTTTCAGAAGGCGGAATAGATTTGCTTTTGCATGAGTTATCTCTACTATTTTGATTGACAATAAGAGGTCAGGCATAAGATCCCTCAATTCCCCCCGGCGGCCCCGCCCGCCCACCATCTTCCGAGGATGCCCATGCCCGTCAATTTGCCCACAAACCTGCTGCGCAGCTTCGTCGCCATTGTGGACACGGGCTCGATGCTCAACGCCTCGGAAAAGGTGTTCGTCACGCAAAGCGCGCTTTCGCTCCAGATCAAGCGGCTGGAGGAATTGCTGCAACAAAACCTGTTTCACCGCGAAGGCCGCCGCCTTTCGCTGACGCAGGCGGGCGATCTGATGCTCGATTATGCGCGCAAAGTGCTGATCCTGCATGACGAGGCGGTCTCAGCCATCACGGCGGGCCATTTCTCCGGCCCCGCGCGCATCGGCATGGTTCAGGACTTTGCCGAAACGCTGCTCTCGGGCCTGCTGGCGCAGTTTGCCGAACTGCACCCCGATGCCCAGATCTATTCGCGCATCGCCGGCACCGCCGAATTGCTGGCCCAGCTGGAGCGCCGCCAGCTTGACATCGTGCTGGGCTTTGCCGCCGCCAACGATCCCAATGCCATCGCCTATGCCGCGATGGAATGGTATGGCAAATCCGACCTGCTGCGCCAGAACGTGCTGCCGCTGGCCGTGCTGGAGCCGCCCTGCCGTTTCCGCGAAGCGGCGATCCGCACGCTTGAGGATGCGGGCGTGCCCTACCGCATCACGGTCGAAACGCCCAATCTGACCACGCTGCGCGCGGCGGTCGATGCCGGGCTTGGCATCACCTGCCGCACCCATCTGTTCCTCAATGAAGAGCCCCTGCAGATCGAGCATCTGGCCCCCCTGCCCCGCGTTTCCTGCGTGTTGCAGACCGCCGCCAGCCTCGATCCGGCCACCGCGCGCCTCGCGCAACTGGCGCGTGAGATCGTGGTTGCGCTTTGAACGCTTATTATAAATCTTAAACCCTCGCGCCCCGCTTCTCACTGTCCGCAGGCGGGGCGCCGGGACTATCGCTGAACGCCTCGAACCGCAAAAGAGGCAGATCAGCATGGCCCAATCCACCCTTCACCAACTTTATGCCGAGCTTCAGGCCGAACGCGAACGCACCTGGGCGCCCGAGCAGCTTGAACGCAACGCCGGCCAGCGCCGCTCGCTGGTCGCGCGTTTCGATCCCGCCGCCCATCCGCAACCCGGCGATGCGGTGGCGCCTTTCACGCTGGTCGATCAGGATGGCAACACGCTGACCCGCGATGAACTGATCGCTCATGGTCCGGCGGTGCTGGTGTTCTTCCGCTTTGCGGGCTGTCCGGCCTGCAATCTGGCGCTGCCCCATTATAATCGCGCGCTGTGGCCCGCGCTCAAGGCGGCGGGCATCCCGCTGGTCGCGGTCAGCGCGCAAAATCCGGTGGATCGCGGCATCATCGACCGCCATGGCCTGACCTTCCCGGTGGCGGCCGATCCCGATTATGCGCTGGGCCGGGCGCTGGGCATCACCTTCCTGCCCGATGAACAACCCGCGGTGAAGCCGGGCGACAACTGGATCGGCGCGACGCTTGGCACCAACAGCTATGAGATCGACCAGCCTGCCGTGCTGATTCTGAACCGCGATGCCACCTTGCGCCGCCTGATCGTCAGCCCCGACTGGCTGGACCGCCCCGAGAGCGAGGCGATCCTCGAATATCTGCCCGAAACGCGATCCGGAGCATTGGCGGCCAACGCAGCCTGATGGCAAAGGGGGCGCGATCCTACGTCGCGCCCCTTCTTTTCAATTGTAATGCAGCGTTTTGGCCCGCGACAACACATAGGCTGACAAGATTTTGGCATCCGTCGCGCTGATCTTGCCGGCAAAGGCGGGCGAAGAATTGACCCTCCCTTCACGCACGGTTTGGGCCACCGAGGCGCGATCCCGCCCGAACAGCCACGTGCGCGGCCGCGTCAAATCCGCCGCCCCGGTCGCCGGATCGCCCCAGCCCTGCAACGTGTGGCAATCATAGCACCCGCCCTCAACCTCGAACGTCTCTTTGCCCAGCGGGATCTGTTTGGCGTCAAAGGGCTGGCCGGAAAGCTTCAGCACATATTCGGTGACCGCCGCGATCTCATCCGGCTCAAGGCTTTGCCCCACCCCGCGCGCAGGCATCGTGGGCCAGTTCCGCGTTTTGGGATCGGGCGCGCGGATGCCGTGCAGGATCGTCTGCTCGACATCGCTGGCCTTCATGTTGAACGTGTCAATGTCATCGCCGCCAAACAGCCAGCGATCATCGGTCAGATCGGGCACATGCGCCCCTGGCGCCCCTTTCAGATCCGCGCCATGACAGGACGCGCAATGCCGGGCAAACAGAGGCGGGGCCAGCCTGATCGCCTCGGCGCGCAGCTTCGGATTATCCCAGATCGCATTGGCCGAGGCCGCCTCCAGCGCTCCGCTGGGCCGATCCGCACTGCAGGCGGCCAAAGCCGCAAGGCCGGCGAGGGCAAGCATGGATCGGGCATGGTGCATCATCGCATATTCTTTCATCACTTTGGAAAATTTGCCCCGAACGCTAGGGCGCAGGACCGGCGCGTCCACCAAGTTTTCCTCATTAGCTTCGATGAAAATCTGAATTCACCTTGGGCGCGGGATCGTTAAAGCGATATTCTCAATTATTGTGATAGAGTTTAGGCCCGCCCATGCTCCCTCTTCTTTCCACGCTGCTGTCCGCGACCTTGGCCGCCGCCCCGCCGCCCGAACCGGTCAACCCGGCCCCCACCCGCACTTCTCTGGCCGCGATTGCCGACCAGCCCGATCTGTCGGGCGTGTGGACGCCGGGTCCGCTGGACAAATATGCGCCGGGCAACAGCACCGAGCCGAAGTGGCGAGCCGAAATCGCCCCCATCTATGCCCGCCTCAAACAGCTCGACGCCGATGGCAAGCCCCAGAATATCTGGGTCAACTGCCTGCCCGAGGGCCTGCCCTCAAGCTGGACCCAGACGCTCAACTCGGTCGAATTCCTGCAAACGCCGGGCCGCATCACCATTCTGGGCGAGCTGGACGGCAACCGCCTGCGCCGCGTGTGGACCGATGGCCGCCCCCATCCCGCCGATCCTGACCCCACCTTTTCGGGCCATTCGATCGGCCATTGGGAAGGGCAGACGCTGGTGATCGACACGGTGGGATTTCTGCCGCAGGTGTTCATTTCTACCGGGCAAGGCGTTGGCATACCCAACAATGGCGACATGCATGTGGTCGAGCGCATCACGCTGACCGGGCCGGATACGGCGCGGGTCGATCTGGTGGTCGATGCGCCCCATGTGCTGGCCCAGCCTTGGCACGCCACCCGCCTGCTCAACCGCCATCGTGAGCGCAAATTCGATCTGGTCGAAAGCTCGTGCCGCCAGGGCGATTTTATCGAAAGCACCGACAAGGACGGCCTCGCCATCTTTGCCCCGCTGCCCAAGGACGAAGGCGGGGCCACCCTGCCGCCCGATCAGGCCGGCCCGCTGGTGGCGTCAAATCCGGCGGCCCCCAAGGAGAAGAAATGATGAGTTCTCGCCGCCTTCTGGGCTGCATCGCCGCGCTTGGCCTTGCGCTAGGCACGGGCTTGACCCCGGCCATCGCCCATCACAGTTTTTCGATGTTCGATCCTTCCAAGCCGATACAATTCGAGGCCACCGTCCAGACATTCCAATGGACTGCACCCCATGCCGTGCTGTGGGTTCAGGCCGGACAGGTGGGCGCCTATGCGCCGGGCCTGTGGTCGCTCGAATTGCCCACCAGTCCGGCCAATCTGGCCAAGATGGGCTGGAGCCGCAATGTGGTGAAGCCGGGAGACAAGGTGATCGTTTCGATCAACCCGATCCGCGATGGACGCCGCGCGGGCCAGTTCAAAAAGCTGACCATCGCCGCCACGGGACAGGTGCTTGAAGCGCTCAACATCCCCGGCGCGTCACAGCAGCCGCCCAAATGATCCGCGCGCCCTTCTTTGCGCTGGCGCTGACGCTGAGCCCGCCCGCTTTGGCCGCTCCGGCCGATGATCCGATCACGCCCGCCCCCACGATCAAGGACTGGCTGGAGCTGGCCCATCGCCCGGACTGGAGCGGTTCCTGGTTCCCCGTGATCTCGGATCAGTTCGCGCAGGTGAACACCAATCCGCCGCCTTGGAAGCCCGAGGTGCAAAAGCAGATCGACCATTGGGATGCCGAGGAAAAGGCGGGCCGCCCGCGCGGCCTGCTGCTCGATTGCCTGCCGCATGGCGTGCCGACCTTCTATCTCATCACCCATAATTCCATCGAGATCCTGTCCACACCGGGCCGCGTGACCATTCTGGGCGAGAGCGACGGCAACCGTCTGGTGCGGATCTGGACCGACGGGCGCAAGGCCCCGGCCGATCCTGACCCCAGTTTCCACGGCTATAATATCGGCGTCTGGCAAGGCGATACGCTGGCGGTCTCTACCACCGCGATCCTGCCGCAAACGTGGCTGGCCGTGTCCGAAGCGGTGGGCATCGCCATTGGCGAGGGCGCGCATGTCGACCAGAAATTCCACCTGATCGGCCCGGATACGCTGGCGGTCGATCTGACCATCACCGCGCCCGCCGTGTTGACGCGGCCATGGCAGACCCGCCGCCTGTTCACCCGCAAGCGCGCACGCAGCTATGAGATCGTCGAGGGCGTGTGCCGTCAGGGCGATTTTGAGGAAACCACCGACCAATGGGGCAATCCGGCATGGCGCCCGGTGGCGCAATCGGCCGATGGCAACGTGCTGGCCGCCCCGGCGAAATAAGGAGCAATGGCGATGTTGAAGAAGATCCTCTCCGCAGGCGCGCTGGCCGCCACACTGGCCTTATCGGCCCCCTCGCTGGCGCATCACAGCTTTGCCATGTTCGACCAGACCAAGGTGATCAATCTGCGCGGCACGATCAGCAGCTATCGCTGGGTCAACCCGCATGTCTCGCTGTTTGTCGAAGTGCAGGATGGACCGGTCAAGCATGGCGTCTGGGCGGTGGAACTGACCAGTCCGGGCAATCTGACCCGGCTGGGCTGGAGCCGCCAGTCGCTGAAAGTGGGCGACAAGGTGGACATCGAGGTCAACCCGCTGCGCGATGGCGCGTTGGGCGGAGGTTTTCGCAAGGCGACGATCCTGTCCACCGGGCAGGTGCTTCAGGCGCGGCTGGTCGAAATCGAGAAGCCGGGGGGCTGAAACCACGCGATCCCTCACGCGGCGCGGTTCTTCTCTTTCCCGCGCCGCGTCCCGCTTGGGGCGGATGCCACACCGGCATCCGCCCCTTTTTTGCGTCACAGCGTGTAGCCGATCCAGCGCCCGGCAATTACAATGCCCAGCCACAGGCTCAGCGAAATCGCGCCCGAAATACGCGGGATCACCGAGCCCGGCTCGGCCAGTTTGCGCTGGGCAAACAGATGGAACACCAGCGCATTGATCCCGGCCAGCGCCAGCAGGCTGAATTTGGCGGCGAACCAGAAGTTTTCCGAATAGCCGATCGGATTGGCGAAAAGCAGCACGCTGCCGCTGGCCAGAGCAAAGCCGAAGCCGACCAGCGTGAAGGGCACCAGCCGTTCGAGCACCTCCTGCGCGCTCCCGCGCGCCGGGCCAACCCCGATCAGCCGCAGATCGACCAGCGCGATCGAGCCGATCACCAGCGTCAGCGCCGCGACATGCAGCGCCTCGACCGTGCCGAACAGCCAGTTTGAATCCGCCAGTTCCAAAGCCAGCGGCGTTTCCGAAAGCCACAGGGCCACAGATTGAAGAGACATCAGGATAACCTTTCGAAAACAGATGGTTCAGGCAGGCGCCCCGGCCCAGGCATCGGCATAGGCTATCCAGCGGCCCGCATAGATCACCGCCAGCCAGACCAGCAGCGAAGCCACCGCCAGCACGCGTTGCGCTGGCGCAACCGCCACGCCGCCCGTGTTGTACCGCAGCGCCAGCGGCCCCTGCGCCCAAGTGCCGACCGACGCCGCCGTGACCAGCGCCAGCTTGACCCAAAAGACGGTGCGGAACATCGCGCGGGTCGGCTCGCTGGCGATCAGCAGCAGGCCGGTGATGGCCAGCACGCCCAACGCGCCCCACAGGATCGGCAGGAAGCGAGCCGCCACCTGCTCCTGCGCAACATCGCGCTCCAATACATTCAGCGCGCGCAAATGGATATGCAGCGAGGCGATCAGCACCCCCGCCACGGCCAGAATATGCACCACCTGAATGGCCGGAACCAGCCAGTCGTGGCCGATGACCAACGCCGAGAGCGACGTCGTGCCCAACCATGCAGCGAAATCGACGAGAAGTGTCATGAAAAGACCTTTCAGAATTTCACGCCAAGGCGCGCGTAATAAAAGCCGCCGCTCAGGCCAAAGGGGGCGAAATTGCCGTAAAGGCCCGAGCCATCCGAGGCGACGATGCCGTTCTTGTCGGGATAGACATCGAAGAGATTGTTGGCCCCCACCGCCAGCGAGACGCGGCGCGAGAGGTCATAGCCCACCTCCAGATCGGTGATGACCTTGGCGCCGAAGGTGCGGTCGCCCGATGCGACATTGCTGCTTTCGGTATATTGGCCATAGCGCGTGGCGCGCAGCAATGTGTGCAGGCGGGACCAGCTCCAATCTCCGGTCAGCACGACCTTGCTGCGCGGCGTGGCCACCAGCAGATCGCGCTGGGCCTGACGCCCGAACAGCGTGACCGACAGGCCCGAGAGCGCGGCGGGATTGGCGGCGATGCGGCGGATCTGGGTTTCGTTATAGCTATAGGCCGCGCTCAGGCGGAAATTGCCGATGCTGGCCGTGCGCCAGTTATATTCGCCCACCACATCGACGCCGCGCGTGCGCGTGTCGATGGCATTGGTGAAGAATTGTGCGCTGTCGACGCCCGTGATGCCATTGGCGACAAGGATAGCCTTGATCGCGCTGCCGCCATTGGCCGCCGTGCCGAGGAATTCGGTTTTGACGATGCGATTGTCGACATCGATCTGATAGGCATCGACCGTGAGGCGCGCCCCGCCCCGCTCAAAGGTCAGGCCTGCGGTAAAATTCAGCGATTTTTCCGGCTTCAACGGCGTCGCGCCAAGGGCAATCGCCGCCGCGCTGTCCACGGGCAGGAATTTCGACGTGGTGGAAAGCCGGTCATTGCCATTGACCGTCACGGTGTTCTGCGTGGTCGAAAAAGCGGTCTGGGCCAGCGATGGGGCACGGAAACCGCTGTTCACCCCGCCGCGCAGCGCAAGGCCGGGCGCAATTTCATAGCGGGTGGAGAATTTGCCCGAAACCGTGTCGCCCGCACTGTCGGTGTAATGTTCAAACCGGCCTGCAACGCCGACGTACCATGCCTTGACCACATTGGTGGACAGATCGACATAGGCCGCGACATTGCCCCGGCTGATGGAGCGCGCATCGGCGGGCGAGGTGCCGGTAAAGGAGACCAGCCCCGGCGAGGGCGAACGCCCGCCATAGAGCGTGCCGAAAGGAGTGCCGTCAGCCGGGATGATATAGCCGCCGTCGCGATAGGAATCCGGCTCGCCCGCCTGATTCTGGAACTTTTCCCAGCGCTGTTCGACGCCCACCGCCACCGAGAGCGGCGCGGCCAGACCCACCGAGAAATCGCGGCTGAGGTCAAGGTTGCTCACCCACAGCGTCTGTTTCTGACGGCCCATATAGAAGCTGGTCTTGCTGCTCGGCCCCAGCGAGGGGTTGAGCGCGTTTTCCGCGCCCAGTTTCACATTGTCTGTGCCATAGCTGGTGGACAGATCCGCCGCCCATCCGGCAACATCGCCCTTGATGCCCAGCGTGGTCTGATAATCCCATTCCCAGATCCGGCGATAGGCCTGATTGCCCGAAGGATAGATCTGGGGCAGCACCGAAACGCCGCTGGTGTTGGCCTGTCCGCCATAGCCGGTGGCCGCGGCAAAGAAGGCCCCGCGCGCATCCTTGATGTCGCGATAGGACAGGGTCGAGAACGTATAGGCCGTCACCCCGCCCAGCGGCAGTTCGGCATTGATCGAGGTGTTGATGATCTTGTCGCGGTTCGACCGGCCATAACCGCCCGCGATCAGGTGATTGGCATTGGCCTCACGTGGATCGGGCGCGCCATTGACCAGCGGATAGATGGTCGGCACCGGCAAGGCCGAACTCTTGGCCGAATCGTGATATTTGCCCTCGGCCGAGAGGTGGACAAAGCCGCCGTCGCCAAGGCCCGCGCCCCATGACAGGGTCTGCTGCAACAGCGCCCCGCCCTTTTCATAAAGCTGCCCGGCGGTCTGGGTGAATTCGCCGCCCTGTTTGCCGCTGTCCAGGATAATGTTGATGACGCCCGAAATCGCGTCCGAGCCATATTGCGCCGCCGCACCGTCGCGCAAAACCTCGATCCGGCCCACGCCTGCGGTCGAGATGAGGTCGATGTCCACCGGGGTCGAACCGCCCGACACGCGCGAGAGATTGTTGATGAGCGAGGTGGTATGGCGGCGCTTGCCATTGACCAGCACCAGCAGATAGTCGCCCGACAGGCCCCGGATCGAGATCGGGCGCACGCTGGCCGAAGTGCCGCCCCCGCCCAGCGCGGGCATGGTCAGCGAGGGGATGAGATTGCCCAGAATCTCCTTTAGACCCGTGCGACCGGTGGCTTTCAGCTCCTGCGGGCCGATCACGTCAATGGGAACCGGGCTGTCGGCCACGGTGCGGCGCGGGGCGCTGCGTGTGCCCGTTACGATGATCGGCGCGCCTTCAGGAGCATCGGCGGCCTCTTCGGCATGGGCGGCCAGCGGAAGGGCAAGAGAAGCGCCGGCCAGCAAGCGCGACAGCCAAGAAATATTACGCATGGAAACCCCCAATGATTGCGGGGTTCAGCGATAGCGGCGCGGCGCGGCGGTGTTTAACAAGGATTTGGAATTTTCATTGATGAAATCAGATATTTAGATTTCTCAATCTGCTTATTGGCAATGCTCAACCATTGCCGTGCAAAAACCGCGTCAGGAAATGCTGACCCAGCGATTGCACCGGGCTGGCCGAAGGCACACGCAGCACATCAGGCCCGCCCACCGTATCGAAATTGCACCGCCAGTCGCGCGCCAGCAACCAGAGCGCGCGCAATTCCTGCTCATCGCGCGCGCGCGTGGCCAGCAGGATCGCGGCAAATGACAAAGGCCCGCGCGGTACCGGCATGAGGGACAAAAGGCGGCGGTCGCTCTCGGGCCGCTCAATATCGGGCGGATCGATCAGCAAGGCGCCCTTGACCGCGCCGCCCGCCGCCTCGGGCTCATAGGCCGCCCACCATGCCAGCGCGATGCAGGCCAGCCCCTCGGCCACCACCACCGCAGGCCCCTGCCCGCCATTGAGCGCATGGTTGAGCCGGTTGATCCATGTGTTGCGGTGGGGCCTGTCCCACAGGCCCAATTCGATGGCCTGCGCCTGAGGATAGCGCCATTGCCAGTCGCGCAGCCAACGCCGCGCAAAGCGATCATCATCGCCGCGCAGCAGCAGGAGCCGTGGTTCGCTCACTTGCCATCCACAGGGAAGGAACTGTCAAAGGCTCCGTTCAGATCGGGCAGGGTCTTGATGATCCCGGCGCGCTGGTAACGCCCGAGAATGGCCAATTGCTCCTCCTTCAACCGATCATCCACCGGCACAGGCGCGGTGATAAGATCGCCAATAGAGAATTTCGCCACATCGACCGGCAGCCCCGTTTCCTTAGCCAGTACGGCGGCATATTGGTCCTGATGCCGCGCCACCCACAGCCGCGCGCGCGCCAGCCGCCGGGTGAAATCCGCGATCTGCGCGTGCTTGTCGGCAATCGCCTTGTCGGTGGCGGCAAAGAAACCGGCACCGGCGGGCAATTGCGAGCCATCGGCCAGCGCGCGCTGATGGTCTTTCAGCAAGGCATATCCGGTATAGGCCCCCCATGTGGACCATGCATCGATCGAGCCATGGGCCAGCGCCGCCTTGGCCTCGGCATTGTTGAGGAAAACCCACTGCACATCGCTTGCACTCAATCCATGGCTTTCGAGCAATTGCAACGCCAGATCATGCCCCGCCGAGCCCCGGATCGTCGCCAAACGGCGTGTTTTCAGATCCTCGACCCGGCGCAGCGGCGAATTGGCGGCCACCACAATGGCCGAGGCATGAGAACTGTGCCCTGTGACCGCCCGCCCGGCATAGACCACCTTGATCTTTGCGCCCGAGGCATAGGCAAAGGCAAAAGGCTGCCCGCCGATGCCGCCCAGATCCACCGCCCCTGAATTGAGCGCCTCGAGCAAAGGCGCGGCGGCGGGGAACAGCGCCCATTCGATCCGGTAGGGCACATTGTCCAGCTCTCCCGCCGCCTTGAGCAGTGCCTGAACCCCGCCGCGCTGATCCCCCACGATCAGCGCGGCGCCAAGCGGTTTCGGGCCGCTGCCTGCCCCGTGCTGGCCCCGGTGCTGCCCCCACCACCAGCCGCCGCCGATCAGCAGCAAAAGCGCCAGCAACCAGAGGGCGGATTGTTTCCTGCTCATCGTGACGGACTCCTTGGATATCAGGATCAAAGGAAGCCGCGCAAACAAGGCGGCGTCCAACGGGGATTTCTCAAGCCAGAGCGGGCTGGCTTCAGAAATTCTTGGTCAAGGTGATGTTGAAGGTGCGCGGCTCGTTATAGGCCAGATAGTAATAGGGATATTGCCCGGCATTGCTGGGCGAGTAGCCGCCGAATTGCGCCCGGCGCAGGTTGAACAGGTTGCGCACATTGGCCCCGATGCTCCAGTTGCCCTTATCCGCGGCAAAATTGATCGTGCCGTTCACATAGGTCTGTGAACGGACCAGCAATTGCGGCGTGTTATAGAGATCGGCATAGCGGCTGCTCTCATATTGCACATCGCCTCCGATCCGCAGCGCGCCGGGCAGATCGACCGGCACCCGGTAATTGACCGAGGCGCCGAATTGCCAGCGCGGCGCATAGGGAAAGTCCAGCCCGACCAGCGTGGTCCGCCCCGCGACATTGGCGGGCAAGGTGGCGGTAAAGGTGCGATATTTGGTTTTCAGATAAGCCGCGCTGCCGGTGATGGTCAGATTGTCGGTAGGGGCGAGCGTCAATTCCGCCTCGCCGCCCCAACTGGCCGCCTTGCCTGCATTGATCAACTGGTTGGTCACCACGCCCAGCGCCGCCGTGCTGGTGGCGCGGACCTGAAAATCGGAAATGTCATTGTAATAGGCGGCCAGATTGAAGGTCGCCTTGCCGCCAAACAGGCGGGTCTTCAGGCCCGTTTCATAGGTCGTGGTGATCTGGGGCAGATAGGGCGTGACCGAACCGATGGCCGTGACCGAGCGCAGGTCATAGCCCCCGCTCTTGAAGCCCTGCGACCATGAGACATACTGGAAGATGCCCTTGGACCAGTCATATTGCAGCCCCAGCTTGGGGGTGAACCGACTGAAGCGCTTGGGGTCGGCGGTCACATCGAAGGAGGTGAGCGAGGAGGCCGAACTGGTGCCGGTGGGATATTTGACGAAGAAATAGTCGGGGTCGTAATTCCACTCCTGCGGATCATGCAGACCCCAGCTGCGCCCGGTCTGGCCGATATTGCGGAATTTGCGCAATTCGGTGGTCCAGCGCCCGCCCACGGTCGCGGTCAGCCGATCGGTCAGATGAATGTTGGCCTGTCCGAACACCGCCCATGCGGTGGTGCTCAGCCAGTTGTTGGTGTGGGTGACGGTGCCGACATTGTCCACTGCCGCGCCTGCCGATTGGCTCAGGCGGTGGTTGTGGAACCCTTCGGAGAAATAATAGAGGCCCGCGACGAAATTCCAGTGGTCGAATTCGCCGTTGAGGTTCAATTCCTGCGTAAACTGATGCTGCCAGAACTGGGCCAGACTGTCGCCCTTGATCGCGGTCACGCCGTCATTGTCGTAATAGATCGGGCCGTGCAGCCCGCGATAGGCGGTCACCGATTTTATCGTGAACTGCTTGTTGATCTCCCACGCGATCGTGCCCGATCCGCCATAGGAGGTGGTGCGGTTATAGGGCAGCGTGGAGGACCATGTCAGGTCCGGGTTCGTGGGATTGCCGGTGTTCGGGATGCCGTCGGGCTGGTTGACGGGGGTGTAATAGGACTGGGTCGAGCGGTCGAACATCGCATCGCCCGCCAGCGTGATCGTCAGGCCCGGCGTCAGCTTGCTTTTCAGCTTGCCGCGCAGCACGGTCAGATCCGTGTCATTGACATCGCGGTTCAAGGGAATCGAATGCTGCCAGCCCTTGCGCGTATGGCGGATCACCGTCAGCGCGCCGTTCAGCTTGTCATCGCCCAGGATCGCGCCATTGATCCGCGCTTTCAGATCGACATTCTGGTAGGATCCATAAGTGGCGCTCAAACTGGCCGAAGGCTTGGCGGTGGGGTCTTTGGTGATGAAGCGGATCGCGCCCGCGCTGGAATTGCGGCCATAGAGCGTGCCCTGCGGCCCGCGCAGCACCTCGACCCGTTCCAGATCGGGCGTATCGTAAAGCGAGCCGACCGTGCGCGCCAGATAGACATCGTCGATATAGACCGCCACGGCCGGTTCAGGATAGGTGTCGGTCTCGCCAATGCCGCGGATCGAATATTGCTGGGTGGTCTGCGCGGTCGAACGCTTGGGCGCCAACAGGCCCGGCACGCGCCCACCCGACAGGTCGCGGAAGGTCGAGATCTTCAACTGCTCGATGGAATCGCCGCCGATCGCGGTCACGGCAATCGGTGTGCGCTGCAAAGGCTCGGCGCGTTTTTGCGCGGTCACGACAATATCGCCCACCCCGCCGCCATCGGCTTCCGCAGGCGTTTCGGCGGCCCATGCAGGATAGGCGAGCGCAATGGCGATAATACCGCCAAGAGGCAGCAAGGCATTGGCAGTCAATCGAGGAAACGCCATATCAACTCCGAAAATTTCAGTATTTCGTGTGATGGCGGGTAACCCAGACCCATGATTTACATTAACGAGGATTGCTAAACCGGGTCGATTAATAGAAATATGATTTTATTTGTTATTTATATTTGATGCCCTCAACTGCCCCTTTACCCCTGCTCCCCACGGGACCATAATCGCGCCATGGACCTGCTCTCTCGCCTCGGCCTGTCGATCCCGCTTGTTCAGGCGCCCATGGCCGGAGTTTCCACGCCGGAAATGGCGGCGGCGGTGTGTAATACCGGGGCGCTGGGCTCGATTGGGGTGGGGGCCACCGATGCGGCGGGCGCGCGCGCGATGATCCATGCCTTGCGGGCGCAGACCAAAGCGGCGTTTAACGTCAACCTCTTCGTCCATGCCACGCCGCAACCCGATCCTGCGCGCGAAGCGGCATGGCTCGATACGCTGGCCCCGCTGTTTGCCGAATTTGACGCGCCGGTGCCCCCCGGCCTGCGCATCGTCTATCGCAGCTTTGCCGACGATCCCGATATGCTCGCCATGCTGCTGGCCGAAAGGCCCCCGGTGGTCAGCTTTCATTTCGGCCTGCCCGCCCCCGATGTGCTGGCGGCGCTGCGCGAAGCGGGATGTTTGCTGTTGGCCAGCGCGACCAGCCCCGCCGAAGCCGCGATCATCGAGCGCGCCGGGATCGATGTGATCGTCGCGCAGGGGATCGAGGCGGGCGGTCATCGCGGCATGTTCGATCCCGATGCGCCCGATGACGGGCTCGGCACTTTCGCCCTCACCCGCCTGTTGGTCAGGCAAACCCGCCTGCCTGTGATCGCGGCAGGCGGCATCATGGATGGCGCCGGGGTGCGCGCGGCGCTTGAACTGGGCGCGGCGGCGGCGCAATTGGGCACGGCCTTCATCGCCTGTCCCGAATCCAGCGCTGACATTGCCTATCGCGCAGCCTTGATGAGCGATGCGGCACAGCACACGCGCTTTACCTCGGCGATTTCAGGGCGTCCGGCACGCTGTCTGGCCAATCGCTTTTCTACGCTGGATAGCGACGCGCGCCCGGCGGCCTACCCCATCGCCTATGATGCGGGCAAGGCGCTGAACGCAGCGGCCAAGCAGAAGGGCGAGCATGGCTTTGGCGCGCAATGGGCGGGGCAAGGCGCGCCGCTGGCCCGCGCCATGCCTGCGGCCAAGCTGGTCGAAACCATCAGACAGGAAATCCAACGTTAGGTGCTGCATCGCACAAATTGTTACATTTGACAGCATTTTGCGACCTTAAAAAATTTGTGCGCCGCAGCACAATCTACCATCTGGAGCATTGCCCCCTACGTCAATTGCCTTCAGGAGTTGCCCCCGTGCCTGTGCCCTTCCGCGCAAAAAACCTGGTCTTTCCCTTGCTTTCGCTTTCCCTCGCGCTGGGGGCATGCGGGGCGCAGGACAAGAACAAGGCGCCGCCGATAGTCGATGTGGGGGTGGTGACGCTGGCGACTCAACCTGTGACCATCGAAACGCAATTGACCGGGCGGACCGCCGCCACCACCACGGCGGACGTGCGACCGCAGGTCGATGGCATCATCCAGAACCGCCTGTTTGCCGAAGGCTCGATGGTGAAAGCCGGACAGCCTTTGTATCAGATCGACGCCCGCCTCTATCGCGCTTCGGTCAATTCGGCAGGCGCGCAATTGGAAAGCGCGCAGGCCACGCTGGCCAATGCCGAGGCCAAGGCGAAACGCTATCAGTCGCTGAACGACCCCACCGCCGTCAGCCGTCAGGATCTGGACGATACGCTGGCCGCCGCGCGCACCGCGCGGGCCAATGTCCATCTGTATGCCGCCACGCTGGCCACGGCGCGGGTCAATATGGGCTTTACCCAGGTCTATGCGCCGATTTCGGGGCGCATCGGCCGCTCCAGCGTCACCAAGGGCGCGCTGGTCTCGGCCGCGCAGACCACCGCTCTGGCCACGATCCAGCAACTCGATCCGATCTATGTCGATATCACGCAAAGCTCGACCGACCTGCTGCACCTGCGCATGGCGCTGGCCAAGAAGGATGTTCTGCCCACACAGGCGCAGGTGAAGCTCCAACTGGAGGACGGCACCGCCTATCCCCTCTCGGGCACCGTGGAATTCAGCGAGGTCAATGTCGACGCCACCACCGGCAGCGTGACCCTGCGCGCGCGTTTCCCCAATCCGCACAATCTGTTGCTGCCGGGCATGTTCGTCAAGGTCATCACGCCGCAAGGCACGCTGCCCAATGGCATCCTTGCCCCGCAACAGGGCATCACGCGCGATGCGCGCGGCAATGCCACGGCGCTGATCGTCAATGGGCAGAACAAGGTGGAATTGCGCAACGTGACGGTGGCGCAATCGGTCGGCCATAGCTGGCTGGTGACCAAGGGGCTGAAGGCTGGGGATCGCCTGATCGTGGAGGGCACGGACAAGGCGCAGGAAGGCGCCAGCGTCCACCCCGTTGCGGTCAAGGTCGAGGGCTAAGCCATGGGGGTCAGCAAGTTCTTCGTCGAGCGCCCCGTTTTCGCATGGGTGATCGCCATTGTCATCATGCTGGCCGGGATCGGCTCGGTCATGTCGCTTCCCATCGCGCAATATCCCGATGTGGCGCCGCCCTCCGTCTCGGTGTCCGCCACCTATCCGGGGGCCAATGCACAAACACTCGAATCCTCGGTCACGCAGATCATCGAGCAGCAATTAACCGGCATCGACAACCTCAGCTACTTCTCCTCCACCTCGGACAGTTCGGGCAGCGCGCGCGTCACCGTGACCTTTGAAAAGGGCACAGACCCCGACATTGCCCAGGTTCAGGTGCAGAACAAGGTCAATCAGGGCCTCACCCGCCTGCCCAGCGCGGTGCAGCAGGCGGGGCTGACGGTCACCAAATCCAATGCCGATTTTCTGATGCTGGTGGCTCTGTACGACAAAACGAACCGGGCCAGCGATTCCGACATTGCCGACTATCTCGTCTCGAATATGCAGGACGCGATTGCCCGTGTGAACGGCGTGGGCCAAATCTCGGTCTTCGGCACGCAATATGCGATGCGGATCTGGCTCGATCCGGTCAAACTGGCCTCGCGGCAATTGATGCCCTCGGATGTGACCAGCGCACTGACCTCGCAGAATGTCGATCTCTCGGCGGGCCAATTGGGCGCGCGCCCTTCCGTGCCGGGGCAGATGCTCAATGCAGTGGTGCTGGCCAAATCGCGGCTGCAAACGCCGGAGCAGTTCGCCAATATTGTGGTCAAATCCTCGACCGACGGCTCGGTGGTGCGCCTCTCGGACGTGGCGCGCGTCGAATTGGGTCAGGAAAGCTATACGACCACCTCGCGCCTCAATGGCCATCCTGCCGCCGGGCTTGCCTTGCAGCTTGCGCCCGGCGCCGACGCCTTGAAAACCGCCGCCGCCGTCAAGGCCAAGGTGGCCGAACTGAGTCAATCGATGCCCAAGGGCTATTCGATCGACTATCCGCGCGACACGACCGATTTCGTCAAACTCTCGATCAAGGAAGTGGTCGAAACGTTGCTGATCGCCATCGTGCTGGTGGTGATCGTGATGTATGTTTTCCTGCAAAGCTGGCGCGCGACGCTGGTGCCGGCCATTGCTGTGCCGGTGGTCCTGCTGGGCACCTTTGGCGTGCTGGCGCTGTTTGGCTATTCGATCAACACGTTGACTTTGTTCGGCATGGTGCTGGCCATCGGCCTGCTGGTCGATGACGCCATCGTGGTGGTGGAAAATGTCGAGCGGCTGATGTCGGACGAAGGGCTGGCGCCCAAAGAGGCGACGATCAAGTCGATGGACGAGATCGGCTCGGCGCTGATCGGCATTGCGCTGGTGCTCTCGGCGGTGCTGCTGCCCATGGCGTTTTTCGGCGGATCGAGCGGGGTCATCTATCGCCAGTTCTCGATCACCATCGTCTCGGCCATGGTGCTGTCGGTGATCGTGGCGCTGGTGCTTTCGCCCGCGCTTTGCGCCACGCTGCTGCGCGCAGGCGATGATCCGCACAGCCACACGACCGGATGGGCGGGTAAATTCAACCTCTGGTTTGATCGCACCACGGGCCGCTATGTCAATGCCACGAAAAGCGTGGTGGGGCGCCGGGGCCTGCATTTCCTCGTCTATGGCGGCATCGTGGGCGTCATGACGCTGCTGTTCCTGCGCCTGCCCACCGGGTTTCTGCCGCTGGAGGATCAGGGGCAGGCGATGGTGATGTTCACCCTGCCCGCGGGCGCCACCGATGAACGCTCCAGCGCCGTGCGGGCCCAGATCGGCAAATATTTCCTCAATCAGGAGCAGAAGAACACGCGGTTGGTGATGGCGATCTCGGGCTTCTCCTTCTCCGGCTCGGGCCAGAACACCGGCATGGCCTTTGTCGGCCTGCAACCGTGGGACGACCGCAAGGGCAGCGAAAACAGCTCGACCGGGATCATCAACCGCGCGGGCAAGTTCTTTGCGGGCCTGCGCGACGCCACGATCATCCCGATGAACCCGCCCGCCATTTCAGGTCTGGGCCAATCCAATGGCTTCACCTTCGAATTGCTCAACAGCGGCCACCTGAGCGCCGAGCAGTTCAAGGCCGAGCGTGACAAGCTGCTCAAGGCGGCGGCGCAGAACAAGATCCTGACCCGCGTGCGCGCCACCGCCCTGCCCGATGCGCCCCAGATGCGGATCACGTTTGACGACGCCAAACTGGCCATGCTGGGGCTGAGCGAGAGCGATGCCACCGATACGTTGAGCAAGGCTTGGGGTGGGGCCTATGTGAATGATTTCGTCGACCGCGGCCGCGTCAAGCGCGTCTATATGCAGGGCGATGCGCCCTATCGCATGCAGCCCGAAGACCTGTCCAAATGGTTCGTGAAGAACAGCACGGGCACGACCAGCGTGGGCAGCAGCACGATCTCGGGCATGGTCCCCTTCTCGGCCTTCACCTCGATCGGCTGGGAAAAGGGCGCCAATTCCCTCGCGCGCTTCAACGGCCTGTCCTCCTATGAGATCAGCGGCGAGGCGGCCGACGGCTATTCCTCGGGCGATGCGATGGCGCAGATCGTCAAGCTGCAACAACAGCTTGCGCCGGGCACCACTTACGCATGGTCGGGCCTGTCCTATCAGGAAAACAAGACCAGCGGGCAGGCAGCCTATCTCTATGCGATCTCGATGCTGGTGGTCTTCCTCAGCCTTGCCGCGCTGTATGAAAGCTGGTCGGTGCCTTTTGCCGTGCTGCTGGTGGTGCCTTTGGGCGTGATCGGGGCGGTGCTGGCGGTGTCGGTGCGGGGCCTTGAAAACAATATCTATTTTCAGGTCGGCCTGCTCACCACCATCGGCCTGTCTGCCAAGAATGCGATCCTGATCGTCGAATTTGCCGAAGCGGCCTATCGCAAGGGAGCCTCCGCCTTTGACGCGGCCATCGAGGCGGCACGCCTGCGCCTGCGCCCGATCCTGATGACCTCCTTTGCCTTTATCGCGGGCGTGGTGCCGCTGGCCGTCGCCAGCGGGGCCGGGGCCAACAGCCGGATAGCCATCGGCACGGCGGTGCTGGGCGGGATGATTACCGCCACAGTGCTGGCCATTTTCTATGTGCCGATGTTCTTCATCGCGGTCACCAAACTGACCGAACGCGCGACCCGCAAGAAGGGCGAGAATCATGCGTAAACTGATCACGGCCAGCCTGCTGGCGCTGGCTCTGGGGGGCTGCAACATGGCCCCCGCCTATGTCCGCCCCGCCGCCCCCGTGGCGCCGCAATGGCCGCAAGGCGCCGCCTATGCCCCCGCGCAGGCCGGAGAGGCAGGCATGCCATGGCGCAAGGTCATCACCGACCCCAAGCTGACCCAGGTGGTCGAAATGGCGCTGTCGGACAGCCGGTCCCTGCGCGAGCAGGTGGCCGCCGTGGCGCAGGCGCGAGCGACTTATCGCATCGCCCGCTCCGCCCAATTGCCCACGATCAGCGCGGGGGCCGACGCCAGCCTGTCGCGGGGCCTGTCGAACAAGGGCCCGAACAGCAACAGCTATGACGCCAGCGCGGGGATGAGTTCCTTTACCATCGACCTGTTCGGGCGGCTGCGCAATCAGACCAAGGCGGATTTCGAATCCTATCTCGCCTCGCAATCAGGCCTGCGTTCGGCCCGGCTGACCTTGGTGGAGGAGGTTGCCACCGCCTATGTCACCTACGCCTCGGACAGCAATCTGCTGGCTTTGGCGCGCGAAACGGTGAGCAGCGGCGAGAGGACATTGGCGCTGACACAATCCCTGTTCCAATCCGGCCTTGCCAATGGATCGGATGTCGAAAGCGCGCGCACCGTGGTGGAAAGCGCGAAGTCCGATGTCGCCGGCTATACCACTGCGGCGGCGCAGGATCGCAATGCGCTCGATCTGCTGGTGGGGCGGCAGGTGGGCGATGAATTGCTGCCCAAGGCGCTGGAGGATCTCGATCCCGCCATCGCCAATGTGCCCGCCGGTCTGTCCTCAGCCGTGCTGCTGCGCCGCCCCGATGTGGTCGAGGCCGAGCATCAGCTGATCGGGGCGAACGCCTCGGTGGGCGCGGCGCGGGCGGCCTTTTTCCCCACGATCTCGCTGACATCGACCATCGGCGTGGCCAGTACCGCGCTTTCCAGCCTGTTTACCGGCGGCGCGGCCAGCTGGAACCTCGTCCCCAACGCCAGCGTGCCTTTGCTGGGCGGCAGTAATCGCGGCAATCTGGCCTATGCCAAGGCAACCAAGGATTATTATCTGGCCGCCTATGAAAAGGCCGTCCAGACCGCGTTCCGCGATGTCGCCAATGGACTGGCCCGGCGCGGCACCATCGGCGATCAGCGCGCCGCGCAGGAGCGCTATGTTGAGGCCGCCCGCAAGGCATGGGTTCTGGCTCAGGATCAGTTCAAGGCCGGGATAGGCACCTATCAGACCGCGCTGACCGCCCAGCGGACCTATTATGTCGCGCAGCAAAGCCGGATCGCCACGCTGACCACCGATCTGTCGAATCGTATGGCCTTGTATGGCGCCATCGGCGCGGATGACAGCCTATAGGCCGCGATCAATCACCGCCCGATTGCGGCCGGAGCGTTTGGCCTCATAAAGCGCCTTGTCCGCCGCCTCCATCAGCGCGAGGCGGCGGTCCTCGCGGTCGGGCTGGCATCCCGCGCCCCCCACGCTGATCGTCACCCGGTCAGACACCGGCGAAGAGGAATGAGCCAGATCAAGCGCCTCAACCGCATCGACAACGCGCTGGCCCAGCATGGCCAGATGGCTCATCGGCGTGGCGGGCAGCACGACGACAAATTCCTCACCGCCCAGCCGCACCACCAGATCCTTGGGACGGCGGAATGCGGCCTGAACGCACTGCGCCACTTTGCGCAACACTTCATCCCCGGCCAGATGGCCATAGGTGTCGTTGAACTGCTTGAAGTGGTCGATGTCGATGATGAGCAGCGACAAAGGCTGGCGGTCGCGCGCGGCCTGACGCCATTCGGTCTCGAAATATTCGTCGAAATATCGCCGGTTGCTCAGCCCTGTCAGCCCGTCGACATTGGTTAACCTTTGCAGCGCGAAATTGGCCTGCATCAGCTCCTGCTGGCTCTTGCGCAGCGCACGATAGGCCTCGTCGCGCTGAATCTGCGAAAGATAGGCCGCCGAATGATAGCGGATGCGCGCGATCAGTTCGATCCGGTCGGGCAATTTGACCAGATAATCGTTGGCCCCTGCGCGAAAGGCATCGCTCTTGACGCTGGCTTCTTCCTTGGTGGACAAAACGATGATCGGAATGTTGCGCGTGTGCGGATCGGTGCGATATTGACGCACCAGATCCAGCCCGTTGACCGAGGGCATCACCAGATCCTGAAGAATCACCGTAGGCTGCACCGTGCGGGCAATCGCCAGCGCGTCAAGCGGGTTCGAGCAATAGTGAAACTCGATCCCCACCTCATCCAGCAAGGCCCGGCGCACCGCCTCGCCCACCATAATCTGATCATCGACCAGCAGGACCATAATCGACTGGTTGGGTATCGGCTCTTCGGGATCGCCCATATCCGGATCGACCGAAACCTGGGGGTTCATTCTGACAATCCTTTCGTCGAAAGCCGCAGGCCGGGAAGCTCTGTCAACCGGCGTGCTATCTGTTCGAGGGGAAGCACTTCGCGCGCAGCATCAAGCTGGAGCGCGGCCTTTGGCATACCATACACCGCGCTGGAAGCCTTATCCTGCGCAATGGTTAAATGCCCCTTGTCGCGCAGCTCCTTCAATCCACGTGCCCCATCCGCGCCCATGCCGGTCAGGAGCAGGCCGGTCAGCGCCCCGGGCCAGAACTGGCCGGCGCTGCGGAAGAAAACGTCGATCGAAGGGCGATAGGTGTGATCGGATGGTGCACTGGAATAACCCAGCCTTTCTGGCGACTTGAATACCAGATGGTCGTCTGTGCCCGCTACCAGAACCTCGCCGGGCCGCACCCGGTCGCCTTCCTGCGCCAGACGCACCGACAGCGCGCATTGATCGTCGAGCCATTGGGCCAGCCCCTGGGCAAATCGCGCATCGACATGCTGGACAATGACAATCCCGGCGGGAAATCCGGCAGGCAGCGCTTTCAGGATCGCGGCCAGCGCCGCCGGACCGCCCGCCGATGCGCCAATGGCGATCAACTGGCTGGTGGCGCCGCGCTCAATGCCTTTGGGCGCAGGAGCGCTGCTTCCGGCATCAATCAACCTGCCCACCGCCTCGATCTTGGTCAGCAGCGGATGTTTGCCCCGCATCGGCGCGCCATGCAGCAAAGGCGTATCGACCGCATCAAGCGCGCCCTTGCCCATCGCGGCAAAGACCTGCGCGGCATTGCTTTCGATATCCGATGTCACCACCAGAATCGCACAGGGCGCCTCGGCCATGATGCGGCGCGTGGCCTCCACCCCGTTCATGCGCGGCATCACCAGATCCATCAGAATGATGTCGGGCCGGTCGCGCAACGCCATCTCCACCGCCTCCATCCCATCGGCCGCGGTCCATGCCACCTGATGCTGGGGCGCCTGCGCCAAAACCCGGCGCAATGCCTCGATCGCCAGCGGTAAGTCATTGACGATACCAATTCTCATGCCGCACCTTCCCCGATCAGGTCTATCACGGCATCGATCAGAGCGTCATTCTGGAAACTACCTTTGGTCAGGTAATAATCGGCCCCCACTTCCAGCCCGCGCAACCGGTCTTCTTCGCGGTCCTTATAGGACAGGATCATCACCGGCAGGGCCTTGAGCACGGGGTCGTGGCGGATGCGGCGCACCAGTTCGATGCCGTCCATGCGCGGCATGTCGATATCGCTGACCACCAGATCGAAACCGCCCTGACGCAGCGCATTCCAGCCATCCATACCATCGACCGCCACTTCGACATCATAACCGTGATGATCGAGTAATTTGCGCTGCAATTCACGCACGGTGAAGGAATCGTCCACCACCAGCACCCGTTTGCGCCGCGCCCCGCTTTGCGTGCCGATTTCGCGCCCGACCGGGGCCAGACGGTCCGTCGCCGCCAGCTTTTCCAGCGAGCGCAGCATGTCCTCGACATCGATGATCAGCAAAGGTGCGCCATCCTCGGTCAGCGAGGCTGCGCTGATATCCTTGATCTTGCCCAGACGCGGATCGAGCGGCTGCACCACCAGTTCGCGCCCGCCGGTAAAACCATCGACCACCAGCGCAAACATATGGTCCCCTGCACCCAGCAGGACCACGCAAAGCTCCTCGGGCGTGCCATCGGGCGCCGTGCAGCCCAGCACCTGATGCGCGCCCACCAGCCCCACCGCGGCGCCGTCGATCAGGATGTGCTGGCGCCCCTCGACCGTGCGGACCCGATCGGCGGGCACTTTCATCGCACCGGCAATATGGGCAAAGGGAAAGGCATAGGGCTCGCCGCCAATATCGACCAGCAGCGCGCGCACCACTGAGAGCGTGAGCGGCAATTCCAGCCGGAACCGCGTGCCCTCGCCCTGGCGCGAGATGATCCGCACCCGCCCGCGCACCTGACGGATCATGTCCTGAACAATGTCCAGCCCCACACCGCGCCCCGAAATCTCGGTGACATCGCTTTTCATGGTAAAGCCGGGCAAGAACAGGAATTCGAGCAATTCGGCCTCGCTCAGGCGGGCCACCGTGTCCTGCGCGGCCAGACCGCGCGCCGTGATCGTGCGGCGGATCGCGTCCAGATCGATGCCGCGCCCATCATCCGAAACGATGATCTGCAAGGCGCCCGCCTGATGGCTGGCCTCCACGCGCACGAAGCCCTCGGCAGGCTTGCCTGCGGCGCGGCGCTCATCCGGGGTTTCCATGCCATGGTCCAGCGCATTGCGCAGCAAATGGCCCAGCGGCGCGTCCAGCTTTTCCAGAATGTCGCGGTCAACCTGGGTGCGTTCGCCCAGAATTTCGAAGCGGACTTGCTTGCCCAATTCGCGCGCAATATCGCGCACCATGCGGGGAAAAGCGCCCATACCATCGCCGAAGGGCCGCATCCGTACCATAAGCGCCTGATTATACAGGCGATGAGCCAGATTGGTCGTGCGATGGTTCGAGGCTTCAAGCTCATCGAGTCCGCCCGACAATTGCCGACGGCAATCCATCAATCGCCGCCGCGCCTCTTCCAAAGCCGATGCGGCGCGTTCGTCCAGCATGTTGACCGGCAGCGCCGCCTGCAAGGCGTCCAGCGCAGCGGCGGCCTGATGATGCATCCGCTTGAGCCGCAAGAGCGATTGTTCTAGCGGGGCCAGACGCCGGGTTTCAACCAAGGATTCCCCGGCCATATCAAGCAGACGGTTCAGGTTTTCCGCGCTGACCCGCAAGGCGCGATCCCCCTCGCCCGCTCTTTCGGGCAGCAGCCTTTCGGGCGAAGCCGCAGGAGGCGTTTCGGGCAGGATTTCCGGCACGGCGGGCACGATTGCTACCTGGCCCGCCACCGATACCTCTTCAGGCACGCGATCCTCATCGACCGCAGCCGCAGGAGTCGCCGTCAGCGCGGCGGCAAAGCGCTCCGCGTCGGCCTGCCAGATATCCTCATCAAACCCGTTCTCGCCCTCGCCTTGCCCGGCCAGCGCCGAGAGCAGATCTACCCCGCTGAGCAGCAGGTCGATCTGGGCCGGGGCCAGACGCACCCGCCCGCCCTGCGCCAGAACGAAGAGATCCTCCATCGCATGGGCCACCGTGACCGCCGGATGGATGCCCACGATCCGCGCCGCACCCTTCAGCGAATGAGCCGCCCGCATGCAGCATTCCAGCATATCGCCCTGACAAGGATCCTTTTCCAACGCCAGCAGGGCGTCGGTCAGAGCCTTGGTCTGCTCTTCGGCCTCGATCCGAAACAGATCGCGCAGCGAGAGCGATGAAGGGTCCAGATGCCTCATGCCAAAAACCGCTCCATGGCTGCAAAGACCAGATCCTCGTCCAACCGCCCCACCTGCACCCCCTGCCAGCCCAGCAGGCCGCGCGTATAGGCCGAGGCCGAGCGGGCCAGCGTGGCTGGAACGGCGCGCAACCGGCGCGTGTCATGGTTGCGCAAATGCTGCACCTCATCGACCGGAAAGGCCAGACGGCGGCCATCATGGCGCACCACCACCAGCCGCCCATGTTCGCCCACCGCCATCGGCCCGATCAGAAGCTGGGCGATCGAGACGCAGATCACCAGCTCGCCGCGCACATTGACCAGGCCCATCAGACCCGGATGCCCCCGATGCGGCAGCGTATGGACCGGGCGCAGGCGCAAAATCTCATCCAGCACCAGCGTCGGCAGGGCAAACCATTCGGGGCCAAGACGAAAGACCATCACCGATTCCCCGCCGCCATGGTCGGCCTGCCTCTCCGCCTTTGCGACCGGAGAGGCATCATGATCCACCGGCAGATCGCGGTCGAGCAGCATGGCCGCCGCCTGCGAAAAGCGGGGGCAATTGCGGCAATGGGAATGGCGCGGCAATTCGGGACAGGACTTATCCCCCTGAATCCCTATGATTTTCCAGCAGGCGTCAATCTGCGGCCCGGTCGCGGAACGATGCTGTCCCATCAGCTAGTCCGTTCATCGCGGCGGCGCATCCGCTCGTCGAGCAGCCGTGCCCCGGCATGATCGCCCTCGCGGCGCAGCAAGAGCGCAAGATGACCCAGCGCCTCGACATTGCCCGGATCGAGATAGAGCACCTTGCGGTAATAATGGGCGGCCGCCTTGCCCTGCCCGCCTGCATCGCTGATCAGGCCCAGCAGCAGCAGCGCATCGGGCGAAGCGCCATTGTCGCGGATATGGGCCTGGGCGCCGCGCTCGGCTTCCTCCACGCGGCCATCGTCGGCCATCCGGCGCAAAGTGGCCAGATCGGGCACCTTGGCAGCGGCGGGACGGACGATGGCCTGACGAACCGGCCTGTCGCGCTCCATCACGCGCGCAGGGGCTGCTCGTTTGGGCACGACGGGGCGTATGGCGGCGCGGGCCGGAACTGCTATGGTTGGCGCAACGGGCGCCGCCTCCGGCGCGCGGCGAAAGGCAAAGGACATGGCCATGCCCGCCGAGACGAAACCTTCCTCGCGCATCAATCCCGCCTCGGAATGGCCGACGAACAGGGTGCCATCGGGAGCCAACAGGCGCCGCAGCACGGCAATCGCTTGTTTCTGGCGAGGTATATCAAAGTAAATCAGCATATTACGACAAAAAATGACATCAAAACTGCCCGCCTGCGCCATAAAGCCGGAGGCGAAAATATTGCCCTGACTGAAGCGGACCGGGGCGCGAACCTCTTCACGCAGCGCCCAGCCATGAGGGGCAGCATCGAAATAGCGGTCGCGAAAGCCAAGCTCATGGCCGCGAAAGGAATTGCGGCCATAAACCCCTGCGCGCGCCATATCGATGGCATGTTGGCTGATATCGACCGCCTCGATGTTGAAGCGATGCGGGGCAATGCCGCTCTCCATCAGCGCCATGGCCATCGTATAGGCTTCCTCACCGGTCGAGCAGGGCAGGCTGAGCAGGCGCGCGCAGGCCTGCGGATCGGCGCGCAGGCGCGGGCCCAGCACATCGCCCTCCATTGCGCGAAAGGCCTGAGGGTTGCGGAAAAACCATGTTTCGGGGACGACAACGGCTTCGATCAGTTGCTGCACTTCGGCAGAGGAAGCCTGCAACAGCGCCCAATAGGCGTCGGTATCGCGGCATGCGGTCTCGCGGCGGCGCGTCTCGACCGCGCGTTCAATCGCGCCCGGCCCGATGGTGGCCGCGCTCAGACCCATCACCCGTTCGAGCAGGTCGGCAAAGCGGGTGTCGTTCATGGATGAGCCTCTATGCGCAAGGCCCCATCCAGCATTTCAGGCGGCAGCAGATCGGGCAGATCGACCCGCTGAATCAGCCCTTCCGGCCCGGTGGCAAAGGGCGCGAAATCTTCCGGTTCAAGCCGCAGCATCGTGGTGGCATTTTCCGCGATCAGGCCCAGCAGGGCATTGTGATGGCCCACCACGATGATCCGCGTGGACAATCGCCGCCGCGCCGGGCGCCCCAGATCGATCTGGCACAGATCGATCACCGGCACGAATTGTCCACGATATTCAAAGGTCTGATCCGTGGGCACGTCGGCGGTGTCGGGCCCTTGCCGGATCGTCCGCAGGGGCGCCAGCGGCACGATCTCGACAATCCGATCAGCCGCCAGCGCAAAGCTGCCTTCACCGATGCGGAAATGAAGAAAGAGCATGAGCCGCAGATCCTGTTGTTACGCGCCCCTCATCAGGCCGATGTCAGTTTGAAACGGGCGATACTGCCGTGCAGATTGGTCGAAACAAGGTTGAGCTCTTCGATGGCCGAGGTCGACTGGCGCAGGGATTCAACCGTCTGTTGGGTCGCCTCGCTCAATTGCACCAACGCCTCGCTAATCTGTTCGGCGCCCGTGGCCTGGGTCTGCATCCCCTCGTTCACGCTTTCGAAACGCGGGGCAAGCGCCTGAACCTGCATGATAATGTCGGAGAACTTGTCGCCAATGGCATGCACGTCATGCATCCCCCGGCGCACTTCCTCGGAAAACTTGTCCATGCCCATCACGCTGGCCGAAACGGCGGATTGGATGTCCTTGACCATCTGTTCGATGTCATAGGTGGCAACGGCGGTCTGATCGGCCAGACGGCGGATTTCCGAGGATACGACCGCAAAGCCGCGCCCATATTCGCCCGCTTTTTCCGCCTCGATCGCGGCATTGAGCGAGAGCAGGTTGGTCTGATCGGCAACCTTGGTGATCGTGGTCACCACCTGATTGATATCGCCTGCTTTTTCGTTCAGCACCGCCAGCTTGGCATTGATCGAATTGGCCGCTTCCATCACCTGCGCCATCGTGTCTTCCATCTCGGCCAGACCGCTGCGCCCACCCGAGGCAAGGGCGGCCGCAGCCTCGGATACGGCGGCCACATCGGTCATCGTGCGCACCAGTTCCTTGGACGTAACGGCGATTTCGCGTGAAGTCGCGCCGATCTGGGTGGTGGTGGCGGCCACTTCGGCGGCGGTGGCCTGTTGCTGCTTGGACGTGGCGGCGATCTCGGTCATCGAGGTGCTGACGCGGATGCCCGAGCGCTGCACCTGCCCGACCAGCTCCATCACCTCTTCGGCCATGCGGTTGAAGCCTTCGCTCAGGTCGCCCAGTTCATCGTCGCGCATGATCGGCATGCGCTGGGTGAAATCGCCCTGACGCATCGTGTCCATCAGGCCCGTCAGGCGCTTGAGCGGCGGAATGATCGCGGAAAGCAGCATATAACCGGCCAGCAAAGCCACAGCCAACGCGATCAGGAAGCCGACCGTCATCGAATTCTGCAAGGATACGATCTGCCCGCCGATCTCGCCGATTCTTTCCACCGCGCGCTTCTGATTGCCCTGCGCCAGCGCGCCGGTATCGTCATAAGCGATTTTATAGCGCGAAAGCAGGACATCGGTCTGCCCCGTGCCGGCATAAACGTTCTGCTCGGCGTTGCGATAGGCGGCGTAATCGCGCTTAAAGCGGGCAAAGGCCTCGCGGTCGGTTTCAGTGAAGATCGTCGGCTCATAGGCCGCGATCATCGGTTCGACCGAGGATGGCGGGGTGTCCACGCGGTTGGCGCCCTTGCCTTGGCCGACAACCTCACGCGCCTTAAGGAAATCGGCCACCAGAGCATCCTTGAGCAAGGCGCTCTGGTAAAGCCCGGCCACAGCATCGTTGTTCAGCGCAACGGCATGGTCCTCGGTCATCGCCAGTCGCGAATGGGCAAACAGGCCAACGATCAGGATCGTCGCCACAATTCCGGTAAATCCCGCCAAAATCAGGGTGCGAATATTAAACTTGACCATGATCACCCTCTCGAAGCGCAAGCGTAAATCCCGACGCCTGATATAAACGACTGACTACGGAAGCTTCCAACAATGTTCCGGCCCCGAAACCCTCCGGGTTTTTCCCAGCGACCCCTATTGGCTAAAACCCCATTTTGGCTAAGATAGTCTTAATAGAGGTGTAAATCCGTCGAATCCATCGCCGCCGGGAAGGGATTGATTAATCCTACCGGCGATATGGTAACCCCAGAGAATAAGAGCTGTTGCGAGGGATGCCCGGGTGATCGATCTCAGGGTTACTACGCTGGAACACATTGCCCGCGGCGACTCGCTCGAACGCGTGATGGACCATTTGTGCCGGGCGTTTGAGGCCAATTTTCCCGAGGTGATCTGCTCGGTGCTGATGGTGGACCGGGGTGGGATGCTCCATCCGCTGGCCGCGCCCAGCCTGCCCGATGCCTATAGCGCGGCGCTCGACAATGTGGCCATCGGGCCCAATGTCGGCTCCTGCGGCACGGCGGCCTATATCCGCGCGCCGGTCGAGGTGCGCGATATTGCCGCAGATCCGCGCTGGGCCAATTTCCGTGATGGCGCGCTGCCGCTCGGGCTGAGGGCGTGCTGGTCCTCGCCCATTCTCGATCCCTCGGGCCTCGTGCTGGCCACTTTCGCGCTCTATTTCCGCCAAAGCCGGGGGCCGACGCCCGGCGAGCGGCAATTGGTCGAAATCTGCATCCATTTGTGCGAACTGGCCATGGCGCGCCATTTGCGCGTCACCGAGCGCGAGCGCAGCGCGAATATGGATGCGCTGACCAATCTGCCCAATCGGCGCAGTTTTGAGCAGACGCTGGCCCATCTCGATTGCGATCTGCCCGGATCATGGGCGCTGATGCTGGTCGATCTGGACAATCTGAAGACCACCAATGACACATTCGGCCATGAGGCGGGTGATCGGCTGCTCCAGGAAACCGCCGGGCGACTGGCCCATCTGGCCGCGCCCGACCGTGCCTTTCGCATCGGCGGGGATGAATTCGCCATCCTGATCGTAGCGCCCGAAAGGTTGAGCGCGCTGGAGGCTTTTGCCGATCATATACTGGCGCATATGGGCGCAACAATCGATTTCGCCACCTTCTCGATCCTTCCCGAGGCCACCATCGGCTTTGCCGCGTTAAGCGATCAGGATAGCAATGCGATCGATACGCTGCGCAATGCCGACCATGCGCTGTTTCATGCAAAATCGGTGCATCGAGGCGGATTTCTGCGCTTTACCCCGGAAATGAGCGATCCTGTGGCCGCCCGCCTGTCCTCAATCTCGACGGTTCAGGCCGCGATGGCTGAGGGGCGCCTGCGCGCATGGTATCAACCCATCGTCCGGTTGAGCGACCGGCGCATTGTCGGGCTGGAGGCGCTGTGCCGCATGGTCACGCCCGAAGGCGCGATCATTCCCGCAGGCGCCTTTGCCGAAGCCACCATCGCCCCCGGCATCGCCAGCCAATTGACCCGTGTCATGCTGGAAATAGTGGCCGCCGATCTGCGCATGTGGCGCGACGCGGGCATTCCCCCCATTTCGATGGCGGTGAATGTCACGGCGACCGATCTGCGCGGATCGCGGCTGTTGCAGGTTATCACACAGGCCTTTGCGGGCGATCGCGATCTGATCGGCCAACTGGTGCTGGAGGTCAACGAAAGCGTCTATTTCGACCGCCACGACCGCAATATGGCGACGACCATTGAGGCCCTGCGCGAACAGGGTATCGGCATCGCGCTTGACGATTTCGGCACCGGCTATGCTTCGCTGACCCATCTGCTCGATTTTCCCTTCGACAGTCTCAAAATCGACAAATCCTTTATCGACCGCCTGACAGTGGACGATCTGAGCAGCACGATCATTGCCGCCCTGCTGGCGATTGCCGATAAACGGGGCGCGACCGTCACCGCCGAAGGGATCGAACATGCCCAGCAGGCGGCAAGGCTGAGCGAAATGGGCTGTCCCTTTGGTCAGGGCTATCTGTTTTCTCCCGCCGTCGACCGGTCCGAAACCGCCCGCCTGTTGATCCAGCATGCCGCCAGCGGGCCGATCAGCGCACCTATGCCGCTGGTCGAAGTGCATGCAGGCAAGAGTCCGCCCTCGGCTAGCTCCTTTCCCGCCGCCGGTGGAGTACGCCAAAACAGCGCCTGAACGGCCCGCTGAGCCCACTTGCTCCTCAGCGCCGACGCCCCCCACCCTCCCGCTGCCATTTTGCGCCTCTACGCCTTCCTGAGCGCCTCAGGGGGCCATTCCGCCTGCCTAGCATCTTTGTTGCGGGGTTTGACCGCGTGCTTCGAATCGATTATGAAACGATTATTGTACTTCATGTCCGATTATCGTTCACATTGGAAAGGTAGCAAGGTGTCCGGAAAGATATTTCCCAACCCCGCAGCGGCTTTGGAGGGCCTGCTGTTTGACGGAATGACCATCATGTCGGGGGGCTTTGGCCTCTCGGGCAATCCAGAGAGCCTGATCCCGCAGATCCGCGCCAGCGGCGTGCGCGATCTGACGGTGATTTCCAACAACGCCGGGGCCGATGGCTTTGGCCTGTGGATGCTGCTGGAAAGCCGCCAGATCCGCAAAATGATCTCCTCCTATGTGGGCGAGAACAAATTGTTCGAGCAACAGTACCTGAGCGGTGAACTCGAGCTGGAACTGACCCCGCAGGGCACGCTGGCCGAACGTATTCGCGCCGGGGGCGCGGGCATTCCGGCCTTTTACACCAAGACGGGCGTGGGCACCGTGGTGGCCGAGGGCAAGCCGACCGAATTTTTCGAAGGCGAGGAATATGTCCGCGAAACATGGCTGCGCGCCGATGTGTCGATCATCAAGGCATGGCGGGCCGATCCGGCGGGCAATCTGATGTTCAACAAGACCGCGCGCAATTTCAACCCCAACATGGCCACCGCCGGTCGCGTCACTGTGGTCGAAGTCGAGGAAATCGTGCCTGCGGGCACATTCGATCCTGATTGCATCCACACGCCGGGGATTTTCGTCGACCGCATCGTGCTGTCCACCATCAATGAAAAGCGCATCGAGAAACTGACCACCCGCGAAAAGGAGGCCGCAGCATGAGCTGGACCCGCGATCAAATGGCCGCGCGCGCGGCAAAGGAACTGCGCGACGGCTATTACGTGAACCTTGGCATCGGCATCCCCACGCTGGTAGCCAATTATGTGCCCGCAGGCATCACCGTCACGCTGCAATCGGAAAACGGTATGTTGGGCATCGGCCCCTTCCCCTATGAGGGCGAGGCGGACCCTGACCTGATCAATGCAGGCAAGCAGACCGTGACGGCGCTTCCCACCAGCAGTTTCTTTTCCAGCGCCGACAGTTTCGCGATGATCCGGGGCGGGCATATCGACATGGCTGTTCTGGGAGCGATGGAAGTGGCCGCCAATGGCGATCTGGCCAACTGGACCATTCCGGGCAAGATGGTGAAGGGCATGGGCGGAGCGATGGATCTTGTTGCCGGGGTCAAGCGCATCGTGGTGGTGATGGATCACTGCGCCAAAAACGGCAGCCCCAAGATCCTGCCGCAATGCACTTTGCCGCTGACGGGGCGCGGAGTGGTCGATCTCATCATCACCGATCTGGCCGTGATCGCGGTGGACAAGAAAGTGGGCGGATTGACGCTGGTCGAATGCGCGCCCGGAGTTTCGGTGGATGATGTGGTGGCCAAGACGGGCGCGCCCTTGAAGGTAAGTGCAGCATGACGCAGGCTTTTATCTGTGACGCGATCCGCACGCCCATCGGGCGGCTGAACGGCTCGCTTTCGACCATCCGTGCCGACGACCTTGCCGCGATCCCGCTGCGTGCGCTTATGCTGCGCAACATGGGCGTGGATTGGGGCGCGGTGGATGACATCATTCTGGGCTGCGCCAATCAGGCGGGCGAGGACAATCGCAATCTGGCCCGCATGGCAGGCCTGCTCTCCGGCCTGCCCAAGGAAGTGCCGGGGACGACCGTCAATCGCCTGTGCGGATCCGGCCTGAATGCGGTAGGCATCGCGGCCCAGGCGATCCGCAGCGGGGACGCCGACCTCATCATCGCGGGCGGCGCGGAAAGCATGACCCGCGCGCCTTATGTCCTTGGCAAGGCGGGCAACGCCTTTGGCCGCGATCAGAAGATCGAGGACACCACGCTTGGCTGGCGCTTCATCAATCCGGCGATGAAGGCGACATGGGGTGTTGATACGATGCCGCAAACGGCGGAAAATGTCGCCTCCGAATGGAATGTCTCGCGCGAAGATCAGGACGCTTTTGCCCTGCTCAGCCAGCAGAAATGCGCCGCCGCACAGGCCAATGGGCGTCTGGCGGCGGAAATCGTGGCGGTTGAAGTCCCGCAGAAAAAGGGAGAACCCCTTGTTTTTGCTCAGGATGAACACCCACGCGCGACCACATTGGAGGCTCTGGCCAAGTTGAAACCCGTGGTGCGCGCCGATGGCACGATCACGGCGGGTAATGCCAGCGGTTTGAACGATGGCGCCGCCGCGATGATCATCGCCAGCGAAAATGCAGCCAAAACCCATGGCCTGACCCCGCGCGCGCGGGTGGTAGCGATGGCCAGCGCAGGCGTGGCACCCCGCGTGATGGGCATCGGCCCGGTCGAGGCGGCCCGGCGTCTGTTCGCCCGGACAGGCTTGGCCATGGCCGATATGGACGTGATCGAACTCAACGAGGCCTTTGCCGCGCAGGGCATCGCCACTTTGCGCGATCTGGGCGTCGATATGGGTGATCCGCGCGTCAATCCCAATGGCGGGGCGATCGCATTGGGGCATCCCTTGGGTATGTCGGGCGCGCGCATCACGCTCTCGGCGGTCGAGGAATTGCAGCGGACGGGCGGTCGTTATGCCCTCGCCTTCATGTGCGTAGGCGTGGGCCAAGGCATTGCCGCGATTGTCGAGCGGGTCTGAACCTCGACAGGCATGGCGGGGGCTGTCATAGGCCCTCGCCTAAAGGAGATGCGCGCATGAGCCAGTCAGACCCCGATTTCATGCAATCTCTGGCCCGCGGCCTGATGGTCATGGAGGCCTTTGTCGAATTGGGCCCGGATCAGTCCATCGCCAGCCTTGCTCGCCACACCGGCCTGCCGCGCGGGGTGGTGGCGCGTTGCCTGCATACGCTGGTGATGACCGGCTATGTGGCTCAGGATGAAAGATCTTTTTCGGTGCGGCCCAAGGTCTTGGGGCTGGCGCGCGCCTATCTTTCGGACCGCTCCCTCTCGGCGATTGCTCAGCCCTTGCTGGAAAATCTGCGCGATAGGCTCGGGGAATCCTGTTCTCTTGGGGTGCTGGACGGGGCCGATGTGCTCTATGTCGCACGGGCCTCGCACAGCCGGATCTTGGCGATCGGCCTGCATGTCGGCAGTCGTCTTCCGGCGTGGTGTACGTCCATGGGCCGTATTTTGCTCTCCAGCCTGCCGCTGGAGCAGCGCGAGGCTTTGCTCCCCCCTGCCCCCCTGCCCTCGCGCACGCCCCATACGGTGGCTTCTCTGGAGGATCTGCGCGCGATTCTGGACGGGGTCGCCCGTGATGGGCTGGCCATTGTCGATCAGGAGCTTGAGGTTGGGCTGCGCTCGGTCGCGGTGCCGGTGCGCAATGCCAAAGGTCTGGTGATCGCGGCGCTCAATGTCGGCGTCAATGCAATGGAGCATAGTGTCGAGCATTTGCGCTCGAATATCGCTCCTGCCCTGATCGAAACGGCGCGGATGGTGGGGCTGGCCAGCGCGTCGGGGCTGTAATTTCAAACCGTTGCCCCGGAATGGCCTGCCCTTTGGCCATTCCGGGGTTCTACCGCTTAGTCTTCCCAGTAACGGTCGAGCAGATCGCGCAGCGCCGTTTCAACCTCTTCCTTGCTGCCGCCATCCTTGGGAAACAGCGTCAGGCTGATGCTCTTGCGATCCTTGCCCTCGATACGCAGCAAGGGCACGCCGGCCCCGTTACGCAGGATGATCTGATCCGATCCTGACTTCTTGGGGGCTTTGACCAGCGCGGTTTTCTTACGCGCTTCGGCTTCTTTATTGGCCACAGCGCCAAAGGCGCGGATGATATCAGGCACGGTCGCGGGCAGGTCCTCTTCGCCCATGCGCCGCCCTTCACGGATGCGCCGCGCCTCGGAAAGCACGGCTGCCCGGCAGTCATCTTCCTTGAGCAGCGGCTTGATCGCGCCAATATGCGAGATCTTGAGCTCAAACGGATCGGCAAAAGAGCCCAGAATGTCGCTCGGCAGGCGCGCCAGATCGAGATAGCGGCTCAGCCATGCCTCGGACTGGTTCAAACGCTTGGCCATGTCTTTCTGACGGCCGTTATAATAGAGGCCCAGCGCCTGAAGATAATCGCGCGCGCGCTCGATATCGCTCAGATCTTCACGCGCACGATTTTCCAGATCCGAAACACGGAAAGCCTGCTCGTCAGTCAGATCGCGGATTTCCACCAGATAGCGGATTTCCGGGTGATTGTTGGCCCGCAGCCATTTGACGCACCAGTGCCGCCGCGCGCCGCAAATGACCTCATAATCATAGTTCGGGTCATTATGGACGCGGCGGACAATGGCGGGCACTTCCTGCTTGCCCTGCGCCAGAATGCTCTCGATCAGGTCCGAGCAGCGGGTTTCATTGAGCGCGGCATAATCGCGATTGTGCCGTATCCAAATCCGGCAACGATCAGGATCGACCAGTTCCTGCGGATTATTGACCACAGAGCCCGAAGCCAGTTCGGCAAGCCGGTTGTTGCGCCCCGAAAGCACGCCCACGCCAAGGCGCGAGGGACGGCTGCCTGCATCAGCAACCGGTTCAACAACCGAGGCCAGATCGGCCATGAAGCTCTTGTTTTTCGAGCTCATCTTACACGTTCCCTTCACAAATTGCAGGGCTGCAATTTTGGCGCATTACGCCAGTCCTTCCTTGCGCAAACGGGCCAGATGGCTGGGCCATGTGCGGCGAATATCCACCTCGATTTCCCCGCAAACCCCGTCCAGATAGGTCAGGCAGCGGTCGCGCACCTGCTTGCTGGTCATCGGCCCCGACAGTTCATAAACCGTCATCAGACGCGCGGTGGCGTTGTCGATTTCGGCGGAATCCTTGAGCGGTGTACGGATCATCGCATTGCCGTAAAGCTGGCGCATCAAATCAAGCAAGGCGCGATGCATCGACTTGTTTTCATCGACCTTGGAGGCAACGAAACGCAGGAAAGCCAGCTGGGGCGCCAGATCATATTGCTGGAGATCCTGGATCGTTTCATCCAGCATCGCCAGAAACGCCGCGGTCGAGGAAAAGTCCATCACCGTGGGCGGCACCGGTACCACCAGCGCATTGGCCGCGCGCAGCACGGAAAGCGAGATCGCGCCCAGCGCCGGCGGCGGATCGAGGATCACCACATCATAGAGATCCTGCACCGACTGGATGCCTTGCGAGAGGCGGTTGAGCAAAGCCCCCTGCCCGCGCGCCATACGCGCGGCCAGTTCATATTCGGACTGAAACAGACGCAGGTTGGCCGGAATCAGGTCAAGCCCGTCGAAGTGGGTCTTCTTGATCGCATATTCCAGCGTCTGGCGCTCGCCCTCGCGCAGGAAGGGATAGAGCGTGTCCTCCTCGCCCAGATCGAGATCGGGGATATAGCCGAACAGCGTGGTGGCCGAGGCCTGACTGTCGCAGTCGATCAGCAGCACCCGATAGCCATGGATCGCCAGATATTGCGCCAGATGGACCGAGAGCGTCGATTTGCCCACGCCGCCCTTGAAATTCTGGACCGCCAGAATCGAACAGGGGTCTTCAGGCGCGCGCCATGGACGCGTGCCAAAAGTGCCGCGCATGTCGTTAAGCTGGGCCAGCGTATAGCCCAAACGACGGTTGTTTTCGCCGCGTGGTGGTGCTTCAAGGCGGCCATCGCTTTCCGCCTCGCGAATCGCGGCCGTGGTGCGTCCAACCAGTTCGGCCGCCTTGCCGATAGGAAAGGACGGCTCACGCCTTTCCTCGGCCCGCATATCGCGCGCAGAGGAACGTAGTTTTTCCAGAACTGAGGAAGAGCGATCCGCCAATGAGGCAACATCGAGCGCTTCTTCCATGCGAACTTCGTCAAGCGCGGAAGCCATGTGTGCTCCTTTCGAAAGTTAAATGGCACCTGCCCGATTTTCACTTTTTCGTCAAGCATCCTGCATAATTCGCAAAGGCGGAAATTTGCGGCTTGTAAAGCGAAAGTGGCGAGGTCTATCCTGACCTCGTGGGGGCAGATTTGGCGCCTCTGGGCTGCAATTGCAGCCCTGCAATTACGATTTCAGGGTCGGCCCCGGCGCGAGAAAAAGGCCTCGCAAAAACCGCGCCACGATTTTTCCAGCTTCGCCCCACGCAGCGAGCCCAAACGATCGCCCATCTGTTGACGATAGGCGTCGGCAATCACATCCATGTCCCAGCCGCCGCCATAGCGCAGCGCGACATCGCGAAAGGCGCTCTCCGCGGTGCCGTAACGCAGCGATCCTTCGGGAAATTTCTCCCAAGGGGTTGAAGGCGCAGCGGCAGCCCGCCTGGCCCGGGCAGGGGCCGGGGTGGGCGCGGGGATCGCCGCAGGGGCGGAGATCATTTCCACTTCTCCCTCGCGCCGCGCCTTGCGGCCCGAAGAATGGCGCTCCAGTTCATCAACGGTCTGAATCTGGGCCGGCGCGTCCTTGGGGACGAAGCGAAACTCGATCTCGGCCACCGCCCTGCCCCGGCGGATCTCTTTCCATTCCAGATTGTAATGGGCCAACTGGTCGATCTCGGATTGCGCGACCGTCAGCACCTTGCGGCGCAACTGAGCAAAATCGCCATACTTATCAGGATCAATGCCCAACGCCGCACGCAGGCCCAGCATATCGACACGCCAGATCGGCTGTCGACGGTGCAGCCGCAAGGCCCCTTCCTCATAGAGTTTTAGTGCATAGGCCGAACGGAAACCCAGCACCGCCTGACGGTTCATCACCGAATAAGTCTGCGATTCCTGAATGAGGCGGCGGGCATCGGGCGTAAAGCGCCACTCGATCCAGCCGGTCTCCTTATCGCCCTCTTCGACCTCCTCCCACGAGGATTCGATCAGACTGAAACGCTTGGTCGCCTTGCGCCCACGCCATGACGTGTCATCCTCAGCAAACAGGGTGCGGTGCAATTCCTCAAGCATATCAACGATACGCTCATTGCCTTTGTGGCCGCGGCGGATGTCGGCCTTGCGCAATTTATGCGATGTATCGCGCCATGCGTCGCCCCCAGCCGTCAGGATCATCAGCGCCAGCAGGCGTGAGGCGGTCAAACTGAGCGACTGGCCTTTAACGAAGCGGACCTCGACCAGCTTGCCGGGCTTCACGAATTCATCGCCGCCCTTGCGCGCCAGCGTGGCAGCCACGCGCATGGCCCGCGCGGTCCCGGCCGCGCCATTGTCCTCCACGCCATGATCCCCGGCACCACGATCCCCAGCGCGGTGATCGTCGACGCGATGATCCTCGACAATGTCCAGTTGCATTTCCTCAGCCATGAATCGGCGCCCTTGTTTCACCGATTGATGCCTGACCTGACCAGTCGGGTCAAGTCAGGTCAGTTTAGCCCCCAAAAGGACAGGATAGAGTTTCAGGAACGCAAATGCTGCTCACAAAGGCCTTGTCCGATTCGCATTCGAGAGCAAAGAATGAGACAAACACAACCGAAAATGTGCCTTTCCCTCATCCAGATCACCAATTTGACCTTATGCCCCCAAGGAGACAGGATACCCCAAGAGGTCAGCCAAACACCCCCAAGAGGACAGGTATCAGCCCCCATAAAGACAGGATAACACCCCCAAGCGGTCAGGAATGGTGATCTAAACTATTGAAAATACATCGCGAAACAGGCCTGAATCTAGAATCTTTAGAATCTGGAATCATCACGCCACCGCAAAAGCGGCGTCGTGCATTGGTAAAAATGTTTATTTTCAATATAATGGCTGAAATTCACGGAAAAATTGCAGGGCTGCAATTTCAGCTAAAAAACCAGAGGCCCTGGTTACTTCAATCCTTGCCGCAAAGAGGCCTGGATCTGATAACCTGCCACAAACGCCAATTTCGCTTCAAATGAGCGCAAAACTGTGGATGCATCGGGCAAATAGCCCCAAAAACCCCAAATCCCCGATAGATCCCGGCGGCAACACGCATTAGCAGAGGCCATCCATTTCACTTGAAGGACTGAAACCATGAACAATAGCGATCTCGCCGACAAGCTGGCTGCCTCGCAGGGCATCACCAAAGCTGACGCGCGCAAGTATGTGGATGCCGTTTTCGCCGCCATCGCCGATGCCGCTGCGGAAGGCGAAGAAGTTTCGCTCAACGGCTTTGGCAAGTTCAAGGTCAAGGAAAGCCCGGCCCGCGAAGGCCGCAATCCGGCCACCGGCGACACCATCCAGATCGCCGCTTCCAAGAAGCTGGGCTTCACCGCTGCCAAGGCGGTGAAGGACAAGCTGAACGGCTGAAGACACTAAGAGGGCAGGGGGGCTGCGGCTCCCCTGCGCTTGACGGCCCCGGTGGGGCCCCCCTTTTTAAAAGGGCCTACATATCGGACCGCGCGTTACCGGCGCCTGCAGGACCGAAACACTTCCAGATCGATTTGAAGCAGCTCGAACATAGGCTCCACCGCTACGCGCGCCCATGCGCGTGGCCCGATGAGCAAAGCTGGCGAAATTTCATGTTCCGCTTGTGGTGCTTCTGTACGGCTTAACTGGCAGAGGGTCGAGAACGGCTCCATCAAAGTTGGACGGCGGGCGAGATCGGATAAGCCAAACTTAGCCCATGGGGAGAAACGCCCGCTTCGGCGCTTCGTATGATCGTTTGCGCGGGCCAATATCCAGACCGCCCTGCGTTAGCTCACCAGAAGCGTCGGTTAAGGGGCATTTGTGCATCTGCGCCAGCCACGGCACGGTTGATGCCATGGTTGCGGCCAACAAAGCAGCCGCATTGACCGAAAAACTTTCACCAACCTCAGCCCGGTCCTGTTGCAACACTTTCGGACGCGCGGCAGCCTGAGGGGAGAAGAGCGCGCGACATGTCTCGTATGAAAGATGGCCCGGCGATCCGGCGGCAGGATCAGGTATCGGCACGCTTGGATAATCACCATCGCTGATCTGCGGCTTATATATCTTCAACGAAGAGGACTGGCCCAAGTGTGACGCGCACACTGACAAGCCCCGGTGCCTGTTTCGCGCCGTGGTAAAAAGTCTATGTCGGTTTTGCGCAAGAGGATCGCTATCCTGACCTCCTGGGGGGCAGGATGCAACGCTGCTGGACAGCGAAAAGAGCGTTCAGGACGCGGCGATGATGCCAAAGCCAGCGCAGAAGCGGCGCCGACATGGTTCAATCATGTCGGCACCACGCAAGCTAATGGGCGCGGTCGAACTGGTCGTGAGGCGCGCAGGTAAAGGGCACAGGCTGGGGCAGGGGGCGCCCGACATGGCGCTGCCATTCAGCCTCCCATAGGGCGGTCATTTTCCGCACAATATCGGGATGGCGCGCGGCCAGATCGGTGCTTTCGGAAAAGTCCCGATCGATGTTGTAGAGCTGCCATTTGTCTTGCGCATAGGGCGCGCCGCAATTGTGGATCGCCAGCGCGCGCCATGGCCCGTTGGTGATCGCCCGATTGCCGCGCAGCTCGAAATATTGCACCTGCCGCCCGGGCGCGGCGGGATTGCCCAGCGTGGCAAGGAAAGAGCGCCCCGCGACCGGCATCTGCACCACATTGCCCACGCGCGGCGCAAAGCCGGCGCCTGCGGCCTCCAGCAGGGTGGGGGCAATATCGACCACATCGACGAATTGCCGCCGAATATGCCCCGGATCGCGCACCATCGCGGGCCAATGCACGATCAACGGCGTGCGCGTGCCGCCGGAAAACGGCCAGAGTTTGTAGCGGCGCAGCGGAGTGGTCCCGGCATAGGCCCACGGCCTTGGATATTCAGCTTGGGTCTTGCCGGTGCCCAGTTCGTCGATCCGCGCCTTTTGCTGCGCCGGGGTCAGTGTATTGGGCTTGTAGAGGCCGTCGAACTCGCCTTCCTGTCCGGCTTCGGCCGCCGCGCCATTGTCAGAAATCAGCACGATCAGCGTATTGTCGAGTTGCCCAAGGCGGCGCAGAGAATCCAGCACCCGGCCGATCTGATGATCGCAATGTTCGATGAAACCGGCATAGACCGCCATATAGCGGGCAAAAACCTCGCGTTCGTCATCTGACAGGCTGGTCCAAGCGCGATCCTGCGCTTCGCGCGGGGGGAGGAGAGTTTCCTGCGGGATGATGCCCATTTTCTTCATCCGCTCATAGCGCGACTTGCGGATCGCATCCCAGCCTTGGGTGTAGAGCGCGTCATAGGGCCGCGACCATTCGCGCGGCACCTGAAGCGGGGCATGGGCCGTGCCAAAGGCGAGGTTGAGGTAGAAGGGCTTGTCTTGCGGCTGACGCTCAATCAGCGAAATGGCCCGATTGGCCAGATCGGCGGAGAGGTGATAGTCCTGCGGCAGGTCTGGATGGATATAGCCGTCATTTTCGACCAGTTCCGGCTTATATTGATCGGTCCAGCCGCGCGGAAAGCCGTAAAAATAGTCGAAGCCGCGCTGCAAAGGCCAATGTTCGCGCGAAGCGCCGGGGGGAAGATCGCCCATCGGGATCAGATGCCATTTGCCGATCGCCCATGTGGCATAGCCGCCATCGCGCAGCGCCTGCGCCACGGTTTGGGCGTTTTGCGGCATACGATAGAGGCGCTGGGCCTCGGGATCGCCGCGCATAACGCCTGCCACATCGGGCACATCGGGCATGTTGACGCTGTGGCTGTTGCGCCCGGTCATCAGCGCGGCGCGGGTGGCGGCGCAGACCGCCTTGGTGTCGAAGCGGACATAGCGAAGCCCGCCTTGCGCGATGGAATCCATGGCGGGCGTGCGGATTTCCGATCCGAAACAGCCCAGATCGGAATAGCCTACATCGTCCAGAACGATGGTGATGATATTGGGGCGCCGGGCCGGTTTAGCGCTTGCGGCGGCGGCAACCTGGCTGAGCGCGGAGGCGGCCATCAGCCCCCCCACGAAATGTCTGCGGGAAATATGCATGAAGGCGTCCTTGGAACAGGGGGTTCCGGCGGAAAGGCTTGAAGAGGGGGCCTTCCCGCCGGAGGAGGGGAGGCGTCAGAAGCGGAAACCGGCCTCTACGCCCACAGTGCGGAAAGCATCGGAAGTCAGCAGTTGCGTGTAGCCCGCGCCCGTGGCGGAGGTGTCGCGAAAGCCGGTGCCGATGCTGGTGGCGAAGTGCTGATTGGTCAGGTTTTTGGCCCAGAGCGTCAGGCGATAGCGCTTGTCGGCGCTCTCGAGGCTGAGCGAACCGTTGAGCAGGCCATAGCCCTTTTGCACCGTATTGGGGTCGGAATAGGCGAAAAAGACATTGGAGCGATAGGTATAGGACAGTGTAGCCTTGGCGCGCAGTTTATCATTGATTTCATGGGTATAATCGCCCGAAAGCGTGTAGGCCCATTTCGGCGCATTGGCCAAAGGCTGGCCCGAAACGTCCTGTGTGCTGTTGGCCGCGCAGCCTAGCGCAAGGGTCTGGCCGGGATAGCAGGCGATCACGAAACCTTCGACCTTGGTGTCGGTGTAGGCGACGTTGGCCGACAGATTCAGCCCCGGTGCGGCCCGCGCGATGGCTTCCACCTCGACGCCATTGGCCGTCAACTTGCCCGCATTGGCAAGCGTGAACGTGCTGAGCGCGGCATTGAAGGTCTGAGCCTGAAAATTGGTGAAAGTCTCGTGGAAACCGGTGACGTTGAGTGTCAGCTTGCGGTCCAGCATCTGGGTGCGCAGGCCGAATTCAAGATTGCGTGCGATTTCCGGTTTCAGGATCGCCTGCCCCGCATCGACAATCGACGAGGTCAGATTGTTGAGCAGGTTGATTGCCGGGCCCTTATAGCCGCGCGTATAGGTGACATAGGCCATCACATCGCGCGAGATCTTGTAATCCGCCCCCAGCTTGTAGCTGAAATCCGTGTTCGAGAAATGCAGCGTGGGCGAGGTGTAGACAGGCCCGCCAAGACCGGTGGCCGGGCCATTCGCGCCCGCCAGAACGCTGCGTGCGAAATTGGCGGTGGCGTTTTCGGCCGTATAGCGGAAACCGCCGATCAGCGAGAGCGCATCGGTGGGGTGATAGGTGAATTGGCCAAAGGCGGCGGCATTGTTATTGCGGATCGAACGATCGACCTGATTGCCCAGATATTGGCCTGAGGGCAGGGCGGTAAAGCCGGTCCCCTTGACCTGCGTTATCGTATCAAGGTTCTGATAAAAATAGAAAAGTCCCAGAACATATTCGAGCCGCTGTTTCGCGGGCGAGGTGATGCGGATTTCCTGGGTGAACTGCCTTTGATGCTGAAGCGCGTTGTTGACGTTGTAAACATCGACCTGCACGCCGTCGGCATCATTGTTGTCGAAGGTCTTGAAGGCGCGATAGGCGGTGACGCTGGTCAGTGTCTGGCCCAGGATTTCGGTGTTGAATTCGGCCGAAACGCCGCCTGCGCTCTGATTGCCGAAAGTGTCGCCATCCACATTGACCGTGCGGTTGAGTGGGCCAAGCTGTTGATTGGCGGTGAGTTGCGCGCGGGTTTGGCCGTTGTAATAGGTGGTGGTGGGCAGGATCGAGCGGATGGTCGAGACGCAGCAGCGGCGATTATTGGCCGAATAGTCGCCGATAATATAGAGTGAGCTGTTCTCGCCCATGTCCCACAGCAGCTTGCCACGCAGGCCCCATGTGTTGATATTGTTGAGGTTCTGGCCGTTATACAGATTGGTGATGACGCCATCAGCGGTCGAACGGAAACCCGACAGACGCAGACCCAGCGTACCATCCTTGAGCACCAGCGAGGTCGAACCCTTCAGGCGGAAATCGTTGAACGTGCCATAGCTGATCGTGCCATCCACGCTGTTGCGCGTCAGACTGGGCTTTTCGGTGACAAGGTTGATCGCGCCCGCGCTGGCGTTTTTGCCGAACAATGTACCCTGCGGTCCGCGCAGCACTTCGACCCGGCTGATGTCGCTGAAATCAAAGAAGGAAGCCGCCGAACGGCCAATCACCACGCCATCGATCACGGTCGAAACCGAAGGCTCCACCCCGTCCGAAAAATTGAGCGTGCCGATGCCGCGCACCGAAACGCCCTGGCCGCGGGTGTTGGCGCTGTTGGTGAAATTGACTGAAGGGGCGATCTGGGCGAGCTGTTCGATCCCTGCCACGCGGTTGGTGGTCAGCGCAGCACCGCTAAGCACTGAGATCGAGACCGGAACGTTTTGCAGGTTCTGTTCGCGCTTTTGTGCAGTCACGATGATTTCGCCGGGGGCGGGCTCTGCGCTTTGAGCATGAGCCTGCGTCATCGTGGCCATCGCACACACGGCGCCGGCCAGCAAAAGCTGGGGTCTTATCGTCATTTCCCTCTCCTCATGTGTGGCCGATTCCGGCCCGACAATCTGCTATGACAAGGTTGTCTTAAATGGGACAACCTTGTCTCAAGCGGACCGCGCCTGTCAAGAGAGGTGAGAAAATTCTAAATAAGGTGATGATGAAACAGGATTATTGCGCAGCGGGTGGGGCCACCGACTGGCGAATCTTCAATTCATAGGCGATGGGAATGGTCCGCGCCTCCAATTCCTGGTCCTCCATCGTCGCTGCGATCAGCGTGTCGGCGGCCATGCGTGCCATGGTGATGGTGGGCTGGCTGACCGTGGAAATGCGCGGCCATGTCGATTGGGAAATCAACAGCCCGCCGAAGCCGAAGATCGACAATTGCCCGGGCACATTGAGCCCCCGTTCGAAAGCAGCAGCCAGCACCCCGGCTGCCATTTCGTCATTGGCGGCAAAAATCGCGCTGGGAGGCGAGGGGCCATCGAGCAATTCACCCCCGGCGCGCTGGCCCGAAGCGAAGGTGAAGGCCCCCTGACAGACCTGTAATTGCGCGTCAGGCGCCTGCGCCATCGCCTCGCGAAATCCGTCGAGCCGCCCGGTATGCGCGAAATGCGACGCAGGCCCCGTAATATAGCCCAGCCGCCGATGTCCCTGATCCAGCAGATAGGCGCCGATTTCGCGCCCCGCCGAATGGTTGTCGATCACCAGACAAAGGCCGCGCCCCAATTGCGTGCCCGGATTCATCCGCGCATAGCGCACTTGCCGCGCGTCGAGTTCATCGAGCAGCCATCCCGTATCGCACAAAGGCGGCATCAGCAGCAGTCCATCGAAACTGACCGCATCGAAGCAATCGGCCAGCCATGCCTTGCCCGCCGCCTCGTTGCTGTTATCGATATTTTCGGTGACGAGATGGAAGCTGGCCGCCTGACAGGATTGCAGCATGCCGGTAATGATATCAGCAATATAGCTAGGCAGGCGGTTGCCTTCGTCGAGCGAATGGATTTCCGCGCCGCTGCTGACCAGCAGCCCCAGAATCGAGGAGCGCCCGCCGCGCAATTGCTGCGCAGCACGGTTGGGCTTGAAGTTCAGTTCGGCCATCGCCTGTTCGACTTTGACGCGATATTCCTCGCCCACCTTGGGATGTTTGTTGAGCACCCGCGAAACGGTCTTGAACGAGACGCCCGCGCGATTGGCGATGTCGATGATGGTGGGCCGGGACATAGGCGGCCATTATGTGCAGGATGTTGGCCCGACGAACAAGATGGTGCGCGGAATTTCCGGCTCAGCGGCTTGAGGATGTCGCCAGCCTGAGGCCAAAGGCGACGAACAGCCCGCCCGTCAGTCGGTCGAGCGCGGGCACCGCGCCGGGGCGCCGCAAAAAGCCTGAAAGCGGCACTGTTGCCGCGATCAGCAGCGCGAACCAGATAAAGGCCAGCAGTACATGCACCCCGGCCAGAAAGAAAGTATAGGCCGCCACCGACACGCCCGCAGGCACGAATTGCGGCAGGAAGGTGATATAGAACACGCCCATCTTGGGGTTGAGAATATTGGTGAGGAAGCCCCGGCGAAAGGCGTCCTGTCCGCTTTGCGGGGCGCTATCCGCGTTCATTTCCAAAGCTTTGCGCGGATGGATCAGCAATTTGACCCCCAGCCAGAGCAGATAGGCCGCCCCGGCCATCTTCACCGCCGTATAGGCCATTTGCGAAGCCTGAAGCAGCGCGCCCAGCCCCAGAGACACTGCCCCGCCCCAAATCAGGCAGCCCAGCGCGATTCCCGCGCCCGCCATGGCCGCCGGTCTGCGCCCCTCGACGCTGGCGGTGCGCAGAACCATTACCGTATCCAGCCCCGGCGTGATGGTCAGCAAGGCGGCGGCGGCAACAAAGGCAAGAAACAGCGGAAGATTGGCCATGGCCCAAGGCTAATGCCGGTTGGCCCGGCGATCAATCCTTCTCGTCATCCATCCATGCGGCCATGTCGCGCCGGGCATGCAGGACGCGCCAGACGTCGATATGCGTGGTAAAGCCCATATAGAACACCAGCCACGGAAAACCCTTCAGCCGCACCGTTCGCAATCCTGGCAGGTTGAGATCATGCGCCCAGCGGGTCGAGCCTGCGCCGGGCGTGGCGCCGATGAAACGATAGGCCTGTTCAAGCGCGTCGATGAAGGCATAGGCGGTGTCGAGCCCGGCTTCCTGTACGTAATGATCGACGGCCTGCTCAATATCCTCCAGCGCGCGGGCGCGAGGCACGACGGGGAGCATGGGGATTACGAAGGTTTGCGCTGTGCCGCGCGCTCGCGAAGGCTCTGGAAATAACCGGCATCGGCAGGCGCTCCGGCGGGCGAACGCGCGCCCTCAAGCAGCATTTCGCGCAAGGCCTGCGCATCCTGATCCTTGCGGATCAATTCGCGGACATATTCGCTGCTCGTGCCATAGCCCCGGCTGTTGACCTGTTGGTCCACAAAGGCCTTGAGCGTGTCGGGCAACGAGATGTTCATCGTGGACATAGGCCGTATATAGCGTCTTTGGCAAAAATTGGCAAGATCTCAGCCGATGCGGAAAATCTCCAGATGGACGCTGGGCCCGCGTTTCCCTCCCGTGGCCAGAAACAGCGAGCGATTGACCCAATCGTAATCAGGATGCCCGCTTTCCAGCCGGATGAAGGTGCGCATGTAATAGGCTTCGAAGGGCACATCCTCGCCCCCGGCGGCGCGTTCGGCCACTTCCGGCGTCATATGGCGGATGCCCTGCGAGATCACCTCGACCACTGCGCCATCATCGGTTTCAATGGCATAGCGGGCATCAAGCTGGGCCAGACCGCCCGCCTGCACCACCTGCCAATCGGCGCCGATATTGAGGATGCGCCCGTTGATCCGCTCGCCCTTAGCTGTGCCGCCCATGATGGGGATGATCCGCCGCGTGCCGCCCGGACACTCGCCCATCTCATGCGGGCGCGTCAGGTTGATGGCCAGCGTGCAGATGGGCTCAAGCAAGGGTGTCATGATCGAACCTTTCCGCCATACGCGCGCCCTCGGCAATGATCGGCGGCGCGGCGTTCAGCGCATCGCGGGCAAAACCGGCGGCCGTCTGATAGGCCAGCATGAATTGCTTGCGCTCGGCTTCGGGGATCACATCGTCGATATCGTCAAACGTGCCGCCGCAGCGTTCATCGACCAGATTGAGCAGCCCGAACGGCCCGGCCCCGCGATTGCGCATGGCCAGTTGGCCCACCGGCCCGCACAATTCGGCGTCAAACGCGGCCAGAGCCTGCGCATTGACGCCATGCTCGATCAAGCACCGGCCCAAAGTGCGCGCATCGACAATCGCCTGAGACGCGCCGTTCGATCCGGTGGGATACATCGGATGCGCCGCATCGCCGATCAGCGCCACCGGCCCATCGACCCAGGTGGGGATCGGATCGCGGTCGATCATCGGATTTTCATAGGCCACATCCGAGCGCGCCAACAGCGCCGGAAGATCGAGCCAGTCATAGACGAAACCATCAAAATGATGCGCAAAATCAGTTAGTTCACAGGGCCGAAACCACCCCGTCTTGGTCCAGTCATGCGTGGCGTCATAGGTCTGCTCGGCGATCCAGTTGATGTCGGCCAGCCCGTTTTCATCGGGCGCCGAGATCGGATAGATCACCACCCGGTGCCGATGCGTACCAAGGCCCACAAAGGACGAACCCGTGCGGATCGGCACACCCCGCGCCGTGCCGCGCCACATCAGCGTGCCGCCCCAGCGGATCGGCGGCTGATCGGGATGCATCTGGGCGCGCACGCTGGAATGGATGCCGTCCGCGCCGATCAGCAGCGCGCCATGTTCATCCACCGCCGTTCCATCGGCCAGCGTGACATGGGCCACCACGCTGCCATCGGCCTGTTTGGTATATCCGGTGACTTTTTGCCCCAGCCGCACCGCATCCACGCCCAGCCGCTCGACCACATGGGCATAGAGCAGCAGGTGGAACCGCCCGCGATGCACCGCATATTGATGCCAGTGATAGCCCGCGCTCTTGCCGCGCGGCTCGCTGTAAATATCCTTGCCGTTCAGGCCCACCAGCGCCCATTCCTTGGCGGCGATACCGACGGCGTCCATCTCGGCCTCGCCAATGCCCATCGCGGCCAGTTCACGCACCGCATTGGGTTGCAGATTGATGCCCACGCCCAGCGGACGCAATTCAGCGATGCTTTCAAACAAGGTGCAGGGCACCCCGATCTGGTGCAGCGTCAAGGCCAGCGCCAGCCCGCCGATGCCGCCCCCGGCGATCAGAACACGATTTTGTGTCATTGCATCCTCAAATCCGAAACTTGCGCCGATAGTGCTATCGTCCGCAACATTCCTGCGCCGGTAAACCAGCGTACCGTTCAAAGCAAAACATTTGCGGGGTGACATTGAAATGTCACGGAATTGACCAACCCCTGTCATCCGCATCGTCGAAAGGCGCCTTACGAATCATAAGGGGGTCTTGTTCGATGTTGTCTTCACGTTTGCTCGCGGCCAGCGCTCTGGCCGCGATTGTCGCCGCTTGCCCGCTGCACGCCGAAACCGCGCCTGCGGCTGATGCTGCCGTTATGGATGATGGTCTGGAAACCATCACCGTCACCGCGCAAAAGCGCAAGGAAGACCTGCAGACCACGCCGATCTCGATCTCGGTGCTGACCGCTACGGGTCTGGAAAACCGCCATGTCACCTCGCTGCTCGATCTGGGCGATGGCGCGATCCCCAGCCTCAAGGTTGCGCCGTTCTTTTCGCGGCCGGGCGCGCTGATCGTCAACATTCGCGGCGTGGGCGTGCTTTCGGACTCGAACCAGCCTGCGCGCGATCAGGGCGTGGGCGTTTACGTCGACGGCGTTTATCAGGGCCGCGCGCAAGGCCTGGGCACTGCGCTGTTTGATGTTGAAAACATTGAAGTTCTTAAAGGTCCGCAAGGCACGCTCTTCGGTCGCAACACTGAAGGCGGCGCGGTCAATATCGTGACCAAGAAGCCCAGCGGCAAGTTGAAGATGAACGCCACCGCGGGCGTTGGCAACTATGGCAGCAACAAGGCCGAGATCCACCTCGACCTGCCCGAATTTGCCAATATCTCGCTGAAGATCGATGCGGTGAAGGCCCAGCGCGACGCCTTTGTGAAAAACCCGCTGCAAGGGGCATTGGGCTTCAATTCCTATGACAAGCGCGGTTTCCACGTCGAAGCGCTGTGGAAGCCCGCGGCGAATTTCACCGCCGACCTGTCCTATGACAATTCGCATGACGAGACGAGCACGCTCTATCAGCAGCAGATCTCGGCAGGCACCGGCCTGCCCGCGTCGAGCAGCGGCAGCGCGGCGGTTCCGGCCAATCTGACCGCGGCCCTGTTCAGGCTGGAGCCGCATCGCGCCTCGGTGGCCGCAGTCGGCGTGCCGCAACAGCCCAGCGTCGGTCAGGCCGAAGGCTTTCGCCTTGGTCTGGAATGGCAGGTCGCGCCCCATCTCAGCCTGCGTTCGATCAGCGCCTATCGCGACATGACGCAGACCCAGTATGACAATGGCTCGGCCAGCACCTCGATGCAGCAGGGTTATACCTCGACCGCGACCTTCGCCAATTTCGCCTTTGGCCGCTACAGCCTCGCGCCCTTCCGTCAGAATCAGGTCAGCCAGGAATTTCAGGTGGTTGGCGAATTGCCGCGCCTGAAATATCAGGCCGGTGCACTCTATTATGTCGAGCGTGTGCAGGACAGCGCGCAGGCATTCAACACCGTGCAGTTCACCGATGCGGCGGGCAGCGCCTATACCGTCCTGCCGCTCGATTACAGCAAGCAGACCATCCAGCGCGCCAGCCATGTGAAGACCACCAGCACCGGCGTCTATGGTCAGGCGACCTATACGCCCGCGATCATGAACGACGCCGCGCATCTGACGGTGGGCGCGCGCTGGACCAATGACAAGAAGAACGGCAGCCTGTTCACGGTCAATGGCGCGACCCCGGTGGTGCCGGTCAACGGCGTCAACGTGACGGCTCCGGTGCTGCTCAATGCGTCGTGGTCGCGGGTCGATCCGCTGGTCAATCTGTCGGTCGATGCCTCGCGCGATGTGCATCTCTATGGCAAGTGGAGCACCGGCTATCGCGCGGGCGGCGCCAATTCGCGTTCGCTGGCCTATCGCTCGTTCAATCCTGAAACGGTTTCGATGTTCGAAATCGGCGCCAAGACCGAATTTTTCGATCACCGCGCCCGTTTCAACGTGGCCGCCTACGCGGGCAGCTACAAGAATATTCAGCTTGATTTCAGCGGCCTGTATGAAGACGTCGTCAACGGCGTGCGCGTGGCCACCACCCGCACCACCACCGACACCGTCAACGCGCCGGGCACCGGCCATATGAAGGGCGTCGAGGCCGAACTGACGCTGGCCCCGGTCAAGGGCCTGACGCTCAGCGCGTCCTATGCCTATAACCATGTGTCGATCCCGGCCACGGTCAACCCGTTCCCCCAGACCGGCGGCGTGTTCATCACCGTGCCGGTGCCGATCTATCAGGTTTACACCCCCGAACATTCGGCCAGCGGCTCGATCGATTACGAAATGCTGCTGGGCACGGGCGATACGAAGCTGCGCTTCCACCTCGATGGCAATTATGACTCGGGCTATTACGCCAATTACACCGACTCGAACTATGACAGCGTGAACCGCTCGGTCCGCTTTGCTCAGCCCAAGGGCGACGCCGGACTGGTGTTCAACGGCCGCATTGCTCTGGCCGACATTGAGGCTGCCAATACCGGCGCCAAGGTGACCATCGCCATCTGGGCGCGCAACCTGTTTAACGAAGAACACATGTTCTACAAATCGGGCAGTGCGCAGGCAGGCGTGAGCGGTTTCTTTAACGACCCGCGCACCTTTGGCGGCGAAATCAACGTCAAGTTCTGATGAAAACGGAGGGAATGGCCATGCGTCAACGCGCTTCTTTCGCTTTGCTGGGCGCTTTGGCGCTGGCTTTTTCCTCCAATCCTGCGTTGCAGGCGCGGCCCGTTGCGGCCGCGTCTGTTGCTGCGCCTGCGGGCATCGCGCCCTCGCGCGTGGTGCCTTTGCAAGGCGGGCGCAATTTCCGCGATCTCGGCGGCTATCGCACGAGCGATGGGCGGATGGTCAAATGGGGCCTGCTCTATCGTTCGGGTTCGATGACCGGGCTGACCGCCGATGATTACGCGGCGCTGGAAAAGCGCGGCATTCGCGTGGTCTGCGATCTGCGTTCCACCGCCGAACGGCAGGCCGAGCCGGTGAACTGGCCCCACGCGCTGCCCCGCGTGCTGGCCGATGATTATGTGATGGATAATGGGCAATTCCTGCCCAAGGGCGATCCGCGCCAGTTTACCGCCGATCAGGTGCGCGGCGCGATGGCGTCTTCCTATCCGCGCCTGCTCACGCAATTCAACAGCCAGTATCGCCGCATGTTTGGCGAGCTGCTGGCGGGTCATGCGCCGCTGGCCTTCAACTGCTCGGCGGGCAAGGATCGCACCGGCATTGGCGCGGCGCTGATCCTGACCGCGCTGGGCGTGCCGCGTGAAACGGTGATTTCCGATTATATGCTGTCGAACCAGACGCTTGACCCGGCCAAGCTGATGGGCGGCAAGGCTATGGCGAACAGTCCTTTTGCCGCGCTCCCGCCTGAGGCGCTCAAGCTGCTGGTGGGCGTTGACCGCTCCTATATCGAGGCCGCCTTTACCGTGATCGATGCGCATCAGGGCGGTGCGATGGGCTATCTGCGCGACGAACTGCGCCTTGGCGTCGGAGAAATCCAGCGCCTGCGCGGGTTTTATCTGACTCGTCGGTAAAACCTAGGCGGGCACCACGCCGGGATGGCCGCGTTCGACGGCCAGCCGGCGCCAGGTGGACAGTGCGCCGTCAGGGCGGGTCACGCGGTCGATCACTTTGAGATCGGCATGCCAAACTTCGCGGCCCACATCACACAGAACATAGCCGCGCCGGTCGCATACGGCCTTAAGCGCTTGATTATGCGCCAGCGCGTGGCGGCTGTGCATCGTATCGTCGCCCTGACCATCGGCGCCCGATGAAATCGAGGTGGCGAGAAATTCGCTGGCGATGATTTTGCCCGAACCCTGATCCTGCACCAGATCGCCCGCGTAATGCAGATGCGCGTCCCCGCTGACCGTCACGACATTGCCGGGGCAGGCGCGATCAATATGATCCAGCAGACGGCGGCGGCTGTGCAGATAGCCCGACCAGCGGTCGAGATTATAGCCTTGCGTCCCCGTAGCCTTATCCGCCAGCGACAGATGCATCAGCATCACCTGCTGCGCGATCAGGTTCCAGCGTGTGTCGGAACGGTTCAAGGCATTGAAAAGCCAGGCCTCCTGCTCCGCGCCCAGCATGGTGCGGCGTGGATCGGCCACCTCCGGCGTAATCGGCGCATAATAGGGGCCGGGGATTTGATCCGAGCGATGCTGGCGCGTGTCCAGCACAAAGCCATTGAGCAGATCGCCGTAACGCGCCGCCCGGTGCATCGCCATGCGCGGCCCGTCGGGCATGGACTGGCGGCGCAGCGGCATATGTTCATAATAGGCCTGAAATGCGGCGGCGCGGCGATAGAGGAAGACTTCGGGCGGGGTGCCGTCCTGATCCACCGCATCGGCCCAGTCATTATCGACCTCGTGATCGTCGAAACTGACCCAGAAGGGCGCGGCGGCATGGGCGGCCTGCAAATCGGCGTCCTGTTTGCCCAGCGCATAGCGGCGGCGGTAATCGTCGAGCGAGATTGGTTCGGGCGCATTATGCCGCCGCGCGCGGGGATAGGAATTGCCCTGAAGGGTGATCGTATCATCGCCCTTCTCATTGGTTTCATAGATGTAATCGCCATAGTGGAAGATGAAATCCACCGGTTCCGCGGCGATATGGCGCCATGCGGTGTAAAACCCATGCTCGTAATGCTGACACCCGGCCACGGCAAAGCGCAGGCGATCGAGCCGCGCATGGGGCAGGGGCAGGCTGCGGCTGCGGCCGGTGGCGCTGACATGGCCCGCGATGCGAAAGCGGTAGAAATAGGGTCGGTCCGGGCGCAGGCCGCCCACCTCGACATGGACGCTATGGGCCAGTTCGGGGCTGGCCAGAGCCGTGCCTTGAGCCGCCAGAACCGCGAAATTCTCCGCCTCGCTGACCTCCCATTGCACCAGCACCGGGGCAGGGGCCATGCCGCCATGGGGCTCGTTCGGGCGCGGGGCGATGCGGGTCCAGATGACAAAGCCATCCACCGCCGGATCGCCCGAGGCCACGCCCAGCGTAAAGGGATAATCGGCCAATTTCGGATTGGGATCGACATTGCGCGGCCATGCGCCCGCGATGCCTGCCAGAGGCAGACCCCCCGCCGCCAATCCCGCCCGCGCCATCCATGCCATCAGGCGGCGGCGGTCAAACTCGCGGGGGGGTCTGCTCATAGCTTGCGCCCTTAGAACGAGGTGCGGATCCGCAGGCCAAAGCTGCGCGGATTGCCGGGATAGCCCTGAACCAGACCAGTCGATTTGGTCAGGCCCAGCATATTGATATAATAGGTTTTGTTCAAAAGATTGTCGGCCCAGAGCTGAACGTCGATCTTGCCGCCATTCATCCGCACCCCGGCCCGCGCATTGACCAGCGCATAGGGGGCGATCCATGCCGAAGGGTCAAGTGTGATCGTGGTGTTCTGGGCCGAGCGCCAGTTGACATCAACCAGCCCATAGACCTCGCGATCACCCCCGATGCGATGCGTGGCATCCACCGAGACATCGCCCGTCCATTTCGGCGCCCAAGCCACCTGCCGCCCGGTCAGATCGCACGAGGTCGCCGTGCTTTGGGCCGGGCAGACCGAGTTGGTGAAGCTGGAATAATAGGCATGATTATAGGCGATAAAGCCCTTGGCATGCAGGCCCAGCGGCAACCACGCCTCGCTTTCCAGTTCCACGCCGTTCGAGGTGAGCGAGCCGACATTCGAGAGGAATTTGATCGCGGTATTGCCCACGCCCACGGCCTGATTGGCCTGATAATTGCGGACAATCGTGTGATAGGCGGTCAGGTTGATCGTCAGATGGCGCTCGAACCATTCGCTTTTGATGCCGCCTTCAAAGGAATCGGCGGTTTCGCCCTTCACCGTCTGTCCGCCGCCCAGCGCGATCACCTGCGCGATGCTGCTGTCGGGGTTGGTGCTGTTGACGGGCAGGAGGTTGAAACCCTTGGACTTATAGCCGCGCGCATATTTGGCATAAAGCATCAGTGCCGGGGTTACGCGGTAATTGATCCCGGCCTCGCCCGAGAGCGAGGAGTCGGACAGGCGTTGATCGACGCTGCCCAATTGCGCATTGGCGCCGCTGGAGGACAGCGCGTTGATCTGGGTCTGCGAGAGATTGCCCGCATTCGACGCGACCCAACCGGCGTAAAATTCCGAGCGCTGTTCCCACGTCTGGCGCAGGCCGAGGTCAATCGACAATTTGCGCGCGGCATCGGGGTGGATGGTCGCATTGGCAAACAGCGCCTGCGTTCCGGTATGGAACACCGCATGGCTGGCAAAGCCAAGCCCCGCCACCGCATTGGCATAGGCGCCCTGCGCCCAGGTCTTGCCGCCCGTGGTGGGGAAGGCCGTGGCCGAAGGATTGGCGGCCCAGATGTAATATTGATCGCCAAAGCGGATGCGCGAATCCACCGCCAGTTGCTGGGCTGAGAAGAAGCCGCCGACCGTGGCTTCAACCAGGCCGCCCTTGGGCGTGGCCCAGCGCAATTCGCCGCTTTCCTGCTGAACATTGTTGCACGAGCCATAGTCCTGAATGGCGTTCAACTGGGTGTAGTCATTGTCATTGTTGGTCCAGCATTTCCAATGCTCCCACGCGGCAATCGCGGTGATCGTGCCCGCCTTGCCCAGATTGTAATCCACCGTGGTGTTGGCGCTGTAGAAATCAGTGCGGGCGTTCAGAGGCGAATCGATATTGACCGCGCGGGCCGAAGCATCGCTGGTATTGAGAGTATAGCCCGCCGCCGTCATGCGCGCCTGAAGCGCGGCCGGGTTGTAGATCGACACGGCAATCGGCGACATCGTGTTGAAACCCTGATGGTTCCATGTGCCGATCACCCGGATCGAGAGCTTGTCATTGGGCGTGGCCAGAATTTGCAGGCGCAGGCCTTCGCCTTGCCGGGCATTCTGATAGGCCCCGTTATAGAGGTTTTTGTAATTGCCGTCGGTCTGGCTGTAATAGCCCGACAGGCGCATGGCGATCTTGTCGGCCACGATCGGGCCGGAAATGCTGCCCTTGATTTCGCGCAGGCCCTGATTGCCCACCGCGCCTTCAAAGGCGGCTTCGGGTTTGAAGCTGGGCGCCTTGGTGTTGATGATGACCGCGCCCGCTGTGGTGTTCTTGCCGAACAGTGTACCCTGCGGGCCGCGCAGCAATTCGACATCAGCTATGTCGTTAAAATCCGCGCTGACCATGCCTTGACGCGCGGTATAGACGCCATCGACAAAGATGCCGACCGAGCCGTCGATGCCGTCGGTGTTGAAACCATTGTTGCCAATGCCGCGGATGCCCAGATTGAGTTGCTTCGGGTTGGTCAGATAGACCGAGAAGGCGGGGAATTTGGCCTGAAAATTGGTGAAATTGGCCATGTTCTGATTGGACAATTCGGCCCCCGACAGGGCGGTGATGGCAATCGGCACAGTCTGGGCGCTTTCGGCCCGCTTGCGCGCCACCACGATGACATCGCCGCCGGGGCCGGCATCGGCTTCGGCAGTATTGCCCTCTGCGGCCCATGCGGGCGTGGAAAGCGCGAGCAGGGAGGCGGAGGCAAGCACGAGGCGGACAGACGCGCGGCGGCGAAGATGAAGCATGACGACCCTTTCAACGCCGATGCCTCATGACGGATGCGATTGCGAGGCATTGGCAGCAGGGGGCGAATGACTTGGATCTATTGTGGTTTTATGACAGCCCCGCCGTGATTTTACCGTGCCTTGCGGCTGATCCTGCCACTGCGCTTTTTCATCCATATGACAATGCCGGTGATGCACAGCATCGTCACCATCGCCCCGATCATGCTGACCGCGATGCGCCATGCCGTGCCGCCGACATGGGCGGTGTGCAGCGCCTCGACCCATGTGGTGAAGGTGTTGGCGCCATGCCGCCCGGTGGGAATGCGCGTGGCGCGCAAGGCCCCGCTGTCGCCGTCAAAGCCGACGAAGCTGCCCCCGCCATGGTGCGAAATATCCGCGTCCGAGGTGAAGCCATAGATATAGGCGCCGGTGGCCGGGATATACCAGAGATAGCGCTCGCCATCGCTGCGCAGGGCCAGATGGAAGCGCGCGGCCTCGGCGCGGGCCAGCGCCTCGCCGCGCGATAGTGCGTCGTCAAAAGACAGGCGCGGCCTCCAGCGCGGCGCGGGCAGCAGGGCCGATTGATAGACCGCCCCATCATCCACCCCGCCCAGCGCCTGCATCACCGGGCCATAGACCTGCGGCAGGTTGAACGAGACGCTGGACACCGCAAAGACCAGCAGCAAGGGCCAGATCCACAGGCCCCCCGCGCGGTGGAGGTCAAAGTTCAGCTTATAGCTTGAGGCCCCCCAGCGGACCGCCCATGCCGGCGCCCAGCGGGAAAACCAGCCTTGCCGCGCGGGCGCCTTGGTCACCACGGGCAGCGTGAGATAGAAGCCGACAAAGCAATCCAGCACCCAGACCAGCGCCGCCAGCCCAAAGGCCAGCAGGCCCCATTGCCCCAGCGCCAGACTGTAATGCAGGCGATAGGTAAAGGGCATCAGGTTCTTGATCCCTTGCGTGATATTGCCCCATTGGCGGCGGCCCAGTTCCGCGCCCGTATAGGGATCGACGAAAAGGTCATCCCACGCGGGCGCATCGGCGCGAGGCAGGCCGGTTTTGGCATCGGGCCATGTCAGATATAGGCGCAGCGAATGGCCTTCCTCAACCGCCATAGGCACATAATCGATCCGCGCGCCCGGATAGCGCGCCAGCACGCGCCGCCGCAATTCCAGCGTGGAGAGCGGCGCTGTGCCGGGCGAGGGCGGGGCGGCCAGTTGCAGATCGGGCGCTGCGGCAACTTCCAATTCGTCGATCCATGACAGGAAGATGCCGGTAAACCCCGCCACAGCCAGAAACAGCGCCAGCGTCAGCCCCGCCCAGCGATGCGCCACCACCCAGAATTGCCGCCCCATGGCTTAGAACGCCACCGTTACCGTGCCCGACACGCTGCGCGGGGCGGCGTAAAAGCCCTGACCCCATTTCAGGCTGCCCAGATAATGCACATTGCCCACATTGCGCAGGTTGAGGCTGGCGCGGACATGGGGCGCGACCTGCGCGCCGGCCATCAGATCGAGCACGGCATAGGATTTCTGGGTAATGACGACAGGATCGCTGACGAGGCCATAGGCCACGACCGCGCTGTCGGTGGTGCGGATGTCATTTTGCCAGCGCAATTGGCCGCCGAATTTCAGATCGTGAAAGGCCGGGATCGTGTATGTGCTGGCCATCTTGAACGATTTGGTGGGCAGGAAGGTGCGCGTGGGGGCGCCGGTCTGGTCATGGACTTCCAGGCCCGTGTAGCCGCCGCTGATCGACCATTGCGGGGTGATCATGCCGGTCACTTCCAGTTCGAACCCGCGCGAGGTCGTGTCCACGCCCCGGTAATAGGTGGTGCCTACCCGGCCCGCATCGCCCACGCCAAACACGCCCGCGGCCTCGGCCAATCCGGTCTGGCGCGCGCGGAAAATCGCGGCGCTGGCGAACAGGCGCTTGTCGAACCATTCGGTCTTGATGCCGCCTTCAATGCTGGTGCCCTTGGCAGGGTTCAGGCGGACATTGTTGACGGTCACTTCCTTTTGCGGGTTATAGATGTCTGTATAGCTGGCATAGAAAGAGATGTTTCCGGTCGCATCGAACACAAGGCCCGCATAGGGGCTGAGCGCGGAATTGCGGCGGGTCTGGTCGACATCATAGGAGGTGCCCGACGAGCGCAGCCAGATCGCGCTGGCCCCGAACACGCCCTTCAGCCGGTCGGTGAAATTGGCATGGAGCGCGCCATAGACGCGGGTCAGCGTGTCGCGGCTGTCCTCGGACAGGACCTGCGCGGCATAGCCGCCTTCGGCAGGATAGACGCCGTTGACCGCCCAGTCCGTGACCGAGGCATAGGCCGGATAGGAGAGCGTCGATTGCGAATATTCGCGGCCATGCATCGTGGCATGCGACACGCCCAGCGAAATCTGATGCTCGCGGCCAAAGAGTTTGACCGGGCCCGATGCCTGACCGTCGAACAGGTTCTGGTCATAGGGCGAATTATAGATCCCCGGCCATGCCCCATTGCCAAGGCCCGTGGCGGCATCGGCATAGCCATAGCCGTAGAGCAGCTTGGCGTCCGAATCCCGGTGATTATAGGTATAGCGCCCGCGCGCCTGCCAGCCATTGTGCCCCTTCCATTCGAGTTCGGCAAAGGCGGTCTGGTCGGTGATGTTCCAATAGGTCCATGGTGCCGAAGTGCTGGCCGAGACGGGATAGGATACCCGCGTGCCATTGGTATAGAGCAGCGGCAGCGAGCCCCACAGGACGCCGCGCGCATTGTTTTCCTGACGCGTATAGCCGGTGTTGAGGGTCAGTTCGGGCGTGAAATCATAGGAGAGCAGCGCGCCGTAAACATTGCGGTTAACATGGTTGTAGCGCAGATAGGAATCGCGCTGGTCATGGGCATAGATCAGGCGGACAGCCAGCTTGCCGTCCTTGGTCAGCGCGCCCGAAACATCGCCGTCGACGCGCCACTGGTTCCAGCTTCCGCCTTGCGCATTGGCTTTGACGTGGAAGTCTTTGGTCGGGCGCTTGCGGACATAGTTGATCGTGGCCGACGGATTGCCGATGCCGGTCATCAGCGCGTTGGCGCCGCGAATGGCCTCGACCCGTTCGTAGAGGATGGTGTCGATGTCGCCATAGGAAATGCCCCAGCGCAGCGGCAGGCCGATGCCGTCGATCTGGAAATTGGTCACGTCAAACCCGCGCGAAGTATATTCGGTGCGGTCGGTTTCGACGCGCTCGACATTGATGCCGACCGCCTGGGCCAACAGGTCGTTGACATTGGTGAGGGCGAAATCCTCGATCCGCTGGCGGTCGATCACGGTGATGGATTGCGGCGTTTCGCGCAGGGTCAGGGAAAGGCCGGTGGCCGAGGGGGTTTCGCGCTGGGCGCTGCCGGTGACGATGATCGAGTTGGCATCCTCGGCATTGTCCGCCGCGTTTTCTGCGGCAAGGGCAGGGGAGGCGAGCGCGCAAAGGGCAGCGGTGGACAGCAGGGCGAGACGCAGGGACATGGCAACCTTTCGGGGAGACTATCTGTTGCCGAGACTCGCTATTGCAACTCACTCTCAATTTCAAGATTAATTATGCGGGCGCAGAAAGGCCTCGCCCAAGATCAGGACGCTATCGAAATCATTGGGAAATTATGGATGCCTCCGTTCAGGCGGGCGCAGGGCCCACCGAATCGCGCAGGATCAGTTCGAAACCCAACTCAATCTGGCGCGCGCCATCCTCACGGTCGATCATCATCAGCGCGGCGGCTTCGGCCATGCCTTCGATAGGCTGAAAAACCGTCGTCAGATAGGGCCATGTCGTGCGGGCCACCCAACTGTCGTCGAAGCCGCATACCGACACATCGCGCGGCACCGACAGGCCAAGCTGGCTGCATGCCACCATCACGCCTGCGGCCGAATCGTCATTGGTGGCGAAAATGGCGGTGGGGCGTTCGGGCGCGGACAGCAATTCGCGCCCCGCATGGATGCCCATTTCGAAGGCAAAGCCGCCCACCGCCTCGGAGATGACGACTGATGGGTCGATCTGATGCAACCTTTCGACAAAGCCCTTGCGGCGGGTATGGGCCGCGCCATGTTCGCGCGGCCCGTTGGCGATGCCCATGCGCCGGTGGCCGTTCTGATAGAACAGATCGGCGATGCGCGCGGCGGCCCCGGCATCGTCGATCGTGACCGAAAGCGAACGCTGCGCATCGATAAACGGCGCAAGGCGGGCATAGCGCGCGCCGTAAGCCTCCAGCGCGTCGAGAACGCGCGGATCGTCGCTGATCGGTGGGGTCAGGACAAAGCCGTCGCAGCGCGCATTGCGGAAAATCGCCTCCAGCGCGGATTGCAGTGCGGGCGTATCGGCGCTGGTGTCGATGGAATCGATGCGCAGGTGATACTGGCGCGCAACGCAGGCGCGATAGGCACCCGCCAGTACTTTCATCGTGTAATTCGGGCTGGGATTGTCGAACAGCACGCTGATGGTGAAACTGCGCGCGCCCGCCAGCGAGCGCGCCGCCGTATCGGGCACGTAATTGAGCGCGGCGATGGCGGCCTCGACCTTGTCGCGCAGCTGGGCTGAGACGTGGGGCTCGTTGTTGATAACGCGCGACACGCTCTTGATCGCCACGCCCGCCGCTTTGGCCACATCGGCCATGGTGGCGTGGGCACGCGGGGCAATGTCATATCTGGTCTGGGTCATCATGCCTTTTTCCGGCAGCGGCAGGACCCCGCCCATCGGGCAAGAGCGCCGGTCCGGCCTTGGTGTTGCAGTTTTGTTGTGGTGGCCCTGTCCTGATTGTCAAGCATGCGTGGAAAGGATTCGATGGGTGCTCTTGCTGCATTTGCGCTGTGCAGGCGCAATGCGAGGGGGAGGCGCAATCGATCACAAACGTTAGGGTGAATAGCAATGCGGAACACGCTGTTTTGGCGCGCGGCAAAGCGGCCAGATCGGAATTTTTGGTTAAAGACGATAAAAAATATCAATATAAAACAATACAATATTCTAAACAGGAAATATCCCTGTGCCCGCGAAGCCACACAAAAATCCTATTGCAAGGCCCTGCTTGACAGCGATGTCTGATTGAGGGACCAAGATGGACGAAACGACATGAGATCGTTTTCAAACATGGAGAGGGGCTATGAAGAAAAACGTCTTTGCAGGCGTTGCGTCAGCTATGGCTTTGGCTGCGGCAACGCAGGCTTATGCACAAACCACCCAGGTCACCGCCGATGGCGACATCATCGTGACCGCCACCCGCACCGAAACGCTTTTGTCCAAAACCCCGATCGCCATGACCGCCGTCAGCGGCGATCAGCTGGTGCAAAAGGGCATCACCAACACCACGCAGCTGGCTGACTCGGTGCCCAACGTGTCGATCGTGCGCAGCAACGGTCTGCAGATCACCATCCGCGGCGTGACCAGCACCGACGGCACCGAAAAGGGCGATCCTTCGGCCGCCTTCCTTGCCGACGGCATCTATTTGGCCCGTCCTCAGGCGCAGGAAGTCAGCTTCTTTGACGTCGAGCGCGTCGAAGTGCTGCGCGGGCCTCAGGGCACGCTCTATGGCCGCAACACCACGGCGGGCGTGGTCAATGTCATCACGGCATCACCCAAGCAGAAGTTCGGCGCCTCGGCCGATGCGTCCTATGAAAGCTTCAACCACGTCAATGGCACGGCCACGCTCAACGTGCCGGTCACCGAAACTTTCGCCCTGCGCGCCGCCGTCAACTATGACCGCCGCGACACCTATGTGAAAAAGGCTTCGACCGACAATTACAATTGGGGCCCGTTCAAGAACGTGTTCGCGGCCCGCCTTTCGGCGCTGTGGCATGCGACCCCCAACCTCAAGGTGCTGGTCAAGGGCGATTATTCGCTCGACGATGGCTACGGCGTCAACTCGGTGCCGATCACCAATTTCTTCTCCGGCAACGTGGGCAGCCAGTCGGCAGGCGTGATGGCCACGCCCACCTACAACATCAACGCTTCCTCCGACGCGCTGCGCACCAGCAACCTGAACGAACAGTGGCAGGGCAAGAACCACAACAAGGGCGCGGGCGTGATGGGCCAGGTGGACTGGAACGTCTCGGATTCGCTGACCGCGACCTATCTGGGCTCCTATCGCACGATGGATCGCTACAGCCTCGCCTCGTTGGCCTCGGTCAGCGGCCCGACGGCGGGCAATCGCACTACCTTCACCGGCCATTACTGGCAGACCAGCCACGAAGCGCGTCTGGCCTTCAAGAAAGGGCCGGTCTTCCTGCAGGCGGGCGGTTACTACTTTAAGGAACAGTCGGGCATCGCCTTCTTTATCCTCGACTTCTTTGGCCCCAACAGCCAGTTCGGTTTCCCGCAGGACCCGACCAAGGCCGTGACCAAGGGCGCCTTTGCGCAAGGGTCGTATAATTTCACCGACAACCTGAAGCTGACCGCAGGCGTGCGCTATTCCAGCGATGACAAGAGCCGCGTGGGCGCCACCGTCAATGATAACCTGCTGACCGGCGTGCGCACCACGTTCCAGACCAACAATGCAAGCCGCAATTTCAGCAAGACCACCTGGCGTGTGGGCGTGGACTATGACCTGCCCGGCATCGGCCTGCTCTATGCCAACGTGGCCACCGGCTATAAGGCCGGTGGTTTCAACGACGGTTGCGAAATCGGCACCGGCACGGGCTGCGCCCTGCCTGCCTCGGCGCTCTATTATCAGCCCGAAACGCTGACCGCCTATGAAGCCGGTTTCAAGGTCCACACGCCCGACAACGTGCTGCGCTTCAACGGCAACTACTTCCACTACGACTATAACGGCCTGCAGGTGTCCTCGGTGCAGAATGTCTGCGGCGGTCCTTGCCAGGTGACGGCCAATGCCGCGACCGCCAAGGTCGATGGCGTGGAACTCGAAGCCGTGCTGCGCCCGGCCAAGAACCACACGATCGACGCGATGGTGACCTTCCTCGACGCTCGCTATGGCAGCTATACGCCGCCGATCAACGGGGCGAATGCCAACTTCTCGGGCCTGCAGCTCAATCGCAGCCCCAAGTCGGTGGTCGCGCTGGGCTATACCTATAACCAGCCGCTCTCCAACGGCGGCGAAGTGGTGCTGAACGCGCGCACCCGCATCTCGGCCAGCTATGCGCTGACCGACGTGGGCAATGGCGCTTTCTTCCGTCAGCCCGGCTATAGCAAGACTGACATCACGGTGACCTACAATTCGCCTGACAAGAAATATTACGTCGGCGCCTTTGCCAAGAATCTGGAAAACCGCATCGTGCTGACCGGGGCGACCGGCCAGACGGCTTCGTCTTCCTTTGTGGGCACGGCGGTGTTTGAGGATCCGCGCACTTTCGGCGTTCGCGCTGGCGTAAAATTCTAATATAAATCTAATAGTTACCTGTTGATGAACAGCTGCAAGCCACCTATCCGGCTTGCGGCTGTTCTTGAGAAAAATTCCATCTACCGACCCACAGGAGTGGCAGGAGAAGACCATGAAAATCCAGTTTCAATGTCTCGCAGGCGTGGCCATCATCGCGATGGGCTCGACCATGGTCCATGCTGCTGCTCCCACGGCCGCCGATGTGGCGGCCGCCGATACGCGCGCTGCCGCCACGGTCAAGGCGATGAAGGGTGAGGAAAAGACGATCCTGACCCATGGCATCATGCCGTTGCCCATGGGCCCCAATCCGCCCAAGGCGCCTGCCGATGCGATCCCCGGCGCGGGCTATATTGCGGGCATTCCCCGTTTGGGGGTTCCCGCGCTCAAGGAATCGGATGCTTCGCTGGGTGTTTCCTATGTCGGCGGCATCCGCAAGGATGGCTCGACCGCGCTGCCTTCGGGTCTGGCGCAGGCGGCCTCGTGGAACCCGGCGCTGCTGGAACAGGGCGGGGCGATGATCGGCTCCGAGGCGCGCGCCAAGGGTTTCAACGTGTTGCTGGCAGGCGGCGTCAATTTGACCCGCGATCCGCGCAACGGGCGCACGTTTGAATATCTGTCCGAAGATCCGCTGCTCTCGGGCCATCTGGTGGGCGCGGCGATCCGGGGCATTCAGTCCAACGGCATCATTTCGACCATCAAACATTTCGCGCTGAACGGTCAGGAAACGGGCCGCAAATTTGTCGATATCCAGATCACCGACGCCAATGCGCGTGAAAGCGACCTGCTGGCTTTCAAGATCGGCATCGAACAGGGCCAGCCCCTTTCGGTGATGTGCGCCTATAACCGCGTCAATGGCGCGAATGCCTGCGACAATGACTATCTGCTCAACACGGTGCTCAAGAAGGACTGGCGCTGGAAGGGCTTTGTCATGTCCGACTGGGGCGCGGTGCCGACGCTCGACACCGCGATCCACGGGCTGGATCAACAGTCGGGCGCCGAACTCGATCCCAAGCTGTTCTTCACCGACGATCTGGCCGCCAAGGCCAAGGCCGATCCCAAGTGGGCGGCGCGTCTGGATGACATGAACCGCCGCGTGCTGACCGCGATCTATGCCACCAATCTGGACAAGAGCGATGCCAAGCCGGGCGTGAAGATCGACTTTGCCAAGAATGGCGAAGTGGCGCTCGAAGCGGCCAAGCAGGGCATCGTTCTGCTGAAGAACAATGGCAACCTGCTGCCTCTGGCCAAGAATGCCAAGCGCATTGCGGTGATCGGCGGCTATGCCAATTCGGGTGTGCTCTCGGGCGGCGGCTCCAGCCAGACCGACCCCGAAGGCGGCCCCAAGGCGTCGATCCCGCTGGGCGGCGATGGCCCGTGGGCGGCCTTCTTCAGCCAGCATTATCATGGCGTTGCCCCCTATACCGCGATCAAGGCGCAGGCCAAGGACGCCAATGTCACCTATCGCGACGGCACGATCATCGCCGATGCTGTGGATCAGGCGAAGAAGGCCGATGTCGCCATCATCTTTGCAACGAAGTGGTCGACCGAAGGGCAGGACCACGCCGATTTCAGCCTGCCCAATGGTCAGGACGCGCTGATCGCGGCGGTGGCGGCGGCCAATCCGCGCACCATCGTCGTGCTGGAAACCGGCAATCCGGTGGACATGCCCTGGCTGGACAAGGTGCCCGCCGTGGTCGAGGCATGGTATGGCGGCAGCCGCGGCGGCGATGCCATTGCCAGCGTGCTGTTTGGCGAAACCAACCCCTCGGGTCGCCTGCCGATCACCTTCCCGGCCAGCGCTTCGCAATTGCCGCGTCCGGTGGTCGATGGCTATTGGGATCTGGAAACCGACTTCATGGGCAACCCGCCCACGCCCGACACCAAGGTGACCGCCGATTACAATATCGAGGGTTCCGACGTCGGCTATCGCTGGTTCGCTCGCAAGGGTCAGAAGGCTTTGTTCCCCTTCGGCCATGGTCTGAGCTACACCAGCTTTGCCGCTGACGGGCTGAGCGTGAAGGGGCTTTCGGCCAGCTTCACGGTCAAGAACACCGGAGCGCGCTCGGGCGCCTATGTCGCCCAGCTTTACCTGACCGCGCGCGGCGGCGAGGCCAAGCAGCGTCTGGCCGGTTTCGCCCGTGTCGAGCTGAAGGCCGGCGAGGCCAAGCCCGTCAACCTGACCATTGATCCGCGCATTCTGGCCGACTGGACGGCGAAAGGCTGGACACTCAAGGGCGGCGCCTACAGCTTCGCGTTGGGGCAGGATGCCGAGCATCTGGGCTCGCCGGTTTCCACAACGATTGCCGCCAAGAACTGGAAGGACTAAGCCGATGCGTGCATCATTTTTGCTGGTCGCTGCTCTTATGACCTCTGTTTCTGCCCATGCCGAAAACGTGGCCGTGACTGGCGGTGCGGTCGCGGGTGTGCTTTCCGAAGGCGTCACTGCCTTCAAGGGCATCCCCTATGCCGCCGCGCCCACGGGCGCCAATCGCTGGCGCGCGCCGCAACCTGTCGTGGCGTGGCAAGGCGTGCGCGACGGCAGCGCCTTTGGCCATGACTGTGCGCAGGCGCCGTTCCCGCCCGACGCCGCGCCGATCACCACCACGCCTGCCGAGGACTGCCTTTACCTCAACGTGTGGAAGCCCGCCTCGGCCAAGGCCGGGGACAAGCTGCCGGTGATGGTGTGGATTCATGGCGGCGGTTTTGTGAATGGCGGCTCGTCGCCGGGCGTCTATTCGGGCCAGAATTTCGCGCGTGACGGCGTGGTTTTCGTCAGCCTCAACTATCGCCTCGGCCGCTTTGGTTTCTTTGCCCATCCGGGTCTGGCCTCCGAAGGGCTAGGGGGCAATTTCGGCTTCCTCGATCAGATCGCGGCTCTGAAATGGGTGCAGGCCAATGTCGCCAAATTCGGCGGTGACGCTTCGCGCGTGACTGTGTTTGGCGAAAGCGCGGGCGGCATGAGCATGCATATGCTGCTGCAATCCCCTCTGGCGCGCGGGCTGTTCAGCCAGGTCGTGATCGAGAGCGGTGGTGGGCGCAATGGCACCTTGCCCCAGCCGACGATGGCCAAGGCCGCGCGGGTGGGGGCCGAATTCGCCCCCGGCCTGAGTGCGGCCCAATTGCGCGCACTGCCCGAGGCGCAGGTGACCGGCGATCTGTCAATGTCGAGCATGGGCCAGAAGGGCTATTCCGGCCCGATGGTCGATGGGCGCACGATCCTTGGCGCGCCTGATGATGCGATTGCCGCCGGGCTGACCGCCGATGTGCCGGTGATCGTGGGCGCCAATTCGGCCGATGGCTTTGCCTTTGGCACGGATAAGGACAAGGTCTTTGCCCAGTTCGGCGCCGATGCCGATGCCGCGCGCAAGGTCTATGATGCCGATGGCACCAAGCCTGCGGGTCATATCGCCATGGGCATCAGCGCGGACAAGATGTTCATCGAGCCTTCGCGCCATGTCGCCCGGCTGATGGCGGCCCGAGGGCAGAAGGTCTGGCTCTATCGCTTTGGCTATGCTGTGCCCAAAATGGCGCAGGCCATCGGCGGTGCGGCCCATGCCAGCGAATTGCCCTATGTGTTTGACACAGTCCCCGCGCGCAAGGGCGATGCCCCGATTGCCGAGGAACAGCCCGTGGCCAGCATGACGCATCGCTATTGGGTGAATTTCGCCAAGACCGGCAAGCCCGATGCAGCGGGCGTTCCGGCTTGGCCGCAGGCGAGCGCCACGACGACGAGCGTGCAATGGATCGACGGCAAGGGCGCAAGCCATATCGAAGATCCCTATACCGCGCGGCTGGATTTTACCGCCAGCAAGATCGGCGGGTAAGCATGAAGGGGCGCCGGGTCAAACCGGCGCCCCTTTTCGCATCAACGGAAACCGTTCTTTTTCAGGAAGTCCGCGCTGCCCTTGATCGCGACCATCAGATCGTCGGCGCGGTCCTGTTCGACAAAGAAATGCTCGACGCCGGTGGCTTCGGCGGTCTTGATGATGCCTTTCATGTCCAGATTGCCATCGCCCAGATAGGTCAGATATTTGAACAATTCGATCCACTGGGTGGAATCGCCGCCATCATGGTCGAAGCGGTGGATGCCTTTCATATCCTTCAGGTGGACCATCTTGTAGCGGCCCTTGTAGCGGGTCAGATATTCCTTGGGATCGCCGCCGCCGGCAAAGTTCCAATAGACGTCGAGTTCGAGGAACACCGTTTTGGGATCAGTGGCGTCCAGCATGGTGCGCAGCGGGATCTTGCCATCGACCGGCATCAGGCCATAGCCATGGTTGTGATAGCCAAAGCGGACGCCGTGCCGGGCGGCATCCTGCCCGATCTTGTTGAACAGATCGGCGGCGCGTTTGTAATCGTCAAACGTCTTGCGCATGTCGGCGGGTAGCGAAGGCAGCGTCACATAGGTCGAACCAAGCGCATGGGCTGCCTCGGCCAGCCTGCCCATGCCGTCGCGCAGGGTGAAAATGTCGGTGTGGAGCGAGGGGACCGTCAGCCCGTGACGCTGCATGATGGTTTTGACCTGGGCTGCGGTATGGCCAAAGAAACCGCTGCCTGAAAAGCCGAGGCTGGGGGTCACGGCGGCCCAGCTCGCCTTGCCGCGATCATCGCTGAAATCATAGGGGCCGTACATTTCCAGTTCGCGGTAACCAAGCCCGGCCAGCATCGCGATGGTCTTTTCAAAATCCTGCGAGAGCAGCTTGGCCACAGTCCACAGCTGGATGCCAAAGGCGCGGCCCTTGGGGGCGGCCAAGGCGGGCGAAGCGGCGCTGAGCGCGGCCAAAGCGCCCGCACTTGCGAGGAAATTACGTCTGTCCATGATTTCAGGTCCTCTGCTTGGTATCGTTTTCAAGTCCGCGCAAATTCCTCCAAGGCCCTTCTTGGGTCAAGGCCGCATTCGTATCTTTGCCGGGATTTTATACCCTCTCCCGTCCCCGATGCGCGGCCAGACAGGCCGTGATGCTGGCCACCAGCAGGCCAAAGGCGCCCAGCTCGGCCATGGTGGGCCAGCGCGCCTCCCACAGGAAGCCGTAAAGCAGCGCAAAGAGCGTTTCGAACAGGATCATCTGGCCCACAAGGGTGAGAGGCAGCAGGCGGCTCATCCGGTTCCAGAGCGCATTGCCCGCAATCGAGGCCAGCAGCGCCACCCCGCCCGACACGATCAGAAACCGCGTCCAGTCCGCGCCATCGTGATGCGCCACGCCGATGATCAGCGCCACCGGCACAAGGCAGAGCGCCTGCGCGCCCGTCATCACCCCGATCAGCAGGTTCCAGTCCTGCGCGCCGATCGTGTGCAGCCGCACCAGCCAGCGCGCATTGCCTACCGCATAGGCGGTCCACGAGATCAGCGCCCCGGTGGCGCAGGCCATGCCAATCAGCTGATTGAACGAATGGCCGGCTATGGCCTGGCCCACCGCCTGCCACCCGATGCACAATCCCCCGCCCGCACAGAGCAGCAGCGAAGGCACCAGCCGAACCAGCGGTACCGCATCATGGTCGCGGCTGCCGATGATGGTCACGGCCACGGGCAGGAAGCCGATGATGAGCGAGGTCATCGCGATCCCGCCCATCTGGACGGCGGCCGAGAGCAGGAAATAATAGACCGTGTTGCCCGCCAGCGAGAGCCAGACCAGCGCGATCAGCCCTTGGCCGCCGATGTGATGCACAAGACGGCGCAGGCGCGGCGCAATCGCAACCAGCGCCATCAACCCATAGGCAATATAGCGCCCGATGGTCAGTTCGAGCGGACGAAACATGCCCGCCAATTCGGGCGCCAGAAACACCAGTCCCCACAGCGCCCCCGCGCCCATGCCGCAGCCTATGCCCAGCAAGGACATGCCTCGGCGCGAGGGGAGGGGTTGGACCATCTGCATAAGACTTGTTCTCGCCAAAGGGGATGGTGCGGGTTATATCATCACCGTGCCGGTTTGTTGGCGCGAATTTTGGCAGTACAATGCAACAAAAACTCACCAAAGGGGGCGTAATGGCTAAAAGCACCCGCTCGCTCGATGCTTTCGATTTGGCGATTCTGCGCATCATTCAACAGGACAACAAACGCCCCCAGCGCGAGATCGCGCAAGCGGTGAACCTGTCCGCCGCCGCCGTGCAAAGGCGGATTGCCGCGATGGAGGAGGCCGGCGTGATCGCCGCCAATGTCGCGCTGGTCGCGCCCGATGCGCTGGCGCTGCCGATCACGGCGATTGTCGAGGTGCATCTGCGCGACGAACGCGCGGCAACGGTCGATGCGGCCAAGGCGCTGTTTTGCGCGGCGCAGGAGGTGCAGCAATGCTATTATGTGACCGGAGGCATCAGCTTTGTGCTGGTCATCATCAGTCAGGACATGCGCGCCTATGAGGCCCTGACGCGGCGGCTGTTTTCGGAAAGCGATCTGGTCCAGAGGTTCCACACATTGGTGGCGCTGGATCGGGTCAAAACCGGGATGATGTTGCCCATCTGATGCCGCCGATCTGGCGCCGCACCGGGGGGAGAGGCCCCGATGCGGCGCCAGACATCAACGCGCGTCCTGAAGGATCAATTCGGCCGCCCGCGCGGCCACCAGCATGGCGGGACCATTGGTGTTGCCCGAAACCGGCGTGGGCATGATCGAGCAATCGACCACGCGCAGCCCATCGACCCCATGCACCCGGCAGCGGCCATCGGTGACCGAAGTGGCCCGGTCGGTGCCCATGGCGCAGGTGCCCATGCCATGCAGGCCCGGTTCGGCCATGGCGCGCACGGCATCGATCAATTCGGCCTCGCTCTGGATATGATTGCCCGGCACGCGCTCGTCGCCCACATAGGCCGAGAGCGCCTCGGCCCCGGCAAAGCGACGCAGCAGGTGGAACAGTTCGATGGCCTTTTCCTGATCGAAGGGATCGGACCAGATTGCCGGGTCGACCAGCGGCGAAACTCGGAAATCGGGCGAGGTCACCGTGACATGTCCTCGGCTGCGCGGGCGCAGGTGATAGGCCGAGAAGGTGATGCCGGGGCGGTTGCTGATCGGGCTGCCGGGCTTTTCGGTCATTTCCTGCACCGTGCGCATGGCAAAGGCGGCGGCGGCAAGCTGGAAATCGGGCCACTCGGGCGCGGTGCCCTTCGATGGCACCAGCAAAGTGATCGGCAGGCCCACGCGCGCCAGCGGGCCGCTGCGCGTCAGGAAATAGCGCAAGGCATTGGCATAGAGGCGCGGCGCGACATATTCGCGGTTGGTGCCCGGATTGTTGTGCAGATCATAGGAAATGCCCATCTTCTGATGGTCAACCAGATTGCGCCCCACCATCGCCAGATCGGCCTGCACCGCCACACCCAGACGCTGAAGCTCCGCCCCCGGACCCACGCCCGACAATTGCAGCATTTGCGGCGAGCCATAGACGCCCGCCGACAGGATCACTTCGCCGCGCGCATGAATGGCGATCTCCGCGCCATCGCGCTCGACGATCACGCCCTTGGCGCGGCCCTGCTCGATGGTGATGCGCTTGACCGGATTGTTGGTCAGGATGGTGAGATTGGGCCGGTTGCGGATGGGCGCGACAAAGGCCTCATAGCTGGAGGCGCGCTGGCCGGTTCGGCTGACAGTATATTGGGTGCGGCCGGCGCCGGGTGCGCCCGGCGTGGTGATGTCATCGGTCCATGGCGCGCCGATCGAGGCTGCGGCCTGCGCAATCGCGTCGAACACGGGCGATTGATAGGTCGAGGGCGTGATCTGCAATTCGCCGTCGCGACCGCGGCCTGCATGGGCGCCGGGCGCGCGATAGGATTCAATGCTCTTGATGCAGCGCGCCATTTCGTCCCAGCCCCAGCCGGTCAGGCCGCGCGCGACCCAGTCGTTGTAATCGCCGGGCTGTCCGGGCAGATACCATGTGCCGTTAATCGCCGAAGAGCCGCCAAGGCCCCGGCCATAGGCCTGCATTTCCTTGCGGCGGCCCGGTTGCTGGACAACGGGATAAGCGCGAAAATAGTCCGGCTTGCCCATGATTTTGACAAAGCCGCCGGCCATTTTGATGAACGGGTGCTGGTTGTCGCCGCCTTCCTCGATCAGCAGAACCTGATGGCGCGGATCGGCGCTGAGACGGTTGGCCAGCACGCAGCCTGCCGAGCCTGCGCCCACGATAATATAGTCGAAACTGGCCATGTGTCCCCGCCCGAATCCCACAAATGATAATAGAACCTCTATTCGCTTTCTTTCAGCACGACCCTTGACCCCCTGTCAAGCATCAATTAGAAGTGAAATTCCAATTATTCAAATCCGCCCCTCATCAGGGCCGTTGAAATCCAGCGATAAAGGGAGAGTGCGTTATGCTGCCTGTTGAACGAATCATCGGAGAGGAGGGCCTGACCGCCACCCCGCGAGGGGCAAGGCTGGCGATGCGCCTGCCTTGGTATCGCTCCTTGCCGTTTTCGACGGTTGAGGTCGCGGGCGTGACGCTGGACGGGGCGCCGGTCGATCTGACCGATGCGGTCGTCGAATTTGACGACGCCAGCTTCCCGCTTGCCGAGATCGGCGAGCAGACCAATGCGTTCTGGTTCGTGCGCGACAGCGCGTTTCTGGTGCTGCCGGGCGTGCAGCTGGCGGCCGACAGCGAGCATGAAGTCTCGCTGCTGCTGCATGTGAACCCGCCCTATATTCCGGGCATGAAGCGCGTGAACCCGCAAACCGCCACGCTGCGCGTCAACTGATCCGACAGGAGTTGCCATAATGACTGTTGCCAATGGCCCGCAGATGGGCGTTACGCTTTATTCCTTCACCAACGAATGGCTGACCCGCCAGTTCGAGCTGGACACGCTTCTGCGCGAGGTTGCCAAGCGCAATCTGGGGCCGAACATTGAAATCATCGGGTTTCAGAGCTTCAAGGAATTTCCCGATGTTTCGGATGATTTCGCATCCTATTTCAAGGATCTGATTGCCGAAACCGGGCTTAACCCGGTGTCCTGCGCGATCAATTCGGATCGCTTTATGAAGCCCGGTCAGCAGCCGATCGACGATGCTGATCTGGTCGAATATCATAAGCGCCAGTTGCGCAGCGCCAAGAAGCTGGGCTTCAAACTGGCGCGCGGGCAATTCGCGCTGCCGGCGCATCTGCTGCCCGAACTGGCGCCTTTCTGCGAAGATCTCGGTATGCAGATGGGGGTTGAGGTTCACGCCCCGATGTGGGCACGCCACCCGGCCGTGCTGGAATATCGCGAGATGTATGAAAAGCTGGATTCGCCCGCCTTGGGCTGGATTCCCGATTTCGGCGGCACGGCCCGCGCCATTCCGCCCAGCCTGCTGGACGCCGCGCGTGCGATCGGCACGCCCGAGGCGCTGATCGAGATCACCAAGGAGATCTGGGCCGAGGATGGTCCGTCCTATGTCAAGGCGGGCAAGCTGCGCGAAATCGCAGCGGCCAAGGGCTATGAGCAGGCGCATCTTCAGGCCTGCACGCTGTCCTTCTTCATCCTGTCGAACAATGATCCCAAGAGCTGGGCCGAACTGGTGGACCGCACGATCCATATTCACGGCAAGTTCTATGGCGTGAGCGACGAGGGCGTGGAAGAAGCGATCCCCTATGAGGAGATCCTGCCGCTGTTCCGCGACGGCGGGTTTACCGGCACGATCGTGTCGGAATGGGAAGGCCATGCCTATTGCGCCGTCGACGCCTTTGAGCAGGTGCGCCGCCATCAGGCGATGTGCCGCCGCATTCTGGCCGAGGCGCCGGTTGCGGCCTGAGGCCGGGATTGCGTGAAAATCGAAGGGGGCGGCGGGGCATCAACCCGCCGCCCTTTTTCGTATCAGGCCGAGCGAAGATAGGCGATGCACATGCGCGCCAACTCGCCTTTCAGAATGTCCCAGTCCTGCGTCGGGCTCGATTCACTGGTCGAACCAAGGCTGAGCCGCCGCGCCAATGTTGCGAAGATGATCTGATAGACTGACTGGGCGCGCAATTGCGCGTCTGCCCCGCCTATTTCCCCGCTATATTCCAAAAAGGCCCGCGTCGAGGCGGCCACGGCATCATCGGCGGCCTGTTTGCCAAGGCCGGAAATCTGCCCGTCCTGTTCGGCGCGCAACATGGCAAGGCGCAGCAGCGGTGCATGCAGGCGCAGGACCTCGGCATAATCGGCGACGTAGTTTTCGACAAAATCGCCCAGATTATCGCAACTGCGCACCAGCTGTTCGAACATCGCATCCTCGGCATCGCGCAGGTCCTGCATCGCCTGCACCAATACCGCGCGCACCAGCGCATCCTTGCCTTCGAAACGCAGATAGATCGAGCCGATGGAAACCTGCCCCCGGCTGCTCACCTCCTGCAGCGTGAAATCCTCATTGCCGCGTTCCAGCATCAATTCGCGCGCAGTGGCCTGCATTCGCTCCAGCGAGGCCTTGCTGCGGCCCTGCAAAGGCGCGCGGGCGAGGGGCAGGGAGGAAGCGGGGGTTTCTTCGGACATCAAGGGCAACCTGCATGGGACCGGCGGAAGCTATGGCCCATAACCTTAATCGTCCTAGGCGCCAAACGGCTTTTGGAGCGCGGGTTTGCCGATCTGCATGGCCAGCAGGCCGCAGATGACAGCGCCGGCCAAAGCCGCCCCGCCCGCGGCCAGAAAGGCCATCTGCATCGTGCCCAGAGCGCGTGCGACAAAGCCGACGATGATGGGCGAAACGGCCTGTCCCAGAAAGAAGGCGCTGGTCCACAGACCCATGCCGCGCCCGCGATGGGCAAAGGAGAATTTGGACTGCGCCCATGCGATCAGCGCCGGGACCGCCATGCCCGCGCCGGTCTGTTGCAAGATGAGGCCCGCCTGCATCGAAAGCACATTATGCGCCAGGCCGATTCCACCCAGCCCCAGCCCCAGCATCGCCAGAAAACCCCCGATCTGAACCGCATTGCCATAGCGCGACAGGATGCGAAACAGCACCGATCCGGCCAGAATGAAGAAGCTGGGCACGAAGGTGGCTTTGCTGATCGCCATAGGATCGCTCAGGCCCACCTCGTGCCAGACGATGCTGCCATTCACGATGAACACGTAATAAAGCACCGAGGCAAACAGCGTCAGCCCCCCCACGGCCAGCGCCGAACCCATCGGAAAGGGCTGGGCCGGTTCGCTGGCGACGGTGATCTCGGCCTTGGGGCGGTTGGGTTCGAACAGGAAGAAGTACATCGAGATGAAGATCGGAAAGGCGATCAGATAGACGAGGAAGCCGCCATTCCAGCGCACCGCCGCGACGGCCGCCACCAGAATGAACACCAGAGGCTGAAAGAACGGTCCGACCAACCCTTGCAGCATCAGCCAGTTGCGCCGCCCATTGTCATCCCAGTAATCGGCGATAAGCGTGTTGACGATGGTCAGAATGCCCGCCTCGCACACACCCAGCAGGATGCGCGAGGCGATGATCGCATCCAGATTTTCCATCAGGAACGGCGCCGCCCCCACCACGCCATAGGCCAGCGTACAGGCCAGCAGCAGCGGCCGTCGCCCATAGCGATCCGCCAGCGCCCCGGCAAATGGCGCCAGCAGCGCAATCGCATAGCCCGGCGCCGTCACCATCGCGGGCACCCGGATCGCCGCATCGGGCAGATCCTTGAAATGGCCGATGATGGCCGCGACCACCGGAAACATCGCGATGATCGCAAAGACCGGCAGAAAGCCCGCCACGATCATCGTGAAACCCTGCGGCTTCAAGGTCAGGCTGCGATAGAAATGGCGCAAAAAGAGCATTGGGCTTGCCTCATCCGGTCTTATAAAAAGGGCGACGGTGATTGCCTCACCGCCGCCCAGAGGCCTCACGCAGCAAGCGCGAGTTGCTTGGTGTCCTTTGTGGTGGGCACAAAGGGCAGATAGGATACGCGCATCCGCACGGCGAAGGTGATCGCATGGGTGCCTGCGGGCAGCCCCCCGTTCAGCGCGACGATCCGGGCCTTTTCGCCGAAATTCCAGCGATTGTCATAGACCGTCTCCATTTCGTCCAGCGTATAGGTCTGGCCGCGCACCGAGAAGCGGATGGCTTCACGCGGGATCGCCGCGCCATCGACCGAGACGATAATGTCCTCGATCATGGAAAGGCCAAGGCCGCGATAATAGGGCAGGCGGCCAAGGAAGGAAAAGCCGCCCTCTTCGCGCTGAAGGCTGCCTTCGACGATCATCTTGTTGTCCATCATGGGCTTGGGTTCCTTTCAGGCCGCGACGGTGGTGTTGAGGGAAGGCTCGACGCTTTCGCCCAGCAGGCGGGCCAGCATCACCTGCTGCCGGCGGACCTGCTCGACCGAGTCCGGCTCCTGCGCATCTTCGATCCAGCGGTTGCCTTCATATTCAGAGCAGATATAGCCCTGATAATTGCCCTGTTTCAGCACCTTGACGATCTGGTCATAGGGGATCGAGGGTTCGACATATTCCTCGTCCATCTGATAGAACTTGCCGTGGATATTGTGGATGCGCGGCATGTAATCCAGCATCCGCTTGGGCTCAAACGCGGCATTGTGGCGCAGCGTTTCGGCCATGGCGATGGCCGGACCCGTGCCGCCCATCTGCTGTACGTTCAGGATCACATATTCGGACAGCACGCGGTCCTCATAGGCCTGCTCGACATAATCGGCGATCGCTTTGGGTACGCCGATGCGCAGGAACTTTTCCTTCCACACGGGCGGAAACCTGAACAGGAACATGCCCATGTCGGGCAGGAAGCCCAGCGCGTCAGAGCCCGACTTTTCAAAGGCTTCGGCATGGCGGATGATCCAGGGGTGGTCGAAATGCAGCGGAGCATGGACCTCGATCAGGATCTTGATGTTCTTTTCCTGCGCATAATCCGCAGCGGCCACCAGCACCGCCGGATCAATCGAGACCAGAGCGCGGATAAATTTCATGCCAAGCCGGGCGCCAAAGTCGATGTCGTTCTTCACGCTGGCGACCTGCTCGTCAAAGGGCATCTCGCGGCCCTTGTAACGCTTGTAATCCAGCATGAAATCGTGGCTGACGGGCACGCAATCATATTTGGCCATCAGCCGGTGCCAGTTGTCGACATCGTCCTGCGCCACGCCGCATTCGGGCCAGCCCCAGAAGGTCTGTTCACCGATGATCTCGATGCCATGGGCGCCCAGCGCCGCGCTGGTGCGGATGCAGTCTTCAAGGCTCATTTTGCCCTGAAACGTCTCGTTCTGATAGGAATAGAGGCTGACGCCCCGCTTGATAGTGTTGCTCACAGCAACCTCCGTCTCATACGCGGTTTCGTTCGAGCGGGTAGGCAAAGCGATACGACCACGGCCGCGATGGCGGTCATGACGGCATTCTCTCTCCCCTGGGGCTTCTTTGTGCCCTATTTAGAATTAACATTCCTATATTTGCCAGGGGCCGTCAAGCCTATTATCGACGCCCATCATCCCGGCTTTCATCATGCAGCGGCAAGGTGACCTTGCCGGTCGCCGCCCATTCGGCCCCGCGCAGCATCATGTCCTGAAGCCCGGCGAAATGCAGCGAGACCTCATCATGGCCCACCGTCATCGAAAAGACGCGGCCCTTGCCGTAATCGGCGGTCCATAATTGCGGATGGTCGGCGTCTATGCCCTTCATGGCTTTCAGCTTTTCGGGCGTATAGGCGGTCGGATCATATTTGTTGCTCATCAGCTTGGGCGCATAATCGGCCGCGCCATCGCGCGCGGTGGCCAGAACGTGGATCTTGGCCTCCGGGTCGATGCTCATGTTGGTGTACATGTCATCGTTGAAGGTCCAGATATAGTCACGCATCCCCGCCGTGATGGGGTGGCTCTTGTCGATGATATGAATGGGGAAGGAACCGGGCGGCGCGCGGCGGCTCGATCCGGGCTGCATCACCGCGCCCACCAGCCGCTTATATTCGGGAATGTCGCGGCCCCAAGTAAACGAAGAGTGATAGGCCACCAGTCCGCCGCCTTCGCGCACATATTGGTAAAGCGCCTTGAAGGCCTCATCCGACCACAGGTGTTGTTCCGGATCGGCATAGTTCCAGCGGCTGGAATAATTGAGCAGCACCACGTCATACGATTTGAGCATGGCCGGCGTGCCATGGTCGAAATCCTCGGTCACGCGCACGTCGAAGCGGCCGCTTTCCTGCATCAAACCGCGCAGCATGTTGTTCATGCCGGTCCAGTCATGTTCATACGAGTTCTGGCCGGAGATGATGAGAACACGCAGTCGCTTTTCCGCCGGATTGACCGGGATGGCGACCTTCTGCACCGTTTCGGGCGGGCGGTAATTGATGGTGACGATGGGCTGCGCGCCCGCCACCGAGGCCCATGCACCCGCCAGCGCCATCCAGAGATGTCGTTTCATGCTTCCTTCTCCCTTGTGGTTTTGATCGTGCTCGCCGCCTAGCCGACAGGCGCAAGTCGCCTTGAGAAATGCCATTGGATACATGGGGATAGATGCATATCTCTCTCCACTGTGCGGCACCGCTTTGGCGCGGCTTATAATTAGAATAATGATTATTGTTACAGCGGTTGCACGGCCGTTGCAACCGCCTTTGCCGCGTAATCCCTCCCATTCATGGCATTTATGAAAATGCATCCAAAGAAATTAGAATTATTATTCTTGACAGTCCACCGCGATGGATCATAACCATAATTCTAATTTAGTGATTCATCGGATACACCGTCAACCGGGCCTCCGGCGTCAAGAAATCACAAATTGCAAAAGAGGGAGGATTGCCAATGAACTACAGGAAAATTGTGCCCATTCTGCTTGCGGGCGGCGCGTTGATCGGCGCCAACCCGGCCATGGCCCAGAACCAGAACGGACAGAAGGTTGCCGAGCCCGATGCCCGGGAAATCATCGTCACCGCGCAAAACCGCAAGGAAAACGTCCAGAACGTTCCCATCGCCATCTCGGTGGTCACCGGCGCTGCGCTGGCTGCCCAGGGCGTGACCGATTTCACCTCGGTCCAGAAGGTTTCGCCGGCCCTCAACATCACCAACGACACCAACAACACCCGCGTCACCGTGCGCGGCGTCGGCTCGCTGACCAACAATGAGGCGCAGGATCAGTCGATTGCCGTCAATATCGACGGCGAATATCTGAACCGCCCGACCATCCTGAATGCCGCGATTTTCGACATCGACCGTGTTGAAGTGCTGCGCGGGCCTCAGGGCACGCTCTATGGCCGCAACTCCACCGGCGGCGCGGTCAATTTCATCACCCGCAAGCCTGGCGACCACACCGCCGTCAACGGCTCGGTGTCCTATGGCAATTTCAATTCGGTGCTGGTCGATGGCGGCGCGGATCTGGTGCTGAGCGAGGGCGCAGCGGTGCGCGTGGCGGGCTTCTATCGCAGCCATGACGGGTATAATTATCACCCCAACACGCCCTTCAGCCCGACCTCAGCCTTTACCCCTTCGACCGCCAATCGTTCGGACACTGACAACACGGGCGGCGGCCGCATCAGCCTGCGTTTGAAGCCGCTCAGCGGCCTGACGATGGACGGCTCGGTCGAGCATGTCGAACAGAACATCATCCCGGCTGCTCAGATGTGGAGCGACATGACCGCTGCGGGCAACAACCCCGGCACCAGCACCACCTCCTGCGGCAATGGCTGGTCGGTGGCGGCGGCGCGCACGGGCGGGGTTTCTTGCGTTCCGGCCAATATCAACGTTTTGGCCGGGCGGGATCGCTCGACCTATAATTCGCCCCTGATCGGCGTTGGCAGCCTTCACCAGATCTCGACGGCGGTGCGCGGGCGGCTGGCCTATGACATGGGCTTTGCCACGCTGACCTACACCGGCGGCTATCGCACCACCAAGAACACCGGGGGCAACACGCTCTCGCCCGCTTTCTATTTCAGCAATTTCGGCGGGACGGTGAAAACCAACAGCCACGAATTGCGCCTCAATGGCCTGACCCATGGCGTGCAATGGCAGGGCGGCGTGTTCTACTTCTATGAACAGCTCAATTCCAATGGCGGGCTCTATTCGCCCTTCATCGGCGCGACCGGCTCCTATGTGAACTATTTCCGCCATCCCACCAACACCAAGAGCCTTTCCGCTTTCGGTCAGGCCGAAGTGCCGCTGACCGATACGCTGACCGCCGTGGTGGGCGGGCGTTATACACAGGATGATCGCGACGCGGCCTTCACCAATTACGCCTTCGCCTTTGGCAGCGGGCCGATTGAATTGACCAACCAGCCCTCGACCACCAGCCCGCTCAAATATTCGGGCAACAAGTTCACCTGGCTGGCCGGGCTGAATTACAAGCCCAATTCGGCCACGCTGATCTACGGCAAGGTTTCGACCGGCTATAAGGCGGGCGGTTTCGACGGTGCGGGCACGGCGTTCCGCCCTGAAACCAACACTGCCTACGAGGGTGGGGCCAAGCTCAAGCTGGGGCGCCATATCCTGAATCTTGCCGGGTTCTATTATGATTACAAGGACCTGCAAAATGACGTGCTGCTCAATCCGGCCATTGGCGCGCAGACGTTCAACGCGGGCAAGGCGCAGATCTATGGTCTGGAGGTTGAAACCACGCTGCGTCTGACCGACAATGACACGATCACCGGTTCGGCCAATCTGATGCATGCCAAATATACCGATTTCACCGCGAGCGTTGCCTCCTATGACATCGGCGCCTCTTCGGCCACGCCGCTGACCGCCAATCTCAAGGGCAACCGTCTGCCCCAGACGCCCAATGTCGTGATCACGCTGGGTTATGACCATATCTTCCGTCTGGGCGAGGCGGGCACGCTGACCTTCTCTGCCTTCAGCCGGTATAAGGGCGACTATTATCTCGATTTCTACAATTACGCCTCGGCGCGTCAGGATGCGCGCACCCAGACCGACCTGAGCCTTGAATACAAGCCGCAGAACAAGCGGTTCAGCGTTCAGGCCTTTGTCCGCAATCTCGAGGATTACCGCTCGCTGGCCTATGCCGGCAACACGGTGGTGCCGGGCGTGGCCAATATCTACAATTTCCAATTCACCCCTCCGCGCACCTATGGCGTCCGGTTGGGTGTGGATTTCTGATCTGAAATATAGGCTTATGGCCTGAATTTTTGGGGTGGCTCCATCGCATGGGGCCACCCTGATTTTTCCGGCCTGATTTTTCCAATCCGGAGCATCCCCCTTATGCCCAAGATTCAAAGCCCCATGGCGCGCCGGGAATTTATGGCTGGAATGGCGCTGCTGATGGCGGTGGCGCCCTCGCTGGCGCAGGCCAAAATCGCGCCCAGTCCCTATCAGCCCTTGCTGCGCGAGGTGGCGCAACTGGTGATCCCGCGCAGCGCCACGTCGGGCGCGGGCGAGGTGGGCGTGGGGGCCTTCGTCCTGCTGGCGCTGGCGCACGGGCTGGAGGGGACCAAGGGGGTTGACCATGCGGCATGGCTGAAATCAACGCTGGGCGCCGGTTTTCTGGCGCAACCTTTGCCCAAACGCCGCGCCGCGCTGGCCGCTCTGGACGCGCGCGCCTTTGCCGGGGATGTGTCGGCCAAGCCGTGGCTGGCGATCAAGCGCCTCATTCTGCTGGGCTATTACACGTCCGAAACCGGCGGCTCGAAAGAACTGCAATATGTTCATGTGCCGGGCCGCTGGGATCCGGATCTGCCGCTCAAGCCCAGTGACCGCGCTTTTTCCAGCGACTGGTCGGCGGTGGATTTCGGATAAGGGGAGCGAGGCGATGGAATTCGATGCAATCGTGGTGGGCTCGGGCATCACCGGGGGCTGGGCGGCCAAGGAGCTGACCGAGGCGGGATTGAAAGTGCTGATGATCGAGCGCGGGCGCGAGATCCGGCATCAGCAGGATTACACCACCGAGATGAAGATGCCATGGGACATGCCGTTCCGGGGCCATGGCGACAGCGACCTGTATGATCGCGAATATGCGGTCCAGCGTCTGAACCGCCATTTCACAGAATTCACCCAGCCCAACTTCGTCAATGACGCGCAAAACCCCTATCAGACCGGCGAGGACACGCGCTTCACATGGTTCCGCTCCTATCAACTGGGCGGGCGGTCGCTGACATGGGGGCGGCAGTGTTATCGTTGGTCGGACTATGACTTTGGCGCCAATGCGCGCGATGGGCACGGCACCGACTGGCCGATCCGCTATGCCGACATCGCGCCATGGTATGACAAGGTGGAAAGCTTCATCGGCGTTTCGGGCGCCAAGGAAGGGCTGAAACAACTGCCCGATGGCCAGTTTCAGCCGCCGATGGCGTTGAACGCGGTTGAAACCCATGTGCGCAAGGTGATCGCCGGTCGCTGGCCCGAACGCTGTCTGACCGTGGGCCGCACGGCCAACATGACCGAGGGCAAGCCGGAGGAAGGCCGCGCACCGTGTCAGTATCGCTCGCTCTGCGCGCGGGGCTGTTCTTACGGCGCCTATTTCTCGACCCAATCCAGCACTTTGCCTGCCGCGATGAAGACCGGCAATCTGACCGTCATCACCGATGCCGTGGTCGAGGCGCTGGACTATGACCCGGCCACCAAGCGCGTGACCGGCGTACGTTATATCGACGCCAAGAAGCAGCGCCAGACCGCCCGCGCGCGGATTGTGTTCCTTAACGCCGGCGCGTTCAATTCGGTCCACATCCTGCTCAATTCCGTGCCGGGCGGTCTGGCCAACAGCAGCGGCGTGCTGGGCACGCATATCATGGACCATGCCAATACGCTCTCGGCCGCCGCGCTGATGCCCGGCTTTGAAACCCACACCAGTTTCGGCAATCGGCCCACAGGCGTGGTGATCCCGCGCTATCGCAATATGGATCAGATGGACGGCATCGGCCACACGCGCGGCTTTTCCTTTCAGGGCGGGGCGCTGCAAAGCACATGGACGCAGGGCAACCGCATGGAGGGCATCGGCGCAGCGTATAAGGACAAGCTGCGCCATCCCGGCCCGTGGCGCATGGTGCTGGTGGGCTTTGCCGATTGCGTGCCGCGCGCCGACAACCGGCTGACGCTGGATCGGACCAAGCTGGATGCCCATGGCCTGCCTCAGCTCAAGGTCGATTTCGCCTTTGGCAAAGAGGAACATGCCGCATTGGCGCAGGCCAAGGCCGAGGCGGCCGAAATGCTGACGGCTGCGGGCGGCAAGGTCATCATGGGCTTTGACCAGCCGGGGCCGGGGGGCACCGCGATCCACGAAATGGGCGGCGCGCGCATGGGCCATGATCCCAAGACCAGCGTGCTGAACAAATGGAGCCAGTCGCACGACATCGCCAATCTCTTCGTCACCGATGGCGCACAAATGAGTTCCTCTGCCTGCCAAAACCCATCGCTCACTTATATGGCCCTGACCGCGCGGGCGGCCCATGCGGCGGTGGGCATGCTGCGCGAGGGGCGGATTTGAGATGAGGACTCCGGCTGACCTTTCGCCCCGGCAAAAGACGCTGGCGCTGATTACGCTGATTATCGCGCTGGTGCTGGAGATCGTCGATATGACGATCGTCAACACCGCGCTGCCCTCGATCAAGGCCAGCCTTGGCGCCGATGCGCGCGCCTCGCAATGGATCGTGGCGGGCTATTCGCTGGCCTTTGCGCTCTTGCTGATGGCGGGGGGGAGGCTGGGCGATTCCTATGGCTATCGGCGCATGTTCGTGTTGGGGGTGATTGGTTTCACGTTTTCCTCGGCGGCCTGCGGCATGGCCACGACGGGCACGGGCCTTGTCGCCGCGCGGCTGATGCAGGGGGCGACCGGCGCGATCATGGCACCCCAATCCATGGCGCTGGTGCAGGTGTTGTTCAGCCCGCTCGAGCGGGTGTCGCGCATGGCGATGTTTGGCGTGATCGGCGGGCTGGCGGCGATTGCCGGGCCCATTCTGGGCGGCATGCTGATCGAGGCCAATCTGTTCGAACTGGGCTGGCGGGCGGTGTTTCTCATCAATCTGCCGGTGGGGATCGGTGCGGTGATCGCCGGGCTGATGCTGTTGCCCGAGGCGCGTTCTGGGCGGCCTGCGGGTTATGATTTCGTCGGCATGGGCCTGTTTGGGCTGGCGATGGCGGCCTTGTTCTGGCCGTTGATAGGTGCGGGCGAGGCGGGGCGCGGGCCGCTCCATTTCCTCACGCTGCTGGCGGCGGGGCCGCTGGGGTTTGCGGCGTGGCGCCATGTCGCGCGGCGGGTGAGGGCGGGGGATTCGGCCCTGTTCGACCCGGCGCTTTTCACCATCCCCACCTTTCGCAAAGGGCTGGCGCTTTCGGTGGTCTTTGCAGCGGCGGGGGCGGGCTTCCTGCTGGTCTTTGCCTTCGCGCTTCAGGCCGAGCGGGGGCAGAGCCCGCTGTTCACCGGGCTTTTGCATATGCCCTATGGCTTTGGCGCGATGTTCGGCATCGGGGTCATGAGCCGCAATTTTCTGCCCCGGCTGGGCCGCTGGGTGCTGGTGATCGGGGCAGGGCTGATGCTGCCTGCCTCTACGGCGGTGCTTTATGGCGCGACCTTTGCGCAATGGCCGTGGGGGCTGATCGGCGCGCTGCTGGTGCTGTCGGGTGCGGGCATGGGGATGACCAGCGGCTGCATCGGCCCCATCGTCGTCTCGCGGGTCGAGCGCGACCATGCGGGCGCGGCCAGCGCCTTGCTCAAAACCAGCCAGCAATTGGGCAGCGCGCTGGGCGTGGCGCTGGTGGGCAGTCTCTATTTCGCATGGGGTCACGCGTTTCCCGCGCTCGCGGCGGCGGGGGCGATTGATGCGATGCTGGCGATCTGTGTGGTTCTGGCACTGCGTTTGCCGGCGCGGCTGTTCTGATATTGGAAAGGTTTTTCTATGGCTTACGAAATCTCTGTCAATCTTGAATATATGTTCCACGAAGCGGGCGAACGGCTGGAGGATCGCATTGCCGCCGCCGCTGCTGCCGGTTTCACCAAGGCCGAGATGTTCACCACCGCCGGGCGCGATCTGGCCTCGCTGGGGCGGGCGCTGGGCGATCATGGGGTGGCGCTGATCTCGGTGTTGGCCGATCCGCGCACGCGCCTGATCGAGCGCGATACCCATGCTGCTTTCCGCGACCTGTTTCGTCAGGCCGCAGAGGATGCGCTGGCGCTGGGCTGCAACCGCGTGGTGGTGGGTTCGGGGCCGGGCGTGCCCTATATGAAGCGCGCGATGCAATTGGACATCGTGGCCGAGGCTGTCGCGGGCATCGTGCCGATTGCGCAGGAACTGGGCGTGACGGCGATGCTGGAGCCGGTCAACACCCGCGTCGATCACCCCGGCGTGCTGTTCAGCCAGACCATCGATGCGGTGAACGTCATCAAGGCGATCAATTCGTCCCATGTCCGCCTGCTCTATGACCTCTATCACTCGGTGGTCGAGGGCGAGAATCCCGCCGAGCAAGTGGCGCAGCATATCGGCCTGATCGAGCACGTCCAGATTGCCGACGCGCCGGGCCGGGGCGAGCCGGGATCGGGCGGCATTGACTGGGCCGCGATGCTGGGGCTGCTGCGCGGGGCCGGTTACACCGGGGCCATCGGCGTTGAGTGCAACCCCACGCAGCCCTCCACCGCGCAGGCGCTGGAATATATCCGGGAACTAGCCGCCGCGATCTGATTTGTAGAGTCAGGACGGGGAGAGGCGCTCATCCGTTATGGATGGGCGCCTCTTTTCATGTCCGGGCGGTTTGCGGCGATATACGTAAAATTCACTTTGTCGTTTTCATGTATACGCTTTGGCAAATTGCGATACATTGCGCGCACTCAATGCGACTCTTGCCAAAGGTCCGTCCATGACAGCTCATGATCGTAATCGCCCCGCGAAGGATCTGCTCGAAACGCTGTTTCGCCGCCTGCGCAAAATTGCGCGGGCGGGGGGGCGGCCCGTTGCCGCGCCATCCGACCCCGAAGCGCTGATGGCGCAATGTCAGGCCCTGCTCGATGAACGCAGCCAGTCCTCGGGCGTTCATCTGGCGGGCGATATCCTGGCCGCCTATGGCGCGCTGGAGGATGAGGACAAGCATGGCTTCCTGAGCGCGCTGGCGCAGGGTTTCGCCCCCGATGCCGAGGTGATCCGGGGCGCGGTGGCCGCCTATGACGCCGATCCCTCGCCCCTGCGCATGGCCGCCATTTCGCGCGCCGCCGAAGCGCCGCGTCAGGAGGTGCTGCGCCGCCTCAATCAGGCGCCGATGGCCACCGGGGCGTTGGTCAATATGCGCGCCGATCTGCTGCGTTTCCTGCGCGATGATTCCACCTTGCGCGTGCTCGATCAGGATTTGTCCCATCTGCTGCGTTCATGGTTCAACCGGGGCTTTCTGGTGATGCGGCGGATCGACTGGTCCAGCCCTGCCGATCTGCTCGAACGGATCATCCGCTATGAAGCGGTGCATTCCATCGCCACATGGGACGAATTGCGCGCGCGGCTGCTGCCTTCCGACCGGCGCTGCTATGGCTTTTTCCATCCGGCGCTGGGCGATGAGCCGCTGATCTTCGTGGAAGTCGCCTTGTGCGATGTCATTCCCTCCTCGATCCAGTCCTTGTTGGCGCAGGGGCGCGACGAACTGGACCCGGCGCAGGCCAAGGTCGCGGTTTTCTACTCGATCTCCAATTGTCAGGCGGGCCTTGCGGGCATTTCCTTTGGCCAGTTCCTGATCAAACAGGTGGTCGAGGATCTGGGCGCGGAATATCCCGGCCTTGAAACCTATGTGACGCTTTCGCCCATTCCCGGTTTCGCCCGCTGGCTCAAAAAGGCGGCGGGCGATGGCGATGAGGCCGCGCAGGCCGCGCTCGATCATGGGCCGATGCATGAATGGCACGCCCATGATCCGCGCCGCGCGGGGCTGATGCGGCTGGGCGCGCGCTATCTGCTGGGCGAGCGTGACGGGGAGGGGCGGTTGCTCGATCCTGTCGCGCGGTTTCATGTCGGCAATGGCGCGCGGGTCGAACGCCTGTGCTGGATGGCCGACACCAGCGCGCGGGGTATGGCGCAATCCCACGCGCTGATGGTCAACTATCTCTATGATCTGGACAATGTGGAGAGCAACCACAATGCCTATGCCCGTCACCGCGTGGTCAATGCCAGTGCGGCGATCAACGGATTGCTGGCCCCGCCGCGCAAATTATGGCGCGCGGCGGGCGAAGCTTATTTTGCGAAAAGGTCGGCGTAGGTCTCGCGCAGGGCTTTCTTCTGGATCTTGCCCATCGTGTTGCGCGGCAGTTCGGGCAGGAAGATCACCCGGCGCGGTTGCTTGAAGCGCGCCAGTTCGCCCGCGATGGCCGACAGTACGGCGGCCTCGTCCAGCGCGGCGTCGCGTGCCTGCACCACGGCCACCACGCCTTCGCCCATATCCTTGTGCGGGATGCCTATGACGGCGCTTTCGGCAATGCCGGGGATGGCGTCGATCAGCGCCTCGACCTCGGCAGGATAGACGTTGAACCCGCCGCAGATGATCAGATCCTTGGCCCGGCCCACGATCGAGACATAGCCGCGCGGGTCAATCACGCCCAGATCGCCGGTGATGAAGAAGCCGTTCTCGCGCAATTCCTCGGCAGTCTTTTCGGGCAATTGCCAATAGCCCTTGAACACGTTGGGCCCGCGCACCTCGATCACGCCCACTTCGCCCTGGGCCAAGTTGTCGCCCGTTTCGGGATCGGCGATGCGCAATTCGACGCCGGGCAGGGGAAAGCCCACGCTGCCCGGAACCCGGTCGCCCTCATAGGGGTTCGAGGTGTTCATATTGGTTTCGGTCATGCCATAGCGTTCGAGGATGGCGTGACCGGTGCGCGCGGAAAACTCCTTATGCGTCTCGGCCGAAAGCGGGGCCGAGCCCGACACGAACAGGCGCATATGCGAAACCAGTTCTCGGGTGAAATCCGCCTCGCCCAGCAGGCGCGAATAGAAGGTCGGCACGCCCATCAGCACAGTGGCGCGCGGCATCAGGCGGATCAGTTCGCGCACGTCGAATTTGGGCAGCAGGATGATCGCGCTGCCCGCCGTGATGGTGATGTTCGTGGCCACGAACAACCCGTGCGTGTGGAAAATCGGCAGGGCATGGAGCAGGACATCGCCCTCGGTAAAGCGCCAGTAATCCTTGAGCGTGGCCGAATTGGAGGCCAGATTGCACTGTGTCAGCATCGCGCCCTTCGACCGGCCCGTGGTGCCCGAGGTGTAGAGGATCGCGGCCAGATCATCCATCGCCACCGGATGGATCTCGGCCTGCGCGCTCTGCGCATCGGCGCCGACGGGCAGGCTGCCTTCGCCATGGCTGCCCAGCGTCAGGCGTGCGCCAATGCCAAGGTCGGCGCAGAGCGCGGCCATCGCGGCCTCATCCTCGGGGCGATGGATGAACAGGGCGGGCGTGGCGTCTGACAGGAAGAAACGCACTTCCGCCGCTGTATACGCCGTGTTGAGCGGCAGATAGACCGCCCCGATCCGCAAGGATGCCAGATAGGTCAGCAGCGCATCGGGGCTTTTTTCCACCTGCACCGCGATACGGTCGCCCGGCTTGACGCCGGAGGCGCGAAACAGATTGGCCATCTGCCCGCTGCGCGCGACGGCTTGGGCATAGGTGATCGCGCCGAGTTCGGGCAGGATCAGAAAGGGCGCATCGGGCGCGGCGATGCTGCGGTTGAGGAAGATCGAGAAGAGGTCTTGCGCCATAATGTGTCCCTTGAACCGATTTTGGGAATCCGTGATCGCACGCCCATACAACATGGTTGATTGCGGTTCTAGTGTATGCAAGAAGTGCGAATGAGAAAATTATCGCATACACGCGGCGCGATGGCAAACGGGGTGGATCATGTCTGAGGAAGCCCCGAACCTGCTGCTTTCCGAACGCATCCGCATCGCGCTGGCCGATGAGATCACCACCGGGCAACTGGCGCCGGGGAGCGCGCTGGACGAGCAGCAGATCGGCGACCGATTTGGCGCTTCACGGACCCCCGTGCGCGAGGCGATCCGGCAATTGTCGGCGGTGGGCCTGGTCGAAATGCGGCCCCGGCGCGGCGCGGTCGTCTCGGGCGTCAGCACCCAGCGCATCATCGACATGTTCGAAATGAGCGCCGAGATCGAGGCCATGTGCGTGCGCCTTGCCACCTATCGCATGAACCCGGTGGAACGCAGCCGATTGGCGCAATTACATGAGGATTCCGAGGCGATGGTGGCGGCGGGCGACATTGACGCCTATGACCGGATGAACTGGGATTTCCACCAGACGATCTATGAAGGCACGCATAATGCCTTCATCGCCGAACAGGCGCTGGCGCTGCGCGACCGGATGGCGGCCTTTCGGCGCACGCAATTGCGCGGGGGCGGCCGCCCGGCCAAATCGCGGGCCGAACATGGCGAATTGCTGGCCGCGATCATGCGCGGTGATGGCGAGGAGGCCGCGCGCTGCATGCGCTCGCATATGTTCCACGCCTCGCTGGCGCTCGAACGATTTACCGCCGGACGATCATAAAAAGCCGGGGAGAGGAACACAATGGCAATCTATGGAACCGCGCTGCTCGCGCTCTGCACGCTGATCGGCGTGGCGCTGGGCGAGGCTTTGGGCATGGCGCTGCATGTAAAGGCCAATGTCGGCGGGGTGGGCATCGCCATGATGCTGCTGATCGCCGCGCGGCTGTGGCTGGCGCGGACGGGGCGGCTGACGCCGGGGCTGAAGCTGGGGGTCGAATTCTGGGCCCTGATGTATATTCCCATCGTGGTGGCCATGGCCGCGCAGCAAAATGTGCTGGCCGCGCTGGAAGGCGGGCCGATGGCGGTGCTGACCGGCGTGGTCGTCGTGGCGATCTGCTTTTGCCTTGTCGCGCTGCTCAGCCGGAGCGCAGGAGCCCATCATGATTGAGATTGCCCACAAAGTCATTGCCGACCAGTCGCTGGTCCTCGCCTTTGCAGCGGTCGGCGCGCTGATGTGGATCAGCGCGATGGTCTCGCGCCTGTTGTTTCGCGGGCGCATCCATGCCAGCGCGATTGCGATCATGGCCGCGCTGGCGTTGGCCTGGTATGGCGGGATCATCACCGGGGGCAAGAAGGGGCTGGCCGATGTGCCCGCTTTTGCGGGCCTGCTGCTGATGGGCGGGGCGATGCTGCGCGACTTTGCCATTGTCGCCACCGCTTTTGAGGTCGACCCCATCGAGGCGCGCAAGGCGGGCCTGCTTGGCGCTTTCGCCTTGCTGCTGGGCACGGTGGTGCCCTTTGCCGTGGGCGCCGGGATTGCGTGGAGTTTCGGCTATCGCGATGCCGTCTCGCTGGCCACTTTGGGGGCGGGGGCGGTCACCTATATCGTCGGGCCGGTGACGGGGGCGGCGCTGGGCGCGTCCTCGCCGGTGATGGCGCTTTCCATTGCCACGGGTGTGCTCAAGGCTGTGCTGGTGATGGCCACCACGCCCATGGCCGCGCGTTTCATGGGCCTGAACAATCCGCGCAGCGCGATGATCTTTGGCGGCCTGGCCGGAACGGTCAGCGGGGTGGCAGGCGGGCTTGCCGCCACCGATGAGAAGCTGGTGCCTTATGGCGCATTGACGGCCACGTTCCACACCGGCCTTGGCTGTCTGCTCGCGCCCTCAGTACTGTTCCTGATCGTCAAGGCGCTGGTCTAGGCCGCATCATCAACGCCGCTACCACCCCCAGCGCCAACCCGGCGCCCAGCGCTGCCCCGCCAAAGGGCGCGGCATAGGTCGCATGTTGGGCCAGCGCGCCCGCCAGCGGCCCGGTCAGACACAGCGCCACGTCGATGAACAGCGCAAAAGTGCTGAGCGCCGTGCCTCGGCTCTGTTCGGGCACGCGCGCGATCACCAGCACGCCCAGCGCCGGGAACACCATCGCAAAGCCAAAGCCCGTGACCGCCGCCCCGGCAATCGCCAGATGCGCGCTGGGCGCGGAGGCCATGACCGCGAGGCCTGCCAGTTCGATCGCGATGAATACAGCCGAGACCGGCAGGCCGCCATGGCGCGCCACGCTGCGCACGAACAGCAGGCGCGAGACGATGAAAGCGCAGCCAAAAGCGGTCAGCGCCATCCACGCATCGGCCCAGCCAAAGGCGTTGAAATAGAGCGTGACGAAAGAGGTGATGACCCCAAAGCCGATGGTCGCCATGGCCAGCGCCGCGCCAAAGGGCAGCACCGCGCCAAACACCGTACGCATGGGCCAGCGTTGGGCCGCAGGAACGCACGCAGCCGGTTGCGGCCAGACGAAAGCCAACCCCGCCGCGCCAAGCAGCAGCAGCGCCATGCCCAGCGCCATCACTCCGCCCAGCCCGAAAATCCACACGCCCGCAGGCGCCCCGCCCGCAATCGCGGCATAGGTGGCAATGCCGTTCCACGAGATCATCCGCGCCGATTGCCCTGCGCCCAGCCGCATGATGCCCCATGCCATCGCGCTGGTGCTGACCAGGCTTTCGCTGAAACCCAGCAGAATGCGCGAAGCCATCATCACCGCCATGGCCGCCATGGGCGCGGTGATCCACAGTGCGGCAATGGTGGTGGCGCCCGCGCCAAGGCAGCAGACAAAGCCCAGCACGATCGCCTGGCGCGGCCCCGAGCGGTCGATCATCGGGCCGACTACGATGCGGCTGAGCACCGTGGCGACATATTGCGCGGAAATGAGAAAACCGGCCACCACCGGGCCAAAGCCCAGTTTCAGCGCCCATCTCGGCAGCACCGCCAGAGGCAGGCCCACTGCGAAATAGGCAAGGCCCGTGCATCCCGCGCAGAGGAAGATACTGCGCGCTGGGGAATCTTTGGTCATAATCTCCGTTCCGGTTGAGCCTGTCGGGCTTAACCGGAACGGTACACGAAACCGGGCGATAATCATCGCCCAAATGACACCGCTAGCCATAGGCGCGCAGGAAAGCATCCACTGCGCCCGTCACCATGGTCTTGGTGTCCAGTTCGGGCTCTGCGCCATAGAGCATCGGATAGAGCGCGCCCGATTCCAGCATGCCCTTGAAATGCATCGCGGCCATCTTCGCGTCCCCTTTGGGCAGGTTGCCTCGCTCCATCACGGCGGCAATATAGCCCGCGATTTCTTCCCATCCGCGCTTGGGACCAAGGCGGTAGAGCGTGGCGCCAAGACCGTTATTGGTCCCGCCCTCGGCAATCGCCGTGCGTACGCAGCACAGATGCTGAGGCAGCGCGATGAAGTTCACATAGGTCTCGCCAAAGCACTGCAAGACCTTGCGAACATCGGGTTCGCTGGGGTCCAGCAGGTCGATCATGGCCTGCCCCTGTTCCTCCATGGCTTCGATCATGGCGGTGGCAAACAGCTCCTCCTTGGACTGGAAATAGCTGTAAAGAGTAGCTTTTGAACCACCAACACGCGCCGAGATCTGGGCCATGCTGACCCGTCCGAAGCCGACTTCGCGAAACAGGCTTGTGGCCGCTTCCAGAATGCATTGGCGGCGGGAATCAGATTTCTGCCGCATGTTTTCCTCTCTTTTCTAAACCAGCCTGTACAGTTTTCTCTTGACGAGGCAAGCAAAATCGATAACTGAACCGTTCAGTATGGTTTTAAAGGTGAGCAAATGAGTCGCTTCCTCCCCCCGGCGTGGCACCCCACAGCAGCCCTGACCCTTTTGGCGGGCAGTCTGCTGGCCACGCCTGCCTTGGGCGCCAACCCCCTCCCATCCCCGGCGCCCAAGGCCCCCCAAACTTTCGCCGCCAGTCAGAGCCTGTCCGCGCCCCAAGGGCAGTGGCCGGTCGATGGCTGGTGGCGGGCCTATGGGGACGAGCAGCTCTCGGCGCTGATCGCCGAAGGGATGGAGGGCGCGACCGATCTGCGCGTGGCGCAGGCGCGCTATGCCGCCGCCGCCGCCACGGTGGGCGATGCACGCGGCGCGCTCTTTCCGCGCGTGTCGGGCAATGCCGATGGCGGCTTGGCCAAGCAGAGCTACAACTACCTCTTCCCCGCCGCCTTTGCCCCCAAGGGCTGGCGCGAGACGGGTCAGGCCTCGCTCAACCTGAACTGGGAAATCGACTTCTGGGGCAAGAACCGCGCCGCTCTGCGAGCGGCCAAGGCCGACCGCTCGGCCGCCGAGGCCGAGGCGGCCGCCGCGCGTCTGGCGGTTTCGACCGGCATCGCCACGGCCTATGCCGATTTGGCTGCGGCCTATGCCGAACAGGATGCTGCGCAAGAGGCCGCCAAGATCCGCGCCCAAACGCTTTCGCTGATTGAACAGCGCCGCGATCAGGGGCTGGAAAATGAGGGCGCCGTGGCCCGCGCCCGCGCCAATCTGGCCAGCGCGCAAGGTGATCTGGCTGCGATTGACGAACAGATCGCGCTAGGTCGCCACCGGCTTGCCGCGCTGGTCGGCGCGGGGCCGGATCGCGGCCTGTCGATTGCGCGCCCCGCCGTGTCCAAGCTGGCCAGCCCCGGCCTGCCCGAAAACATCCCGGCGCAATTGCTGGGCCGCCGCCCTGATATGGTCGCCGCGCGCGCCCATGCCGAGGCCGCCGGGGAACGGATCAAGGTGGCACGCGCTGCCTTCTATCCCAATATCAACCTGTCGGCGCTGATCGGCCTGCAATCTTTGGGCCTGTCCAATCTGGTCAAATCGGGTTCGGAATATGGCTCGGTCGGCCCGGCGGTCACCTTGCCGATCTTTGACGGCGGGCGTCTGGTGGCGCGCAAGCGCGGGGCGCAGGCCGATTATGCGGTGGCCGTCGCGCAATATGACGGCACGCTGGTCCATGCGCTTCAGGAGATTGCGGACGCCGCCACCAGCCGTCAAGAACTGACCCGCCGCCTTTCCAGCGCGGAGGCCGCGCAGGCCGCCGCCCAGTCGGCCTGGGATGTCGCCAATAACCGCTATCGCGGCGGATTGGCCACGGTGCTCGATGTGCTGGTGGCCGAAGATTCACTGATTGCCGCGCGCCGCGCCACGGCTGCCCTCAAAACACGTGCTTTCGCTCTGGATGTCGCGCTGGTGCGCGCGCTGGGCGGCGGCTTTCAGGCTTAAGGAGTTTCCCCCCATGTCCTCTCCCGCGTCCTCTCCTCACTCGACTGTCGCCCGTATCCACGAACATGATGTGGAGCCCGAAGTGGAAACCATCGACGCCCGGAATGACGCCGCCAATACGGCCAAGCGCAAGCAGATGTTCACCCGGCTGGGCCTTGGCATCGCCGCGATCGCGCTGGCTTACGGCGCCTATGACGTACTTTATGCGTCGAACCATGTCGAAACCGACAATGCCTATGTCGGCGCCGATGTGGCGCAGATCACCACACAGGTGACCGCCCCGGTGCGCGAAGTGCTGGTGTCCGACACGCAGGCGGTTAAAAAGGGCGATGTGCTGGTGCGTCTGGACGACACCGATGCGCGCATCGCTCTGGCCAAGGCCGAAGCCAATCTGGCGCTGACCGAGCGGCGAGTGAAGGGCCTTTCGGCCACCGATCTGGGCCTTGGCGCGCAAATTGCCGCGCGCGCCGCCGATGAAACCCGCGCCGCCGCCAGCCTGACCGCCGCCCGCGCCGATCTGGAAAAGGCCGGCGTGGATATGAAGCGCCGCGAGGCTCTGGCCGCCTCCGGCTCGGTATCGGGCGAGGAACTGACCGTTGCGCGCAGCGCTCTGGCCACGGCCACCGCCAATTTGCGCGCCGCCGAGGCCGCCGTTTCGCTGGCCGGGGCCAATCGCGAGGCGGCCAATGGCACGCGTGAGGCCAACCGGGTGCTGATCGAAAACACCACGCCCGAGACGAACCCCGAAGTCCTTGCCGCCCGCGCTACGCGCGATCAGGCCAAGGTGGACCTTGACCGCACGATCATCCGCGCGCCCTTTGACGGTGTGGTCGCGCGCCGCTCGGTTCAGGTGGGCCAGCGCGCCGAGCCGGGCAAGAGCCTGATGTCGGTCGTGCCGGTCAATGCCGCCTATGTCGATGCCAATTACAAGGAAGTTCAGCTCTCCAAGGTCCATGCCGGTCAGAACGTGACGCTCAAGAGCGATCTCTATGGCTCCTCGGTCACCTATCACGGCAAGGTCGTGGGCTTTTCGGGCGGCACGGGCGCGGCTTTTGCCGTGGTTCCGGCGCAGAACGCCACGGGCAACTGGATCAAGGTGGTTCAGCGCCTTCCCGTGCGCGTGGCGCTTGATCCGAAAGAACTGGCCGCGCATCCCTTGCGCGTGGGCCTGTCGATGACGGCCGATATTGACGTGTCCAAATGATCGCCACAACCTCTCCTGACCGGCCCTTGGAGGGGGCGCAATTATGGCTGGTGGTGCTGGCCATTGCGCTGGGCAATTTTCTGGTGGTGCTCGACACCACCATCGCCAACGTCTCGGTGCCCACCATTGCCGGATCGCTGGGCGTTTCGGCCTCGCAGGGCAGTTGGGTCATCACTTCCTATGCCGTGGCCGAGGCGATCACGGTGCCGCTGACCGGCTGGCTTTCGGCGCGGTTCGGGGCGCAGCGGGTGTTTCTCACCTGCTATCTGGCCTTTGCGGTGCTTTCCGCTCTTTGCGGCATGTCCACCTCGCTGGGCATGCTGGTGGCCTGCCGCGTGGCGCTGGGCCTGTGCGGGGGGCCGATCATGCCTCTGGCTCAGACCTTGATGCTGCGCCTTTTGCCGCCTGAAAAGCAGGTGCTGGGCACGGTGATCTGGGCGATGACCACGCTGATCGGGCCGATTGTCGGGCCGGTGCTGGGCGGAACCTTGTGCGATAATGTCGGCTGGCCCTCGATCTTCTTCATCGGCGCGCCGGTGGCGGCGGGCGGCGGCCTGATGCTGATGGCGCTGCTGCGCGGTCGGCGCGATGAAATCATCAAGGCTCCCATCGACAAGGTCGGGCTTGCTCTGCTGATCGTCTGGGTCGGTGCGCTTCAGATCCTGCTCGATGAAGGGCGCAACCATGACTGGTTCGCCTCGGTCGAAATTCAGGCCCTGGCGGTGATTGCCGCGATCGGCTTTGCCTGTTTCATGATCTGGGAACTGACCGAAAAGAACCCGATTGTTGACCTGCGCATCTTTCGCCATCGCGGCTTTACCGCCTCGGCGCTGACCTATTCGGTGGGCTTTGGCGCCTTCTTTGCCACGGTCGTCATCCTGCCTTTGTGGTTGCAGCAAAACCTTGGCTATACCGCCACCTGGGCGGGCTATGCCACCGGGGTGATGGGGGTGTTCGCCGTCCTTTCCGCGCCCATCGTCGGCCAATTGGCGGCCAAGATGGACCCGCGCAAGATCATCTTCACCGGCATCATGGGGCTGGCGGGCCTTGCGGCATGGCGCACGACCTTTAACAGCGACGTCACCTTCTGGCAGGCGGCGATGCCGACCTTGCTGACCGGCCCTTTCATGGTGATGTTCTTCATCCCCACCATCGGCCTGGCCATGGCCAGCGTCGATCCGGGCGAGGAAGCCAATGCGGCGGGCGTGTCCAATTTCATGCGCACCGTGGCGGGGGCCTTTGCCACCTCGCTGGTCCAGACGGGATGGGAAAACGAGGCCACCCGCGCGCAAAGCGCGATTGCAGGCGCCATGCCGCAGGGGCAGGCCACCATCGACGGCATGGTCGATGGCGGACAAAGCAACGAGGGCGCCATCGCCTCGCTGACCCAATTGGTTCAGGGGCAGAGTGTGATGGTGGCCACGGTGCATATATTCGCGATCATCGCGGTGTGTTTTGTGGTCGCCGCGTTGATTGTCTGGCTGGTGCCAAAGCCCAAGGGGCCGATTGACACTGCCGCCGCGCATTAATGCTTAAAGGGGTCGGAGATTTCCGGCCCCTTTTCAATTTGACCTTTGCCGCCGCGCCCGATACCCACACGCCCAAGCGACAGGTTCCCTGCGAGGGGATCAAAAGGGAACACGGGTTCAAGACCCGGGCTGCCCCTGCAACTGTGAGCGGATAGCCATCGGCCCGATGCCATTGAGGGGAACCCCCTTGAGAAGGCGGCCGAACCGGCATGGACCCGCAAGCCAGGAGACCTGCCTGACGCCGTCGTTTTTCGCTCCGACAGGGTGTGCGGCGCGGACGGGGTTTTCCTCGAGAGCGACATTGTGGCTCTGCCGGATGGGCTTTCGGGCGGGATGCTTATGCATGTCGTTCTGGGCGCATCGGGCGGGGCGTGATCGTCTGGCCGAGGGAACATGAACATGCCCGAATTGATTGCGGATTTCCGGTAATGCTGCGCGTGGTGGATCATAGGCCCTGCGTGGTGGTCTGTTCAACATGCCGGGTTTCGGCCGACGCGCGCGAGGATGAGCAGGGGCGGCGCGGCGGTGCCTTGCTGGCCGATGCATTGCGTCAGGCGCAAGAGGATGATCCGGCCTTGGCCGGGGTCGGGGTGGAGGAAATGCCCTGCCTGTTTGCGTGCCAGCGGCACTGCGTGGTGCAGATCCGCGCGCCGGGGCGGATCGGCTATGTGCTGGGCGATTTTGCGCCCGATGCCGATGCCGCCCGCGCGATCCTCGATTATGCCGCGCTCCACGCCGCCAGCGACCATGGACAGGTGCCCTATCGCCAATGGCCCGCAGGCGTGAAGGGCCATTTCATCACCCGCACCCCGCCCGAAGGATTTGTTGTCGCATGAGCCTGTTTGCAACCCGCGCGGATTTCCTCGCCGCTCTTTCATCCATGCCCGCCGCCGATGCCGGGGCGATTGCCGCCGCCGCCGCGCGGCAGGCGCAATTGACCAAACCCGCCGGATCGCTGGGCCGTCTGGAGGAGATCGCCCTTTTCATGGCCGGGTGGAGCGGGCGTGAAATCCCCGCGCTTGACCATCTTCAGGGCATCGTCTTTGCAGGCAACCACGGCGTGGCGGCACGCGGCGTCAGTGCCTATCCGCCCGAGGTGACCGCCCAGATGGTGGGTAATTTCCATCAGGGCGGCGCGGCGATCAACGCTCTGGCGCGGGCCTGCGGAGCGCATCTGACGATTGTTCCGATAGACCTGCATCGCCCGACGCAGGACATTTCGCAGGCCCCGGCCATGAGCGAGGATGAATGCCTTGCCGCCCTGAACGCGGGGGCAGGCGCGGTCGATCCACGCGCCGATCTGCTGTTCGTGGGCGAGATGGGGATCGGCAACACCACGCCCGCCGCCGCGCTTTGCGCGCAGGCATTTGGCGGGGGCGGGGCGGATTGGGCCGGGCGGGGCACGGGGCTTGATGCGCCGGGCGTGGCTCGCAAAGTTGCGGTGGTGGATGAGGCTCTGGCGCTGCATAGCGCCGACATCCGCGATCCGTTCGAGGCATTGCGCCGCCTGGGCGGGCGTGAGATCGCGGCCATGGCGGGGGCCATTCTGGCGGCGCGGGGAATGCGGATCCCGGTGCTGCTCGATGGCTTCATCGCCTGCGCCTCGCTGGCTCCCATCGCGGCGGCTGTGCCGGAGATCACCGCGCATTGCATGGCCGCCCATTGTTCGGCCGAAGGGGGCCATGCCCGCCTGCTGGCCTGTCTTGGCCTCGATCCGCTGCTGCATCTGGGCATGCGTCTGGGCGAGGGCAGCGGGGCGGCGGTGGCTGCGCAACTGGTACGCTCGGCCCTTGCCGCCCATGGCGAAATGGCCACCTTTGCGCAGGCCGAAGTGGCTGAGGCCCTGTGAAGAATGGGGTGAAGGCGCTGACGCTCCACCTGATCCGCCATGGCGCGGTGGAGGGGGCGGGGCGCCTCAATGGCCATAAAGATGTGGCGCCAACGACGGAGGGGATGATCGCCTGCCGGGCGCGGGCGCATGGATTGTCGGCGGCCCATGTCATCGCCTCGGACCTGTCGCGCGCGCGGATGGCGGGCGAGGGCATTGCGCAGGATCTGGGCCTGCCCCTCCGGCTCGACAAGCGCTGGCGCGAGCTGAATTTCGGCGCGTGGGAAGGCCGCGATCCGCGCGAACTGGGCGGGGCCATCGCGCCATTCTGGGATGACCCGCAGGCCAATCCGCCACCCGGCGGTGAAAGCTGGGGCGATATGCAGGGGCGCGTGGCACAGGCCCTGCTGGCCATTGAGGAGGACGCACTGGTCATCACCCATGGCGGGCCGATGCGGGCGGCGCTGGGCCTGCTGCTGGGCCTGACCTATCGCCAGACCTGGGCCTTTCACCTGCCCTATGCCGCGCGGATCAGCCTGCGCCTGTGGGGCGATGGGGCGCAGGTGACGGAACTGACCGCATGAAACATCTGATCCTCGCGCTGCAATTCATGACGCGTCTGCCGCTGCCCGCGGTGGAGGCGGATCGGGCGGATTATGCCAAAGCGATGCGCTGGTTTCCTGCTGCCGGGCTGGTGGTGGGAGGGGGCGTGGCAGGCGCAATCTGGGCGTTGGGGCGGGTCGATCCGTGGCTGGGCGCGCTGGGCGGGCTGGCGGCTTGGGTGGGGATGACAGGCGCGCTCCATCTCGACGGGCTGGGCGATATGGCCGATGCGGCGGGCGCGGCGCATAAGGACCCTGCGCGCATTAAGGCCGTCTTGTCCGACCCCCATATCGGCAGTTTCGGCGTGGTGGCCATCGTCATGCAATTGCTGGCCAAGCTGGTGCTGCTCCATAATGCGGGCGATGCGCTCTGGCTGGTGCCGATCGCCACGGCGGCGCGGATCGGGCCTTTGGTCTGGACGCTGATCCTGCCTCCGCTGCATGACGGGCTGGGCACGCTGTTTCGCGATGGCGTGGGCTGGCGGCATGTGGGGGTTTGGGGCGGCGTTTTGGCTTTGGCCTTGCCCTTTGCGCCTTGGCTGGCCTTGGGGGCTCCGGCCATCGCGCTTTGGGCGCTGTGGATCAGGCGGCGGATCGGCGGCATTTCGGGCGATGGGCACGGCGCGGGGATCGAGCTGGTCGAAACCGCGCTGTTGCTCGCCATGGTCTGCGCGCGATGAGCGGCGGCTTTACCTATCACGGCGGCGCTCTGGCGGCGGCGGCGCGGCATTTCGGCGGCCAAGATTGGCTCGACCTGTCCACCGGGATCAACCCCACGCCATGGCCCGGCGTCATCGAGGCCGACTGGCAACGCCTGCCCGAACGAGAGGCGCTGGTCGCGCTGGAGGCGGCGGCGGCGGCGCATTTTGGCGTTTCGCCCGAATATTGCTGCGCCGTGCCGGGCAGCGAGATGGCGCTGCGAGTGATCGGGCAATGGTTGGGGCGGGGGGCCTATCGCTGGCCCTCCTATCGCACCCATGCGGCAGCCTTTCCCGATGGCGCGGCGGGTGATGGGCCGGGCAGCACGCGGGCTTTTTTGCTGGCCAATCCGAACAATCCCGATGGGCGGATCACCCCGGCGCGGGATTTGCAGGTATGGCATGATGATCTGGCCGCGCGCGATGGCTGGCTGGTAGTGGACGAGGCCTTTGCCGATGCCACGCCTGAAGTCTCGCTGGCGGGGCGGGTTGGCGAGTGGCCCCGGCTGATCGTGCTGCGATCCTTTGGCAAATTCTTTGGCCTTGCCGGTCTGCGCCTCGGCTTTGTGTTGGGGCCGGAGCCGGTGATGGCGATGCTGCGCGGTATTCTGGGCGACTGGCCGCTGGGGGCGGGGGCCTTGGCGGCGGGCCATGCGGCCTATCGCGATGGGCCGTGGATCGCACAGGCGCGGCGCGATCTGGCGGCGCGCGCGGGGCGGATGGACGATCTGCTGGCGTCTCATGGTTTCAAGGTTCTGGGCGAATGTCCGCATTTTCGTCTGATCGAAGGGGTGGATAGCCTGTTTGGCCGACTGGCCCGGCATCGCATTTTGACCCGTCCGTTTGATTATGATCCGCGCTGGCTGCGTCTGGGCATTCCGGCGGCGCAGGAGGATTGGTTGAGGCTGGATAGGGCGTTGGGCAATGGCTGATCCTGTAGCCTTGGCGGCGATGGCGCTGGAGGCGGCGCTGGGCTGGCCGGGATGGCTCTATCGTCGGGTGGGCCATCCGGTGGGCCTGTTTGCGCGGATCATCAACGCGGCGCAGCATATCGGCAATCGCGGCGGCGCGGCGGCGCGGCGCGTGGCAGGCGTGGCCACGGTGGTGCTGTTGCTGATCGTAGCGGGGGGCGGGGCGTGGGTGCTGCAATATGCGGCCCTGTCACTGGGCCCGGCCGGATGGGTGCTGGTGGCGGTTATGGCATGGCCTGCGCTGGCGATGCGCAGTCTGGACGATCATGTCCGCGCGGTCTGGCGGGCTTTGCGGATGGGCGATCCGGCGGCGGCGCGGCGCGCGGTGGGGATGATCGTCGGGCGCGATACGGAGGCGTTGGACGAAGATGGCGTGGCACGCGCCGCCATCGAAAGTCTGGCCGAAAGCCTTTGCGATGGTGTGCTGGCCCCGCTGTTCTGGTTGCTGGTGCTGGGCCTGCCGGGGGCATGGGCCTATAAGGCCTTGAATACGGCGGACAGTCTGATCGGCCACCCGGAGCCGGACCTGCGCGATTTCGGCTGGGCGGCGGCGCGGGCGGACGATCTGGCCAATCTGATCCCGGCGCGATTGTCCGGGGTGGCGCTATGTCTGATGGGCGGCGGATGGCGGATTATGCTGCGCGATTGCCGACGGCACGCCTCGCCCAATGCGGGGTGGCCCGAGGCGGCGATGGCGGGGGCGCTGGGCGTGCGTCTGGCCGGGCCGATCAGCTATGATGGCATCTTGCGCGACAAGGCGTGGATCGGCGATGGACCGCCTGCGCGCTGGGCGGATCTGGGGCGGGCGTTGGCGATTTATCGGCGGGCTTGCGTGATGGTGTTTGTGGTCGTGGGGGCAATATGGCTGCGATAATGTTGCAAGGCACAGGTTCGGATGTCGGCAAATCGGTGCTGGTGGCCGGGATCTGCCGGGCGCTGAGCAATCGGGGCCTGCGCGTCATGCCTTTCAAGCCGCAGAATATGTCGAACAATGCCGCGGTCACCGTCGATGGCGGCGAGATCGGACGGGCGCAGGCGCTGCAGGCCTTGGCCGCGCGGGTGCCTTTGCATACCGATATGAACCCGGTTTTGCTGAAACCTCAGGCCGACCGCACATCGCAACTGGTGGTGCATGGGCGGGTGCGCGGCACGCTGGGATCGGGCAATTTTCGCGAGGGGCGACGGGGGCTGCTGCCTGAAGTGCTGGAGAGTTTTGCGCGGTTAAAGGGCCAATGCGATATCGTTGTGGTCGAGGGCGCGGGATCGCCCGCCGAAATCAACCTGCGCGAGGGCGATATTGCCAATATGGGCTTTGCCCGTGCGGCGGGCGTGCCGGTGGTGCTGGTGGGCGATATTGACCGGGGCGGAGTGATCGCCTCGGTGGTGGGGACGCGGGCGGTGATTGCGGCGGAGGATGCCGCGATCATCTATGGCTTTATCATCAACAAGTTTCGCGGCGATCCGGCTTTGTTTACTGATGGTTATGCCGCGATCGAACAGCTTTCGGGATGGCGCGGTTTTGGGCTGGTGCCGTGGCTGGCCGATGTGTTGCGCCTGCCCAGCGAGGATGCGGTGGTGCTGGAAAAGGGGCGGCGGGTGACGGGCGACCGGCTGATCGTGGCCTGTCCGATCCTGCCGCGCATCGCCAATTTCGACGATCTCGATCCGTTCAAGATGGAGAGCGGCGTCGAGGTGGTGATGATCCCGCCCGGCACGCCGATCCCGGCGGAGGCCGGGCTGATCGTACTGCCCGGATCGAAGGCGACTTTGGCCGATCTGGCGGCGATCCGGGCGCAGGGGTGGGATATTGATATTCTGGCCCATCATCGGCGCGGCGGCGCGGTTCTGGGGATTTGCGGCGGTTATCAGATGCTGGGGCGCAGCATTGCCGATCCTTTGGGCATCGAGGGCGCGCCCGGCGAGGCGGCGGGGCTGGGGCTGCTCGATGTGACCACGGTGCTGGGTGAGAGCAAGATGCTGCGCGAGGTGCGGGGCGAGGCGCTGGGTGCGGGTTTTGCCGGATATGAGATGCATATGGGCCAGACCAGCGGCGCGGCGCGGAGCTTTGCCCGGTTTGATGATGGGCAGCAGGATGGCGCAATCAGCGCGGATGGGCGGGTGATGGGCACCTATTGCCACGGACTGTTCGGCTCGACCGATTTGCGCGGCGCTTTGCTGGCGCGGCTGGGGGGGGTATCGGATGGGAGCGATTATGCCGCCGGGGTCGATGCGGCGCTGGATGCCGTGGCCGCCGCGTTGGAGGAGCATCTGGATATGGACGGGCTGATCGCTTTGGCCGGGATGCGGATGGATGGGGCGGCATGAAATCGCTGCTGATCCTTGGCGGGGCGCGGTCGGGCAAGAGCCGCTATGGGCAGGCGCGGATTGAAAGCATGGCGGGGCCGCTGACCTATATCGCCACTGCGCAGGCGTTTGACGAGGAAATGGCCGAGCGCATCGCCCACCACCGCGTCGACCGGGGGCGGCGATGGCGCACGGTTGAGGCGCCGCTCGATCTGCCCGAGGCGATCGGGATGGTGCAGGAGGGGGCGGTGCTGGTCGATTGCCTGACGCTCTGGGTGTCGAACCTTATTCTGGCGGAGCGGGATTGCGATGCGGCGGGCGAGGCCTTGTGCGCGGCGGTGGCTGATTGCCGCGTGCCGATTGCGCTGATCGCCAATGAAGTGGGGCTGGGCATCGTGCCCGACAATGCGCTGGCGCGGCGATTTCGCGATGCGGCCGGATGGCTCAATCAGCGTCTTGCTAAAACGGTGGATGAGGTCGTATTCGTTGCCGCCGGATTGCCGTTATTTCTCAAGTCTGAAGCATAAGTGGGTCAATATCGGCTTCTCCTTTGATGCTGATCGGTTCACCCAGCCCTCCGGGCGCTTGAAGTCGACCCTATTGGGCAGCGGCCACCCGGCAGCCATTCTGAGGGGGCCACAGATCGGCTTCAAATTTGCCATCCATGTTTGCGCCTGAAGGTATGAGCAAAGCTGGGGTGGGCGTGATTGGGCCGGGTGCGTCCGTAATCGGTCCGTTCGTCAGGGCTGACCTCTCACAGTCTCCAATCAAAATTTCGCTGCCTGCCACGCTTCGAGTTGACTCGTGTTTAGATAACAATTAAACGACGTTTAGATAAGGCGTGGACCGGCCGATAGCACGGTACCCAAAAGCCTATGAGGAGCGCGCTCGAAAAATGAGCGGCAAAATGGGAGGAGCGATATGAACAAAATTTTCAACGTCATAATGGCCTCGACGGCGCTTGCTGTCTGTTCGCCTGCGTTGGCGCAGACCGCGCCGGGCAAGCAGGCAAAGGGCGAGGACAAAGGCGTGCCTGACATTGTTGTGACCGCCAATCGCGTGGAATCCAGCGCGCAAAAGACGCCGGTCGCGCTCACCGTTTATCGAGGCGCGGAACTGACCGCGGCGGGCGTCACCAGCGTTGCCAATCTCTCGCGCGTCGATCCCAGCGTCAATTTCACCGCGCGCAATGGTGCGGGCTATATCGCGGTGCGCGGCATTGCCTCGACCGACGTAACCGAAATCGGCGATCCTTCGGTGCCGATTGCCCGCGACGGGTTTTTTACCAACCGTTCCTTCAGCATCAACACATCCATGTATGACCTTCAGCGCGTCGAAGTCCTGAAAGGACCGCAAGGCACGTTGTTTGGTCGTAATTCCACCGGCGGTCTGGTCAGCCTGATCACCGCGCGCCCGGGCAAGCAACTGGGGGGCTTTGTCACGATCGAGGCAGGCAATTACCGGGAAATGAATGTCGATGCAGCGGTCGACCTGCCCTTGTCCGACAAGGTGCAGTTGAGGTTGGCAGGGATTTCCCATCGCCATGACGGCTATCGCGAACTGCTCTCGATCGGCGGTCGCGGCGACGATGATGCAACGCTTTCTGGCCGCGCCACGCTGGCCTTTCAACCCTTCGAGAATTTTGAAGGCCTGATCCAGTATCAGCATGATGATATCGACAATGTGGGCGACGTGGCCTTTAATACGACCATCGCCACGGTGCCGACCAATTACGATCCCAAGCGCTTTGCCAGCTATGCGCCGACCAGCAACCGCCTGACGGGTGATCGCATTCGCTGGGAATTTGCGCTGCACGGCCTGCCGCTGGACGCTACCCTGTCCTATGCGGGCGGCTATGATAAGCAGAAGTGGGCGCACAAGCTGGACGGTTCGGGTTCGGCCTCGTCGCCTGCCACTTTCATTCAGAGCGAGCAGCCCGCGACATGGAACCATGAGGTTCGCATCGCCACGCCGCAGGACCGCATGGTGTCGGCGCAGGTGGGCTATTTCCACTTTGACGAAACCAGCCCGCTTTCAGCCGGTTTCCAGAACCTGTCGGGCGCCTATGCCGGTCAGTATCTGGTCCACTTCAATTATTTGACGAAGACCCAATCGGACGCCGTTTTTGGCCAGTTCGGCTTTAAGCCGGCCGAAACGATCCGTCTGACCGCCGGCGCGCGCTACACCTGGGACAAGAAACAGCGGACGGGCGACTCCCAGTTGCGCTGTGATATCGCGGGCATTCCGCCGTTTCTGTATGGCGTCATCGGTTGCTCGGGTACGCCGCCGATCCATCCTGCCACGGATGCGGGCAACATTGCCCAGTCCAAGCCGACATGGCTGCTGGGTGCCGACTGGACGCCGACCAACCGCAATATGGTCTATGCCAAATTCTCGACTGGCTACAAATCGGGCGGCTTTAATTCCAACGGCTCTGCGCCGCCGGTGCCCTATGGCGCCGAAAATATCACCTCGTGGGAACTGGGCACCAAGAACCGGCTGCTGGATGGGCAATTGCTGCTCAACGGCGATGTGTTTTATCAGACCTATCGCGGGTATCAGGCATCGCAGGCCACCCCGGCGGTTTCCAGCGGCAGCGGCGTGTTTAACGTCGGCAATGCCACGATCTATGGCGCCGAAGCGCAGGCCGTGTTCAATGCGGGCGATCTTCGTTTTGAGCTGAACGGCACCTACCTGCACACCGAATTCGGTGCGGGCACTCAACCAATCCTGACCACCGATCCGGCCACCGGAAATGGCATCTCGCGCAATGTGGTTGGCCATCGCCTGCCCAACGCGCCGGGGCTGGCGGTCTCGGCCTCGCTGGAATACCGTTTCGACATGGGCAAGTCGGGGTCGCTCACCCCCCGCATCGACGGCAAGTATAGCTCGACCTATTATTTCGATGTGTTCAACGATGTGGACACCGCGCAAAAGAGCTATGCCACCGGCAATCTCAGCCTGACCTATCAGCCGACGAGCAGCAAGTTGCAGATCGCCGTTTTTGTCCGCAATTTCACTGACAAGACCGTGTTCGCCAGCGCCCAGCGCAACTTTACGCCCACGCCATTCGTCAACGCCTATCAGTTTCAGGCGCCCCGCACATTTGGCGCGCGTGTGAACTACTCCTTCTAAACCCAATCGAAATTCTCACCTTCGGGCCTGCCGACGATCCTGCGGCAGGCCCATTTTTCTGTAATTCCATGTCATTGGGGAGAAATCCGTGGCCCAATTGTCCAGATCCTCCATGCCCAGATTCTCCATGCATCACCTGCTTTGCGGCGTCGCGGTGTTTTCGATGTTTGTGGCGGGCGACCATGCGCGCGCCGCCTCGCCGCTACCGGCTTCTCCCGATGCCGATCGCATGGAGGAGGGGTTCCGCGCCCCGCCCGCTTCGGCGCGCCCGCGGGTATGGTGGCATTGGATGAACGGCAATATTACCAAAGAAGGCATTGCGGCCGACCTTGCATGGATGAAGCGCGTGGGCATCGGCGGTGTCCAGAATTTCGATATCGATCTGGATACACAGCAGATAGTCGACCAGCGCCTCGTCTATATGACCCCGCCATGGAAAGACGCCTTCCGCTTTGCCGCCTCCGAGGCCGAGCGTTTGGGGCTGGAACTGGCCATTGCCTCTTCGCCCGGCTGGTCCGAAACCGGGGGGCCTTGGGTCGCGCCGGAAGATGGGCTCAAGAAACTGGTTTGGAGCGAGACACTTGTCCAGGGCGGTCGGCGCCAGACTATTCGCCTCAAACAGCCTCCATCAGTTGCCGGACCTTTTCAAGATCTGGGCAGCCAGGTTGAGGTGACGGAGCTGATTTCGGGCGCAGCGCCCAAGGCCGGACCCGCCTTCTATCGCGATGTGAAGGTGTTGGCCGTGCCGGTCCAGTTGGCTGAGCCATTGCCTGCGCCGCAATTGACCGATGGCGAAGGCAAGGCGCTGGTGGCCGCAAAAGATCAAAGGGGGGCGCTGGTCGCCAATGTTCAGCTTGGGCCGGTGATCGCAAAGAAGGCGCCTGAGCTTAGATTGGATTTTGGCCGTCCCGTCACCGTCCGCACTGTCACGCTGCATATTCCGGGCGGAGCCATCCCCCTCATCGGCCCGCTCCTCGCCCCGGTCTTGCAATCAAGCGCAGACGGCAAGACATGGTCCGACATCGCCACCGTTCCGCTCGAAGCGACCCCGAGCACGCTGGCCCTCAACCCGGTCACCGCCCGCTATTTCCGGCTGGTGATCAAGCCCGCTCACGCCGCCGCCAACGGCAATCCGGCGCCCGACGAGCACACCGGCGATCTGGCCATGGGCGATGTGTTCGGCAAGGGCATGGGCCGTCTGATCTCTGCGCCGGTCACCATTGGATTGCTGGATTTCGGCGTGGAAACAAAGATCGACCGCTATGAGGTCAAGGCGGGTTTTTCCATCGCCCCGGACTATTACGCGCTACCTGGCGTGAAAGACGGCGCCACCGGCCCGGCGGCGGACCGCACGCTCGATCTGACCGATCGGATGAAGCCGGATGGCACGCTGGACTGGACCCCGCCGCCTGGAACGTGGAAAGTCTTGCGCTTTGGCTCCTCGCTGGTGGGCAAGACCAACCATCCGGCCCCGGCAGAGGCCACGGGATTGGAGGTCGACAAATATGACGCCGGTGCCGTCCGCCGCTATCTTGAACATTACCTTGCCAATTACCGGGATGCGGCAGGGGAGGGCATGATGGGCGCGCAGGGCGTGCGGGCGCTGCTGAACGATTCCATCGAGATCGGCGCGGCCAACTGGACGCCGCGCATGATCGAACGGTTCAAAAGCCTGCGCGGCTATGATCCGGTGCCGTGGATGCCGACGCTGGCCGGAACGCTGATGGGCACGCGCGAGGAAAGCGAGCGCTTTCTGTTCGACTATCGCCGCACCCTGTCCGACCTGATGGCCAGCGAGCATTACGGCACCATCGCCGATGTGGCCCATCACCACGGCCTGAAAGTCTACGGCGAGGCGATTGAGGGTAACCGGTCGAGCTTTGGCGACGACATGGCCATGCGCCGCTTTGCTGATTATCCGATGGCGGCCATGTGGGCCTTTCCGGCAAAGCAAGGCCCCGCGCCGTCCTATGTGATCGATGTTCGCGGGGCGGCCTCGGTCGGCCATCTGTATGGCCAAAACATCATTGCGGCGGAATCGATGACCGCCGGCATGGCGCCCTGGGCGTTCGGACCCTCCGATCTTAAACATATTGCCGATCAGGAATTCGTGCTGGGCGTCAACCGGCCGGTCGTCCACACCTCGGTGCATGTGCCGGTCGAGGATCGCAAGCCGGGCCTGTCGCTGGGCGGGATCGGACAATTCTTCAACCGCAACGAAAGCTGGGCCGAACTGGCCAAACCCTGGGTGGATTACCTGTCGCGCAATGCCTTTATGCTGCAACAGGGGCGCAACTGGGCCGATGTCGCCTATTTCTATGGCGAGGAGGCGCCTCTTTCGGGCCTGTACGGCACGCGGCCCGTGGCCGACGCGCCGAGCCGTTACGCCTATGATTTCGTCAATGTCGATGCCCTGACTTCGGCGCTGACCAATGATGGGGATGGATTGGTCTCGCCCGGTGGCGCGCGCTATCGCGTCCTTTATCTGGGTGGATCATCGCGCCGGATGACATTGCCGACCTTGCGCCGGATTGCCGAATTGGTCGAAGGCGGGGCGACGGTGATCGGTATGGCGCCGGAAAGCTCGCCGGGGCTGATGAACGACCGGGCGGAATATGATGCGCTGGTGCGCAAACTGTGGCCCGCATCGGGCGGGACAGGCGCGGCGGTCCGTGTCGGCAAGGGGCAGGTCATCGCCTCGGCCTATATTGACGGGGCGCTGGCGGATCTGGGTATTGCGCCGGACTTTCTTGCCGTGGGCGCCTCCGACAAGGCCGATATCGCCTTTGCCCACCGCCACTTTGCCGATGGCGAAAGCTATTTTCTGGTTAACCGCACCGGGCGGACCGAGCGCTTCGAGGCCCATTTCGCGGTATCCGGCAAGGCGCCGCAGCTGTGGCATGCCGAAACTGGTGCGATTGAGGAGGCATCCTATCGGATTGCCGGGAATGAAACCATTGTCCCGATGGAGCTTAAGGCTGGCGATGCCGTGCATGTGGTGTTCCGCCGCCCGGCCGAAAGCGGCGGGCGGCGCACCGCACCGGCCACCGGGGGTGCAGTGGCCACACTGACCGGCCGATGGGAGGTGCGGTTTGAAGCGGGACGCGGCGCCCCGGTGCAGATCGACATGGCGGCTCTGGCGCCGCTTGATCAGAATGCCGATCCACGGGTCCGCTATTTCTCCGGCATCGCCACCTATTCCACGAGCTTTGCTCCGCCCAAAGGATGGCGCCCGGGTCAACCGCTTTCCCTCGATCTGGGCGAAGCGCGGGAAATTGCCGAAGTGACGGTGAACGGAAAAGCGGCAGGCGCTGTCTGGCGGGCGCCCTATACGGTCGAGGTGGGCGCCTTCACCCGGCCGGGCAAGGCCAACCGTTTGGAGATCCGCGTGGCGAACCTGTGGGTCAACCGCCTGATTGCGGATGCCGATCCTGCGGTGAAGGACAAGGTTTCGTGGACATCTGTGCGTACCTACAAACCTACTGCGGCCTTGCGCCGTTCCGGTCTGATCGGGCCGGTCACGCTTCAGACGGGGCGGTGAGAATCCGGGCGACGTTGGAAAGTCCCGCGTCGCACGAATATACAAAAACCGGCGGACCCTGTTGGGACCTGCCGGTTTTTATTTGCCGCTATGATCGCTGTGATCAAGGCTTGCGCGTGATCCTGGGCAGATGGTCGATGGGTTGCAGGGTGATATTGCGGAAATAGGTTTCCGCGCCTTCCGATTGCAGTTGGATGCGTCCTGCCGTCAGCGGGATCACCTTGCCGGTCTTTTCATCCTTGGTGGTCAGCGCGCCTGCCGCCATCACCGGCACGCCATTGACCACGTGGATCGACTTGTCCCCATACACATAGAGATCAAGCGTGTTCCATTCGCCCAACGGCTTTTCGGCATCGGTGCCCGCATCCACATTATAGGCGGGGAACTGCACCGGAGCCAGCTTGCCCCCCGGCATGTAGCGGCGGCCGGGATAGATGATGGCGGGATCATGCGCCACTTCCACCTTGGCCCCCACGCGCCAGTCCACCGTGGTGAAGGAATGCGTGCCCTTGGAATCGCCCACTGTCAGCAACATGCCCACCGAATGAGGCACGATCTCGAATTCCACCGCCGACATCCATGTGCCGAAAAACGCGCCATAGCCGCCATGTGAATGATAGAGCACGCCATTGTTGCGCGGCATGGGCATCCATTGGCCCGCGCCCCATTTGAACTGCAGGTGCAGATGGTAATTGCGATAGGGCTGTTTGGTGATCAGGCCGCCGAACAGCTTGCCGCTGGAATAGATTGCCGGGGTGCCATCCTCCTTCACGACCTTGAAGACACCATAAGTATCATGGTTGAGGCCGATGGGCTCGCTGCTGGGCGTGCCATAGGTGGTGGCGGGCACTGTATAGCCCAGCCAACTGTCCCAGCCGGTCAGATCGCGCCCGTTGAACAACGCCACCGGCTTTGCCTTGCCCTTGGGCAGGTCGGTCAGCGTCAGGTGCATCGGCTGATAGGCAGGATCAGCCGCGATGGCCGCCTTCTGCTCCGGGGTGGAGCCATCGGGCGGCCCCTCCTGGGCATGGGCGGGGGTAAGGGTGGCCGTCAGCAAAGTGCAGCCCAGCAGGGACTTGCGAAAAAGCATCAAATATCTCCGATAGGATCAAAAGAGGGGCGATCAGGACGCTTCGGCATCCAGCGGGGTCAGATGTGGCTTTGCCTGTGACAGTGCATCGGCCAGATCAAAGGGCGATGGCGTCAGCGCGATCAGATCGGCATCGGCCACCGGATCGATTGGGTCGGGGCGGCGGCACCGGGTTTGCATGGCGATCGATTGGCCGATGCGTGCCGATTGCGCGATGGCTTCCATCACTTCCACCGCATGGACGATGAAGTCGGGCGCGGTACGGTGTCGGCGGCCATTGCGCAGCGCAAGGACCAGATCGGTCAGACCGACGCCGCGGTAATCGGCCACGGGCTGGCCCGCGTGGTTCAGGCGATTGGGCTGGGAAAAGGGCAGATCATTGCCGGGCAGGGCGGTGCGTCCTTCGCCGGGGCGCAGCAGCGACGGCTCGCCGCTGAAAAAGATCGGATCGGCCAGCGAGAGAATGCCCTGCGCGCCATACAGTTCGCCCGGCCGCTGGATCGGCGCCACCACATCCAGCGACATGGTCAGATTGACGAAGCCGGTTTCAAATTCCAGCGTGGCATTAAAGGTGGTGTCGACCTCAACGTTAAAGGAGGTGCCCTGCAGCGGCCCGCGCCGGATGGTGCGTTGCGCCTGCCCGTTGCCCGATGCGGCGAACACACGGCGCACGGGCCCCAGCAGATGCAGCCACATCGTGATGTAGTACGGGCCTACATCGAAGGGCGGCTCGCCGCCAGGTTGATAGAAGGCCGCCGGATTGGGGTGGAAATGTTCCAGCCCCGGCAGGCCCAACAGCGATGTGCCGAACACCGGGCGGCCAATCGCGCCGCCATCCAGCGCGCGGCGCGCGGCCTGATGTGCGCTGCCATAGAACGTGTCGGGCGCCGATCCGATCAGCACGCCGCGCGCTTCGGCCCGTTCGGCCAGTTCCTCTGCCACTCTGCGCGACAGGGCGAAGGGCTTTTCGGAATAGACATGTTTACCCGCCTCAATCGCGGCGCGGTTGATCTCTTCATGCGCGCTGCCGGGGGTCAGGTTGACGACCAGTTCGATCGCGTCATCGGCCAGCAATTCCGCCACGCTGCACCCGGTTGCGCCATAGGGCGCGGCGATGGCTTGAACATTGTCGCGGTTGCGGGTGGCGATCTTGCGCAGCGTCACGGCCGACGAGCGCGCGATGGCGCCCAGATACACCGCACTGATGTCGCCTGCACCGATCACGCCGATGCAGACCGGATCGATAGCCATAATTTCTCTCCCGGACTGTTATCTAAACAATGTTTAAATAAATCCGTTTCACTGTCAATGGCGAAACTGTGTCTGGCGATCAAAGAGGGAGGGATGGCCTTCGCATCGTCAAAACGCGGCTGGTTCGGCCCCGCAATTCAAGGGAGAAGCTGCGCCTGCCGGCCCAGCTTGCGCGCATTTGACATTGCCCGCCCCTTAATCTAAACGACGGTTAGATTAAGGGGCGCCGCTCTATCCATAGCTTGGCCCGAACTGCGGGGCGCGTCGGTTATGGCGTCTCCCGCGATTTGCCCGAAGGTTGAGGTTTGTCATCATGAAGACCCCAGTGGCGCCTGCCCCACTGTCGATATCCTTGCATCGCCATGGCGAGGCGGCGGCGGAACTGTCGGCGCGGCAGAAGTCGCTGGCGTTTTTTACGCTGCTGACGGCTCTGGCGCTGGAAATCATCGACCTCACCATCGTCAACACGGTGCTGCCGGCCATCGAACATGACCTCAGGGCCGATTCTGCTCAGTCGCAATGGGTGATCGCGGCCTATTCGCTCAGCTTTGCCGTACTGCTCATTCTGGGCGGACGGCTGGGCGATCTGTTTGGCGGGCGGCGGATGTTCCTGGTGGGCGTGGGCGGGTTTACGGCATCCTCGCTGCTCTGCGGACTTGCTTCAACGCCGCATCATCTGATCGCCGCTCGCGCGCTGCAAGGCATGACCGGCGCGATGATGGCGCCTCAGGTGATGACCATGATCCAGCTGCTTTATGATCCGGTGGAGCGCATCGGGCGGATTGCGTGGTTTGGCGTGGTGGGAGGCCTGTCGGCCATCGTCGGGCCTTTGCTGGGCGGGGTGTTGATCGCGCTGAACCTGTTCGGGCTGGGATGGCGGGCGGTGTTCCTGCTGAATGTGCCGATCGGGCTGTTGGCGGTGCTGGCGGGGATCGTTTTGCTGCCTCGTGCCGAGCGCCACCCGGATCGCAGGATAGATATTGTCGGCACGGCACTGTTTGGCGCGGGCTTGTTCGCCTTCCTTTTTCCGATGATTCAGGAAAAGCGCCATGGTTTTGATGCGGCGATGGTGGTGTGGTGGCTGGCCGCACTGGGTTTGGCCGGGGCAGGGCTGATTCATCAACGCCGCCGTCAGCGCAAGCGACAGGCCACCGTTATCGAGCCGGGCATGTTTGCCAACGATACTTTTCGTCTGGGCGTCCTGATCTCGTTGAGCTTTTCGGCAGCCAACACGGGGTTTCTTTTCGTGTTCGCCTATGCGCTGCAACGCGAACTGGGCTTTTCCGCCTTGCAGACCGGCCTGTTGCACGTGCCTTTCAGCGCCGGGGTGATGTTTGCCATGGCCTTTCTGGTGCGCCGGTTTCTCACGCAATATGGCCGTATGGTGCTGATCGTTGGCGCCATCATCATGGGCGCAGGGTGCATGGGCATTCTGGGGTGGATGGCTCTTGGCGCTGTCCGGCCGGTGCTGCTCATTCCGGTTCTCTTGCTGGCCGGGGTGGGCATGGGGCTGGTTTCGGGGCCTTTGGGCGCGGTTTCGGTGGCGCGGGTGGAGCGACAGCAGGCAGGATCGGCCAGCGGCATCATCAAGACTGTCCAGCAAATGGGCGGGGCGCTGGGCATTGCCTTGGTCGGCTCGGCCTATCTCCAGTTTGCCGAAAACGGGCGGGGCGAGGCGGCTGCGCTTGCCGTGATGCTCGCCCTGTTGGCGCTGTGCCTGTTCTGGGCTGCGCGGCTGCCGCAGGAAATTTTCCCGCGCAAGGCGGGTTGAATATCAAACCATTGAAGAAAAGGAGAGTTTCAGGTGGAGGATCGCTTCAAATACGGCGTGTCTCTTTACAGCTTTACCGAGGATTTCGGCAGCGTCATGTCGATCGAGGAAGGCTTTGACCATATTGCCGACACTGGCGCCACAGGTATCGAGATCCTGGGTGAAACCCATGTGACGGGCTATCCCACGCCGGACAAGGCGTGGCTGGACCGCTGGTTCGGCCTGCTGGACCGTACCGGGCTGGAGCCGACCAACATGTGCTCGTGGGTGGACACCAAGCTGCGCCTTGGCCAGTCGCTGTCGGTGGACGAGGGGGCGGCCGAGCTGGTGCGCGATCTGACGCTGGCGCATCAGTTGGGCTTCAAGTTTCTGCGGCCCAAATTCGGCGTGATCTCCGCCGATCTGGTGCCGGACCCGATCTGGGCGCCCGCGGTAGAGCGCGTGCTGGATCTGGCGCACAAGCTGGACATCGTGATCTGTCCTGAAATCCATTCGCCAACGCCGATCAACCATCCGGTCGTCCATGGCTATATCGATTTCATCGAACGCACCGGCACCAAGAACTTCGCCTTGCTGATCGACACCGGAATCTTTCAGGACCGGCCGCTGAAGAGCTGGGTACATGAGGTGCCCGAAGGCGACAGCGACCATGCCAAGCTGATCAACGGCATGAAGGTGAACCCCGAGGAACTGGTGGGCATCGCGCCCTACATCGCCTTTATCCAGGCCAAGTTCCATCACATCGACGACAACCTCCATGACGAGAACATCCCGTGGGAAAAGGTGATCCCGGTGCTCAAGCGCATTGGCTACACCGGCTATCTGTCGAGTGAATATGAGGGCGTGCGCGAACCGTGGGTGGCGATCGACCAGGTGCGCCGACAGCATGTGCTGCTGCGCCGGCTTGAGGCTGCCTGCGACGCTGTGCCCGCCTAACCCCTCTTCAGGATGACCATCATGTATGAATTCCAATTGATCCAAAGCACCGGTTTTCGCAACCACGGACCAGAGGGCGCGCGCGATGGCGTTGAAGTGCGCCTGCGCCTGCCCAATTATCGCGGCATGCGCCTCTCGCTGCTGGACGGTATCGACGTTACGCTCGACGGCGAGTTCTTCAGCCACGAAGTCACCAGCCTGATCCTGGGCGGCACGGTGTATGACCTTGCCGCCATGCGCGATGCCACCACTGTGCGCTGGGCGATGGGCGAACATGCCAGCGTGCTGGTGCCCAAGCCGGGCGGGCTCCTGCCCGGCATTCACCATGTCAAGGTGGCCGCCCTGGTGCGCTCGCCCTATTTCCCGCCGCATCTGCAACCTTTGCCGGTGCATGGCGAGCGTCTGGCCACCATCGTGCTGCCCTGACGATTGCCGGGAGTGGGTCGGGGCCGGTCAATTCTGGCTGGCCCCGATCCGATTTGCTGCTAAGGGAACCGGCATATCGCAGGAAAGACATCATGGCGGAAAAGAAGCCCTATCACCGTGAAAACCTAAAACGGGATCTGTTTGAGGCAGGGCGGGACTTTGTGCAGAAGCACGGCCACCATGAGCTTTCCATGCGCACGCTGGCCCAGTTGGCAAGCGTATCGCCGGGCGCCGCCTACCATCACTTCGCTGATCGACGGGCGATCCTTTTGGCTGTGGCGATCGACGGTTTCGAACGGTTGCTCCATCAGGTCATCGAGCCGCAGGAAACCGAGCTTTCGCCGGTGGAGATGATCAAGGCCGGGGCATCGCGCTTTGTCCGCTTCGCATTGGAAAACCCCTATCTGATCGAACTGATGTATGAGAGCGAACTGACCCGTCCTCAGATCGATCCTGCATTGCACCACTATCAGGAAATCAGCCACGCCAAGGGGGTGGCGGTTATCCGGCAATTCCTGCCCAATATCAGCGACAAGGAAGCCGATCTTCGCAATATCACCTTGTGGACGTCGATTTATGGTCTGGTGTCGATGATCAACAAGGGCATCATCAGGCCGTTCGAGAATGGCAAGGCCACCATTGACGACATTTCCGATTGGGTGCTTGAACGCGCCGCCCGCAGCACGATCGGCGATTGAGCAGGGACACTAACAACAACCTTCCTGATCGCCCCAGTGCCGCTGTCGACTGGTGTGTCCGATGCCGGGGTTCAGCCGATTGCCCGGGTCCAGCGCCCGATAATGGGCGGCCAGCTCAGGCCCGGCCTCGTAGAGATGCCCTACATTGTGTTCCGCAGGATAACGCGCGCCGCGTTCATCCAGCAGGTGCCACATGCGATGCTCCAACGCGATGGGGTCGACGCCGGGTTTCAGCACGTAATCCTGATGAAAGACGTGGCAGAAGAAGTGCCCGTAATAGAGTGCCTTATCGATGCAGGCGGCGATGTCGGGGGGCAATTGTTCGCGCCAGTCGCGTTCATTGCGGCGCAGTGCAACGTCCAGCGCGATGATTTCGCCCACCGCCGGGGTGTGCATGGCGCGATAGCGCAAGGCCGCGCCCGCCACAGCAAAGCGTTGGAGAAAGGCCTTTTGCGCCTCCGCCGGCGTACATTCGAACAGATCGCCATCGGCGCTGGGGAACAGCGATGCGAGCAGGGCGCGCGTCTCATCGATCCCTTCATCGGCGACCTTGAGGATCAGGTGATGTTCGAAGCGGTCGCGCCACTGGCGCATGCGCGGCGGCAGATGTTGTGGCAACAGCCTGCTGACGGCCTGCAAGACCCGATCGGAAACATGGTCGGGCAGCCACCGCAGCCTGTCTCCCAGCCGGTCCAGCCGGTTCTTGAGCGCAAAGAACAGCGGCAGGCGGTCCGTACCGAACCGTTCGATGGCGACGAACACATCCTTGCCATAGGTGGCCGCGACATCGAACGCCTCGCGGTGGATATACTCGCCCGAAACCGGCAAATGCCGCAATTCGCCCAGCGCCCGCCGCCGCAGCATATCCAGTTCGGCCGGATCATTCGTGCCGATATAGAAAGTGGCGGTGCGCTGGTCCTTGGGGAATGTGTCGAGCCGCACGGCCAGCACCATCAGCTTGCCCGCACAGCCCGATGCCTCGAACAGGCGCGTGGCATCGGCGTTGAAGCGGGCGGGGGAAGGGGCATCGACTGCCCGCACCCGCTCGGCATAATCGGGGGTTGAGGCCGTGCCCCCGGCCGCCCCCGCCGTGAACCGCCCCTTGGCCACCGCGCCCAGCATCGCTTCGGCATCGGCGCCCAGATCAAGCCCCAGATGGTTGACCAGTTCCACCCGCCCGTCCGCCGTGGCGCGGGCATAGAGCGCCAGTTCGGTATAGGCTGGGCCGCGCCGGATCAGCGCGCCGCCTGAATTGTTGCAAACGCCCCCGATCACCGATGCGCCGATGCACGAGGAACCGATCACCGAATGCGGCTCGCGCCCGATGGAGCCCAGCACGCGCTCCAGTTCGAACAGGGTGGCCCCGGCAAGGCACACCACCTGTTCGCCCCCGCCCAGCAGGTGGACGCCCTTGATCCGCATGGTGTTGATGATGACAACCGGGCGATCATACAGCCCGTCCGGCGTTGATCCGCCGGTAAGGCCCGTGTTGGCGGCCTGCGCGATCACGATCACATCGGCCGCCACGCAGGCGGCGAACACGCGGAATTGCTCCAGCGGGGTGGCGGGCCGCACCACGGCCAGCACCGGCCCTGTGCCATAGCGATAGCCTGTGGCATAGGGCCGGGTTGCGCTGTCCTGTGTCAACACATGGCGGTTGCCGACGATGGCGGCAAGCTGATCGAGCAGGGTCTGGGTCATAGCGCCATTCATCTCACTGGGCATAGGGCCACGCGGCGCGGGTAAAGACGCCGCCATCGACCCACAGGGTCTGGCCGGTGACAAAGCGCGATCTGGCGCCGGCAAAGAACAGCACCGCGCCGAGAAGGTCCTCGGGCGTACCCACCCGGCCCAGCGGGGTGATGGGCGCCCATGTCGCGGCATAATTGGGCGCTTCTTCGGCCGTGCGCTCTGTGGCGATGGCGCCGGGGGCCACGCAGTTGACCGTGATGCCATAGCGGCCCAGTTCCACCGCCGCTGACTTGGTGAACTGCTCGATCCCGCCCTTGGATGCGGTGTAATCGACCAGATTGGGGAAGGCGAGCTTGTTGCAGCCCGAACCGATGTTGATGATCGAGCCGCCCTGACCGGCATCGGCCATCAGGCGGCCCACGATCTGGGTATGCAGGAAGCAGCCCTTGAGATTGGTGCGGATCACGTCATCCCAACGCTCTTCTTCCAGATCGAGCAGGGGCGACCATGTCTGGATGCCCGCATTGTTGACCAGCAGCGTGGGCGCTTGGCCTGCCCACGCCACCGCCTGCCCCACAAAGGCTTTGACCTGCGCCTTGATGCCCACATCGCACGGCAGGGCCAGCGCGGTCAGTCCTTCGGCTGCCAGCGCCTGCACACTGGCCTGGGCGGCGTCGGGCGATGAGCGATAGCTGAAGGCCACCGCATAGCCCGCCCGCGCCAGCGCGCCCACCAGATAATGCCCGATGCCGGTGCTGCCCCCGGTCAGGATGGCAAGGGGCCCTGAAACAGGCTGTGTCACAGGCTCATTCCTCCATCAATCACCAGATTGCTGCCGGTCATGAAACGCGCTTCGTCGCTGGCCAGCAGCACGGCGGTGGCGGCGATCTCCTCGGCCTGCCCCATGCGCCCCATCGGTTGGCGGGCGATGAAGGCGGCCCGTGCGGCCTCTGCATCGCCCGTGGCGGCAAAGCGCTGGTGCAGGGAAGGGGTCTCGACCGTGCCGGGGCTGATCGCGTTGCAGCGGATGCCCCGGTCGATGAAGTCGCGCGCCACCGACATGGTCAAGCCGATCACCGCAGCCTTGCTGGTGCCATAGGCAAAACGGTTGGGCGCCGCCATCACGCTGGAAACCACCGAGGCGATATTGACAATCGAACCATCGCCGCGCGCCAGCATCGCGGGCAGGAACGCCCGGATCATCAGGGCCATCGAGCGCACATTGACACTTATGCTGCGGTCGAAATCGGCCATCGCGCCATCCAGAATGGTGCCATGCGCCACCAGCCCCACACAATTGACGAGAACGCCTACATCGCCCAGCGCGGCCGCCGCCCCGGCCACGGCGGCTTCGTCCGTCACGTCAAGCGGCAGCCGTTCAATGCCATCTGTGGCGGGGGGCGTGTCATCAAAGTGCAGATCCGCCGCGATGACCCGCGCCCCTTCGGCGGCAAAGCGCTCTGTGATTGCGCGGCCGATGCCTTGCGCCCCGCCTGTGACAAGACAGGTCTTGCCCCTAAGTCGCCCCTGCATGGCCATCAGACCCCGTCATTCCATGCGCGCACGGTATGGCGCTGGCTGCCCAATTTCTCGATGCCCAATTCCACCACATCGCCTTCCTTCAGGAATACCGGCGGCTTCATGCCCATGCCCACGCCCGGCGGGGTGCCCGTGGTGATGATGTCGCCCGGCAACAGGACCATGAACTGGCTGACATAGCTGACGATGGTGGCGCAATCGAAGATCATGGTGCGTGTGTTGCCGGTCTGCATACGCCGGCCGTTCACGTCCAGCCACATGGCAAGGTTCTGCACATCGCCCACCTCATCCCGCGTGACCAGCCAGGGGCCCACGGGGCCAAAGGTGTCGCAGCCCTTGCCCTTGTCCCACGAACCAAGGCGTTCAAGCTGATATTCGCGCTCGGACAGATCGTCGCACACGACATAGCCCGCCACATGGTCCAGCGCCTTGTCCTTGTCGACATAGGCGGCGCGGGTGCCGATGACGATGCCCAGTTCGACTTCCCAGTCCATCTTGTCCGATCCGCGCGGGCGGCGCACATTGTCATTGGGGCCTTGGATGCAGGAAACGCCCTTGGTGAACATGATCGGTTCGGCCGGGACCGCCATTCCGGCTTCCTCGGCATGGTCGGAATAGTTGAGGCCGATGGCGATGAACTGGCGCGTGCCGGAAAACGGCGTGCCCAGACGCGACGCGCTGTCCACCAAGGGAAGGGTCTGTACATCAAGCGCCTGCAGCGCGGCCAGACGGTCGGGCGCCAGCCAGTCGGGCGTGATGTCTGCGACATGGGCCGAAAGGTCACGCAATTGCCCCTGCGCATCGATCACACCCGGTTTTTCCGCGCCGACAGCCCCATAACGTACCAGTTTCATAGAATTCTCCAAAAATAGACGTGATTTCTTGGTTCAGGATCGCCGCGGCGCCCCATGCGGATGGTCACGGCGCGTGTTGCAGATAGGCAAGACAGGCCAGCGCCAGCTCTGTTCGAAACGCGGCCCAATCGATCCATCGGGCAGAATCGCGCGTCGCTCCCAGCCCGAATTCCCGCGCCAGCGCCGCAAAGATCAGGCGGAACGCGACGTCCGCCTTTGCCCGCTTGCGTGGCCCGCCGATTTCTTCGGGAAAGGCCAGAAAGATCTGCATGGCGGCGGCCACCGAGTGTTCGGCCTGAGCTTTGCCGATACCGGACAGTTCCCGATCATGTTCGGCGCGGTTCATCGCGGTGCGCAGGATCAAGGCATTCGCGGCCAGAAGGTGCCCATACCCTTCGATGTACAGCGCGACCGCCTCGGCCAGATTAAACGCCTTGTTCAGAACGCTTCGGATCATTTGCACCTCTTCTGCGGCAATCCTGTCCAGCTCAAGGCTTAGCGCAGTGCGGATCAGCCTGTCCTTGGAGGGATAGCGAAGGTAGATCGAACCCACGGAAACCTTGCCGGCAAGGGCCACATCCTTCAGCGTGAAATCGTCGCTGCCATGGTGGGCGATCAGTTGGCGCGTGGCGGCAATCATGCGTTCATGGCTGGCCTTGCTGCGGTCCTGCTCGGGCAGTTTGGCCGCCGCTGCGGGGTGTCCTGGATCACCATGGAATGATGGCATGGGCCGCATGGTGATCCCTCAAATAGCCAGGCGAGCTTTTCCGCGTCCCAGCAGACCCCACAGAATGACCACGCCGCAAGACGCCACGGCGATCAATCCCGCGATCAGGAAGCCGCCTCGCATGGAGCCTGCCGCTTGCGCCAGATGGTTGGCAACCCATGCCGAGGCAAACTGGCCCATGAAGAAGGCACTTGTCCACGCGCCCATCCCGCGCCCACGGTGTTCAAAAGTGAATTTCGTCTGCGCCCAGGCGATGAGCGTGGGCACGGCCATACCGGCGCCGATTTGCTGAACGGTGACAGCCATAATCATCGAGGGCAAGTTCTTGGCCATCCCCACGCCGACCAGACCGGTTCCCAGAAAGAGGAGGAAGGCCGTCAACTGGACGGCATTGGACCGCTTGGCCAACATACGAAAGATCACCGCGCCAAGCATGACAAACAGGCTGGGAATATAGGTGAGGCGGCTGAGTTCAGCGGGGTCCTTCACGCCGATTTCGGCAAAGGCGATGCTCCCGTTGACGATGAAAATGTAGTAGAGCGCGGACGCGGAAAAGGTGACCAGTGCCACCGCAATGGTCTCGATCCACGGGAAAGGCGTGCGGGTTCGCGCCGCGGCTTGGGTGCATTGATCTTTGGACTGGGGCTCATAAATGAACGCCAGCATGGCCGCAAAGATCGGAAAGGCGACCAGATAAATCAGGAAGCCGCCGTTCCATCGGACGCCCGCGATCAGACCGGACGCCAGCATGGCCGCAGAGCCGAAAAATGTGCCGACGAAACCTTGCACAAACAGCCAGTTTTTGCGGCCTGTGTCGTCCCAATAGTCTGCGATCAGCGTGTTGACGATGGTGAGAATACCGGCTTCGCAGGCGCCCAGCAGCAGCCGTGTCGCGAAAATCTGATTGATGTCGTCGAGCAGGAACGGCGCGCTGCCCAAGGCGCCATACAACAGCGTGCTGACAAGCAGCAGGCGCCGCCGCCCGAACCTGTCGACAATCAGCCCGGCAAAGGGCGAGAGCACCGCCACGGTGAGCCCCGGTGCGGTCACCATCAAGGGCACCTTGCTGGCCGCGGCGGGATCGTTGCTGAAATGCTGGATCATGGCGGCAACGATGGGAAACATCGTTACAATTGCGAACACCGGCAAAAAACCTGCCGCGATCAGAGTAAGTCCCTGCGGGCGCAGGGGCATACCGGCGAGGAAACGGCTGAACGGGTTCATCTTCTCTCCCTGTGCGGCGTGAGTGCCTGCATGATAGTATGCTTGGCCCCCCGCTCGGCTTTGTCCCGCCGATGTTAAACTAAACGATGTTTAGAACGCGTGAGCACGGACTGGCAAGCGATTCTTTGCTCGGCTCTTTCCAATGGCCCCCACCCGCGAAACATTCGAAACCGCGAACCGTGGCGTGGCCTTGTTCCTCGAAATTCATGGGCTGCCTATGCGGCGGGGCAGGACCGGGAAATAGGGCTTGACCGGTCGCCGGGCGAAAACTAAACATTGTTTATATAGGGCGATCGGCTGCCGATTTAGATTGCTTCGAAAGGGCTTTGACACGGCCACGTCTACGGTTCCGGGAGAAGTCGTTCACCGGGCGCGGCGCTGCTTCAGGCAGCCGTTGGGGGCTTGGCGCCGCTTCTAAAATAGGCGCAGCTGCGGGAAATATTTTCGGTTCCAAGGCAAGAGGTTGCGCTCAAGCCTAAATTGTTGGGCCCTCAAGGAGCGTTGTGAGCGCTTTGGGCACGTCCTGGACTCGGCCTTTTTAACATCCGCCTCCAAGTGAGATAGAGCATGTCTTTCGAAATTTCAGTCAATCTTGAGTATGCATTCCAGGATGCCGGTGAAACAATCGAGCAGAGAATTGATGCCGCCGCCGCCGCCGGGTTCCAATATGTCGAACTGTTCCTGCTGAAGGGGCGCGATCTGCCCGCAATTCGCGACGCGTTGGAGCGCAATGCGGTGCAGCTTGTCAGCACGGTTGCAGATTATGTAACCCAGTTGGTCGATCCGCAAACGCATGATGGCTTTTGCGACATCTTCCGCAAGGCGGCGCAAAACGCGCTCTTTTTGGGCTGCCGCAATGTGGTGGTGACATCGGGACGCGGGGTTCCTTGGCTGACCCGCCCGGTCCAGCTTCGCATTTTCGCGGATGCGTTGGTGCGGTTGCTGCCGATCGCAGAGGAACTGGGCGTCACGATTTATCTGGAATCGGCCAATACGCGCCATGATCATCCCGGGGTGCTGTGTTCGACAACACAGGACAGCGCCTGCGTCGTGGAGATGCTCTCCTCGCCGCGCGTCAGGCTGATCTACGATCTCTATCACTCGGTCGTGGAAGGTGAAGATCCGGCGATAGAGTTGCCGCGCGTCATCCATCTTACCGACCATATCCAGATCGGCGATGTTCCCGGCCGGGGTGAACCGGGTTCGGGCACCATCGACTGGCCCGCGCAACTCGCCTTGTTGAAAACGCTCGGATACAAGGGCCTGATCGGCCTCGAACTGAAACCCACCAGAGCGCCGACCGCCGATGCTCTGGCCTATATCCAACGGATTTGCGCCGACGCCTGACCCTGTTGGCGTAATGAGGGGCGCGGGTTGCAGTGCGGGGCGATGCTCCGGGCTTTGGTGATGCTTGTGTCTTGTAATGGTAATATATATGTCATACCCGTTTCACTGATCCGATGGTGGTGGTGCGCCAACCGCCTGTATTCGGGTAAGATTTGATAAGGGGTTGTTTTGATGAAATTTGGATCCATCGCGGTCATGACGGCGGCGGGCGCATTGCTGGCTGCGGCTCCGGCCTCGGCGCAAAAGGCGCGCAATGTCATCCTGTTTCTGGGCGATGCGGGCGGGGTTCCCACGCTCAATGCCGCAGGCATTATGGCGCATGACCGGCCGCAATCGCTCTTTATCCAGTCCATGCCCCATGTCGCCCTGTCGGACACGTCGTCGCTCAACAATTGGGTGACGGATTCGGCGGCGGGGATGACCGCGATCATGACCGGCAACAAGACCAACAACGGCATGGTGTCGGCCCTGCCCGCGCCCGACGGTGGCAGCAGGCCGCTCAAAACCTTCCTCGAATATGCCGAGCAGCGCGGGCTTTCGACCGGCGTGGTCACCAATATGCCGATCTGGGATGCGACGCCTGCGGCCACCTTTGCCCATGTCCCCTCGCGCAAGGACAAGGATCAGATCTTTCGCCAGATGCTAGCGCCCCGCTTTGGCAATGGCGTCGATGTGCTGATCGGCAAGGGGCAGGCCGATGCTGTGGCCTCCTTTGCCAAGGACGGCGTGACGCCCGATCAGGCCTTTGCCAAAGCGGGCTATCGCTTTGGCCATGACATGGCGCTGGTGGGCGGCGCGGGCCGGGCGGCGGTGCTGCGCGACGAAGATTTTGCCCCAATCCCGGCGGTGGAGGCAACGCTGCGCCAGCTTGCGCGCAATCCCAAGGGCTATTTCCTGATGGTCGAATGGGACATGCATACCGATGACCCGCAAAAGGGCCTGCGCCATGCGGCCGAGATGGATGACATGATCCGCCGCATCAGTGCGATCGCGGGCAAGGACACGCTGATCCTGTTCACCGCCGATCATAGTTTCGGGCTGCGCATGGGCGGCGGCAAGCGCAATGCGCCGATGGCACAGCAATATGCCGAAGCCGCCGCCAAGCCGGGCACGACCATTGCCGGCAATCCGGTCATCAGCGTCGAGGATACCCACACCGGGGAAGAAGTCATCGCCGCAGCCAGCGGGCCGGGCGCAAACCGGGTCCATGGCTTCCTTGCAAACACCAGCCTTTTCGACGTCATGCTGGCGGCGATGGGGTGGAAGAAAGAGAATTGATCCGATGTTGCGGGCCGGATGGCGCCATCCGGCCCGCAACAGAATTTAAGGCCCGAATATCAGCCGGTCGAGTGCGATGCCTCCGCTGCGCGCGGTAATGGCAATGTGATGCGCGCCCGGCGTCAGCGTGGCCGGCACGGGAACGCGCAGCAGATTGGCCAGTACGCCCGTGACCCAAGGCGCGCTGCCCACCTGACGCGGCACGGCGATGGTGATGGGCGCGCCGCCGTCGATGGTGACCTCCAGCTTCAACTCGCGGTCCTCACCATCGGGAAACATCGGCAGCAGGCCAAGCGTGATGCCGTTCTGGCCCGCCGCCAGCGTGAAATTGGCCGACCATGGTGCCCCTGGCGCATCGGCGATCATCACGCCATGGCCGCGCCCCATGCCCTCCACCTTGCGCCAGCCCTTGGCGGGAATGTCCCCGGCCTCGATCCCCGGCGATGGCGGTGTTTGCGTGGCATCGACGCGGGCAAAGAAGCGATCCGGCGCGCTGCGCAGCGAGGCGGCGGGCGTGACCAGCGGGCGCGGACGATAGATGCGCCATTGCGGGTCGGCGGGCTCTGCTGGCATGATGTTGCGCCATTTGCCGCCTGCGATCCTGTTGTTGAAACGATCGGTGATTGCGGCGATTTCTTCGTCCGCCCATGCCATCGCGCCGCCTGCCGAATAGGCTTCGGCAGGGATGACCTCGATCATTTCGTCATAATATTCCGCCGCGAAATAGCGGATATTGGCCGCCGAGGCGGCGCGGATCGGAAATTCGACCAGCTCGAACCATGCATCCTGCCGGTCGGCGGGCACATTTGCGGCGATGGCCCGCGCTTGGGCCGCCAGAGCGCGCCAGCGGCGTAGGCGGTCATGCGCCTCGGCCAGGGTAAAGTCGGAGAGGTGGCGGTCCTCGGCCTTGGCGGGCCATTCGAGATGTTCGGGGCGGCGGGCGAAATTCAGGCGGAAATATTCATCCATCATTGCGCTTGCCTGCGCGCCCAGTTCCGGCCCGAAGGCATCGCCCAGCCAGCCCCTCAGGTAATCCTGCTGGCTCTCGCTCCGGTGCTTTTCCACGTCCCATGCCATGTCGAGGAAATGGGTCGTGCCGATCTCGGCGGGCTTGATATCGCCCACATTGACGATCCAGATGTTGCGCGCACCCTTGTCATAGGCGCGCGTCATTTCCTCGCGCACCAGCGCGGGCGGGGTGGTGGAAAGCCAGAGATAGGAGAGCGGATAGCCCAGGTAGGACAGGTGATAATAGACCCCGGCGCCGCCCGAACGATGGGCCTCCGCCTTGCTGGGGAATTGGCGGATATAGCCGAAATTGTCATCGGGCCAGACGATGGAGACATTGTCCGGCACGTTCAGGCCCGAGCGATAGATGTCCAGCACCTCTTTATAAGGCACGAAAATCTGCCCGGCCTTTTCGGCCCCGCCCGCCACATGCTGGTCGAGCAAGGCGCGCTGGTCCTTGATGACGCGGTCAAGCAGGGCGACCTTTTCCGCCATCGTGCTGGTGCCCACCATGCCGGTGTCGTGCAGGCCCCGCATGCCAATGGTCCAGAGGTTCTCATAGGCCCCGTTCTTCTGCACCCGCTCCTCCCAATAGAGGCGGATCTTTTCGGGGTTGGCGGCATAGTTGAAGGCCTCGGGCGCCTCCTTCCATTCGCCCACATTGTTGCGCAGCATCACCTCGGAATGGGACGAGCCCATGACGATACCGTAATCATCGGCCAGTTTCGCATTGGCGGGGTCGGAATTGAAGGCCGCCGTGGTCTTGTGCATCGCGGGCCAGAGCGTGTTGGCCTTCAGCCGCAGCATCAGCTCGAAAATGCGGGCATAGGTCTTGGGGCCGATATCCTTGCGCTGCGGGTCAAAGGTCTGCGCGGCCCAGGGGAACAGGCCCCAATCCTCGTCATTCACGAAGATGCCGCGATAGCGCACCGAAGGCGGGCCGAAATGATGGAGGCCGGGCGCGGCATAGATCGCATCATGATGGCGTGGGGCCAGATCGGCCCACCAGCTCCACGGATTGACGCCCATCGCGCGCGAGACTTCATAGGCGCCAAAGGCGGTGCCGCGCCGGTCGCTGCCCGCCACCACCAGCGCGCGGGCAACGCCGGGCAGGGGGTTTTTCACCGAGAGGATGAGGAAACTTTCCCATTTGCCCGCCAGCGCTTCGGGCTTGATGGCGCCCTTTTTGACCATGGCGTCGATGATCGGGCTTTGGCCCAGCGTGCCGATGATGATCGCGGCGGGGGCGGGCGTGGCTTGGCCCAGAACCTGCGGGGTCTGCCCGGTCACCTGCGCCATGTCGCGGGCCAGATCCTGCGCGGCATGGCGCACGGCCATGCTCTCGCCCGGCGCGACGATGATGGGGGCGATGCGGTTATGATCGGCCCCATGCTCGACCAATGCAAAGCCGCCCTTGACCGGGGCAAAGCGGAGGATCTCATCCCCGGCGGCGCGCGCGGGGGTGGAAAGGCTGGTCGCGCAAAGCACGGCGGCCAGCAGGGCGTTTTTGGCAATCTTCATGATACTCTCCCGGCCTGATCGGCCTTATGCTTTGAGGATCAAACCCTTGCGGTCCATCCACCAGCCCACCGCCCAGCACGCCATCGTATAGGCCAGTGCGCAGAGCAGCGAGCCCAAGGCGCCGGGCGCCACGGCCTGAAACAGGCGGATGCCGATCCAGTCGTAAACGCCGTCCTCGCCCACCGGCACCATGTTGAGTACGGTCACGAACATTTCGGAGAACAGATAGATCGCCAGCGGATTGCGCCCCAGAATGGTGAAGAAACGGACGCCTCCCCGCTTGCCGCGCAATTCAATGATCCAGATCGTCCAGGCCAGCAGCAGGAGATCAAGGCCCGTGGTCAGCAGGACAAAGGGGCTGGTCCACAGTTTCTTGGCGATGGGGAACGCAGGCTCCCACGCATGAGCCGCTGCGATACAGGCAAGGCCCGTCACCAGCATCATGCGAAGGGCATCGCGCAGATCACCGCCCCGCTGGACCAGCAATCCGGCCAGATAGCCTGCCAGCACATTGACCACGGCGGGCAGCGTGCCAAGGAAGCCTTCGGGGTCAAACCCGCCATCCTTTTTATACAGATGCCCCGGCGAGAGCAGCCACATATCCAGCCGTGTCCCCGCATTGCCCATCTTGCCATAGACATCGCCCGGCGCGCCGAAATGCAGCAAGGTCGCCCAATAGCCCAGCAGGAGCGCGCCGCAGGCCCCCAGCACCACCCGCCAGTCGGCCCAGCGCACGATGACGCCCGCCAGCACATAGCACAGCGCCAGCCTTTGCAGCACGCCCGGCACGCGGGTCTGGGCAAAGGGGATCATATCCCAGCCGGCCTCGGTGTGATGCACAAAAGGGAACCAGTACATCAGGAAGCCCAGCGCAAAGATGATCGCGCCCCTGCGCAGCAATCGCGCCAGATAGGGCGCGGCGGGCAGGGGCTTGCGCATGGCAAAGCTCATCGCATTGCCCATGGCGAAGAGGAAGGTGGGAAAGATCAGATCGGCCAGCGTGAAGCCGATCCATTTGGCATGGATCAGCGGCTCATAAGCCCGCGCGCCCGGCCCTGCCGTGTTGACGAGGATCATCAGAAACATCGTCGCCCCGCGAAACACGTCAAGCGAGACGAAACGCTGGGGCCTGGCGAGATCACTCATGGCAGTTCTTTCAGCAATTGCGTGGCGGCTTTGACCGGATCGGCGGGGGCGGCATGGGGATAGGACTGGCCATTGGCCACCCATTGCTCTTCCCATGCGCGGATGCGGGCGATGGCGGCGGCTTCATCCAAAGGCTTATGGGCGATGGCGGCGGCGCGCGCATCCTCCAGCATCATTTGCCAGCGCGGCAGATAATAATCCGCATAAAGCCCCGACCATGCCCGCGAGGCATAATCGGACAGATGGCCCGTTCCGCCCCAGATGGTGACGATGGCCTTGGCCTGCGTCGCGTAATCGGATTTCTCGCGCGAGCTGTCGCCATAGGCGCGGGCGTCCTTGACCCAGCTTGCCAGCGTTTCCTGCTGATTGGCGGCCAGCGTGTCGATTTTGCGCGCCAGATCGGAGATTTGCGCGCGCGCGCGGTCGCCGCCCGCCACATCGCCTGCCTTATAGGCCGAAAGCGCCGCCTTGAGCCGATCGTCCAGCATCATGCTGGCATAATGGCGGGTGAGATCGACAATATCTTTGGCGAAAAGCGGCGAAGGATGCGCAGGGGCGGCGGCCAGCATCGCCTCGATCCCTCGGCGCAGCGCCGCCGGATCGCCCGGCGCGGTGGGATAATCCGCGCCCGTGAATGAGGGCCGTTTGAAGAACAGATAGGCCCCCGCCATCTGGTTCCACCAGCGCGGGGTCCAGTAGCGGGTCTGATAGGCGCCGCCGATCGCCGCCTGCCACGCGGAAACCAGCGCGGGCGAGGTCGCCCCATAGCGGGCGGCGGTGTAATTCTTCAGCCATTCGCCCAGATCGCGCTTTGGCCCCCATGCCAGATCATAGGCATAGGCATAAACGATGCTGTTCGAATGCAGCCCTTCGGGGAACAGGCCAAAGCCCGCCATATGGCCCTTGCCCGGATGGTTCAGCGCCGCCGCAATGTCGGTTTTATAGAAACCAAGATCGCCATAGGCCGGGTTGCTGCCGCCATAATTATGGACATAGCCATAGACCCACTGCTTGCCGTAAAAAGCCTGGGTCTGCTGCCAGATGCCGGGATAGCGGTCATTGCCGATGTCGAGCACCAGCATCTTGTCATCGGGCACCTTCGACAGGAAAGCGCGCACGGCATCGGGCGTCCAGAACGCCTTGTCCGCGCCGAACAGCCAGCCTTGCATCACCCAAGTCGCTTTGGGCGCCGCCGCCGTGATCGAATGATAGAGCTTCTCGCCATAGGCGGCCAGACGCGCATCGCGCACCGCGGGCGGCAGGGTAGCGACCTTTTCGGCCTGGGTATTCGCGGCGGCGGTGTTGGCGATGGAATCGCCATATTGCGCATTGGTTGCGTCCGATCCGTCCTCGGCAATCGGGGGGACCATTTCGTTGAACGCATCGGCAAGGTAATAATCGCCCGCGCCATACGTAGCGTTGTAGATCTCGATGAAGCGCTTGGCCAGACGCGCAAAAAGCGGATCGGACGGGTCGAGCCAGTAGGTCGGCGGGAAACCTTCCCAGCTGCGCATCTTATAGATTCGCGCCTTGGGATGGGCCTTGGCGAAGCCTTCGGGCACATAGCCGGCAAAGGCGGGCAGCACCGGCTTCATGCCAAGGCTGCGCATCCGGCCAAGGATCTGGATCTGAAGCTGATGCTTCTTTTCGATCCAGCCGGGCGAGAGCGGCGCGCGATAGCCCGCGATATTGCCCATCCGCTGCCACGGCAGAAAGGGCGCGGCGGACAGGCTTTGCCCGATGGCGGCCTCGTCCATGCCCTCCTCGCGCCAGAGCGCGCGCCAGACATATTCCTGCCCTTCCATGGCCAGCGGCGTGTCGACGCCATGCGCAGCCATCCAGTCGATTTCGCTGCTCCATCGGGCCCAGTTCCACCACGGCGTGGTGTAGCCATAGGTGCAGGTGTTGAGATAGGCGCGCAGATCGAAGGGGGAGGAAACCTCGCCGCTGTCGAAATTGTCGGCGCGCGAAAGGGGGGCGGCGCGGCGGCCTTCCCAGCTTAAATGCAGTTTGCCCTTGGCCTCCAGCGCCTGCGCCACGCCATGCACCAGCGCTAGGGCTGAGGAGCCGGTGGCGGCAATCGCGCCGTGGCGGATGCGTACGCGATAGGTGGGATGGGCGGCGGGGCGGATGGCAAGATTGACCTGCGCGGCCTTGACCCCAAGGCGCGCAAGGGCGGCCCGCGCGGCGGCCACATCGGGCGTATCAGCGGCCTGCGCTGTGCTGCTTAACGCCAGAGCCAAGGCGAGGCTGGTAACACGCAAGGTGGGCAGGATCGGCATACGGGGGTTTTCTTCCGTGCAGGCGGGCAGGACAAGCGGGCAAACACAAAAAATCCGGCGAGGGAAAGAGCGACGCATCGCTCTCCCCCCGCCGGACAGTCAGGGTAGGTTCTTAGAACTTGTAGGAAGCCGAGGCATAGAAGCTGCGGCCATAGAAGCTGCTTTCCTGCCACACGGAGGTGCCGGTGTAGTTTGCCTTCTCGCTGCTGTTGTTCAGGTTGATTACGCCTGCGGTAAAGCTGAGATGGGCGTCGGGCGTATAACCGGCGCTCAGGTCAATCTGGGTGCGGGCCTTGACCGTATGGCCTTCGCGGGCAAAGAAGCTGTCCGCGCTGTTCTGGTCATAGGCGCTGCGATAGTTGAGCGAAGCGCGCAGCGAGAACATGCGGTTTTCCCAATAGGGCGTCACGTTCCACGTCACCTTCGACAGGTTGCGGATGGTATAGCCCGTGCCCACAGCCAGCTTTTGCGGGATCACGCGGGTATAGTTGGCAATGAGGCCAAAACCCTTGACCGGCAGCATCTTGTCGAACGAATGGTTGAGGCTGATTTCATAGCCCTTTACCTTGATCGTGCTGGGATCGTTGAGCGACTGGGTGATGTCATAGGCATTGCCTGCGGCATCGGCGCAATCGCCCGCCGAGTTCTTGGCCAACGCCGTGCCGTTGAACGAGGAGGGGCAGATCAGCGAGGTGTAGGTGCCGTTCTTGATCCACTTGTAGAAGCCGTTGATGGCAATCGCGCTGGAGCGTTCATAATACCATTCCACGCCCAGATCGACCTGATTGGCGGTCAGTGCCTTGAGGCCCGCCTGACCCAGATCGACGGTATAGGTGCGCTGGCCGCCGCTGACCGAGGAGGAGGAGGTCTGTGCCATCGAAGTGTTGCTGTCCATGATCGGACGCACCAGCACCTTGGCGGCGGCAAAGCGCACCTGAACCGCCTTGGCCGGTTCCAGCACGAGGTTCATGCTGGGCAGCAGATTGCCGTATTTCTGGCTCAGGTTGTAATTGCCGATCTTTTCCTGAACCTCGCTATAGCCATCGCTGCGCGGGCCGGTCACGTTGCCCTGCACCTTTTGCGTGGTGTATTCATAGCGCAGGCCGACGTTGCCGCGCAGCGGCATGCCTGCGATTTCCGTCTCGATCGTGGCCTGACCATAGACCGAGGGCATATAGCGATCGACGTGATACGAGGCTTCGGGCGCGAAGATTTCGGGCACCACGATGCCTGCGGTGGCCAGCGCCTTGTCATAGGCGGCCAGATCCGGCGCGACCCATGCGTTGGGGATGCCCGATGCATTGTTCAGAAAGCCGGAGACCGAATAATTATAGGTCGCCATCGCCGGGAAGATGCTGCTCGACGCGGCGGGCTGGGCCGAACCCAGCGCGATCAGGTCGTGGCGCGAAACGAAGCGGTTGAACGTTTCGTGGCGGAACTTGACGCCCGCGGCCAGCTTGCTGATCGGGCCGAAGCCGACTTCCTTATAAAGGTCCGCCTGCCCCGACCATTCGGTCGTGCGCATCTGGCGGGTGGCGCCATTGGGATATTCGTTGCGCGTCAGCGTCGAGGGCGCATAGGTCGCGGTCGAATTCAGCGCCGAAGAGGTGTTGAAGCTGATCGCCTCGGGGTTCGAAATGTCCAGCGTGGCGCTGGCGATATTGATGCCCACGATGGCGGCCGCTTCGCGCTGATACGAGGTGCCCTTCGAATAATTGGCAATCGTGCGCCCGCTCCAGCCATTGTCGCCCTTCCACTTGGCCGACAGGGTGTAAAGCTGGGTCGTCAGGTTGCGGTCTTCGTGCTGGCGGTTGTTTTCCATGGTGAAATTGGTGGCGGTCACATTGGTGGCCGCACCGTTGGAAACCGAATTGACCGTGATGCGCGAGGTGTCGAACAGGAACACCTGCTGGTTCACGTCATAGGTGGTCTTGTCCTTGGCATAGATCGCGTTGAAGCCCACCTCGATGCGATCCGAGGGGCGCCATTGCAGACCGCCGCTCGCCATCAGGCGTTCGGTTTCGCGGTCGATACGGCGATAGCGCGGACGGCGCGGGGTCAGGATGCCGCTGACGCCGCCAACGGTCTGGGTGGTCCAGCGGTCCATCCACATGTAGTCGGCGCGGTCATTCAGCTTCTGATAGCCAAGGTTGACATAGACGCCCAGCGTGCCGTCAAGGAACTGATCGATATAGCTGACGCCCACCTTGGGCGTGATCTTGCCCCCGGCATATTGCGAATTCTGCGCTTTGGCCGAGACGACCAGCTGACGCTTGTGATAATCGAGCGGCTTGGTGGTTTCGATGTTCACCGTGCCCGACAGGCCGCCCGCGTCCATATCGGCGGTGGGCGACTTGATGACCTGAATGGCGCTGGCCAGTTCGGTCTGGATGATGTCGAAACGGAAACCGTCGGTGAAGTCGGCGCTCTTGATGGTCTGACCGTTGATCGTGGTCATCGCATATTGGGGGCCAAGGCCGCGAATGCTGATCGTGGCGCCGCGACCGTTGATGTTCGACATCTGGACGCCGGAAATGCGCTGGATCGATTCGGTGATGTTTTCCGCCGGGAACTTGCCGATGTCTTCGGACGAGATGCCGTCCGAAACGCGCGTATCCTTGCGCTTGGCGTCCAGGGCGGACTTGAGGCTGGCGCGGAAACCGGTGACGACGATGCCATCGCTGGCATCAGCAGCGGGCGTCGCGGGCGCGGTTTGCGCATGGGCAACGCCTGCGACCATCAGGGCCGAAACGCCGCAGGTGGAAAGCATGGCCATTCTGGCAGCACGTGAAAGCGGCGAAACAAGCGAAGCACGCAAGATCGTCATAAAACCCCCTCAAGAAATTGAGCTGAACCCTGTATCCTCCCGGGGGTGGCGCATATCTGTGCCGTATCTGCCCCGTTCGCCGTCAAGAGATCCGTCGGAAGGACGAGTCTGTCAAGTCATTTCAATGACACATTTGTTCAAATTGGTATTGCAAATATGGGCTGAATGATGACGAAAAGGGCTGATTGGCCTGTCCAAAGCGGACGTTAAAATTCTATAAATCAATGAATATGTGCTGTTTTATGGTCTTTCCGGGGGCATCTGTCTGTGGTTTATCCCGATCTGTGCCAAATGCGCCTGATACGTCAAATTGCGAATGCAGATGAAAGCTGTTGCAATGATGACGAGCTTAAAATAATACCAATTGCATATCACTTGCCGACATATTGGCATGACAGACTCGTCCCCTTCGCGGGGGCAGCGCAAGGCAGGACCCCATTCGTGACACCTTCACTTGATGACCATCGCCCCCCTCTCGCCTCAACCCTGATGTATGCCGAAGCCGCCGAGGCGGGCGCTGCTGTTGCGCGCTTTGTCGCTGGCAATCAGGCTGAGCTGGCCCGGCTGGCCGCGCATCTGGCGCAATGCCCGCCCGCCTTTGTCATCACCTGTGCGCGCGGCTCGTCCGATCATGCTGCCACCTACGCCAAATATCTGATCGAAACGCGCCTTGGCCTGCCCACGGCATCGGCGGCTTTCTCGACCGTTTCGGTCTATGACGCCCCCGTGGTCCACCCGGCGGGCGGCGCGGCGCTTTGCCTTGCCATTTCGCAATCGGGCCGCAGCCCGGACATGCTGGCCACGGTCGAGCGGCAGCAGGCCTCGGGCGCAACCGTGGTCGCGCTGGTCAATGACGAGACTTCGCCTTTGGCCCAGATGGCCGATTTCACCCTGCCGCTTTATGCCGGGGCCGAACGTTCGGTGGCTGCCACCAAGTCCTATATTACCTCGCTGGCCGGGATTGCGGCAATTGTCGCGGCATGGACGGGCGATGAAGCGCTGGCCGGCGATGTCGAGGGGCTGCCCGCGCTGCTCGATGCGTCTTTCGCGCTCGACTGGACCCCGCTGATCAGCGGTCTGCTTGATGCCTCGAACCTGTTCATCCTTGGTCGCGGCTATGGTCTGGCCATTGCGCAGGAGGCCGCGCTCAAGCTCAAGGAAACCTCCGCCCTGCATGGCGAGGCTTTTTCCGCCGCCGAGGTGCGCCATGGCCCGATGGCGGTGGTGCGCGAAGGTTTTCCGGTGCTGGCTTTTGCGGGCGGCGATGCCACGGGCGATGATGTGCGCAAGATTGCGGGCGAATTTGCGCAGCGCGGCGCGCATGTCTGGCTGGCCGATGCCAAGGATGCCGCGCCTGAGGGCGTGACCCATCTGCCCGCGATTGCGGCGCGTGATGAACTGGCGCCGATCTTGATGATTGCCAGCTTCTATCGCATGGCTAACGCTTTGTCGCAGGCGCGGGGCCATGATCCCGATCAGCCCCCCTATCTTGCCAAGGTGACGCGCACGCGATGAACACGGTTGATGTCCTTAACGGTCAGGCCCTGATTGCGGGGCAGTGGCGTTCATCGGTCCGTCTCACAATGGATGGCGGGCGGATTGTCTCGGTGGATGGGGCGGGCGATGCCGATCAGGTGATCGATCTGCAAGGCGGCTATCTGCTGCCCGGCTTTGTCGATACGCAGGTCAATGGCGGCGGCGGGGTGCTGTTCAACGATTCCCCGACGGTCGATGGCGTGGCCGCGATTGCGGCGGCCCATGCGCGCTTTGGCACCACGGCGCTGCTGCCTACGCTGATCAGCGATTCGGTCGAGGCGGTGGCCGCCGCGCTCGATGCGGTTGACGATGCTATCGCGCAGGGCGTGCCGGGCGTTGTCGGCGTCCATATCGAAGGCCCCTTCATCAACCCCGCGCGCAAGGGCATCCACAGCGAGGCGCGTCTGCGCCGCCTTGACGATGCCGCCATGGCGCTGCTGACCCGCCCGCGCCGGGGCGTGGTGATGCTGACCATCGCGCCCGAGCTGGCTGCACCCGAACAGATTGTTGCGCTGGCCCGTGCGGGCGTGATCATCAGCGCCGGCCATACGGACGCCACCTATGAGGAGGCCATCGCCGGTTTCGACCATGGCGTGCGCGGCGTCACCCATCTTTATAATGCAATGACACCTTTGCAGCATCGCGCGCCCGGCATGGTGGGCGCGGCTTTCGACCGCGACGATGTCTATTGCGGGTTGATTGTCGATGGCATTCATGTGGCCACGCCTGCGGTGCGTCTGGCCTGCCGGGTCAAGGGGGCGGAGCGGCTGATGCTGGTGACCGATGCGATGCCGGGCGTGGGCAATGGGGGGCAGCCCTTCATGCTCGATGGCCGCCCGATCTATGTGCGCGACGGCATGTGTACCGATGCCGCCGGGACGCTTGCGGGATCGGGGCTGGATATGGCCACGGCTTTGCGCAATACGATCACCATGACCGGCCTGCCGATGGAGCAGGTCTCGAAAATGGCTTCGGCCACGCCTGCGGCCTTTCTTGGGCTGGAGGCGCATATCGGCCGGATCGCGCCGGGCATGGCGGCGGATTTTGTTGCGCTGAACGCTGATCTGGGCGTGGCGCAGACTTGGATCGGCGGCGTCTGCCGCTTTGCAGGATAAGATGATGGCTCTGGATCTGCGCGCGCCGATGGACGGCTGGATCAGCCCTCTGGCCGAAGTTCCCGACGATGCCTTTGCCGGCGGGTTGCTGGGGCCGGGGCTGGCGATTGATCCGCTGGCCGATACGGTCTGCGCGCCCGCTGCGGGCGAGGTGTTGGCGGTGCATTCCGCAGGTCATGCGGTGACCCTGCGCCTTGCGCCGGGGCTGGATGTGCTGCTGCATTTCGGGCTGGAAACGGTGCGGCTGGGGGGCGAAGGTTTTGTCCCGCTGGTGAGCGTTGGTCAGCATGTCGCTGTGGGCGATCCCTTGCTGCGCGTCGATCTGGGTGCGGTGGTGGGCCAGGCGAAGAGCCTTGTCATGCCGATCATCCTGATCGAGGCCGAGGGGTGGCAATGGCAGCCGGCGATGGCGCAGGGGCTGGTGGCCAAGGGTGATGTGCTGGGCCGGATTACCGGCGCGGGCGCGGTGGAATCGGGCGCGGATGCGGGCGGCGAGGCCTTGTCCTGCACCCTGCGCGTGCCTTTGGCGCATGGGCTTCATGCCCGGCCGAGCGCGCGTCTGGCCGCCCGCGCGCGCGAATTTGCCGCGCAGGTGCGGGTGGAAAAGGGCGAGGTATCCGCCGCGATCACCAGCCCCAGCGCGATGTTGCGGCTGGGCGTGGGCCATGGCGACACGATCCGCTTGTTGGCGCGCGGCGCGCAGGCGAGCGAGGCGCTGGATGCGCTGGGCGAGATGATCGCGGGCGGAATGGGCGAATTTTTGGCGGTTCCCGAAGCGGTGACGCAGCCCGCAGCGCCTCCCGCCGCGCCATCCACGCCGCAGCCAGGCGACCGTTTGAGCGGCGTAACCGCCGCGACCGGTATCGCGGTGGGCCATGTCTGGCGCCCGCGCCGCCCCGAACCCGAATTGGCCGCGATCAGCAAGGGTGCGGCTGTCGAAAGGGCCTTGCTCGATGAGGCTCTGGCCGGATTGCGCGGGGCTCTGGCCGCGCAGGCCGAGGCGGGTACGCCCCAGCAAAAGGCGATTCTGGGCGCGCATCTCGCGCTGCTCGATGATGAGGAACTGGTGGGCGAGGCCTATGCCGCTATCGCCGCCGGGGCCAGCGCCGCGATGGGCTGGCGCAAGACATTGTGGGCGCAGGCTGAGGCTTTGCGCCAATTGCCCGATCCGCGCTTTGCTGAAAGGGCGGGCGATCTGTTCGATCTGGAATTGCGCCTGCAATGGCAATTGTGCGGCGGAGAGCCCGAGGCGCCTTTGCCCCCGCATGGCGCGATTCTGGTGGCCGAGGATCTGATGCCCAGCGAGGTGGCCGCGCTCGATCTTTCCCGCGTGGTCGGTCTGGCCACGGCGCGCGGCGGGCCGACCTCGCATGTGGCGATCATCGCGGCGAGCCGCGGTCTGCCCGCGCTGGTGGCGCTGGGCGAGGGGCTGATGCTGGTCGAGGAAGGCACGCCGCTGGTGCTGGACGCCGATGGCGGCGCGCTGGAAATAGCGCCCGAGGCGCATCGGCTGGTCAGTGTCCGCATGATGATCGAGGCGCGCGCTGCCCGCCGCGCCGCCGCTCTGGCCAGCGCGCATGAGCAAGGCCGCACCCGTGACGGCACCCGCATCGAGGTCTTTGCCAATCTGGGCAAGCTGTCTGAGGCCGCCCCGGCTGTGGCCAATGGGGCCGAGGGCTGCGGATTGCTGCGCACCGAATTCCTGTTCCTCGACCGCCAGAGCGCGCCCGATGAGGACGAGCAGACCGCGCAATATTCTGCCATCGCCGATGCGCTGGAGGGACGGCCTCTGATTATCCGCCTGCTCGACATCGGCGGCGACAAGCCTGCGCCCTATCTGCCCATTGCCCCTGAGGAGAACCCGGCAATGGGCCTGCGCGGCCTGCGCGTGGGGCTGGCGCGGCCCGATGTGCTGGCCACGCAATTGCGCGCGATTCTGCGCGCGGGCGCCGGACGCAAGGTGAAGATCATGGCCCCGATGGTGGCCCGCGTTTGCGAACTGCGCGAATTGCAGAGCGTGGCGGCGGCGCAGGCGGCCGCATTGGGCGTGGATCTGCCCGAGATCGGCGTGATGGTGGAAACGCCCGCCGCCGCCGTGATGGCCGATGCGCTGGCGGCGCAATGCGCTTTCCTGTCGATCGGGACGAATGACCTGACGCAATATGCGCTGGCGATGGATCGCGGCAATCCGGCGGTGGCGGCGGGACTGGATGGGCTGGACCCCTCGGTCCTGCGCCTGATCGCCCAGACCTGCGCCGGAGGGGCGCGGCATGGCAAATGGGTGGGTGTGTGCGGGGGCTTAGCCTCCGATCCGCTGGCGGTGCCGATCCTGATCGGGCTGGGCGTGGGCGAACTGTCCGCCGCGCCCGCGATGGTGGCGGAAATCAAGGCTCTGGTGCGCGCGCTGGACGTGGGCGATTGCCGCGATCTGGCCGCCCGCGTGCTGGAGGCCGATGGCGCGGCGCAGGTGCGCGCGCTGGCCGCGGAATTTATCGGAGGGCTGGCGTGATGACATCTGCGTTCCATGGTGCCGCGCAGGGGCTGCAACGCCTTGGCCGCGCGCTGATGCTGCCGATTGCGGTGCTGCCGGTGGCCGCGCTGCTGCTCCGGCTTGGCCAGCCTGATTTGTTCAATCTTCCTTTCGTCAGCGCGGCGGGCGATGCGATGTTCGCCAATCTGGGGTTGCTGTTTGCCATTGGCGTGGCGACCGGCTTTGCCCGCGACGGCAATGGCGCGGCGCCGCTGGCCGGGGTCGTATGCTTTCTGGTGGCCAGTGAGGGCGCCAAGGCGCTGCTCAAAGTGCCCGCCGATGTGGTTGCGGGCGTGGCAGAGGCGGCGCGCGGGGCGGTTCAGGGCGCATGGCGTCAGGGCCAGATCGGCCGTGTGGCGGTGCCTTTGGGCATTATTTCGGGCATGATCGGGGGCCTTGGCTATAATCGCTTTTCCGGTTTCCGCCCGCCCGATTTCCTCGCCTTTTTCGGCGGCAAGCGCTTTGTGCCGATCATCGCCGGGGCTTGCGGCGTGCTGCTGGCGGCGCTGGTGGGGTTCAGCCATGAGGCGATCAATGCGGGCGTCGATGGCGCCTCGCGCGCGGCTTTGAACAGTGGGGCGTTTGGCCTGTTTGCCTATGGCCTGCTCAACCGGCTGTTGCTGGTGACGGGGCTGCACCATATTCTCAACAATATCGCATGGTTCGTGTTGGGCGATTATCATGGCGTGACGGGCGATCTGCGGCGCTTTTTCGCGGGCGATCCCGGCGCGGGGGCCTTCATGAGCGGCTTCTTCCCGGTGATGATGTTCGGCCTGCCCGCCGCCTGCCTTGCCATGTATCGCAGCGCGCGGCCCGAAAAGCGGCGCGAGACCGGCGGCATGCTGGCCAGCCTTGCGGCGACCTCGTTCCTGACCGGCGTGACCGAGCCGATCGAGTTCAGCTTTATGTTTCTGGCCCCTGCGCTCTTTGCGCTGCATGCGGTGCTGACCGGGGCGGCTATGGCGTTGATGTCGATGCTGAACGTCCATCTGGGCTTTGGTTTTTCGGCGGGCCTGTTCGACTATGTGCTGAACTTTTCCAAGGCGACCCGGCCGCTGGTGCTGATCCCGGTGGGGCTGGCCTATTTCGCAATCTATTATGCGGTGTTCCGCTTTGCGATTGTCCGGCTGGATCTGAAAACGCCGGGGCGTGAGGAAGACAGCGCTGAGGTGAGCGTTTCAACCGAGCAGGGCCGGGGCGCGGCTTTCGTCGCGGCGCTGGGCGGGGCGGGCAATCTGGTTGAGGTTGGCGCCTGCACCACGCGGCTGCGGCTGGTGATCGCGCGGCAGGAGGCTGTCGATGAGGCCGCGCTCAAAGCCTTGGGCGCGCGCGGGCTGATCCGGCCTTCGGCGCAGGGGCTTCAGGTGGTGCTTGGCCCGCAGGCCGACAGTGTGGCCAGCGAGATGCAGGCGGCCATAGCGGGCGGGCCGGTGGTTCGCGTGGCCGCTCCGGTGGCGGAAAGTCTGGCAGCCCTGTCGCCGCAATCTCTGCCTGCGCCGGTTCGCGCCGCGCTGGGGACGGTCACATCGCTGCGTGCCGGGTACAGCCGCCTGGTGGTCGAAGGCCCATCCGCGCCCGATCTGGAGGCTTTGTCGGCCCATGGCCTGCGCGGGGGCGTTCAACTGGGCGGGCAATGGCACCTTCTCTTTGCCCCCGAGACAATTTCCGCCTGGCACAGATAAACAACCGACGGGCGTTTGCAGGAGGGGGCTTGGCAAGACATATTAAGGTCTTGCCGAGCCCCATTCCTTTTTGGATAAGACAGATAGCAGACCGCGCAGGCCCGACCATCTGGGCAAGGGCCGGGCAAGGGAGTATTATGGCCTTTATAGATCAGGTCGGTGTTCTTGATGAAGACGAGGCCGGGCCGCGCTATCTGCGGCTGCAAAAGCTGTTGCGCAATGCCATCGACAGCCGCCGCCTGCCCGTCGGCAGCGCCTTGCCCAGCGAGCGCGAATTGGGCGAGGTCTATGCCCTCTCACGCGTGACGATCCGCAAGGCGATCGACAAACTGGTCGATGAAGGCCTGCTGGAGCGGCGTAAGGGCGCGGGCACCTTTGTCGGCGGTGCGGCCCCGGCGCAATCGGGGCGCGTGGAAAAGAGCATTTCCAAACTCTCCTCCTTTTCCGAAGACATGCTTTCGCGCGGGCGCAAGCCGTCGAGCCGCTGGCTGGACCGCAGCGAAGGCGCGGTGACGCCCGACGAGGCGCTTTCGTTGGGCCTCTCGCCCGGATCGCCGGTCTATCGGTTTCAGCGCATCCGCTATGCCGATGGCGAGACGATGGCGCTGGAGCATGTCGCGGTTCCGGCCTGGGGCCTGCCCTCGGCCGAGGCGGTGGAGGAGTCGCTCTATGACGCGCTCGATCTGCGCGGGTTGCGTCCGGTGCGGGTGTTGCAACGGGTGCGCGCGATTGGCTTTAACGCCGAACATGCCGCGCTGCTGGGGGTGGAGGAGGGCGATCCCTGCCTGTTCATCGACCGCCGCGCGTTTCTGCCCGATGGGCGGGTGATCGAGGTGGCGCAATGCTATTATCGCGGCGATGCCTATGATCTGGTCGCGGAATTGAGCCAGTCCTGAGACTGATGGCGGTTGGCGGGCCGATGGCTGGGTGGCCATCGGCGGTTTTGTCATGCGCGCCTTCCATGGCACATAATTGAGAATAATTCGCAATAACTTGACCTGAGGCGGTCTAACCGCTTGACCACATGCGCTCGCCCTCTTTAAACGCTACTGCGAATCAATCGCACTTTTAAAGGGGCCGTGTCATTTCCGTCTTCCGTTCTCGTCGCGCCATGCTCAGCATCTTTGTCGCCCCCGCTTTCTGCGCGCCCATGTTCTCCGTCCCCGCCATGGCGCAGGATGGCGACCCGCTGGTCACGCTCAACCCGATGAACGCCATCACCGTCACCGCTACCCGCCGCCCCACCACCATCGGCGAAGTCCCCGCCACCGTCTCGGTGATCAGCGCGCGCCAGATTGCGGACCAGATGGCCGCAGACATCAAGGACCTGGTCCGCTTTGAACCGGGCGTTTCGGTGCATCGCGCCCCGGCCCGTTTTGGCGCGGCCAGCGGCACCACCGGGCGCGACGGCAATGCGGGTTTCAACATTCGCGGGCTTGAGGGTAACCGGGTGCTGATGCAGGTCGATGGCGTGCGCGTGCCCGATGGGTTCGAATTTGGAGCGCAGGCCGCCGGGCGCGGCGATTATGTCGATCTGGGCCTTGTCAAATCGGTCGAGATCCTGCGCGGCCCCGCCTCGGCGCTCTATGGCAGCGATGGTCTGGCGGGCGCGGTCAGTTTCATCACCAGCGACCCCGAGGATTTCCTGAAAAACGGGCGCAACATTGCCGGTCTGGCCCGCGTCGGCTATGATTCCGCCGACAACAAGGCCACCGAAACCGGTATTCTGGCCGGACAATCGGGTGCATGGTCGGCGCTGGTCGCCTATACCCGCCGCGATGGGCATGAGCAGGAGAACAAGGGCAGCAATTATGCCGCCAATTCCACCCGCACCGCCGCCAATCCGCAGGACACCCAATCGAACGCCGTACTGGCCAAGCTGGTCTTTACGCCCTCTGCCGGACATCGCCTGCGCCTGACGCTCGATCATCTCGACAATCACACCTACACCAACGGGCTTTCCGGCATCGCGCCCGCTGCCGGCGCTTCGACCAGCGTGATCGGCCTGATCGGGCGCGATACGGTCCGGCGCGACCGGGTCAGCCTCGACTGGCGCTGGCAGGGGGCGGGCGCGATCGAGATGGCGCAGATCACCGGTTGGTATCAAAAATCCGACAATCGCGAATATTCGGCCGAGGATCGCTATACGGCGGCCGACCGCACGCGGCTCAACACTTTTGCCAATCGCGTGCTGGGTCTTTCGGCTGAACTGCACTCCAGCCTGAACACCGGGGCGCTTTCCCATGCGCTGGTCTATGGCGCGGATGCCAGTTTTACCCGGCAGGAGGGCCTGCGCGACGGCACCGTGCCGCCCACCAATGAGACCTTCCCCACCCGCGCCTTTCCGCCCACCGATTTCACGCTGGCGGGCTTCTATCTGGGCGATGAGATCGCAGTGGGGGGCAAGGTGTTGACGCTCTATCCGGTGCTGCGCTTCGACCATTACCGGCTCAGCCCCAAATCGGACGGCCTGACCTCGAACTTCACCGGGCAGGGGCAGAGCGGATCGCGCATCTCGCCCAAGATCGGCGCGCGGGTCAAACTGGGGCTGGTCAGTGTTTTCGGCAATTACGCGCAAGGCTTCAAGGCCCCCGCGCCCACGCAGGTCAACCAGTTCTTTGAAAACCTCGCCTATGGCTACACCTCGGTGCCCAACCCGAACCTGAAGCCGGAAACCAGCGAGACTTTCGAAGGCGGCATCCGCATCGCCCAAGGCGGCATCAGCGCCGGGATCACCGGCTTTACCGGCCGATACCGCGATTTCATCAGCCAGCAGGTGGTGAGCGGGGCATTCACCCCCAGCAATCCGGCGGTCTATCAGTTCATCAACCTCAACCGCGTGCGCATTTCGGGCGCCGAGGGGCAGATCGCGCTGCGGGCGAAGAACGGTCTGTCGGCCCGCATGGCCCTGTCCTATGCCACCGGCACCGTCACGGGCACCGATGGCGCAAGAACCCCGCTCTCCACCATCGACCCGCTCAAGCTGATCATGGGCCTGGGCTATGACGCGTCGGGGGGCCGCTTTGGCGGGCAGATCATCATGACCCATTCGGCACAAAAGGACATGTCGGCCACCAATGCCGCCGATTGCAGCAACAGCCTGTGCTATCGCCCCGGCGCTTTCACCATTCTCGACGCCACCGCCTATGTCCGCCTCGGACAGGCGCTGACGCTGCGCGCGGGCGTGTTCAACCTGACCAACGCCAAATACGCCTGGTGGAGCGATGTGCGCGGCCTTTCGGCCAGCTCGACCGTCACCGATGCCTATACCCAGCCGGGGCGCAATGCCTCCGTCTCGCTGACCGCGCGTTTCTGATCCCCATTTCCCCCCAATTCCCCAAGGACAATTCCCATGAAGAAAGCCCTTCTTGCTTCCCTCCTGCTGGGTCTGGCCATGACCCCGGCAGCGCCCGCCATGGCCGACGGCCCCGTCGCCCCGCGTTCAGCACAGGCCGATGCCCAGGCCTTTGCCGCTGATCGTGCCGCGATTTTGGCCATGGCGGGCGATTACAAGGTCACTTTCGATCTGCGCGAAACGACGAGCTGGCGCGGCGATTACACGCCGATCCCGTCCAAACTGTCGGGCGGGCATGAGGTGGTTCGTGTGATCGAGGATACCGGCCCCCATATCGCCCTGCAACACCTGTTGGTGGTGAAGGACGAGGGCGGCAGGACCATGGTCATCAAACATTGGCGGCAGGACTGGAATTACCAGCCGGAAAACGTCCTGACCTATGCGGGCAAGGGGGAGTGGAAGCTGGAGCCCATCCCGGCGGCGATGCGCGCGGGCCGCTGGTCGCAGACCGTGTGGCAGACCGATGATTCCCCGCGCTATGGCGGATGGGGCCAATGGAGCGATGAAGGCGGGGTGCGTCGTTGGCGGTCGAGCTGGACGCTGCGCCCGCTGGCCCGGCGCGATGCTGTGCGTCATCCGGCCTATGACCGCTATCTGGCCATCAACCGCCATTCGCCCACGCCCACCGGCTGGATCCACTGGCAGGACAATATGAAGGAAGGCCCCGACCCGGCAGGCTCGGGCAAGATCGTGCCCTTTGTGCAGGAATCGGGCCTCAACACCTATGTCCGCGACGGCAAGTTCGATGTGGCTGCGGCGGAAAGCTATTGGGCCGCGACCAAGGACTATTGGGCCGCAGTGCGCGGGGCATGGGACGAGATGATTGCGCGCCATCAGGGCGTGAAAGTGGCCGAAGTGGCCGAGACCGGATCGGCGGGCGCGGAAAGGCTGATGGGGCTGGCCGATGAGGTGAAGGCGGGAAAGATCACCACCGACAAGGCGGTTGCCGCCGCCCGCGCAGTGATTGCCGAGGTTACGCGCTAAGAGCGGCAGTTTGAGGCGCAAGGGCGGGGGAAGGCGATGCCCCCGCCCGTTTTGCTCAGGTCGTCTGCCAGCCTCCGGCCAGAGCACGGAACACATCCACCTCGGCAAAGGCGCTGGCGCGGCGCGCGGCCACCAGATCGGCCTCGGCCCCGGCCAATGTGCGCTGCGCGTCCAGCACGGTCAGGAAATCGACCTGACCTTCGCGCTGGCGGGCAAGGCTGATGCGGGCGGCGCGCATCGCTTCATCGCGGGCGCGCTTCAGAGTGTCGGCGCGCTGGCGGGCGTGCGAGAGGTTGGAGAGCGCCCGCTCGGTTTCCTCCAGCGCGACCAGCACCGCGCCATCGAATTGCGCCAGCGAGGCCTTGGATTCGGCCCGCGCCGCCGCGATCCGCGCCCGTGCCGCCACGATATTGGGAATGCTCCAACTGACCAGCGGACCTAGCGACCAGCGTGAGGCCGAAGAGCTGGTCACATCCATCCCGCCCAGCGCGCTGGCCCCGGCCGAGGCGCCCAGCGTAATGCGCGGGAATAGATCGGCCGTGGCCACCCCGATCCGCGCCGTATCCGCCGCAAGCCGCCTTTCGGCCGCGCGCACATCGGGCCGCCGCGCCAGCAATGCCGCGCCATCACCCACCGGAATGGGCTGCTTGAGCGTCGGCGTGGCAATCACGCCGCGCAGCGCGGCGGGCAGATCGCCCGGATTGCGTCCGGTCAGCGTGGCAAGGCGCAGCAGCGCGGCCTGACGGTCGGCCTGCAATTGCGGGATGGCGGCGGCCTGCTGGTCGCGCAGGGCCGTGACCCGGATCAGGTCGAGCCGGTCTGAGCGCCCCACATCGACCCGCGCCCCGGTGATGCGGATCGAGCGGTCGAGCAGGTCCACCGTATCGCGCGCCACCTTTTCGCGCTGGGCGCTGGTGGAGGCGTCGAGGTAGGCGCGTACCGTATCGGAGACCACCGCGAGGCGAACGGCATCCTCATCGGCTTGGGCTGCGGCGGCATCGCCCTTGGCCGCCTCGATCCCTCGACGCAGACGGCCAAAGGCATCGACCTCATAGGACAGCGCAAGGCCCCCATCATAGGCCCAGCGCTCGCGCGACTGGCCCGGAATGGTCTGGATCGAGGAGATCCGCTGGCGATTGGCCGAGGCCGAGAGCGTGGTTTCGGGCAGCAGGATCGGTGCGCGCGCGCCGGTCAGGCTGGCGCGGGCCGCCTCCACCCGTGCGGCCGCCACGCGGATGTCGGTGTTGGCGGCAAGGGCATCGCCCACGAGGCCGTCGAGCACCGGATCGCCATACATGGTCCACCAGTGATCGGCGGCGGGGGCGGCGGCAAAGGCCGGGGTTTCGGCCCCCATAAAGGGGGCCTTGGCCGAGGTGGAGGCAACGGGGGCCTTGTAATTGGGCCCCACGGCGCATCCGGACAACAGGCTAGTGGCGGCCAGCAGGCTGGAAGCCAAAGCCAAGGGAATGATGCGTGTCATCGCAAACTTCCTTATTCGGCCGGTTGCAGCGCGCCGCCGTGGCCCCGGCGACGCCGGGCCAGACGCAGCGCCAGTTTCCGGCACAGCACATAGAAGGTGGGGGTGAAGATCAGGCCAAAGCCGGTGACGCCTGCCATGCCGAAGAACACCGCCGTGCCCAGCGCCTGACGCAGTTCCGCCCCCGCGCCCGTGGCGATCACCAGAGGCACTGCGCCAAGGATGAAGGCAAGGCTGGTCATCAGGATCGGGCGCAGGCGGGTTTGCGAGGCATAGACCGCAGCATCCACCGGGTTCATGCCCTGCTCGTCCTCGGCCTGCTTGGCAAATTCCACCACAAGGATGGCGTTCTTGGCCGCCAGAGCGATCAGCACCACAAGGCCGATTTGCGTCAGGATATTGTTATCCATCCCCCGCAGATTGACCCCCAGCATGGCGGCCAGCAGACACATGGGTACGATCAGGATGATCGAAAGCGGCAGCGTCAGGCTTTCATATTGCGCAGCCAGCACGAGGAAGACGAAAAGCACGGCCATGCCAAAGACCATCGCGGCGGTGTTGCCCGCATGGGCCTGTTGATAGGCGATGTCGGTCCATTCGCCACCATAGCCGGGCGCCAGCGTTTCATCGGCCAGCTTTTCCATCGTGGCCAGCGACTGGCCGGTGGAGAAGCCGGGTGCGGTGTCGCCATCAATTTCCACGGCCGGTTGCAGGTTATAGCGCACCACGCGATAGGGCCCGGTCTTGTCCTCGAAATTGGCGACCGCACCGATGGGAACCATCTCGCCGGTGTTCGAGCGGGTTTTCAGGTTGGCAATATCGGCCACGGTCGAGCGGTGTTCCGGGTCGGCCTGCGCGGTGACGCGATAGGTGCGGCCCAAGAGGTTGAAGTCATTGACGAAGGCCGAACCGAGATAGACTTCGAGCGCTTCGAAGATACGCTCGGGCGGCACGCCCAGCAGGTCGGCTTTCTGGCGGTCGATATCGGCATAGACGCGCGGGGTGCCCACATCGAACAGAGTATAGACCTGCTTCAATCCGGCCTGCGCATTGGCCTTGGCGATCAGCGCCCAGGCCTGCGCATTGAGCGCATCATAGCCGCGCCCTTCGCGGTCCTGCAGCATGAAGCGATAGCCGCCCGCCGCGCCAAGACCCTGAATGACCGGGGGCGGCACAAGGATGATGCGCGCCTTGTCATAACCTGCCATGGCCTTGTTGGCCTGATCCATGATGCCCTGATAGGTCACGCCTTCGGCCTTGCGTTCGGCAAAGCTTTTGAAGGGGAAATAGATCGCGCCCGAATTGGGAGCCGAGGTGCGCGAAGGTCCGTGGAACCCGGCAAACATCACCGCCCCGCGCAGGCCCTTGATGGGCAGGATGCGCGCCGCCACATCGCGCACCACGCCGTCCGTGCGTTCGAGCGAGGCGCCCGAGGGCAATTGCACGATGGCCAGGAAATAGCCCTGATCCTGCGCCGGGATAAAGCCCGAGGGGGTGATGATGAACAGGCCCGCCGTGGCCGCGATCAGCACGCCATAGGCCGCCATCATGCGCTTTGGCATGGCCAGCAAACGGCGCGTCAGGCGGGCATAGGCCGCGCTCATCCGGTCAAAACCGGCGTTGAACCGGTCCGCGCCCGTTTGCAGCATCCGCCGCCAGCGCGACATATGCACATGGGCGGCATCCACATGGCCGCGCAGCAAAAGCGCCGCCATGGCAGGCGAGAGCGTCAGGCTGAGCAGCAGCGAGATGACCGTGGCGGTCGAGATGGTGACGGCGAACTGCTTGTAGAACTGGCCCGAAAGGCCGGTGATGAACAAGGTGGGCACGAACACCGCACACAGCACCAGTACGATGGCGACCAGGGCGGCGGCCACCTCGTCCATGGATGTGCGCGCCGCCTCAAGCGGGCTCATGCCCAGCGCCATATTGCGCTCGACATTTTCCACAACGACGATGGCGTCATCCACCACGATGCCGATGGCCAGCACCAAGCCAAACAGCGAGAGATTGTTGAGCGAGTAGCCGACAGCGGCCAGCATCACCGCCGTGCCGATGAGAGAAACGGGGATGGCCAGCACCGGAATGATCGCCGCGCGCCAGCTTTGCAGGAAGATGAGGATCACCAGCACCACCAGCACCACCGCTTCGAACAGCGTGTGATAGACCGCATCGATCGACTGGCTGATGAATTCGGTGGGGTTATAGATGGTGGAATATTCCATCCCCTTGGGGAAGGTCTTGGCAATCGTGTCCATCTCGGACTTGATGCGCGCGGCGGCGGCCAGAGCGTTCGAGCCGGGGCGCTGCATCACCGCGATGACCACGGTGGGCTTGTTCGAGAGATAGGTGTTGATGCCGTAATCCTGCGCGCCCAATTCAACGCGCGCCACATCGCGCACGCGGACCTGATGGCCGGCGGCATCGGTGCGGATCACCACATCATAGAACTGCTGCGGATCGGTCAGGCGACCTTGCGTTTCGACGCCAAGCTGGAAAGCCTCGCCTTTGGAATAGGGCGGCTGGCCCAGAGCGCCCGAGGACACCTGCACATTCTGTGCGCGCAGGGCCGCGACGATCTCGCCCGCCGTCAGGTTGAGCGCGGCGGCGCGCGAGGGATCAATCCACACGCGCATCGCATAATCGCGCCCGCCGAACAATTGCACATCGCCCACGCCGTCAAGCCGGGCCAGACGGTCGCGCACCTGCGTCAGCGCATAGTTCGAGATATAGTCGCGCGGCAGGCTGCCGTCGGGCGATTGCAGATTGACCACCATCAGGAAGTCAGGGCTGGTCTTGCGCGTCACCACGCCCAGCCGCTGAACCTCTTGCGGCAGGCGCGGCACGGCAATCGCCACGCGGTTCTGCACCAAGACCTGCGCGGCATCGAGATCCGTGCCGATCTTGAAAGTGGCCGTGATCGTCACCTTGCCGTCGCCGGTCGACTGGCTGCTCATATAGAGCATATTGTCGACGCCGTTGATTTCCTGCTCGATGGGCGTGGCGACGGTGGCCGCCACGGTTTCGGCCGAAGCGCCAGGGTATTGGGCGGAAACGGTGACCGTGGGCGGCACCACTTCGGGATATTGCGAGACGGGCAGGCCGATAAAGGCCAGCGCGCCCACCACGGTGATAAGCACCGCCAGCACCGCCGCAAAGATCGGGCGGTCTATGAAGAAACGGGAAAAGCGCATGGGGGGATGCCCTTTGGGTTTATCGCGCCAGCGTCGCTTGCGCGGCGGCGGGGGTGTTGATCGCGGTGGGGGCGGCGGTGGGCGCCTGCGCGGTGATGGTGGCGGGGCGGGTGTTCACCTTGGCGCCCGGCATGGCGGCCTGAAGATTGGTGATGGCCACGCGGTCGGTCGGGGCAAGGCCCGAACGGATTACGCGCAGGCCCCGCACCACCGGACCCAGCGTAACGGGCTTGGCAGCCAGCGTGCCGTCCTTGCCGACCACCAGCACGGTCTTGCGTGCCTGATCGGACTGGATCGCTTCGTCGGGAACCAGCAGTGCCTGCACCGTGCCGCCATGACTCAGACGCATCGCGCCGAACATGCCGGGGGTCAGGAACAGGCCGGGGTTGGCCAGCAGCGCGCGGCCGCGGATGGTGCCGGAATGCGGATCAAGGCCATTGTCGGTAAAGTCCAATTGGCCCTGATGGCGGTAATCGGCCTCGTCCTGAAGCTTGATTTCGACCTTGGTGCTGGTGTTGCCATTGGCCCGGTCGCGCTGGGCTTTCAGGTAAAGCGCTTCGGAGGAATCGAAGGTGAAATAGATCGGATCGAGCGCGTTGATGGTGGTGAGCAGCGTGGCATTGGCGCCTTCGCCTGCGGCCACCAGATTGCCGACATCGACGCGGCGGTCGGAAATGCGGCCTGCAATGGGGGCGCGGACCTGGGTAAATTCCATGTCCAGCGCGCGGGTCTGCTGGCGCGCCTCTGCGGCGGCAAGGGCGGCCTGTGCGGCCTGAAGCCGGGCCTTGAGTCCATCGAGTTCGCCCGCCGAAATCGCTTCATCGCCTGACAGGCGCGATGCGCGGGCCAGATCGTTGCGGGCCAGCGCCAGCGTGCTGCGCGCCGAGGCGACATTGGCCGCAGCCTCAGCCAAAGCGGCGCGATAGGGGCGCTGGTCGATGGTGAAGAGCAGTTGGCCTTTTTGCACGATGTCGCCATCGCGGAAATGGCGCGCCGTGATCTGGCCGCCCACGCGCGGGCGCAGTTCTACGCTCTGGCTGGGGGCGAAACGGCCCACGTAATCGTCCCATTGCGTGACCGATGCGACCATCGGCGCGGCCACGCCAAGGGTGGGCGTGGGCATGGCGGCGGCGGTGGCGCTGTCATGATGCAGCGCTCTCCAGCCAAACCCGCCGGCAAGCGCAAGCGCGAGCGTCACCCAGGTGATGCGGCGGAAAAGGGGGGATTGGCCGGTATCACGCTCTGTATCGCGCTGATAGGCATTGTCGAGGTGAGAGGTCAGCATGTCCATTGGATCGGCTCCGGGCAGGCAGGAAAACGCGCAAGGGACGGCTGCGCCGCGCGCTATCAGAGGCACGCCAACGGACCTTCCCCGGCGCGCCGGGTAGAGATGGATGGCGGGCGTGATGCCCGCGCAGGGATGGGATAAAACCGGCCCCGTCCGCGACGCGCGGGGGGGTGGGGGGGATTGCGCCCCGGACGGGAACCGGTCTGGGCAAACGACGTTTGGGGTAAACGCCGCGCCTTGGGTCGGACGCGCTGTTCAGGCGCCCGTTGAAAGGGACGAACCGGGCAGGAACGGACGGTCCTGCACTTGGTGGACGGGGGGGTAGTCGGCCCGTGCCCTTTCAATACCAAGCGGTATAAAATAGGACGGCCCGGTCGTCAATAGTATTTTTATACCGAGCGGTATTTTTAAATCATGTTATTGAAAATAAATTGATTTATCTTAACGGCCGGGCCAGATCGCCAGAGTCGTCGCCACCAGCCGTTCCAGTTCGACCGGGGTAGCGCCCGAGCGGGCCTGCACCGTCATGCCCTGAAGGATCGCGGTCAGGTAATGGGCCATGGCCGCCGGATCGACGCCGGGGGGGAAATCGCCCTCATCGCGGGCGCGTTCAAAGCGCTCGATGATCGCGCGGTCGGTGGCCAGACGCAGCGAGGTAATCTCGTCGCGGATCGAGTCGGCGTAATTGGTGCAGGCCACTGCGCTCACCACGCTCAGGCATCCGCGTGGGTCATTGCCGGTCTGCATCGCCAGCGATCCGCGCAGGAAAGCCTCGGCCACGCCCTTGGCCGTGGGCGCGGTCAGCCCGGCGCGCACATAGGCCAGCTTTTCCTTTTCATACAGATCCAGCGCCTTGCGAAACAAGGCTTCCTTATTGCCGAAACAGGCGTAAAGGCTGGGCTTGGTGATGCCCATAGCCTCGGTCAATTCGGCCATCGAGGCGCCTTCATAGCCCCGTTCCCAAAACACCTTGAGCGCGGCGGTCAGGGCGGCATCGGGACAGAACTGTCGCGGGCGGCCCCGATGGGAAGAGCCCTGATGCGATGAATTGGGCGCCACGATGGTGTCAGGATCGAATTTCATACCACGCAGTATATAAGAGTTTTGTGACATGGTCCATAGCACTTGCCGCGACCTGCCGCAGGAATCCTGACGGTTGTCCGCTTTGCTGCGATGCAGCATGGGGCTTGCGCCAATGCCATCTTTCTGGGAAACTTCACGAATCGCGTGAGGAGAACCGGTTATGACGGGGATCATCGACCCAACGCCCGGCCCGGCTGTGCCCGGTGGCAAAAGCGCCATCCTGCCCGCGCGGCCCGAGGCGATACGCATCGACCCGGCCGGCACGGCGGTGGTCGTCATCGACATGCAGAATGCCTATGCCTCGCCGGGCGGCTATGTTGATCTGGCCGGGTTTGACATTAGCGGAGCGGCGGGCGTGATAGGTCGTATCGCGCAGGTGCTGGATACCGCGCGCGAGGCCGGGGTTCAGGTGGTTTTCCTGCAAAACGGCTGGGACGGCGATTATGTCGAGGCAGGCGGGCCGGGATCGCCCAACTGGCATAAATCCAATGCGCTCAAGACCATGCGCGCAAGGCCCGAATTACAGGGCAAGCTGTTGGCGCGCGGGAGCTGGGATTATGAACTGGTCGATGCGTTAAAGCCGCAGCCCGGCGACATTCGCGTTCACAAGACACGCTACAGCGCCTTTTTCAACTCGCAACTCGACAGCGTGCTGCGTTCGCGCGGGATCAGGACCATCGTCTTTGTCGGCATCGCCAGCAATGTCTGCGTCGAATCGACCCTGCGCGATGCGTTCCATCTGGAATATTTCAGCGTAATGCTGGAGGATGCCACTCACCATCTGGGCCCCGATTTCGTCCTTCAGGCCACAATCTATAATGTCGAGAAATTCTTCGGCTGGGTCAGCACGGTGGGCGATTTCTGCGGCAGTCTGGGCCAATTGCCCAAGGGAGGGGAATGATGCCTTTCGAGCCGATCAATCCGCCGGAATTTCCCACCCCCATCGCGCCCTATTCCGCAGGCGCGAAGGCGGGCAACATGGTTTATGTCTCAGGCGTGCTGGCGCTGGACGAGGGAGGCGTGGTGCTGCATGTGGGCGATGCGGCGGCGCAGACGCGCCATATTCTGGACGTGATCGCCATCACGCTGGAGGCGGCGGGTGCGACCATGGCGGATGTGGCGATGAACCATATCTTCCTGAAAGACCTGAATGATTACGCCGCCTTCAATCAAGTTTACGCGCAGTATTTCCCCGGCGACAAGCCTGCGCGCTATTGCATCCGGGCCGATCTGGTCAAACCTGATTGTCTGGTCGAGATTGCCAGCGTGGCGCATATCGGGTGATGCTGGCGGCGGCGGACCTTTATTATGAAGAACATGGGCGAGCCGACGCGCCGCCCCTGATCCTGTCGAGCGGTCTGGGCGGATCGGCGGCCTATTGGCGGCCCAATCTGGCCGCGCTTTCCCGCCATTTCCGCGTTATTGCCTATGATCATCGCGGCACGGGGCGCAGCGACAGGGCCTTGCCCCAGCATGTGACACTGGCCGATCTGGGGGCTGATATGTTGGCGCTGATGGACAGGCTGGGCATCGCGCGGGCCGGGATAATCGGCCATGCGATTGGCGGGATGGCCGCGCTGGAGGCAGCGCGCGCCGCGCCGGACAGGGTTGATCGGATCGTCATCATCAACGGCTGGGCGCGGCTTGATCCGCAGACAGCGCGTTGTTTCGATGTACGGCTCAAGCTTTTGCGCAAGGCCGGAGCACAGGCCTATCTGGAGGCACAACCTTTGTTCCTCTTCCCGCCCGACTGGCTGAGCGAGCATGACGCGGCCCTGCGCGAGGAGAGCGAGTATCATCTGGCCCACTGGCCGGGCGATGCGGCGATGGAAAAGCGCATCGCGGCTGCGCGCGCTTTTGATGCCACGCGCTGGCTGTATCACGTCGCCTCGCCGGTTTTTGCCATCAGCGCGGCCGACGATCTGCTGGTGCCCTGGCGCAATTCGCAGGCCCTCGTTGAGGCGCTGCCCCATGGCGTCCATCGTCATCTCGACTGGGGCGGCCACGCGCTTAATGTCACCGCATCCGAACGGTTCAACCGCGACATCCTCGACTGGCTGACCAGTGGGGCCACACCTTTTAGGAGCTAGCCTCATGCAAGTCGGCGTTTTCGTGCCCATCAACAACAATGGCTGGCTGATCAGCGAGAACGCCCCGCAGTACCACCCCAGCTTCGACCTCAACAAGCAGATCGCGCAAAGCGCCGAGAAATACGGGCTCGATTTCCTGCTCTCGATGATCAAACTGCGCGGGTTTGGCGGCAAGACGCAGTTTTGGGAATATGGGCTGGAGAGCTTCACGCTGATGGCGGGGCTGGCGGCCGTCACGGAAAAGATCAAGATCTACGCCACTTGCCCCACGCTGGTCATTCCGCCCGCCTTTGCCGCGCGTATGTGCAGCACCATCGACAGCATCAGCCATGGGCGCTTTGGCCTCAACCTCATCACCGGGTGGCAGCCGCCAGAATATACCCAGATGGGCGTGTGGCCCGGCGATGAGCATTTCCGCAACCGCTATCAGATGCTTGACGAATATGCCCATATTCTGCGCGAATTATGGGCAAGCGGCGTGTCCGATTTCAAAGGCGACTATTACCGGATGGAGGATTGCCGCGTCCGGCCCCAGCCCGAAGGCGATATGAAGATCATTTGCGCCGGGTCATCCGATGCCGGTCTGGCCTTCTCGGCCAAATGGGCGGATTATGCTTTCTGCCTCGGCAAGGGCGTCAACACGCCGACGGCCTTTTCCTTCAACAATGACCGTCTGGCCAAGGCGCTGGAGGCGACGGGGCGCGATGTTCAGGTCTTTGTGCTGGTGATGATTATCGCCGCCGAGACGGATGAAGAAGCGATGGCCAAGTGGAAGAGCTATAATGACGGCGTCGATCTGGAAGCCATCGCATGGCTGGCCGAACAGGGGGCCAAGGATAAGGTCAACACCGACACCAATGTCCGCCAGTTGGCCGCCCCGGAAGGCGCGGTGAACATCAATATGGGCACGCTGGTCGGCTCCTATACCAGCGTGGCGCGGATGCTGGATGAAATGGCGCTGGTGCCTAATACGGGCGGGGTGCTGCTGACTTTCGACGATTTTGTCGAAGGGGTGGAGGCTTTCGGCACCCGCATCCAGCCTTTGATGGCCAGTCGCGCATGAAAAGCCGGAAATAGCAGGGCAATACGCCAAATTGCATCCGAACCTTTTGCCGAACTCGCTTGGCAAAGGGCGCAAAGGCATGAAAACAGGGATGATCCTATTGGCCAAGGAATCCCGCTATGCCGAAACTGTTTCCGATCCTGCTTTGCGGCGCGGCGCTGATCCCGGCGCAGGCCATGGCAGCCACCCCGGCCATCGCCTTTATCGACGCCACCGTGTTCGATGGCACGGGCGCGGCGCCGGTCCGGGAAAGCGTACTGGTGCAAAATGGGCGGATCGTGGCGGTGGGGGCAAAGCTCAAACTGCCCGCAGGCACGCGCAAGGTGGCCGCGCAGGGCAAGGCGCTGCTCCCCGGCTTCTTCGACGTTCACACCCATTGGACGCCGGGCGGATCGCCCGAAACCACGCCCCAGATCGCCACCGCCTATGTCCAGTCGGGCATCACCACGGTCAATGATTTCCACCAGCAGCCCGAATCCTATGCCCCGCGCCGGGCATGGCTGGCGCAATTGGTGGCCCCTCATGTCAATTTCGCCGCCCGCATCAGCACGCCGGGCGGCCACGGCGCCGACTGGGCCGATCAGGCCACTACAATCTGGATCAACACGCCCGAGGCCGCCCGCGCAGCGATCAAAAGCCTCGAAGCCTATAAGCCCGACCTCATCAAGGCCTTCACCGACGGCTGGCGCTATGGCGCCGCGCCCGACAACACCAGCATGGACCGCTGGACGCTGAAAGCTCTGAGCGATGAGGCGCATAAGCGGGGCTGGTCGGTGCTGACCCATACGGTGACGGTCGAGCGCGGGGTGGCGGCCTCGATGGCGGGGGTGGATTCGCTGGGGCACGTCATTCAGGATCGCCCCGCCACACCTGATGAAGTGGCCCAGATCGCCAAAAGCGGGATGGGCATGGCCCCCACGCTGGCCGTCTATGACCCGGACAAGCCCGGCCAGCCCAAGGCCGATGAAACGCGCCAGCGTAAATTCTCCTATGCGCTCAAAAATGTGAAGGCGCTGTTTGACGCAGGCGTGCCGATTTCGGTTGGGACGGATGCGGGCATGCCCGGCACGCCCCACGGCCTCTCCACCCTGCATGAACTCGAACTGCTGGTGCGCGCGGGTTTGACGCCCGCGCAGGCGCTGGTGGCCGCCACGCAGACCAGCGCGAAAGTGATGCGTCTGGACGGCGATCGCGGCACGATTGCGCCGGGCAAGCGCGCCGACATTCTCCTGATCGACGGCAAGCCATGGGAGAATATCGGGGACATTCACAAGATCGCGCAGGTCTATATTGACGGCCGTCTGGTCAGCGGGGCGGGCGCGCCGCCCTTGCCCGCCGCCAATCTGGCCAAGGCGCTGCCCTCGGTCAAAATCGCCGCGCTGGTCGATGATTTCGAGCGCAAGGACCGCCGCTCCTCGCTCGACACTTTGCGGCTGGAAACCGGCGATGGCGGCATGGACCGCACGGTCGAGATCACCCAGACCGTGCCGCGCGAGGGCGGGGGGCAGGCTTTGCTGCTTTCGGCGAAAATGGCTATGAAGGGCGATGCCTATGCCGGGTTTGCCGTGCCGCTGACGCGCGGTTCGGTGGTGCCGGTCAATCTGGCGGGGTATAAGGGTATCCGCTTCGATATCCGGGGCGAAGGGGCCTATGTCCTGCGCCTCAACGGTCTGGACGGCGTATGGAGCGCGCCGGTGTCGGGCGGCGCGCAATGGGCCAGCGTTGAGGTGCCTTTCACGGCGCTGGTCGCCGCCGCACAGCGGGGCAAGACGGGGCCTGCCTTTACCGGCGATGGCATCGTACAGCTCGAACTGGGCGGATCGCGTGAGGGCGGTCAGCGGCTCTGGGTCGAGGTGGACAACATCACATTCTATTGATCGCCCTATTGATCGCGGGCACCCGGCGTTTCACCGCGGCAATCAGCTCGGGCAGGCTTGACACCTGCTCGACCCCGTAACGCGCGCCGGTGATGTCCACATTGCCCTTGCGCCAATATCCGGGCGGACACAGCACGATCAGCTTGCCGCCGCGCGCGTAGAGGCCCATTTCCAGCAGGCTGATCGGGCTTTGCGATCCGGGCGAGAAATAGAGGACGATGACATCGGCGCTTTCCAGCGCGCCCAGTTCCCATTCGACCTGACGGCGAAATTCCGGTTCATCGGCCTCGGGGCGCCACTTGGGGTTCCAGTCGGGGCGGCGGGGGTTGAGGATCACCACATTGTCGGGCCCCAGCGCTTCGATCATGCCCTTTTGCCAGTCGGGCGCATTGCCCATGTCGATGCTGCCGCCCAGAAAGACGCGGGGGAGATCATGCGCGGCGGGCAAAGGCTCGGGGGAGGTGATGACCGTCGAGGTTTGGGCATGGGCAAGGGGAGCGCCTAAAAGCAGGGCGCCAAGAAGCAGGGAGGGGGACAAAAGCATTCTCATGGGCCCGCGATAATGCCCAAGCGCCCCGCGATCAACGGCGGCTTGCCGCGTCTTCGTCCCATGCTGCCTGCGCGGCGAGGCGGTCAAATTCCCCCGGCCAATCCGCCGTCCATGCCGCCTTTTGCGCCTCATCGGCCCAACTGGCGCGGATCCCGGCCATCATCATCGCACGCAGATCATCCCGGCTCGCGCCCATATGGCTGTACATCAATTCCCACGCGCCCGCCGGGCTGACGCGGTGCAATTGGGGATCGTCGCTGTTCGGGTGGATCGAGAGACCCATGCCCAGCATCGCGCGGATCGGGTGATGCCGCGCCCAATCATCGGGCGCCATGGTGCGCAGGTAATAGGAATTGGTCGGCACCACGGTGAACACCATGCCGCGCGCGCGCAGGCTCTCGGCCAAGGCGGGATTGTCGATCACCGTATAGCCATGGTCGATCCGATCGACGCCCAGTTGTTCGACAGCGATGGCGACATTGGTCCATGGCATGCCGAATTCCCCGGCATGGGCGGTGGCACGCAAACCATTCGCCCGTGCCAGTGCATAGGCGGGGGTGAACCACTCGGGCGGGCCGTCATTCTCGCGATAGTCGATGCCGATGCCCGCCACGCGCTTGTGGCGATGGGCCTGCATCGCCTCGACCATGGCGATGGCCTGTGCAGGCGGGGCCTCGCGGTCGATGGCGGGGATGAGGAGCGAGGAGATCGGCGCGGCTTCCATCGCTTCCACCATCGCCTGCTGGATCTCGCCATAGGGGATGCCATGGGCGGCAAGGGTTGCGGTGGGGTTCCAGAAGAATTCGGCGTGGCGCACATGATCGGCCGCCGCATCCTCCAGATATTCGCGCACCAGCCGGGCGATGTCCTCCGGGCGGCGCAGCAAATGCTGCTCCATCGCGCGCAGGGCGTGGAGCACACCCATCGGCTTGCGCCCCCGCCTGTAAAGCCCTGCGGCCATATCCGCCGGGATCGGCGCATCATGACGCCGCGCCAGATCACGAAAGGTTTCCTCGCGCATCGCGCCCAGCAAATGACAATGCAGTTCCACCTTGGGCAGGCGCGTGAAGAAGGCGCGCTGGTCTGCGCTCATCACCCGGCCCGTGGCCGAGGGGGGCAGCACCGCCAGCGTTTCTTCCATGACAATCGGCATCGCGGCGGCTTTCAACGGTGGACGGTGGTGTAAAGATAATAGGCCAAGGGCAGCGAGAGCAGCAACAGGCCCGGCGACACCTGCCGCGCCCGCCCGCCGATCAGGCAGGTCAACACATAGGACACCAGTCCGACGGCAATGCCCGTCCCAAAACTGTTGGCGATGAGCGTGGCCAGCAGCATCAGCACCGGGGGCAGGGTCTCCTCCAGCCTTTCGCCGCCTAATTGCCGCAGCGACCCCATCATCCCCGCGCCCACCAGGATCAGCGCCGGTGCAGTCGCCTGCTTGGGGATCGCCATGGCCAGCGGGATGGCCAGCAGCGAGGCCAGATAGCAAAGCGAGGCGGTGATCGGCACCAATCCGGTGCGCCCGCCCGCACTGGCGCCCGCCGCAGATTCCACCAGCGCGGTGCCGCCCGGAATGCCCAGCACCGGGCCGAACGTGGCCGCCAGCGCATCGACCAGAAACGGGCGGTCGATCTGGGGCAGATTGCCCTCCGCATCGGTCAGCCCCGCCTTGGCCCCCACGGCCAGCGTGGTGCCCATGGTGGAGAAGAATTCGGCGACGAAATAGGCGAAGAGATAGGGCAGGGCCTTGATGGTAAAGACCGCCGCCCAATCGACATGGCCCAGCACCGGCCCCACCCCCGGGGGCAGGGCGAGCGGGGCGGCGGGCGCGTGGGTCACGCCCAGAACCGCGCCCAATCCCGCCGCCGCGACGATCCCGGCAAGGATCGCGCCGGGCACGCGCCGCGCCTGCAAGGCCACCGCCACGCCAAGGCCGACCAACGCCATTTGCGGACCCGCTTGCGAAAAATCGCCAAGGGACAGTGCATTGGTCTTGGCATTGACCGCCACCATGCCCGCATCACGCGCGCCCAGCAGCGCGATGAACATGCCGATCGAGGCGCCAAGGCCCAGCTTGATCTCACGCGGGACCAGCCGCATCACCCAGCCGCGCGCGCCGGTGATCGTCAGCAGCGTGAACAGCACCCCCGAGGCCATCGCAATGCCCAGCGCCGAGGGCCAAGGCAGATGTTCGACCTGCGTCAGGGTGATGCCCAGCAGCGCCGCTCCGCCGATGCCCGGCCCGACGATAAAGGGCAGGTTGGCGTAAAGCCCCATCGCCAGACTGCCCAGCGCCATGACGATCAGCGTGGCCGTGGTGGCCGCGCCCTGATCCATGCCCCCGCCCGAGAGCAGGCGCGGGATCACCACCACGAGATAGGCCGAGGCCATAAAGGTGGTGATCCCCGCCACGGCTTCGCGCGGCAGGGTAGTGTTGCGGTCATCGAGGCGTCGGCGCCAGAGTTTTGCGATCATTGGCGGGCCTGCGCGGTGAAACGGGCGAGGAAACGAGGAACATCGATGTTCTCGACCACTTCGACGATCTGCTCGCCGCGATGGGGGGCCAGCTCGTCCTTCCACATCTGCGCCGTGCCATAGCCCGCGCCGGGCATCAGATCGACATCCATGCGGGCGGTGAATTTCTTGGTCACCAGTGTCGGGTCGAGCGCTACGGCCACGGTCATTTCATCCCACAAAGGCTGATCGATGCGGGCATATTGGGCGATATAGCGCGCGGTGTGCGTGCCCGATGCGCCGATCTGGTCGGCCAGCGCCCGCGTCATGCGCGCCGAAGTGGTGACATTGCCGACAACGGTGATCTTCTTCCACGGCGCGGTCAGCACGATATGGGCGGCCTCCGGGTCAAAGACGAAGTTGAAGTCGGTGGCATAGTCGGCATTGTCCAGCACGCGCGCGGCCTGCATGTCATAGCCGCCGCCCTGCATGGTGATGCCCTTGGCCTTGGCGGCAATATCGGGGGCGATGCGCAGGGCCAGCGCGATATTGGTGAGCGGCCCGGCGCAGATGATCTTCACCTGCCCCGGATGGGCGCGCACGGTGTCGATCAGGCGGTGGACGGCATCCTGCGCGACCGGCTTGATGGAGGGCGCCCCCTCGGCCATCGGGGGCACCAGATCGGGGTCTTCGGGGTGATATTGGCGGCCGGGCCTCTGCGCGTTCCATGCGCCCTTCCACGGGATCGGGCCAAAGCGGGCCTCCCACGCCTTCATTTCGGGCAGGGAGCGGATCAGCGGCGTCTGCGCGCCCTTTGCCACCGGCACATCGGCGCGGCCCGCGATTTCGAGAAAGCGCAGGGCATGCTGCGTTTCCTCCTCCAGCCATTGGTCGCCGGTGACAACGCCAATGCCCAGAAGATTGACATTGGGATCGCGGATCAAAGGGATCAGGGCCTGAAGATTGCTCTGTCCGGGGCCGAGGAAGTCATTGTCGAACCAAACAAGGGTTCGATTGTCTGGGTTACGACTGGCCGCCTCGGCAGGACGGCTGACGGCGCGGGGCGGCGCGGCCATGGTGAGGGAGCCCATGGCGAGGGACGCGCTGCCCAGCAATGCCAGCCACAATTTCATGCCCTGATCCCCCTCCTGCTTATTTCGCTTCGGCCAGAACCAGCACGGTGGCCAGTTCATTGTTGAAGTTGCGCAGGTTGACCGTCTTTTCCAGCTTCAGCCCTTCGTCCAGCGAGTGGTTGCGGAAGGTTTCAAAGCCCGAACCCAGCGTGAGCGCGGAAATGCCCTTGCTCATGGGAATGTTGCTGTCGGTCGAGCCGGCGCTGTACTTGGGGGCGAAACCATTGGCCTTGGCCACCGCATCGGCCACCTTGACGATGCGCGCGTCCATCGGCGTGGTGCCGCCGGGGCGGTCGCCCACCAGCTTGGCGTCATAAGTGATCTTGCCCTTGGCGGTCGAGCGTGCGGCGTTTTCGGCGGCCACCGCTTCGGGCAGGATCGACAGGAACGTCTTTTCTTCCGCGTCCAGTTCCGCCTTGCCGTTCGAGCGCATGTCGATGGTCATGGCCGTGGCGAACGGGATCGAATTGACCGAGGTGCCGCCCTCGACAATGCCCACGTTATAGACGGTGCGCGGTTCGCTGGGCACCTGCATCTTGGCAAAGGCGGTCATGGCATTGGCCATCGCATAGGCGGGGTTCACCAGTCCGAAATCGCCCATCGAATGGCCGCCCGGGCCGTTGAACGTCACCTTGTAGCGGCGCGAACCGGTGCCGGCATTGGTGATGCGTTCGGGCTGGCCGGGTTCAAAGCTGATGAAATGGGTGATGCGGTCCTTGTACTTGCCCTGCGAGAACAGGTAGCGCACGCCGCGCAGGTCGCCCGGACCTTCTTCGCCCACATTGCCCATGAACAGGATGTCGGCCTTGGTCGAGAAGGCGCCCGCCTTCATCGCGCGGATAAAAGCCAGCAGGACCGGCAGGCTGCATGTGTCATCACCAATGCCGGGGGCGTAAAGCGTATCGCCATCGCGGCGGACCTTGACGTTGGTGCCTTCGGGGAAAACTGTGTCGAGGTGGGCGGTGATGACGATGAGGGGCGTAGCTTCGCCCTTGCCGCCGCCGGTGCCGCGACGAAGACCCATCACATTGCCGACGCCGTCCATTTCGACGTCTTCCAGACCCTCGGCCTTGAGCATCGCCATATAGGCCTTGGCGCGCGCCTCTTCCTTGAAGGGCGGGGCGGCGATCTCGGTCAGGGTGATGATGTCGGCCACAATGCGGTCATAATCGCCCGCCAGCGAGGCGGTCGCCTTGGCGAACTTGGGGCTCTTGAGCAGCGCCTTGGCGGCCGCTTCCTCGGGGGTGGCGGCGCTGGCCTGGGGCGCGATCATGGCCACAGCCGCCAGCGATGCAAAGGCAAACAGAGTGTTACGCATAGGAGACATCCTCGTTTGGATAGTTCCCGGCCGGACGGGCGCCCGACCGGGATTTCAGGATTTTAGAAATTGCCGCGCAGGTTGACGCCGATGGTGCGCGGGGTGGTGGTGGCGATGTAATCGGGCGTGCCGCTGACGGCCGAGTAATAGCTCAGCCCCTTGGCATCGAGCAGGTTGCGCACATAGACATAGACGCCGTAACGCTCATTCTCGATCCCTGCGCGCAGGTTGACCTGCGAATATTTGCCATAGGTGCGATAAAGCGCGTTGGTGGGGTTAAGCTGCGTGGTCATCTTGCCGGTGTAGCTGAAATCGGCACGCATCATGCCCTTCCAGTCGCTGTTGATGGTCCAGCCATATTCGGCGCCCGCGCTGGCGGTGGTGCGCGGAATGCCGGTCAGGATGTTGCCCACGCGGCCTGCCGCCGTCACTTCGGAATTGACCTGATCGGCGGTCAGGCGCGGATAGACCACCGAGAGCGAACCGTTGAGGAACAGGCCCTTGGTGGGCGTGCCGCTCAGTTCAGCCTCGAAGCCTTCGATGCGCGCCGCGCCCACATTGCTGATATAGCTGAAATTGCCATAGGTGGCCTGGACCGAGGTCTGCATATTGGTCCAGTCGATGCGATAGGCGTCGATGTTGAACGTCAGCTTGCGGTCGAACCACTGGGTCTTGAGGCCCAGTTCATAGTTCCACAGCGAGTCGGCCTGATATTGCGTGGCCGAGGCCGGGATGCCCGGCGTCAGGTTCGCGCCGCCGGGGCGGAAACCCTGCGATGCGGTGGCATAGACCATCAGGTTGCGGGTGGGTTTCAGTTCGACGTTATATTTCTGGATAAAGCCATCGGCGCTGGCGTTCACCTCGGTGTAATTCATCGGCGTCTGGCCGTTGAAATAATTGTAGCCGAGGTAAGCGCCGCCCACGATTTTCTTATAGTGATAGTGGCGCAGGCCCGCCGTCACGGTCAGGATGTCGATGGGGCGATAGGAGAGTTCGCCAAATTGCGCGGTCTGGTTGATGACATCGCGCACAAAGCGCGAGCCGAGATCGACCAGCGGATCGCGCATCAGGCCCGTGCCCGGAACGCCGGCAAAAACGGTGGTGTCCACGCGGTCCTTGCGGTTTTCAAAGAAGGCGCCCAGCGTATAGTTCAAACGGCCCTTGCCATCGGAATTGAGGCGCAGTTCGTTGGTGACATTTTCCACCCAGCGCGGCTGATAATTGCCGATGGGCATCTGGCTGTTGGCCCAGCCCAGATAATTGGCGCGAAGCTGGGCCGAGGTGTAACCGCCTGCGCTCGACGCGCAATTGCTGGACGAGGTAGTGGTGCCCGACGCGCCGCTTTGCAGCAGCGAGCCCGAATAGGTGTTCTGATAGAGGCCGCAATAGCGATAGGAATTGGCCACCGACTGATAATTGTCGCTGTTGTCGTTGGTCTGGCGCACATCCCAGCGATAGTAGCCATTGGCCAGCGAGATCGTGCCGATGGGCGTGGTCCACTTGGTGTCGAGCGAGAAGATCTTCTGCTTGTCGATGGCGGGCGTATAGATGCGCAGGCCTGACGTATAGGTGCCCACCGAAGGCGCCCAGAGCGAGGTGCCGCCCGTGTGTTGATCCTGAATGATGCCCATGAAATTGATGCGCAGATTGTTGGTCGGACGGAAGCCCAGCATCAGGCGGCCGCCCGTGGTCATCACGCTGTTCATGTTATAGCGGCCGATCGAGGGATCATCGACAAAGCCGCCCGTGCGCTGGCGATACAGCACCAGACGCGCGGCCAGCATGTCCTCGATGATCGGCACGTTGACCGCGCCCTTGATGCTGTAGCCGGTGCCGCCATTCTTGGTGGTTTCCATGCCCGCATCGACGGCGGCTTCATACTTCTTCAGGTTGGCCTGTTTGAAGAGCACGCGCAGGGTGCCGCCCATCGAGCCGGACCCGTAAAGCGTGCCCTGCGGCCCGCGCAGCACTTCGAGGCGCTCGGTGTCGAACAGGTTGAGGTTGGGGGTCGAGCCCGAAGGATCCGAGGTGGTGCCCGCAGGACCCGTCAGCGGCACTTCGCCGAAATAGACGCCCACGGTGGCTTCGCCGGCGGTCTGAATGCCGCGGATCGACACGCGGGTGCGGCCCGACTCGCTGGCCAGCAGGTTGAGGCTGGGCACCGAACGCGCCACATCGGCAATGCCCGCCGCGCCCATGTTGTTGAGCATATTGCCGCTCATCGCGGTGATCGCCAGCGGGGTGTCCTGCACGCGGGTTTCGCGCTTCAATGCGGTGACGACGATATCGTCGCCCTGGCCCGCCGTCTGCGCCATCGCGGGCGTTGCCCCCAGCGTTGATACAGCCAATGTCGAAACTGAAAGCAGCAATGCTGCACAAAGCTTAGTGTTCATAGTCCATCCCTCATTGGCGAGTCCCAAACCGACGCGGGGGCCACGATGGCTTCGCGCGCGCCTTCTTTCGGGCGGCGCGGTCCATCGTCCGGCCATGCGGGTTTGTGCTGCTTAACCCTGTCCGTCCTCTCGCTGAATCGCAGGCTAAGGCTGCGCGCCTGTCATCAAGCTGTCATGCCGGGGCTAGGCAGGGGGCGCGTTTTGCGTATTTTGGGGGCATGGCCGGTGATGCCATGGGCGGTTGATGCCGTGGGCCTATGCCGGTGTCGGGGAATGGAGGGAACATTGCGCATTCTGATCGTGGAGGATGATCCGCGTCTGGCGCGTGGCATGGCCGCCTCGCTGGAGGCCGCCAGTTTTGCCGTCGATGTCGCGCACAATGGCGAGGATGCCGCCGCCTTTGCCGCCGCCGATCCGTTCAATGCGATCATCCTCGATCTGGGTCTGCCCGATGGCGATGGGCTGGAATTGCTGCGGATGCTGCGCCGCCGGGGCGATACCACGCCGATCATGATCGTGACCGCGCGCGATGCGGTGGACGACCGGGTGGCGGGGCTGGATTACGGCGCGGATGATTACATGGCCAAGCCGTTCCACCCGCGCGAGCTGGAATCGCGGGTGCGCGCGCTGGTCCGGCGCAGCATCGGCAGCCCCGACCCGGTGCTGCGCGTGGGGGCACTGACGCTGGACCGCTCGACGCGGCGGGTAGCGCTGGCCGATGCGCCGGTCGATCTGCGCCGCCGCGAGATGGCCGTGCTGGAAACGCTGATGGGGCGGCCTGGCAAGGTCGTGCCCAAGGATCGTATGGCCGCCGAGGTCTTTGCCCTGTCCGAGGCGGTCGCGCCCAATGCGCTGGAGGTATATGTGGGCCGCCTGCGCCGTAAACTGACGCCGGGCGGGCCGACCATCCACACGGTGCGCGGGCTGGGCTATATGATTGATGCCCATTAAGAAGCGGTTTCTGCCCAAATCGCTACGGGGCTACCTGACGGTCGTCGTCATGGTGCCGCTGGTGGTGCTGGTGTCGATCTTTGCCACGATCACCTGCTGGATGATCGATTCCTCGATGAACGATACGTCTGACCGGATTCTGGTGGGCTCGACCCGTTTGATCAGCCGGGCGGTCAATTATGATCCGATCCTTCAGGAACGCCTGCTGCCGCTGGCCGTGGGGCTGCTCCAACGCCGATCCGCGCCGGTCACGCATTACAGCATCTATGACGGCGACCGTTTGATTGCGGGCCGCGCCGATCTGCGCCCGCCGACCGATTATTCTGCCGACGGGCGGCTGACCGGCCCGCTCCATCCCGGCGCAAGGTTCACGCTGACCTCTCGCGATCCGGTGATGGTGCGCGGCTATGTCGATCCGCGCGATGCGCAAGGCGTGGTTCAGCCCGCCTATCTGCACAATGGAGTGTTGAACGGGCGCCCAGTGCGCATCGCCACGGAAATGCGCCGCCTGACGGGCAATGGCCATCTGGTGGCGGTGCAGGTGGCCGATTTCCTTGAAAATCGGGAAATTTCCACCCGCGCCTCTTTCCAGCGCGTGGTCAGCGCCAGCGTACTGGTTACGCTGATCGCGCTGCTGCTGTTCTATTCGGCGCTTGCCTGGGGGCTGATCCCCTTCGCCACGCTGACCGAGCGGATTGCCGCCAGCGTGCGCGATCCGCTGCATTTTCAGCGCCTGCCCGATGGCGATGGCCCGCGTGAGGCGCAGATGATCGCCCGCGCCTATAACGCGCTGATGGCGCGGGCCGAACGGGCGGTCGGCTCGCTGCGCCAGTTCACCTCGAACGCCTCGCATCAGTTGCGCACGCCGCTGGCCGTTCTGCGGGTGCATCTCGATGTGCTGGAAACCTATGGCGCGCAAAGCCCGCAGGGGCAGATGGCGCTGGATGACATTGCCCATTCGGTCGATACGCTCGAACGGTTGCTGCAGCAATTGCTGGCGCTGGCCCGCCTTGACGAGCAGGTCGGATGCAGCACCGGCCAGTTTGATCCCGCCCTGGTGGCCACCGATGTGATCGCCGCGCGCCTGCCCGCGTTGCAGCGCGCCGATGTGGACATCAGCTTTGAGGAAAGCGGCCATGGCCTTGCCTCGGGCGAGGCGGCGCTGGCGGCCGAGATGGTGGGAAACCTGCTCGACAATGCGGTGGCTTATAACCGGCCGGGCGGCAAGGTGGTGGTGCGCGTGCTGTGCCGGAAGGAATCGGTGCGGGTGGAAATCGAGGATGACGGCCCCGGCATTCCTCCCGCCGAGCGCGACAAGGTGTGGGAGCGATTCTACCGCATGGCCGCCAATGCCAACAGCAGCGGCAGCGGGCTGGGCCTGCCCATCGTGCGCGCGCTGGCCGACCGGATGGGGGCCAGGGTTGCGCTGGATGAAGGGGCCGGGGGGCGGGGCACACGGGCGGTGATCGATTTCGGCCTTGGCGGCGATGCAACGACGCCCATCGTTCTGGATGCCTTTCCGTGACAGGGTGATGACAGGCTGGCTGTTTCACACCATCCCTTCCCATGGCCACACTCAACCCATCCTCGCCCCAATCTTCCCCGCCCCAATCGCCTTTGCGCTGGTCGCGGCCTTTGCCGCATTGGCCCTTGCTGGCCGGGCTGGTGATCGGCACGCTGGCGGGGGCGCTGGTGCATGTGGTGCCGGTGGACCGGGCGGTGCTGGATTTCGTGCTGGTCAATCTTGCCCGCCCGATTGAACAATTGTTTCTTCAGGTGCTCTTCCTGCTGATCCTGCCCATGGTGTTTTCCGCGATTGTCACGGGCCTTGCGCGGCTGCGCGGGCGAGCCATGGTGCGCGATCTGCTGCTGCGCCTGTTTGCCGCGATGGTGGGCATGACGGTGGTTTCGGCGGTGATCGGCATGGCGATGGCCAATCTGTTCCGCCCCGGCGAAGGCATGGCCATCGACCTGCACCAGAACCCCGGCGCGGGCGCGCGGGCGGGAGGGGAGGGCAGCCTGCTCGACCTGTTGCTGGCGCGGCCGATGATGGCGCTGGTGGTGATGTCGGTGCTGGTCGGCTTTGCCATCAGCCGCAGCCGAAACCGTAACATCCGCCATCTGGTTATGACCACCGAGGGCCTGTTCGAGGTGGGCATGTCGATTGTCACGCTGGTGGCGCGCTTTGCGCCTGTGGCGGTGCTGTGCGTGATGTTCGATATGACGGCGGTGTTCGGCTGGACGCTGCTGGTGCATCTTTCGGGCTATTTCAGCGTGGTGGTGGCTGCGCTCTGCCTGCATCTGCTGGTGGTTTCGGTGGGGCTGGCGTGGATGGGGGGCGATATCAGCCCGGCCCGGTTTCTGCGCTCGCTGCGCTCGGTGATGGTGATCGCCTTTACCACCTCATCGTCCTTTTCCACGCTGCCCGCCGCGCTCCATGCCGCTGAGCAGGATCTCGGCCTGCCCGCGCGGGTGGCGCGGCCCACGCTGGGGCTGGGATGCGTGGCCAATCAGGGCGGCACGATCATCTATACCACGGTGACGGTGATCTTTCTGGCCCAATGTTTCGGGATGGAATTGAGCGTCTGGCAGCAGTTCATGGTGTTTGGCCTGTCGATTCTGGCGGGGCTGGGCACGATGGGCGTGCCCGCGGGCAGCCTGCCGCTGACCACGATGCTGCTGGCGCTGCTGCATGTGCCCAATGAGGGGATCGGCCTTATTATCGGCATCGACCGATTGATGGACATGTGCCGCACGGTGCCCAATGTGGTGGGCGATCTGGCCGTGGCGGCGGCGCTGCGCCACAGCGGCGAGGAGGGGGGCGTAAGTTCTGCCTTGTGAAATGCTCGCGCTTGTGGAAACGCGGGGCAGGTTTTGCATGCAGGTTTTGCATAAGGCGTGGAATAATATGGCGACGAATGACCGGCCCCGACTGGCCATGCTGGGCGGCGGGCCGGGGTCCTTTATCGGGGGCATCCACCATTTGGGCGCGCGGATCGCCGGGATCGACCTTGTGGCGGGCGTGTTCAGCTCCGACCCCGAAAAATCGGCCCGCGCCGCGCAGGATTACGGCGTCGCGCCCGATCGCTGCTATGCCAGCGCGCCGGATATGTTCGCCGCCGAGGCCGCGCGCGAGGACGGCATAACCATGGTGGCCATCGCCACGCCCAACCATCTGCATCTTCCCGCCGCGCTGATGGCGATCGAGGCAGGGGTGCATATTTTCTCGGACAAGCCAGCGACCGCTACGCTGGCGCAGGCGCTGACCCTGCGCGATGCGCTGGCGCGGGGGCGCAGCGCCTATGCGTTGAGTTTCACCTACAGCGCCTATCCGATGGTGCGTGAGGCGCGGGCGCGGATCGCGGAGGGCCAGATCGGCACGGTGCGCAAGGTGCTGGTGAATTATGCGCAAGGCGTGATGGCGGGGCCATCGGCGGGCTGGCGCACCGATCCGGGCATGAGCGGGGCGGGCGGATGCATCGCTGATCTTGGCACCCATGCTTTCCATCTGGCCGAATTCGCCACCGGGCAGCGGGTGGCCGAAGTGCTTGCCGATCTGGGCAGCCATGAGGGGCGCGTGCTGGACGATGACGATGCGGTGCTGCTGCGCTTTGCCGGGGGCGGGCGGGGCATGATCCACGCCTCGCAGATCGCCTTTGGCCAGCGCAATGCGATCAGCCTGCAGGTCTATGGCGACAAGGGGGCACTGCATTGGGAATTTGAAACCGCCGATCAGTTGCGGCTGGTGCGCGCGGGCGAGGTGCGTTTGCTGGGCCCGGCCAGCGCGGATCTGCTGGTCCGTGTGCCGGGGATGCGGGGCATCGGCGAAGGGCTGATCGCGCCTTTCGCCACGCTCTATCGTGAATTTGCGGCGGCCTGTGGCGGCGCGGTGCAAGAGGCGTTGCCCGGCATTGCGGCCGGGGTGCGCAGCATGGCCTTTGTCGAAAGCGCGGTGGAAAGCAGCGCGCAGGGCGGGCACTGGCTGGCCATGAATGAACCATAGGAGGCAGCATGTTTCACCACGTCTTTTTCTGGCTGGACAGGCCTGAGGATCGCGATGCGCTGATCGCGGGGCTGGAGAGCCTGCGCGCCATTCCGCAAATCCGGGCTCTGCACATCGGCATCCCCGCTGCGACCGAGCAGCGCGATGTGGTCGAGGGCGGTTTCACCGTGTCCGAACTGATGCAGTTCGACAGTCTGGCCGATCAGAAAGCCTATCAGGACCACCCGCTCCACTTGCGCTTTGTCGAGCAATGCGGGCATTTGTGGTCGCGCGTGGTGGTCTATGATGTGGAAACCGTTTCGCCCTGATATTGCTCCAGCCGGTAATAGAGCTGGGCGCGGGTGATGCCCAGCAGGCGGGCGGCGCGGGCCTTGTTGCCCCCGCTGCGCGCCAGCGCCTCCTCGATCATCCGCCTCTCGCTGCGCCCCAGATCGAGGTCGTCCCCGCCTGAGGTCTTTTGCCCGTTTTCCACTCGCCCTCCGGCGCGGACACGGAAGGGCAGGGGGCCAAGCGCCTCGCCCCCGCCAAAGATATGGTGCAGGCGCAAGGGTTCTCCATCACGCGCCATGATGACGCCGCGTTCGATGACATTTTCCAGCTCGCGAATATTGCCCGGCCAGCCATAGCCCAGCATGGCCGCCACCGCATCGCCTTCAAACCCGGTGACCGCCTTGCCATAGCGGGTGCTGTAGCGGTCGAGGAAATATTCCATCAGCAGGGGCAGATCGGCCCGCCTTTCGCGCAAGGGCGGTATGCGGATGGGAAAGACGTTGAGGCGGTAGAACAGGTCGGCGCGAAAGGTGCCCGCCTCGACCGCGGCGCGCAGATCGACATTGGTGGCCGCCACCAGCCGCACATCGGCCCGATGCATCCGCACCCCGCCCACGCGCTCAAACTCGCCCTCCTGGATTGCGCGCAGCAGCTTGCCCTGCGCGGCCAGCGAGAGCGTGGCTATTTCGTCCAGGAAGAGCGTGCCGCCCTCGGCCCGTTCAAACCGGCCCGCGCGGGCGGCATGGGCGCCGGTAAAGGCCCCCTTTTCCACCCCGAACAATTCGGCCTCCAGCAGGCTTTCCGGGATCGCCGCGCAATTGACCGCGACAAAGGGCTTGTCCGCTCGCCGCCCCATGGCGTGCAGGTTGCGCGCGAAAATCTCCTTGCCCACTCCGCTTTCGCCAAGGAACAGCACCACCGCATCGGTATCGGCCACATGATGCAGCATGTCGAAGGCCACGTTGAACCCCGCCGAGGCCCCCACGATCCGCTGCTCGCCGCCGCCCTGCGCAGATGTCCGGGCGATCTGGTTGAGCGCCTCGCCGCGCATGAAGCGCAGGTCCTCCTCGCCCTCTTCCCATTCCTCGGCGGGCAGGCCCCGGACGCGGCAATGGGGGTGGCCCATGGCGATGCATTCCACCTCGCGGAACAGGATCGGGCGGCCAAGGAACACGCTGGCATAGCCGCTGGCGTAACCGGCCAGCGACCAGCCCGCAGGATAGGCCCCGCGCCCGGCGGTTTCCAGATGCGCCCCGCATTCCGACGAGCCGTGCCAGAGATATTCGGCGGAAAACTCGCCCCGCTCGACATCGAATTCGACATGCAGGGCTTCGGAACGGACCATGCCTTCGAGCATATGGAGTTCGGGGCCGACCGCGAACATGTCGGCAATCGTGGCATGGGGGCGCAGACGGGCCGCGCTCTCGGCGTCCAGCGCGCCCGAGTGATAGCCCTGCCGGGTAAAGATCGCGCGGGCCTGTTCCAGCCCCAGCGCGTCGATCACCTCGCGCCGCAGCAGCGCGAAGGCGCGGGCGTGGAGCAGCATCATCCGCTTGCCCGCCAGCCAGATGTGCCCCTGCGCGGGGTCGAAATGGAGATGGGAGAAGAGATCCTGAGGCATGGTAAAAGTGTAGAATATTCTTCATGCCTCGGCAAGATTATGTCTGAAATTCGACGTATCAATCGCGCTCATAGTCTAGGTGAGGGCGATAGGATCATAAATTAATTCATGAAAAACAGATAAATATAAAATTTATCGCTTCCTCCGCCCCGCTTGGCACAGGCTTTGCGACGATCCGGTCAGGCCGCGCCACAGCGGCCACGACAAGGGGAGAGGATCATCATGCCAGAGCATCGCGCACCCCCTTGTTGCACCCGTTGTCGCATTCGGCCCCCAAGGCTGCATCAAGGAGACATCCCACCTATGGACCCTGCCTTTTCCCACCTGACGCGGCGGACCTTCCTGTCCGCCAGCGCGTTGGCGACGCTGGCCACCGCCGTTCCGGCCGCTGCCGCCGGATGGGCCCGCATCGCCCCGGTCGCGATTGCCAGCCATGTCGGGGCGCTGCCCGCAGGCTGGAGCGGGCAGACGGTCCTGCTCAAGGGCTCCTATCTGGCCCGCCTGTCGCAGATCCGCGCGGCCATCGCCCACCATGGTTCGGCCCATCTGACGCCCTTCCTCGACGCCGATGATGCGGTGCTGCTCGACATTGCCCGCCACGATGCCGTGGGCGCCCCTCTTTCCGGACAGGAGTGACCGGCCATGAAATTTCGTCCTATTGCCCTTGCCGCCATGCTGACGCTGGGCTCCGCCTCTTCGGCCTTTGCCTCGCCTACGGGCGTGTGGCGCGGTCCGAATGAAGCCTGGGAAAAGGTCTGTTCGCGCTGCCACCTTTCGGGAGTCGGCCCGGAATTGCGCGGGCGTCAATTGCCGCCTGAATATATCAAGCAGGTCGTGCGCCACGGCTTTCTGGCCATGCCCGCCTTTCCCCATGGCGCGATTGATGATGCCACACTCGATGGGGTGGCGCTCTACGTCTCCAAATCGCGGCTGAATGCGCCTGTCAAAACTGCTGCGCCCGCCAAGAAATCCTGAAAATTCCGGGAGAAACCGATATGACCACGCAAAAAGCCGTTCCCGTTCCTGCGGCCCCCACCATTCTGCCCCCCGGCGTCAGCGCAAGTGATTTCGCCGGGGCGATCCGCGAATTCATCGAGATTCTGGGCGCTGAAAACGTGCTGACCGATGCCGACCATCTGGCCCCCTATACCAAGGTGATGGTGGCCGAGAGCGAGGACCTGCATCGCCCCGCCGCCGTCATCATGGCGCGCACTGTCGAGCAGGTGCAAAAGATCATGGCCGTGTGCAACCGCGTGCGCGTGCCGATCTGGCCGATCTCGACCGGGCGCAACTTTGGCTATGGTTCGGCCGCGCCCCAAAGTGCGGGTCAGGTCATCCTCGACCTGCGCCATATGAACCGCATCATCGAGGTCGATCCGGTGATGTGCACCGCGCTGGTCGAACCGGGCGTGACCTATCAGCAGCTCAAGGACTATCTGGTCGAGAACAACATCCCGCTCTGGTTGTCCTGCCCGGCGCCTTCGGCAATTGCCGGGCCTTTGGGCAATACGGTCGATCGCGGCGTCGGCTACACCCCCTATGGCGAGCATTTCATGATGCAATGCGGGATGGAGGTCGTGCTGGCCGATGGGCAAGTGCTGCGCACCGGCATGGGCGGCGTTGAAAACACCAACGCCTGGCAAGTCTTCAAATGGGGCTATGGGCCTTATCTCGACGGCATCTTCACCCAGTCGAATTATGGCGTCGTCACCAAGATGGGCATGTGGCTGATGCCGCAGCCGCCGGTCTACAAGCCCTTCTCGATCCGCTATGACAAGGATGAGGACATCCATGACATTGTGGAAACGCTGCGCCCGCTGCGTATCGCAGGCGTGATCCCCAATGCGATGGTTTTCGCCAATGTGATGTGGGAAGCGGCCGCCATCATGCCGCGCAGCAAATATTATCAGGGCACCGGCACCACGCCCGACCATGTGCTGGAGGAAATCAAGGCCAAGGAAGGCATCGGCGCCTGGAACGTCTATGCCGCGCTCTATGGCACCAAGGAGCAGGTCGAGGTCAACTGGAACATCATCACCGGCGCGATCAAGGCCAGCGGCAAGGGCCGGATCATCACCGAGGAGGAAGCGGGTGAGACTGAGCCCTTCAAGTATCGCGCCAAGCTGATGCGCGGCGACATGACGCTTCAGGAGTTTGGCCTCTATCGCTGGCGCGGCGGCGGCGGTTCGATGTGGTTTGCCCCCGTGACCGTGGCCAAGGGTTCGGAAACCAGGGACCAGACCGAGCTGGCCAAGAAGATCCTGGGCGAATTCGGGCTGGATTATGTGGCCGAATATATCGTGGGCATGCGCGACATGCACCACATCATCGACGTGTTGTTCGACCGTTCCAACCCCGAGGAAATGGAGCGCGCCCACGCCTGTTTCGCCAAGCTGCTGAGCGAATTCGGCAAGCGCGGCTATGCGGTCTATCGCGTCAACACCGCCTTTATGGACCAGACTGCTGATCTCTACGGCCCGGTCAAGCGCCATGTTGACCGCGCTCTGAAACGCGCTCTGGACCCCAATGGCATTATCGCGCCGGGCAAATCGGGCATCCGTATCTGAGGCTTATCGCCTCAAAAGGATAATTGCATGACACACCAGATTTTCCGGGCCGCCTTCGCGGCGGCCCTGCTTTTTGGCGCGCCTGTGCTGGGTGCAAATTCGGCGCAGGCTGGGGGCGACCCGGCGCGTGGAAAAGCGGCGTTTCAGGCCCAATGCGCGATCTGTCACACCACGGTTCCGGGCAAGACGCTGGTCGGCCCCAGCCTTGCGGGCGTGGCGGGGCGCGTCGCGGGCAAGGGGGCGGGCTTTGCCTATTCCCCCGCGCTGGCCAAGGCCGGGTTCAAATGGGACGCGGCTCATCTCGACCAGTGGCTGACCGCGCCCGCCAAATTGGTGCCGGGCAACAAGATGCCCTATGCGGGCATGGCCAATCCGGCCCAGCGCGCCGATGTGGTCGCCTATCTGGGCACGCTGAAATGAGCGGGGCGTTTGATGTCGCCCTGCTGATCGGGGGTGAGGACCGGGCGGCGAGCGATGGCGCCACATTCGAGCGCCACGGCCCGCTGGGCGATGGAGTGGCCTCGCGCGCGGCGGCGGGCACGGTGGCGGACGCGGATGCTGCCGCTGCTGCTGCGGGATCGGCTTTGCCCGCATGGGCGGCGCTGGGGCCGAACGCCCGCCGCCGCCTGCTGCTGGACGCCGCCGATGCGATGGAGGCGCGCGCGGCTGATTTCATCGCCTGTATGGCGGCGGAAACCGGGGCCTCGGCGGGCTGGGCGGGGTTCAACGTCCATCTGGGCGCGGGCCTGCTGCGCGAGGCGGCGGCGCTGACCACGCAGGTCAAGGGCGAGACGATCCCCTCGGACCGGCCGGGTTGCTATGCCATGACGGTGCGCCGCCCTGCCGGGGTGGTGCTGGGCATTGCGCCGTGGAATGCGCCGGTGATCCTTGGCGTGCGCGCCATCGCCACGCCGCTGGCCTGCGGCAATAGTGTGGTGCTCAAAGCTTCCGAGCAATGCCCGGCCACCCATCGCCTGATCGGCACGGTGCTGCGCGATGCTGGATTCCCGGCGGGCGTGGTCAATGTCATCACCAATGCGCCCAAGGATGCGGGCGCGGTGGTTTCGGCGCTGGTCCGGCATCCGGCAGTGCGGCGGATCAACTTTACCGGATCGACCCATGTGGGCCGGATTATCGCCACGCTGGCGGCGCAGGAGTTGAAGCCCTGCCTGCTCGAACTGGGCGGCAAGGCGCCGATGGTGGTGCTGAGCGATGCCGATCTTGATGCGGCGGTCGCGGCGGCGGGTTTCGGCGCCTATATGAACAGCGGCCAGATCTGCATGTCGACCGAGCGGATCGTCCTTGAACAGCCGATTGCGGACACCTTTGTCGCGCGTTTCCGTGAACGTGTGGCGGGGCTGGTTGCTGGCGATCCGCGGCGGGAAAACGCGCCGCTCGGCTCGGTGGTGGATGAGGCCACGGCCGATCGCATCCGTCATCTGGTGGCCGATGCGGTGGACAAGGGGGCGGCGGTCTATGGCGACTGGTTGCGCCCCGGCACGCTGATGCCCGCGATCCTGCTCGACGGCGTGACGCCGGAAATGCGGATCTATGCCGAGGAGAGCTTTGGCCCGGTCACCACGATCCTGCGCGCCGCCGATGAGGAGGAGGCGGTGCGGATCGCCAATGACACCGAATATGGCCTGACCTCGGCGGTGTTCAGCCAGAACATCGCACGGGCGATGCGCGTGGCAGAAAGGATCGAGGCGGGCATGGTGCATATCAACGGCGCCACCGTCCATGACGAGGCCCAGATGCCTTTCGGCGGCACCAAATCCTCCGGCTATGGCCGATTTGGCGGCGAGGCGGGGATTGCCGAATTTACCGAGCTGAAATGGCTGACCATCGACACGCAGGCGCCGCATTGGCCGATCTAAACTAACGGCCGGGTGCGGTCAAACGCGCCCGGCCATTTTCACAAAAACAGGGAGATATGAGAATGTTGCGCAAGTTTGCTCTGTTGTGCTGCGCGCTGTTCGCCGCTGCTCCGGCCTATGCCACGGAAAGCGGCGGTGGGGTCTATCCGCTGGGGGCCGAAGGGGCACTGGGCGGGGCTTTGCCGCCGCCGGGAGTCTATTATCTGGACTATCTTCAAAATTACGAGGCCAACCGTTTCAATGATGGCAAGGGCGACAAGGGCCTGCTGCCCGATTTCCATGTCGATGCGCAGGCCGCCGTCAGCCGCCTCGTCTGGGTGACCGACCGCAAGGTGCTGGGTGGGGATTTCGCTATGCATGTGGTGGCCCCGCTGGTCAGCGCGCAAGTCCGCGTGGCGGGCGCTCAGGGCCAGCAGACCGGCTTTACCGATGTGACCATCGACCCCTTCATTCTGGGCTGGCACTGGAAGAACGGGCTGCATGTCATCACCGGGATCGACGTGAATGTGCCCATCGGCCGCTATGACCGCACCAATCCGGCCACGGTCAGCCGCCATTACTGGAATGTCGAACCGATCATCGCGCTGGCCTATACCGGGCGCAAAGGGTTGCAGGTGGATGTCAAAACCATGTTCGACATCAATTTCACCAATCCCGATGCCCAGATCAACGGATTGAACCCCACCGGCGCGCGCTATCGTTCGGGTAATGAGTTTCACCTCGAATATGCCGTGACGCAGGCGGTCACGCCCAAGGCGAGCCTTGGCCTTGCGGGCTATTACTATGTCCAGACCTCATCGGACCGGGTCAATGACGCCTCAGCCCAGCGGGTGCTCGATGCGCTGGATGGTTTCAAGGGCGAGGCGGTGGCCGCCGGGCCGACGCTGCGCGTGGGGTTGGGCAAGGCGCAATTGATCGGCACATGGCAGCATGAATTCACCGCCCGCTATCGCCCGCAAGGCGACAAGCTCTGGCTCAAGCTGATCCTGCCTGTGGGGCGTTAAAGCAGGCCCCTTGCCAGCGGGCCGGGGGCAAGGCACTTGTCGGCCATGGTAAGCTTGTCCCCATCACAGCAATTATCGGCCCTGGCGCGCAGGGAGTGGGCCGAACTCTCACGCGTTAATCCCAGCCCGCGCCCGTGGCAGATGCCATTTATGGCGGGCGTCATCTCGGCGGCGCCGGTGGCGTTGGGCCTGTGGCTGGGGGCCTTTTCGCAAGGGCTGATGGCGGCGCTGGGGACGATGGTGTTCGTCTATCTCACCAATGCCGGAATGGAGCGTCGCCTGCTGACGCTGATGGCGATGAGCTTTGCCATCACCGCCTGTTTTGCCCTCGGCCTGATCGCGGCGCTGGTCCATTTTGCGCCGGTGCCGGTGATTATGGTGACGGGTGCGCTGGTCTCGATGGGCTGCCGCTATCTGCGCCAAGGGCCGCCCGCCGCGATGTTTCCGGTGATGGCCTGCGCCATCGCGCTGTTTTCGCATGTGTCGTGGGACCAGATTCCCGCGCGGGTGGGCATCCTGTTCCTTGGCGCGATGTTCGCCGCCGCGATGGGCTTTTGCTACAGCCTCTATATTCTGAGCCAGCGCCCGCCCGAGCCGGAAAGGCCCGCGCCGCCGTTGTGCTTCGAGATATTGGTGTTTGAACCGGTGATGATCGGCCTTGCCGCAGGTCTGGCGCTGGGGGTTGCGCAGGCGCTGGAGCTGGACAAGCCCTTCTGGGCCCCGGTCAGCGCGATTGCCGTGATCCAGTCGGCCAGCATGCGCATGATGTGGACCAAGCAGATGCACCGGATCATCGGCACCGGCCTTGGCGTGGCGCTGGCATGGGGCATCCTCAGCCTTGAGCTTTCGCATGGCGCGCTGGCGGTGATGATCGGCGTGCTGACCTTTGTGATCGAGATGGCGGTGGTGCGCCATTACGGCTTTGCCACGATCTTCATCACCCCGCTAGCCATCCTGCTGGGGCAGGCGCAGGCCGGCGTGGCCGCTTCGCCCGGCGCGATCACGCTGGCGCGGCTGGAGGATACGGTGGTGGGTTGTTTCATCGCAGTGGCCGTGGGCATGGTGATGCATGCGCCGCGGGTGCGGGCATGGGCGGCGGGGCAATGGGCGCGTGGCTGACCGGCTGACCGGCATCGAGGTCTTTGTCCGCGCGATCCGGCGGGGCAGCCTCTCGGCCGCCGCGCGTGAGATGGCCATGTCGGGCGCGATGGCGGCCAAACATCTGGTCCAGCTTGAGGAAAGGCTGGGCGCGACGCTGGTGCACCGCACCACGCGCCGCCTGTCGCTGACCGAGGCGGGGGCGCAATTTCTTGAACGCGCCGAGCGCATCATCGCGGACCTCAGCGAAGCCGAGAGCGAGGTTTCGGCCCATTCCGTCGCCATCGAGGGCCTGCTGCGGGTCAGCGCGCCGGTGTCCTTTGGGGTGCTGCATCTTGCGGGACTGGTGGCCGAATTTCATCAGCGCCATCCCAAAGTGACCATCGAACTGGGCCTCAACGACCGTTTCGTCGATCTGCTGGAGGAGCGCTGGGATGTCGCGATCCGCATCGGGCGTTTGGCCGACAGCACGCTGGTGGCGCGCAAGCTGGTGAGCGAGAGTTTCACGCTTTGCGCTTCGCCTGTCTATCTGGCCGCGCATGGCGCGCCGCAAAGGGTTGAGGATCTGTCGGTCCACCAATGCCTTGGCTATACGCTGGCGCCGCTGGTGGGGGTACGCGAATGGGCCTTTGGCCCTCATGGTACGATCCGAGTGCCGATCAATGCGCCCCTTATCGCCAACAATGGCGAGGCGCTGGTGCGCGCGGCCTGTGCGGGGCAGGGGATCGTTTATGCCCCGCGCTTCATGACCGCCGAGGCGATTGCGGCGGGTCGATTGGTGGAAATCGACATGGGCGTGCCGCTGCTCGATCTGGGCGCGATCTATGCCGTTACCCATGCCACGCGGCGGCCTGCGGCGCGCACGCGGGCGTGGATCGACTTTCTGGCCGAGCGATTACCCGCCATCGCGCGCCATTGGTGATGGCGCTGTCGCCTTGTGTTCATATTGCCGGGGCAAAGAGGCGTCCTTGGCCCGTCTGACAGGATTTCGCGCATGAATACCCCCAACCCGGCCCAGATCGCCGCCTTGTTCGATGTCGATCTGATCGGCCTGATCACCAGCTTCATCTGCCTGCTGACCGCCTTTGTGCTGGGCACGCTGATCGGGCTGGAGCGGCAATGGCGACAGCGCACGGCAGGGTTGCGCACCAATGTGCTGGTGGCGGTGGGGGCGGCGGCCTTTGCCGATCTGGGTCTGCGCGTGGCGGGTGTCGATGGCGGGGTCCGGGTGATTTCCTATGTCGTGTCGGGCATCGGCTTTCTGGGCGCGGGGGTCATCATGAAGGAGGGCACCCATGTGCGCGGCCTGAACACCGCGGCAACACTGTGGGCCAGCGCGGCGGTGGGCAGTTTTGCCGGGGCGCGCAAACCGGCCGAGGCGGTGCTGGTGGCGATCTTCGTGCTGGCGGGCAACACGTTGCTGCGCCCGCTGGTCGATGCGGTCAACCGCCGCCCGATGGACCCGGAGGAGACCGAGGCGCTCTATCGTGTCCATGTCGTCTGTCCCTCCGGGGGCGTGTCCGAGGCGCGCGATCTGTTGTTCGAGGAGCTGGAAACCCACCATTACCCGATCCGCGACATAGAAACGCTGGCCGATAGTGAGGCCCATGTCGAGTTGGCGGCGATATTGGTGCCCTCCACGGCCAATCCGGTGGATCTGGACGCGATCACCGCCCATATCGCCCGCCACGACGGCATCATCAGCGCAACATGGACCGTCAGCGCCACCAACTGATGTGGCCTTTGGCGGCAGGGCGGCCTAGGATGCGCCCATGCCTTTTGCTTTTCCCACCCGCAGCCGCCTTGCCATCGCCCAGACCATCCGCGTTATGGCCGCTTGCCTTGCCACCTATTGGCTGACCGGGCTGATGGGGGTGAAACAGGGCTATTGGGCGATTTTTACCGTGCTGATCGTCATGCAGGGTTCGCTGGGGGCAACGGCGGCGGCGGCCTTTGACCGGCTGATCGCGACAATTGCCGGGGCGGTGCTGGGCGGAGCGGTGGTGATGGTCACACCCCGTGATCCGCTGGCCGTGGGGGCATCGCTGATTGCCGTTTCGGGGGTGCTGACCTTTGCCGCCGCGCGCCAGCCCCGGCTGCGCGGGGCGGCGCTGACCTCGGCCATTGTGCTGTTGACGCGATCGCCTGATATTCCGGTCGGGGTCTTTGTCGTGGACCGGATTGTCGAGATCACGCTGGGCGGGGCGATTGGCGTGATGGCAAGCCGGTTCATCCTGCCCATGCGCTCACGCGGGACGATGATTGCTCGCTTTTGCGAGATCCTGAACACGATGGCGCAATTGCTGAACGCGCAGGCCGATGCGCTGGCGCGGGGCGAGGCGCTGGTTTCGGCCGAGGCCAATATCGCCCTGCGCCAATCGCTGGTGGCGACCGAGGCGGTGTTGAATGACGCGCGGCGCGAAAGGGCGATGGGGCTGGTCCGCGAGGATGTGTCCGATGCCATCCCGCGTACGCTTTGGCGCATCCGCAACGGCATTGCCCAGATCGGCCAGATTCTGGGCAGCCCATTTCCGCCGACTGCGCTGGCGATTGTCGGCCCGGCGGTGGAGGCAATGCTGCGCGCTCATGCGCAATCGGCGCGGGATGCGGCGGCGGCCCTGTCGGATGGCGCGGCGCCAGCGCAAAATTCCGAGGCTGCCGAGGCTTTCGAGCGGGCCTTTGTCACCCTGCAACATTCCGACGAAGCGCGTGCAATCCCCTTTGATGCGATGGGGCGGGTGTTTGGCATGGCCTTCACCCTGCGGCGGATGCAGCAGGACTTCCACGATCTGGGCGAGCGGATCGCGGAGTGCCGATAGAATTTCCAACTTAGAGTTGAAGATCATTCAAAGAGATAGGTAATTATCGCCTTGAGGTAAGGAGCGTAGAAGCCTGGCATCCCTTCTTCACGGAGCCTTCCCCCATGAAACTGTTTGTCCTTGCCGCCGCTCTCGCGCTGCCCATCGCCGCCCATGCCCAAACCGCCCCGGTTCTGGGCGGCACCTACAAGGTGGAATCGCATCACACGCTGGCCCAGTTTTCGGTCAACCACTTTGGCTTCAACGATTTCTTTGGCGTGATCCCCGATGCCACCGGCACGCTGGTGCTCAACCCGGCGCAGGGTCTGGCGGGCACCTCGCTCGATGTCTCGCTGCCGGTTGACCGGATCTCGACGACCAATGCCGTGCTGGACGGCGAGCTGAAAAGCGCCGACTGGCTGGACGCCGCCAAATTCCCCACCATCCGCTTTGTCTCGCAAAAGGTTGAGCAGACCGGGCCGCGCACCGCGCGCATCACCGGCACGGTCACACTGCATGGCATCAGCAAGCCGATGGTGCTGAGCGCCACGCTGGGCGGTTCGGGCGTCAATCCGATGACCAAGGCCTATACTGTGGGCTTCAGCGCAACCGGCACGATCAAGCGTTCGGAATTCGGCGTGACCAAATATGTCCCCTATGTGGGCGACGATCTGGCCATTTCGATCACCGCCGCCTTTGAAAAGGCCAACTGACATGGGGGCCAGCGTTGAAAGCCTGCGCTATTCGGCTGTTGCCATGGTGCTGCATTGGCTGGTGGCGGGCTTTCTGCTGGCCAATCTGGCGCTGGGATGGTGGATGAAGCAATTGATCGGGCTGGACCAGTTTGAGGCGTTTCAACTGCACAAATCCATCGGCATGAGCGTGCTGGCGCTCTCCATTCTGCGGCTGCTCTGGCGCGTGAGCCATCGCGCGCCGGCCCTGCCCGAAACGATGAATGCGTTGGAACGTTTCGCCGCCCATGCCACCCATCTGTTCTTCTATGCCATGATGATCCTTATGCCATTGACCGGCTGGGCGCTGGTGTCGGTCAGCCCTTTCAACATTCCCACCCTGCTCTGGCACACGATTCCCTTGCCCCATATCGCCATGCTGCATGATCTGGCGGGTCCGGCGCGGGCCACGGCGGGCAAGCTGTCGGGCGGGGCGCATGTCGCCATGGCGTTTGGCGGCGCGGCGCTGATCGGCCTGCATGTGGCCGCGGCGCTCAAGCATCAATTCATCAACCGCGATGGCGTGCTGGGGCGGATGGTGCCGTTCCTTTCGGCCACACCGCGCTGAGTTTTCCGGAGAATTTCCATGCGTTATGCTTTCCTGCTGGCGGCGTTGGTCGCCAGCCCCGCTCTGGCCGCAACCGCTCCGTCTTGGGCGGTTAATAAGGCCAAGTCGCGCCTCGGTTTCGTGGCCTCGATGAATGGTCAGGCGATCAATGGCGCCTTCCGCCGCTTTGACGCGCGCATTCAGTTCGATCCGGCCAATCTGTCCGGCTCGTCCGTGGTGGCCACGATCGACACGGCTTCCGCCTTCACCGGCGAGGCCTCGCGCGATCAGTCGTTGCCCACTGCGGACTGGTTCAACATCAAGGCTTTCCCGCAGGCAGAGTTCAAATCCAGCCAGTTCAAAAAGGTCGGCCCGGATCGCTATATCGCGCAGGGCAATCTGACCATTCGCGGCATCAGCCGCCCGGTTGCGTTGCCCTTTCAACTGGCGGTCAAGGACAGGCTGGCCGTGATGCGCGGGAGTCTCACCATCGACCGGCGGACCTTTGGCGTGGGGCAGGGGCAGTTCGCGGGCACCGAAGCGGTTGCCGCCAATGTCCGGGTTGATATTGCTGTCGAAGCGACGCGCTGAAAGGATTGAACCCATGCTGGTCGAAGGCAAATGGAGCGCCAATTGGCAGCCGGTGCAGGCCACCGATGAAAAGGGCGGCTTCGTCCGCCAGATTTCCGGCTTTCGCCACTGGGTCACGCCCGACGGCAAGGCGGGGCCGACCGGAAACGGCGGTTTCAAGGCCGAGGCGGGGCGCTATCATCTCTATGTCGCGCTGATCTGCCCATGGGCCTCGCGCACGTTGATCGCGCGGGAATTGAAGGGCTTGCGCGATGTCGTTTCGGTCTCGGTGGTCGAACCGGCGCTGACCGATGAAGGGTGGCGCTTTGGCGATTATCCCGGCGCCGGCCCCGACCCGCTCCATGGGGCGACCTATATGCATCAGGTCTATACCCGCGCTGATCCGGTCTATACCGGCCGCGCCACCGTGCCGGTACTGTGGGACAAGGCCAGCGATACGATGGTCAGCAACGAATCGGCCGACATCCTGCGCATGTTCAACAGCGGCTTTGGCGATCTGGCCAGCGATGCCTATGACCTCTATCCGGAGGCCCTGCGCGAAGAGATCGACGCGCTGAACGACCGGATTTATCCCGCGCTCAACAATGGCGTCTATCGCGCCGGTTTCGCTACCACGCAGCTGGCCTATGAGGAAGCCTATCGCGACGTGTTTGCCATGCTGGACGAACTGGAGGCGAGGCTGGCGGCGGGCGGGCCTTATCTGTTTGGCGATGCGCTGACCGAGACGGACATTCGCCTCTTCGTCACGCTGGTGCGCTTCGATGCGGCCTATCACGGTCTGTTCAAATGCAACCTGCGGCGTCTGGCCGAATATGGCGCGCTCAGCGCCTATCTGGCGCGCATTCTGGCCATTCCCGGTGTGCGCGAGACGGTCAGCATCGATCACATCAAGCAGGGCTATTATTCTATAAAATCTCTTAATCCCAATGGTATTGTGCCGGTGGGGCCGGACCTGAGCGCGCTGGGCCTATGAGGCCATGGCCCCCCTGCGGCAGGCGCAAGGGGGCCATGATCGTTACAGAGCAATAGACAGCCGCGCGTAATAATAGCCGCCATTGATCCCAAAGGGCGAAAGCGTGTTGGGCGCGTTCAGCACCGTCCCGCCATTGATCAGCGTGCCCCCGCTGGTGGCCGTCACGGTGCCGGGGATCAGCGGCACCAGCGGCGGCTTGCGATTGAACAGATTGTTTGCGCCAATCGCCAGATCGATTGCGCTGCTCAGCTTGTATCCCAGCTCCAGATCGGTGATGACGCTGGGGGCGATGCGCGATGTGTACCATGTCGCGCCGCTGTTGGGCGAGACGCGGGCGCTGACCGGGCCATAGAGCGTTTCGCGCAGGTTGACCGTCCACTTGCCGCTGGTCAGCAATCCGCCGAGGCCCACCTTATAGGGCGCGGCCGCCGTTTCCAGATTGCTGACCGCGCCCTCGTTGAACAGGGTGCTGCCCAGTCGGTTGCGCGTGAGCTTGGTGTCATTGACGCTGCCCGCCAGCGAGAGGTCGATTTTGCCGATGGCGGTGCTGACCGGATAATTGGCCGAAAATTCCGCGCCCAGCGTGCGTGTGTCGGCGCCATTGGCAAACAGGCTGACCCCCGCATAGGTGGCCGCCGGGTCCAGCACATTGCCATGCGCAGCCACCGCGTCCAGCACTGCCTGACTGACGATGGTGGTGCCGCTCTTGCCCAGAATCGTGCCTGTGGCGACGATGCGGTTGCGAATCCATGTGGCATAGGCGTCCGCCGTGATGGTCAGGCGCGGGATCGGATGGGCGACGAAACCGCCCGAAATGCCGGTCGAGCGTTCCGGCTTGAGGTTTTGAAAGCCCAGCAATTTGGCCGCATCCGAATTGGCGGGCAATTGCACCACCGCGCTGGTCGGCGAAACGCTGGTGGCCGAATAATATTGTTCGCCAAGGTTGGGCGCGCGAAAACCGGTGTTGACCGTGCCGCGCAGGGCAAAGTCGGGGCCGAAATCATAGCGGCTGTTGGCGCGGAAGCTGAAGGCATTGCCAAAGTCGGAATAATGCTCGAACCGGCCCGCCAGATTGACCTGCCATGCCGCCACCGGTTTGGCCGAAATGTCGCCATAGAGCGAGAAGGCGCGGCGCGCATGGCGGCCTGCATCGGTGGGCTGGAAACCGGGATAGGCCTGCGGGCCTTCCTTGTAGATCGAGGGGCCGTCGCCTTGCACGATGCCATAGGTTTCGCGCCGGAATTCCGCGCCCGCGGCCAGATGCAGCGGCTCGACAAAGCCGACCTCGACCGGATAGGTCAGGTCCAGATTGTTGGTCCACTGGCTGGATGTGAACTGGCCGTCATAGAAATTGCGCGGGGTGTATCCGGTGTCGGTATAGAGGCTGGCATTGGCCGAATTGAGCGTCCAGACGTCGATCTGATCCTTGCCATAGGTGCTGGAAAGATCCCATGTGCCCTTGCCCAGCGCGCCTTTGAGGCCGACCGTGCCGGCGTAATCCTGTTCGTGGATGCCGATCAGGGGAACAAAGCCGCCGGGATAGAGATAGGAGCCGTCGCTCTTCAGGATGCGGTTGGGCAGGCGGTAATTCTGTTGAGAATTGGCGACGCGGCGGCTGAAACTGCCATTGGCATAGGCCTGAACCGCGCCGAAATCATAGCCTGCATTGGCAAAGGCGGTGGTCAGATAATTCTGCGCATCGCCCAGAATAGGGTTGAGATTGGGCGATCCGGCAATCGCCCCCCAACTGGCCGGAACGCCCGAAAGGATGCTGCCGTCGACATTGCCAACGCGCCGGTCCGCGCCGCCTTGCTGGCTGTATCCGCGATAACGGTGCTGCACTGTCAGGTTGAGGAAACCCTTCTCGCCCAGCTTCGTGCCCAGATTGGCGCTTTGCGCGTTGGAGGATCCGCCGCCCTGATAATAGCCGCCGCCCGTCACGCTGGCGCTAAAGCCGTGGTCGGCATCCTTCAGGATGATGTTGATGACGCCCGCGATGGCGTCCGAGCCATATTGCGCCGCCGCGCCATCGGTCAGGATCTCGATCCGGGCAATCGCCGAGGGCGGGATCAAGTCGATGTCGGGCGCTGCGCCGCCCTGAAACGCGCCGCCTGATACCTGAAAGCTGGCGGTATTATGGCGGCGTTTGCCGTTGACCAGCACCAGCGTATGGTTGGGCGAAAGCCCGCGCAGCCGCGCCGAAAGCGTCAGATTGGACACGTCCCCGCCAAATTGCTGGGCGGCAAAGCTGGGAGCGATCTGCGTCAGGGCCTGATTGAGGTTGGGCTGGCCCACGCGGGTCAGCGTGCCGGAATCGATCAGCGAGATGGGCGCGGCGCTGTCGGCGGCGCGGATGCCGGTCTGGCGGGTGCCGGTGACGATGATAGCCTCGCCTGGATTGTCGCCCGCGCTGTCATTGTCCGGTGCGGCCTGCGCGCTCTGGGCCGTGGCGGCCAGAACCAGAGCCGAGGCGGCAGAAAGGAAATTCCCCAATCGTTTCATCATTTTCCCCCTGTAAGGACGAGGCGCATATTTGCGCGGAACGGTTTCCTGCCCGTCGCAAGAAAACTCTATTAATTTGATAGTGATTGAAGGATTGCGCGGGCAAATGAGTTTTGCGCGCGCGAAATTGGCGGCACTCAACCGTTTTGCATTTCTGATTTCAAAGGGGTGGGGGGACAAATTTCGCTTGGGGGTGGACAAAGAGGAATAGTTGGCACCGCGCCTATACTCTATTATATTAATAGACATTATCCCTTTGCGCGGAGTCCATCATGTCCTCCCATCCTGAATTTCCTCTGGTGCTGACCGTGCCGGGCCTCGACAATTCCGGCCCGAACCATTGGCAGACCCGCTGGGAAGCGTTGCACCCGCGATGCGAGCGGGTGGAACTGGGCCTGTGGGACCGGCCGCATCGCAATTCATGGGTCAATCAGCTCAACCTTGCCCTGCGCCGCGCGCCGGGGCCGGTGCTGCTGGCCGCACATAGTCTGGGCTGCCACGCGGTGACGGCATGGGCCGCGATGGAGCCGGATGCCGCGTCGCTGGTGGCCGGGGCCTTGCTGGTCGCGCCGCCCGAGGTCGATTTCTTTCCGCTCGACACCCGCGTCAGCGCCTTTTCGCCCACGGCCTCGGGCCCCTTGCCCTTTCCTGCGCTGCTGCTGGCCAGTCGCAACGATCCCTATTGCGGGCAACCGGCGGCGCGGGTTCTGGCGCGCATGTGGGGGGCGCAATTCCTCGATGCGGGTGCGCTGGGCCATATCAATGCCGACAGCGGGCTGGGCGATTGGGAGGATGGCTGGCGGCTGTTGACGCAGTTGGTCGAGGGGGCTGCGGCGGGGCCAGTTGCGGGCGTGCAGGCGGGTGCGCCTGCACGCTAAAGGCTGAGGTCTATTTGGCGCATCCGGGGTCGGGTTTCCCAGCCCATTCCACCGCCTGCGTCAGCATCCGGCGGTAATTGGCGTCGGCAAAGCTGGACGGCGGATGGCCGATGGCCGAATAAAAGGCGCGGCCCCGGCCCACGCAATGTTTCCACGCGATGGGATGATCGGCCCCCATGCGCAGATTGGCAGGCGGATCATAGCTGGCCTCATCCAACGTGGCCAGCACGCGCACACCCTTCAGGCGGGGATTGGCGCGGAAGGAATACCATTCGTCGGTCATCGCGAATTGCGTCGGGATGCCGCGCGTCACCGGGTCCTCGCCTTCCAGATGCAGCGTGGCAGGACGGAATTGCGGATTGGCCGGATGGCCCAGAAACGCCGCACCTACCAGACTGTCTGTGTACCAGTCCCAGAAGGTGGCCGGATCGCCCGCCGCGCCATGGATGCCGACAAAGCCCCCGCCATGCTCGACCCAGTCTTTAAGCGCGCGGCGCTGGGGCAGGGTCAGCGCATCACCACTGATATTGTTCCACACGACCAGATCATAGCGGGCCAGCACTTTGGGCCGGATCGCGCCGCCCTTGTCGGTCACCTGCATCGACCAGCCGTTTTCCTGCGCCAGCCCCATTAGCGCCTCACGCGCGGCGCCCACCGATTTGACGTCGAGGAAGCCGTTGATCTTTTCAAACACCAGCACATGCAGCCCCTTGCCCGAGGGGCGTGGATCGGCGGGCTCATGGTCATAGCGCGCGCATCGGGCCAGTTGGTCGGCGCTCGAGACGGGCAATTGGCGCAGCCGCGCGTCCAGCCGGGCCAACAGAGCGGGATCCTTGGGCGGCCCGGCCTGGCCGCTGGAAAACACCCCGCGCAGCGAGACGATGGCGCTGAAGGTGGGGGCCTTGGTGCCGGTCAGGAAGGGGTTGAGGCCGGTGAAGCTCTCGCCCAGTTCGGCCGCGGCCGCCGCCTTGGCCGCCGGGTTGATCAGCACGTCGATGAGCGGGCTGTCGATCGAATAGGGCGCCTGCGCCATCGGGCAATCCTTGACGGCATTGGCGGTGACCGCATCGGCGGCAAAGGCGGGCGTCGTCAGGACAGGCAATGCGAAACCCGCGCCCATCGCCCCGATCAACAGCTTTGTCGTTCTTATCATGCTCATATTCGGCCCCTCTCTTTATGGATTTGGTATCATCATGCTCTGATTGCGCTACCATTGCCATAGGAGATTGCACGCAGCCGCGCCGGTCGGGCCATCGCGGCGAAAAAGAAACATTGGGAGATGGCCCCGCCGCGCTGGACATTGCCGGGGGTAGGGCGATATAGCGCGCGCCAATTCCCCATTGGCAGGAGCATATAAGACCATGCTGTTGCGCAAGCATTAAGACCGCCGGACACCAAGCTTTCATGCCGACTATCAGCCTGATTATCCCTGCCTTCAACGAAGAAGATTATCTGCCCGCGTGCCTTGACGCGGTCATGCGGAATGTGGCGGGCAAGGCGTTCGAGATTATCGTTGTCGATAATAACAGTACCGACGGCACGAAGCAGGTGGTCGAACGCTATCCGGGCGTGACCTATGTGTTTGAGGCGGAAAAGGGCATCACCCGCGCCCGCCAATGCGGTTTCAAGGCGGCAAAGGGCGAGATTCTGGCCTATGTCGATGCCGATACGCGTCCGCCCGCGGGCTGGGTCGAACAGATCATCGAGCAGTTCGACAAGAATGACAAGCTGGCCTGCCTGTCGGGCCCCTACAGCTTTTACGATGTCAGCGGTTTGCGCAATGCCATCTCGAACGCATGGTTCGTGGCCGCGCGCCCGCTCTATAATTTCACCGGCTATATGCTGGTGGGCGGCAATTTCGCCATCCGGCGCGAGGCGCTGACCAAGATGGGCGGGTTTGACGCCACGATCGAATTCTACGGCGAGGACGTGGACATCGCCAAGCGCGCGAAGAAGCAGGGCAAGGTCCTCTTCTCGCCCAGCTTTGTCATGCCCACATCGGGCCGCCGCATGGCGCGGCAGGGCTTTGCCAAAACCGCCGCGATCTATTTCATCAATTATTTCTCGATCGCCTTGCGCGGCAAGCCCGCCACCAAGAGCTATCTGGACATTCGCTAAGGCGTCTGTCCTTCTGGACCCAGATTGCCGCCCATGCCGATGGGCGGCCTTTATGATGACAGGAAAACCCGTGACCAAGGCAATCAAACTGACGCTGACCGAGGACGAAGCCGAAATCATCGTCGATGCTCTGGAAGCCGACATGGAAGGCTATCTGGAATCCGCCAAGGAAGCGCGCGGCAATGCCAACCGCGAAGACGTCAAGACCTTCAGCGAAGCGGCCGAGCGTATCGGCGCGCTGATCAACAAGGTGCGCGCGCTGCTGGATTGAGCCTGATGCGTGCCCCTGCGCCATGCGGGGGCCGGCTCCATGGGAGGACCGGCGCCCGTGATGAAGCGCGCAGGCAAGACTGACGGAACCGCGCTGGCTGCCCTATGCATGGCGGGCGCGCAGGTATCGGTCAATGTCGGCGCGGCGCTGGGCAAGACCTTGTTCGCCAGCGTTGGTCCCGAGGGCGTGGCGGCGCTGCGCACCTCGATTGCGGCGATCCTGCTGATGGCGATTGCCCGGCCATGGCGCGCGATGCCGTCACGTGAGCAGATGGGCTGGCTGGCGGTCTATGGGCTGACGCTGGGCAGCATGAACCTGCTGATCTATGCCGCCTTTGCGCGGATCCCCATCGGCGTTGCGGTGGCCATCGAGATTTGCGGGCCGCTGGGCGTGGTGCTTGCCACCAGCCGTTCCTTGCGCGATTTCCTGTGGCTGGGGCTGGCGATCGGCGGCTTGCTGCTGCTGGCGCCATGGCCGGGCGGGGCAATGCGGCTCGATCCTGCGGGCATAGGCTTTGCGCTGGCGGCGGCGCTGACATGGGCGCTCTACATTCTGGTCGGCAAGCGCGCAGCGCAGGTGCGCGGCACCACGGCGGTGGCGTTGGGCATGACGATTGCCTGCTGCGTCACGCTGCCCTTCGGCCTGTCGGCGGCGGGGGGGCATTTGCTCGATCCTTCGGTGCTGGGGCTGGGCATCGGCGTGGCGCTGCTGTCCAGCGCCTTGCCCTATGTGCTGGAAATGAAGGCGTTGGGTCATTTGAGTGCGCGGGTCTTTGGCGTGCTGACCAGCGCCGCGCCCGCTGTGGCGGCTTTGGTCGGCTTCATCATTCTGGGCGAGCGACTGACCGCCGCGCAATGGCTGGCCATCGCCCTGATGATCGCGGCCAGCGCCGGCGGATCGCTGGCGGGGCGGCGCGCCTGATTTCCTTGGGGAAACCGGGCAAAGGCGCCGTCACCGGAATTTTTCATAACTATCCGCCTGTCGGATAGACCCGGCTTGCAGCGCGACGGCGATGCCCGCAATCATGACCCCATGACGGATCGCAATTCCCCCATCACCGCGCGCCAGGAACTGGCGCGTCATTGGCCCATCGTGCTGGCCGCCGCGCTGGGCGTTGGTTTTGGCACGATGGGCATCGGCTTTTACTCGCTGGGCCTGTTTGTCAAACCGCTTCAGGCCGAATTCGGCTGGAGCCGCGCGGCGGTTTCGGGTGCGGCCACGTTTCAGCAACTGGGCATTTTCCTCTCCGCGCCGCTGATCGGGCGGCTGGCGGACCGTATCGGGCTGCGCCCGCTGGCGATTGCCTCCTATATCGCCATGCCGTTGGCGCTGGTGGCGCTTTCGATGGCAGGGCCTTCGGTGTGGGGCTGGTATGGGCTGTGGCTGCTGGTCTCGCTGGCCGGATGCGGCACGACACCGGCGGCATGGGCGCGGATGGTTTCGATGCGTTTCGATGCGGCGCGCGGGCTGGCGCTGGGGCTGATGCTGGTGGGCACGGGGCTGGCCGCAGCGCTGGTTCCGGCGCTGCTGGGGCCGATCTTTGCCCATGATGGCTGGCGCACGGCCACGCTGGTGATGGCCGGGGCCGCCGCGCTGGTGGGCATCCCGCTGGGCCTGATGCAAAGCCGCGAGGTGCCCGCCCCTGCTGTGGGCGAACAGGGCGGTCATTTTGCCAGCCGCGAAGGCGGCCATTTTGAGCGCAACCGGCCCGTCTTCATGCTGCTGGCCATTGCCTTTCTGGTGGGGGTGATCGTGGCGGGGCTGATCATCCATCTGGTGCCTATGCTGGTGGACCGGGGGATGGACGCGGGGTTGGCGGCGAAAATGGCGGCCAGCATTGGCCTTGCGGTGATTGCCGCAAGGGTGATCGTGGGCTGGCTGTTCGACCGGTTTCATGCGCCCTATGTGGCGGCGGTGTTTCTGGCCATGCCGGTGGGCTCGTGCCTGCTGCTGGGGCTGGGCGGGCCGGTGCTGCCTGCCGCGCTGATGCTGGGGCTGGCGGCGGGGGCCGAGGTGGATATGTTGGCCTTTTTCACCAGCCGCTATGCCGCGATGAAGAATTACGGCGCTACCTATGGCGTGATCCTTGGCACGTTCAGCCTTGGCGCGGCGCTCGGACCGATGATGGTGGGATATAGCGTGGACGCCACGGGCGGCTATGGCGCGGCTCTGGCCGGATCGGGGCTGGGGCTGGGGCTGGTGGTGGTGCTGATCGCTTGTCTGGGGCCGTATCGCGCGCAGGAATAATCGGTTCTCTCCGCCTGTCGGATGCCGCTTTTGCGCTGACGCAAAGGGGCAGGCGCCGCGCTGGGCCAGTCTGGGCTCCTGTCACAGGGGAGGACGCCCATGCTGGAACGCGAACATATCGAATTTGTACAGGCCCAGATGCTGCCATGGCTGCGCATCGGCCCCGGCCTTGCGCGGCCCGATGCCGAGATCAAACTGCTCAGCCGCGATGAGGGCGACGGGGCCTGTTCGGTCCTGCTGCGCTTTCCGCCGGGGTGGAGCCGGGAGGGGCCGGAGCATCTGCTGGCTGATGAGGAATTCTATGTCCTCGAAGGCCAGATCGAGCTGAACGGGCAGAATTACGCGCAGGACACCTATGCCTTCCTGCCCGCAGGGTGGACGCGGGGCACGACCTCGACGCGCACGGGCTGCGTGCTGATCGCCTTTTACAGCGCCGATCCCAAACTGGTGGCCCATGCGGGCGATGGCCGGGCTGAACAATCCGCCCGCGCGGTGCCCTATCTGGATGTGGCGGCCATGCCATGGGATATGAGCCTGAACGATCCCAAGCTCAAACATCTGGGCATTAGCCGCAAGGATCTGCGCCGGGATCCCGAAACCGGCGAGCGCACCTTCCTCTCGCTGATCCTGCCGCAGGCGATCCCGCAGGGCAACAAGGGGCCGCAGGAGATGCATCCGGTGGTCGAGGAAAGCTACCTTATTGCCGGATCGCTGACCGGGCCGCAGGGGACGATGTATCCCGGAGCCTATTTCTGGCGGCCGCCCTATATCGCCCACGGCCCCTATGGCGCGCGCTGGGGCAGCGTGTCCCTGATGCGCTTTGTGGGCGGCGCGCATGTCAATATCTGGACCGAGGCGGAGGCGGGCTTTGATTTTGCCGCGCCCTATCGGCCGGACCTGCCGTTGCGTCTGGCACATCTGGCCGATGTGCCTTTTACCCCGCCCGCGCGCTATTGATCAAAGCGGCGGTATTTGCCCAGCAGCAGGAAACTGGCAGCGGAGAGGACCAGCGCCACGGAGGAAGCCGAAAGGATCGCATGGAAATTGCCGGTGGTGTCATGGTTATGGCCAAACACCATCGGCGAAAACCCGGCCCCGGCGGCAAAGCAGACATAGAGCAGGCCATAGATCGCGCCATAACGCCGCAGTCCGAAATAGCGCGCCACAAAGAAGGCCACCATATCGTATTCGATGCCCAGCGCGAAACCCAGCGTGAAGGTGGCAAGCCGCGCATGACCGACATCGAGCAGCCCGCTGCCCAGATACCACAGGCTGATGGCGGGCAGCGAGAGGATGACAAAGCCCACCAGCGGCGCCCAGATCCGATCCAGCAGCCAGCCCCCCACCAGCCGCCCGATGATGGCGGCGAGCCCGATCAGCGGCGTAACCGTCAGCGCCTGTTCGGGCGATAGGCCGCCATCTTTCAGGATCAGTTCCAGATTGGGCACCGGCCCGCCCATGGCAAAGGAGGTGGGCACCAGCGCCGCCGCAATCAGCCAGAAGCGCCAGTCGCGCAGCGCCTCGGGTGTGGTCATGCCGGGGCGCTCGACGGGGGCGTGATGGCCGTCGGGGGTGCTGCGCTCCTCCTCGCGGAACAGAAAAAAGGCAGCCGGAAAGGCGATCAGCACCGGCAGCAGCCCCACCGCCACAAAGCCCATCCGCCAGCCATAGGCCGCCAGCACCGCGCCCAGAAAGGGCTTGCCGAAAATGCCGAACAGGCCTGTGCCCGTCATGGCCAGCCCCAGCGCCAGCCCCTTGGCCCGGTCAAAGCCGCGATTGACCGCGCGGGTAAAGGTGATCGGCAAAGTGGCCGCGCCGACAAGGCCGATGGCCAGCCATGTCAGATAGAACTGCACCAGCGAACCGGTGAGCAGCGAGAGCGAGACAAAGCCCAGCCCCCACAAGGGGATCGCCACCAGAATGATCCGCCGCGCCCCGATCCTTTCGGCCCATGCGCCATAGGACGGCCCGGCCCACAGCGACATCAGCGTGATGATCGACATCGAGGCCATGATCTGACCCACCGACCATCCGAATTCGCGCACCAGATAGGGTGCGAACAGGCCCATCGAATAGGTCGGCACCGCCGCCATCCCCAGACCTATGCCCAGTGTGGAGGCCAGAATGACGCCCCACCCGCGCGAGAATTCCTCGCGGGCGGTAAGGGGTTGTTGGGGCATATTGCTCATGGGGCCTCGGTGCTTGTGGTTTAAGAGGCGATTTGGCGCAGCAGGGCGGCCCGGCGGCAACGATGCCCCGGCCCGCACTCCGCTGTGCGGATAATCCGCGCCGGGGCCGAGGCTTTGGCGCGGCCTATGGGCAGACTGCCCGCCGACCGAGCAGGAGGAATTGATGCGCCGCGCCTATGCCGACGGGCCTTTTGGCCAGATCCATTATCAATATGCATCAGCCAGTCTGGCCGAGGGCGCCCGCCCGCTGGTGCTGCTGCATCAGGCGATCATGGCAAGCGGGCAATTCGACCATGTGTTCGCCCCGTTGATCGCGCATGGTTTTGCGCCCATCGCCATCGACATGCCGGGCTTTGGCCTGTCGGATGCGCCCCCGGCCGCGCCCGTCATTGCCGATTATGCGCGCTGCGTGGCGCCGGTGCTGGATGCGCTGGGCATCGGCCGGGCGGCGGTGGCGGGGCATCACACCGGGGCGCTGGTGGGCACCGAATTTGCCCTTGCCGCGCCCGACCGGGTCGAGGCGCTGGTGATCCACGGGCCGATGATCCTGCCCGAGAATGAGCGCAAGGCGCTGACCGAGGATATTTGCACGCGCGAAATCGCCTTTGCCGCACGGGCCGGGGGAGCGCATTTGGTCGATGTCGCGCGTATCCGCGAAAGGCTGTCGGAAGGGCGGATCGCGCCCGATCGCATCACCGATTATGTGGTTCAGGCGATGCAGGCCTATCGCATGGGGGCCTATGCCTATGGGCATAGCGCGGCCTTTGCCTATGACCATACCGCTCCGCTGCAAAGGCTGGCGCTGCCGGTGCTGATCCTGTCGAACACGGGCGATATGACCCATCCATGGGCGCAGGCCGCCCGCGCCCTTTGCCCCGATTTCGCCTATGCCGAGATTGCGGGCGGCGGTATCGATATTTGCGATGAAGATCCGCAGGGCTGGGCCGATGCCGTCGCACAATTTTTGAAATCGCTGTGATCCTGAGCGGGCGGATCGCCTATCGCGACGCGGCGGGGCAAGAGACGGGGTATGAAACCTTCGACCTCATCGCCGCGCAGGGCCGCCGCCTGCTGCGCGCGCTTTGCGTGATGGAGGATATTGGCCTGATCCGCGAAGTCTCGATCGGTATGGGCGATGATTTCCGCCCGCATGACGGGCAATGCCGCATCTGGCAGGGCGGGGCCGAAAGCCTGATGCGTTTTTCCGTCGGGCCGGATCAGGCGGTCTGCGGCGATCATGTCCTGCCGCTGGGCGCCCCCTTGCCCTATCTGGGTCTGCACCCGCTGTCGGGCGACGCGCTGATCATTCATCAGCGCGGGACCGATGCGCCCGGAGACTATCGCCTCATTGCCGCTATCACCAATTCCATCTCGCCCAATGGCGAGGAGGATCTGCATATGCAGGCAATGGAGATCGCGGTCGCCTATATGGGGCCGGGCGAGATAGACGTGGCGGCGGGGCATTTTGCGGCATGGCATTATCGGCTGCGCTGGCGCGATGACTGGCCACCGGCGGATCTGTGGGTGCGCGCGGGCGACGGCTTGTTCCTGATGATGCGCTGGGCCATGGTTCCGGCATGGTTTGAACTGACCCACTGGTATGATTGTCCGCAGGGCGGATAAGTCTGGGTGAAGACACGCCTATAGCCGCGCTTGCGCAAGAATGCGGATGGGCGGGCCGTTGCAATCCGGCCACCAAGCCTATCCCCCGAAGCCACAGGAAATGCCCGCGATGACATCCCCCGCCACGACCCTTCAGGCCGATCTGCACGACAAGGTGCCCACCGGCGTCGTGCTGCGCTATGGCATCGGCCAGTTGGGCGCGCAGGTGTTTCGCGATACGCCCGCCGTGCTGCTGCCTTTGTTCATGACCACGATGCTGGGGGTTCCGGCGTGGCTGGCGGGGCTGGTGGTGCTGGGGCCGAAATTGTGGCTGATCCTGTGCGATCCTTTGGTGGGGGCGTGGTCGGACCGGGTCAAGGCGCTTTATGGCCGCACGCCTTTCCTGATCGGCGGGGCGCTGGGCACGGCGGCCTCTTTCGTGGCGCTGTTTGCGGCCACCAGTTTTTCCAGCCCCTATTGGGCCGCGGCTACGGTCTGCGCGCTGTTCTTCGTTGGGTCCACGGCCTTCAGCATCTATTCGGTTCCCTATCTGGCGATTGCGGCCGAATTGTCGGGCGATCCGCATCAGCGCAACCGGATCATGGTGCTGCGCATGTTCTTTGCCACGTTCGGCGTGCTGATCGGGGTGGGCGTGGCCCAGCCGATCATCGAGCATTTCGGGGGCGGCGCGGCGGGCTGGCATATGATGAGCTATGTGCTGGGCGCGATCTGCCTTGTTTCCATGCTGACCACGGCCGGCGGGATGCGCCGGGTGCCGCTGATCATGGCGGGCGATGTGCCGGGCAATCTTTGGCAGCAACTGGCGCTGGTGCGTCAGAACAAGCCTTTCCTCGTGCTGCTGGCCACCAGCTTCATTTCAAACATCGGTCAGGCGGCCTCCTATACGGTGATCGGCTTTGTGTTCCTTTATGCGCTGGAGGCGATCTGGCTGATCCCGATCTTCATCCTGTGCATGTCGGCGGCCAGCCTTGCGGCCCAGCCGCTTTGGCTCTGGCTGCCGCGCCGTATCGGCAAGCCGCGCGCCTATATGGTCGCTGCGCTGGTCTGGGTGGCGGTCACGATCACCTGGCTGTGGGCCGCGCCCGCCGATGACGTGGTCGGCCATCTGGGCGCGCAGGCGCTGGGCATGCAGCATGTGCTGGTGCTGGCCCGCGCGGTGGTGATCGGCATGGTCAATGGCGGGTTTATCCTGCTGGCGCTCTCGATGATGACCGATACGGTCGATTATCAACGCCGCCTGATGGGCGTGGCCAATGAAGGCGTGTTTGCCGGGCTGTTCTCCGCCTTTGAAAAGCTGGCCTTTGCCATGGGGCCGGTCATCGCAGGGCTGGTGATGAGCGCTTTCGGCTTTGTTTCCTCGACCGGCGGCGCGGCGGGCCAGACTCCCCATGCGATTACCGGGATCATCCTGCTCTACAGCGTGATTCCCGCCGTGATGCAGGGCCTCGCGCTGCTGGTGTTCAGCCGCTATCGCCTGCCTGTAATTGGCGGATAAGTCATTGTCCTATCTTGGCTTTTCACCGCTATGGCACATGTGTTCGCAGGGCGAACAGAATTTGCCCACCCTGCGGAGAAAGCCCCGTCGGGTGATGGTCCGTCGCCTCAAGTGCCGCAAACTTTCCCCGCATAGGCATGGGATCAACCATGCCAGGGGAGTTAAGCGAACATGAGGAATTCTTACCGGTTCTACGCGGGCGCGGCGTTGTTGGCGCTGAGCATCGGCGGCGCGGCACAGGCGCAGCAGGCGCCCGCCACCACTGCCCCCGCCACCACTGCCCCCGCCACCACGGATAATGCCGACATCACCGTCACCGCCACCCGCACTGCCTCGACCGTGCAAAAGGTTGCCGTGGCGGTGACGGCGCTGGGCGCGGAGACGATTGCCAAGCAGGGCATCACCAACGTCAAGGACATCAGCCAGATCGCGCCCAACGTTCAGATCCGCACCGTTTCGGGCGGCTCGGCGGGCATCACGCCCTATATTCGCGGCGGGGGGGTGACGGATGGCGCGAATGTCACATCGGAACCCGAAGTCGGCATCTATATCGATGATGTCTATCAGCCGCGCGCGGCTGCCTCTTTTATCGACCTGCTGGCTATTGAGCGGATCGAAGTGCTGCGCGGGCCGCAGGGCACGCTTTATGGCCGCAATTCCAGCGCAGGCGCGCTCAAAATCGTCAGCCGCACGCCGGGCGCCACGCCGGGGCTGAAGCTGGAATTCGGTACGGGAAGCTGGGGCGGGCGCAGCATCAAGCTGGTGGGCAATACGCCGCTGTCGGCTGATGGCGCATGGCGCGCCGGGGTCTCGGCGCTCTATCGCGGCCAGGATGGCGGGCGCCAGTATAATGCCACGCTGGGTAAGAAGGTGGGCGCGGAGAATTATTACGGGGTGAAGGGCGATCTGGCCTATGTCGGCGCAGGCCTGACCGCGCGCCTGTCGGGCTATTATTCGACATTGGATGGCGACGGGCTTTATCCTTCGGCGCTTTCGCCCACCTATGCGGGCAATGACTATCTGGCCGTGGCGCCGACCAGCGGCTCGTACCAGATCGTCCTCAGCCCGTCGAAGAGCTTTACCAAGGTGGTGCAATATGGCGCCAACCTTAATATCGAAGCCGATGTGGGCAGCGCCAAGCTGACCTCGATCACGGGCTGGAGCCATCTGCGCGACAATTGGGCGCAGGATTTTTCGGGCGGCGTGCCATGGTCGGCGCTGGGCGTGCCGCTCTCGGGCTATACTTCGCTGTTCGACCGCACCTCCTCGCTGCATGACACATCCTTCAGCCAGGAATTGCAACTCCATGGCGATGTGCTGAACGGCAAGGTCAGCTATGTCGGCGGGCTCTATTTCTTCCGCGAAACGGGCGCGCAGACGCTGCTCTCCAGCATTTTCTTCACGCCCTCGACCACGGTTTTTAACATCGAGACCAATTCCTATGCCGCCTTTGGCCAGATCGGCATCCATTTCACGCCGGAACTGACGCTCTCGCTGGGCGGGCGCTATACGCAGGATGACAAGAGGCTGAACGCTGTGATCACCGGGTTGGCGGTCAATCGCAAGGACAGTTGGGGCACCTTCTTGCCCAAGGCGGCGCTGGAATATCAGGTCACCCCGCGCGTGATGGCCTATGCCAGCTTTTCCGAAGGGTTCAAGGCGGGCGGCTACAATGGTCTGGCCAGCGATGCGGTGGCGCTCAATTCGCCTTTCGCTCCGCAAAAGATGAAGGCCTACGAACTGGGCCTCAAGACCGAGTTTCTTGACCGCAAGGGCAAGCTCAACATTTCGGCCTTCTTCAACGACTATTCCAGCCTGCAGCAACAGAGCGTGACCGGCACCGGCGCCTTCATCACCCAGAATTACGCCGCCGATCACAAGGGCGTCGAGGCCGAATTTTCGATCAAGCCTATCACCGGCCTGACGCTCTGGGCCAATGGCACGTATAATGACGGCAAGTACAAGGCATCGGCCGCCACGGTTGCGGGCGTTGCCTCCTATGTCGGCAATGCGATGACCAATGTGTTCAAATATCAGGTCTCGTTCGGCGCGGATGCTGCTGTGCTCGCTCATGGCGGCGAGGTGACGATGGGCATTAACACCACGGCACGTTCGGATTACTATTCGACGCCCGACAATCTCTACATCGGCCATGTGCCCTCGACCACGATCGCCAATGCCTATCTCGGCTTTGGCAAGGACAACTGGTCGCTGCGCGCCAATGTGAAGAACCTGACCAACCTGATCGTGTGGACCACCGGCTTTGGTTTCTCGGTGGTGCGCCCGCGTTACATGAGCGATCCGCGCACGTGGCAGCTGACGTTTACGTATAAGATGTAAAATACGGGCGGGCGGTGCCATCGGGTGCCGCCCGCCGCGCGCAATGGAGAAAGAGGGATGAAGGTTTCGCGTTTCATGGGGCTGGCCGCGGTGGCCATGGGGCTGGCAACGGCGGGCGCTGCGCAGGCGCAGGGCGCCGATCCGGCGGTGCGGGGCAAGCTGTTGTTTCTGCAATGCGGGGCGTGCCATGCGGTGGTGCCGGGTGCCCCGGCCAAGGTGGGGCCGAACCTGTCTGGCGTATTTGGGCGCAAGGCGGGCGCAGCGGCCGGTTTCAAATATTCGCCCGCGCTGGCCAAGGCCGGTCTGACCTGGGATGAGGGCAATCTGGACAAGTGGCTGGCCGCGCCTGCCAAGCTGGCGCCGGGCACGATCATGCTGTTCCCCGGTCTGCCCAAGCCGGAAGATCGCAAGGCGGTGATCGCTTATCTCAAGACGGTGAAGTGAGCGGGGAAGTGAGCGGCGCGCCGCTTTCCCGTCGCACCATGATCGCATCGGGCGCGGCGCTTGGGGTGGGGGCTGCGCTGCCCGCGCTGGCCGCGCCGGTGTCCGCTGTGTTCGAGATCGAGGCAGCGGGCGGGCGCAAGGTGTCCGTAACGCAATGGCGTCCGGCCCATCCGGTCGGCACGATCCTGTTCAGCCATGGCGCGGCTTCATCGCCGCGCTTTTACGAGGCCCTGATCGGCCCGATGGTCGCGGCGGGCTGGCATGTGCTGGCCCCGCTGCATGTGGACTCGCGCGAGCATCCCGATACGGCCAAATTCGCCGGATTGGCCAGTTGGAAGGCGCGGCTGGAGGATTTTGCGGCGCTGACCGCCCATATCGGCCATCGGCCCTATGTGGCGGTGGGTCATTCCTATGGCGGGCTGACAGCGCTGGTGCTGGGCGGGGCGCAAAGCGTGGCGCCGCAGGGCTGGTCAGGTCCGCAGAGCGACGGCAAGGCCAAGGCGGTCATCGCCTTTTCCCCGCCCGCCGCGATCCCTGTGCTGATCACGCGCGAGGGCTATGGCAAGCTCTCGGTGCCCGCGCTGGTGCAGACCGGGACGCTCGATCTGGTGCCGGGGATGACGGCGACGGATCGCGATGGCTGGAAAGTGCATCTCGACGCCTATGAGGCCGCCGCGCCGGGGGGGAATCGCTATGGTCTGGTCCTGTCGGACGTCAGCCATTATTTTGGCGGGCTGATCTGTGACTATGCGCAAAAGGGGCCGCCTGCGGTGCAGGGGCTGAAGGATGCGAACCGGATCGCGGGCCTGTTCCTTGGCGCCTATGGGCGGGGGGACAGCAAGGCATTGGCTGCGCTGGATCGCGCAGTCTCGCCCGATCTGCCGGTGCGTCTGATGAAAAAATAAGCGTCGCGGGCTTTTGGGCCCGCAACGCCGCATTTCAAAGCCGAAACCATCATGAGGATGCGAGAGCCTGAGGCCCTCGCATCCTTTCTTTTACTGCTCGGCAATTTCCTCAATCGCCTTGGCAAACCCCGCCTCGGTTTCCGCATCGCGCGCTTCCTGTGCGTCCTTGCGGGCAAGATAGAACAGGCGGCCAAGGAAATCCTGACGCCGCGCCTCGCGCTCTTCCAGCGCTTCCTGATCCAGCACCAGCGCCTCGATTCCCGCAGCAAGGTCGATCCCCTGCACTTTTGCCGCGCGTTCGGCGCTGTCCAGCCGGTCGCGCAGAGTCGAGATTTCGCTGGCCAGCACCATGATCATCGACATGGCGGTGTCCAGCCCGTCGGTGTCATAGAATTGCGGGCGCTTGCCCTTGGCGTCGCGGATGACGTGGGGGCGTTCGATGTGGGGCGGGGCGATCGTGTCGGTCATCATCAATCCTCTCAGGCGGCCAGAGCGGCCACGTCGGCCTTGCGGGCGATCAGCACTTCCCAGCCGCCGCCGGGGGCAAATTCGCCTGCGGTAAATTCGCGCTCGGCCACGTCCTCGGCGGCCTGCTGGCTGTAACCATCGGCTTGCGCTGCAAATTCCATCACGGCCATGGGCGCGGTGTCGAATTTCACGGCCGTGCGGTCAAACCCGACCTTTTCCGCCAGAGCGATCTGGTCCATGTCGCGCATCGCGCCCCAGAAGGGCTCGTTATTGTACCAGGTCTCGTTGTCGAGGATAAACTGGGTGAACGGGTCCATCAGGTCAAACGGCGGCAGATCGGCATGGATCATCAGCCCTCCCGGCGCCAGCACACGATGCGCTTCGGCAAAGACGCGGGGCATCGCCTTGCCGCTGGTTTCGTGCAGCAGGATATGGCTGACGACGAGATCGAAATAGCCGTCCTCGAAACTGGTTTCCTCCGCATTCATTGCGGCGAAATTGACCTCCAGCCCCATGCCTGCGGCGCGGGCATGGGCATAGCGCACGCAAGGCACGCCCACATCGATGCCCCAGATCTCGGCGTCGGGGAAATATTCCTTATAGGGTAGGGTCGAATGGCCCACCGTGCAGCCCATGTCGAGAATGCGGCGCGGTTTGAAATCCGGCGCGTTGCGGCGCAGATAGTTGCACACGCTGCGGCCCATGTCGTCATTGTCCGGCCCGGTATAGCCCATCGCATAGAGGAACACGCCGCGATCATAGAGTGCGCCCACCGAGACGTCATCCTTGGCCACTTCGCTGCAATAGCCGCCGGGCATGCAGTGGATGTCGAAGGCCGTGACATAGCGCGGCGGCACGAAGCCTTCGGGAATGCGCAGTTCCGCCTTGGTGCCGGCCGAAAGTTCGCGGGCGCGCTCGATCAGTTCGGGCAGTTGGCGGTCCACCGAGACATTGACCGATTCCCACAGCAATTCCTGCGCGATGCGGTTGGTGGCGGCGTAATGCTGGAAATAGGCGTCCTTGACCATGCCGTTGCGGATGTCGCGGCGGTTTTGCGGCTTGCGGTCATGCTCTTTTTCAAAGGCCTGCGAGACGCGCGTGTTGTAAACCGGCGTCAGGCCGGGGAGCAGGGTGCTCTGAACAAAGCCTTTGAGGCTCTTGGCAAATTCCTGCCGCGCGGCTTCATCGGCCGTCGCGGTGGGGAGCATCTTGTGGCTCGCTTGCTGAAACGTGTTGAGCATCTCGACTCCATCGGAAAAATGGGCACCGGGGGATTTTGATCTGGGACCAGAAATGGGTGGTTGCGGGCCGGATGGCAAGGCGGAGCGTCCTGCGCTATCCGTCTGGTGGACAGCGTCAGCCTGCCGCCGTGTGATGCAGACAGGAATACGGAAAACTGCGCCCAAGATTATCCCCCGCTTGGGCGTATCAGGAGTCGGATGAAGATGGATGAGATGAAGGTAAGTCGGCGCGGCGCGCTGGGCATCGCGGGGGCTGCGGCCGGCGCGGCGCTGGTTCCGGCGGCGGCCGAGGCGGCAGCGAAAAAGGCAGGCGCCAAGGGCAAGCCGGTGATCGATTTCGCGACCAAGATCGACTTCAAGGACCCCAAGTGGACCCGCGACACCTATGCCCGTCTGGATGCGGACGTGGCGCCGGGCAAGGAAAAATGCGGCTGGATCCGCGGCAAGATCTTTGGCGTGCGCGACAATGAGCCGGTGCGCCCGTTGATGAATGTCGAGGGCTTTTCGTTCGTCCGGATCAACCGTCAGGCCGATGGTTCATGGCGCCGGTTGTTGCGCGAGATCGTGTTTTATCGCGACATCAACACCAACGAAATCCTTAAAGAATGGGACAATCCCTATACCGGCGAGCGCGTCCGCGTGGTGCCCATCGCCAACGACCCGTTCAACTTCACCATCAGCGAATTCGTGCCCGAACCGCCCAGCTATGGCGGGTTGCAGACGGCAAAGCGCGAACCCAAGCCCTTCCTTCAGGATTGGCAGTGGGGGCCGGAAGGCACGATGATCCTGAACACCGGGATCGACATGATGTATCCCAACGCGCTCCAGCCCGACAAATGGCCGCGCGAAAGCTCGGGCTTCATGAACCGCGTGTCGGAACAGTTCATCTATGTGGTCAAGAAAGAGGATGTCGAAAATCCCTATCTGACCCACATCCCCCACACCGGGTCGTGGAGCCGGGTGACCCCCTGGCTGCCTTGGATGCTCATGGGGCAGGCGCCGGGCCATATGAATTATTTCACCCATTTCTCGACCATCCCCGATGGCATTGCCGGTCTGCCCAAGGATCTGGCGGCGGCTGCCCGCGCGATGGATGAAAAGTGGCTGCACGCGCCCGAAACGGATTACGGCCCGTCGCTCTCCAGCCTTGAAAACTACGCTCGCGAGCAGAAGCCCGCGCCCGTGCCCGCCGGTTGGGCCCCGCCCCAGCCGCCCGCGCCGCGCAATCCCTTTGCGGCCAAGTAAGGGGTGAACAAAAAAAGGGGGCGGGAAGGATCAACCTTCCCGCCCCCTTTTTGCATCTGCGGCTTATCAGAAACCCAGCGCGCCGGGGTTCATCACGCCCTTGGGGTCAAGCTGATCCTTCAATGCACGCACCAGCACCGAGGCCTGCGGCGTCAGACGCGATTGATAGGGATAGGCCCGGCCGATCTGGAAATGCCCCGCGCCATAATCCTGCATCAGCGCGACAATCGCTTCCTTCAGCTCATTGGCATAGGCCTTGGCCTCAGCGTTGGCCGGATAGTCCTTCAGCCCCGCGATCCAATCCTTGCCCAGTGTTTCGAGATGATAGGGCGTGCGCGCATCGGGCCAATAGAGCGCGATCTCATAGAGAAACCCGCTGGAATTGACCGGCGAGGCCATGGTTCCGGTCCAGATGCCCAACCGGTCCATATCCGCCTTGCGCGCGGCCAGCATCGCCTTGAACGCGCGGTGAAACGGCACGGTCTGTTCGTGGTTCAGCACGCCATGGATCGGCACCCAGCGCTCGCCATTAGGGCCAAGGATATTGCCCAGCGGCGCAAAAGGCATGGTGCGGACAAAGGCGGGGATGGTGTTGGCGATCTCGCGCCCGTCATCGCCTATGATGCGGCGCAGATGACCCGCCCGGTGCGCAGCATCGGCCGCGTCAAAGCCCTCGACGATGAAATGGCACATATACTGGCCCGAACGCATCGGGTCTTCGCCCGCCAGCGCCATTTTCAGCACTTGCGCCAAGCCCTTGATCTTGTTGGGGGCCTTGCTGAACACGCTCCACGCGATCTGCATCCGCGCGCCCACGCTTTGCTGTCGTCCGATCTGGCCCTGCGAAAGGGCAAGGTCGATCATGAAATGGCTGTCGTCGATCCGGGCGATCTGGGCGCGGCGCACGGCGGTGTGATAGGCCTCGAAGCTGTCAAAGGCGAAAGACAGCGCCTCGGCATGGGGCAGGGCGGCGATCAGCGGCAGGCGGATGCGCGCCTTTACCCCCAACGTGCCGCAATCGCCGGTGAACAGGCCGGTGATGTCCGGGCCATAAAAGCGCATCGATTCGGCCGCATTGGTGGTCAGCAATTCGCCATTGGCCAGCACCACGTCAAGCCCCAGCACGCTTTGCGCCGAAATGCCATGGGCGGCGGTGCCGTGGCTGACGCTGTTCTGGCTGACCGAGCCGCCCACGGTGGCCGCGATGCCCGAAAACGGCCCCCAGAAGGGCGTGCGCAAGCCCCGAGCGTCCAAAGCGGCCTTGAGCGCGGCCCAGGTCACGCCCGCTTCGACGGTGACGATGGCGTTGCGCTCGTCAATCTCCATCGCGGTCAGAGCGCCCGTGTCGATCAACACATGGCCGCCCGCCGGAAACAGATAGCCGTCGGTATAGGAGGCCCCGCCCCCGCGCGGCACAATCGCCACGCCCGCCTCGGCGCAAAGGCGCACGGCGGTTTGCAGCGCCGCCACGCTGTCCGGGCGCAGGATGCACAAAGGCGCGCCGCCGGTGCGGTAAACATCGTTGGCCACATAGGCGAGGCGGTCGGCATCATCCACCACCGCCCCCGCGCCTAAAGCCTCAACCAGCCGCGCCATCAGCGTGTCATCCTGCATTGTTGCGCTCATCGGTTCGGGCCTTTCATCTGTGGGGGCATATTCAGCCTCTATCGCTGGCGCAAGCAAGGGGGGCGGGCGAGGCATGGGGGTGATTTATCCGGCCTGCGGGCAAATCGGGCGACGGGCAGCGGGCCGGGCGGGATCGCATGCATCCTCCGATCAAAGCCGCAGATCATACGCGGCGGGAGAAAGAGTCGCCCATGGGAGTATCTGCCATAACCGGCTGGAACCGTATCGCCCGCGCCCTGCATTGGGGCACGGCGCTGGCCGTGCTGGTCGAGGTTCCGGCCGGTTTCATCATGAGCTGGACCTATGCCGCCCGCGATTCCGCAGGCAAGGCCAGCCATATCCTGTCCAGCCAGATCCACCATACGCTGGGCATGCTGCTGCTGATCGCGGTGGTGTTTCGCATCATCTGGCGCCTGTCTCATGACCGCCCGCCGCCGCCCGCCACATCCAGTCGCTTCGAGGTGGTGTTGGCCGCCGCGGTGCAGGGGATGCTCTATCTGCTGCTGCTGGTGCTGCCGCTTTCGGGTTGGGCGGCGCTTTCCTCGATGGCGGCGGGGGCGGGCTATCCGGCGCCCGAAATGTGGTTCTTTGGCACGGATGGCTTTGGCCCGCATGGGTTCATCCCGCATATCGTGCCGCCCGTGGCGTGGAATGCGCCGGTACTGTTCAAATATGGCTTCTTTGCGCGCATCCATGTCTGGGGCCTGTGGCTGGGCGGTGCCTTGCTGGCGCTGCATATCGCGGGCGCGCTGAAACAGCATTTCATCGCGCGCAGCGATGTCCTGATCCGCATGTGGAAGGGCGGGCAATGAGCGAGATCATCACCCTGATCCCGCAACCGGCCACGGCCGAGGCGCTGGCCCCGTTTGGCGCGATCATCGGCGCGGCCAGCGGGGCCAAGAGCGTGGCGGTCGATTTCTATAAAGGCGCGGTGCGGATGAGCTATCCCGCTCCGTTTGAATGCGACCATCCGGTCGAGATCACACTGGCCAGCATGGACCCGCGCCCCGGTGAAGTGCGTTATATGGAGCGTCATGCCCAGCATACCCAGGCTTTTATCCCGCTGGGCGGCAAGCCTTTCGTGGCGGTGATGGCACCGCCCTGCGAAGGCGACCTGCCCGACCTTGCCGCCGTCCGTGCCTTCCATTTCGATGGCAGTGCCGGCTTTGCCATGCATCGCGGCACATGGCACGAATTTCCCTTCGCCTTGCTGCCCGATACGCAGATCGTCGTCTTGCTTTCCAGCCAGACGGGGTATGATCTCAAAGCCAAGGATGAGGTGACCGAGGAGGCCCATGGGCCCGACCTCGACAAGAAAGACATTCGCGCCCGCACCGGGCGCCTGTTTCGATTCAGTTTGGAGCAAGATCTTGGTTGAACGCAAAAATCTGAACCGGACGGCCCGTTCCAAAGGCAGCCAGCCCGTGGTGCTGGAAAGCGCGACTCAGGATGCGCTGGCGGGCATGGTGCTGGCGCTGCTGGGCGAAGTGATGGTGTTGAAGGACCGGCTGGACGCCAATGAGCGGCTGCTCAAAGCCGCAGGGCTGCATGGGCCGGAGGATATTGACGCCTATCACCCCGATGCCGAGGCGCGCGCCTGTCGCGGCGCCTATAAGCAGAAGGCCTATGAGCGCGTGCTGGGCGTGGCCCGTGACCGGCTGCTGCCCGAGGCGCTGGCCGATCAGAACGCCTATGAAAACGAACTGGCGCGTGTCGCCGCTGACGCTAACTGAGGAGGTTCCCCCCATGGCCACTCTTGCTGAATCCGCTCGCCCCAATTCCACCCATTACGGCCATGCCGTGATGCCCCAGGCCACGCATGACGAACAGGCGCTGGAGGACCATTTCCTCGCCATGCGCATGTGGACCAACCAGAAGATGGACCCGCTCGACCGGCGCCTGCTGGACGAGGTGATCGTGCCGGAAGTGACCGCGAAAACGGGCAAGGCCCCCACCCGCAGCACCGAAGTGCGCAATGCGCTGGAAAACCATCCGCTGCACCAATATTGGCTGACGCTCTCGCTGTTCTATCAGGACCGCATCTGGCAGGCGCTGGATGGCGCGATTGACCGGCAATATGATGAACTGGCGGGCAAGGTGGCCGAGCAGAGCGCCGCGCCCAAGGGTTCGTTGCGGCTGAATCCGGATCTGGTCATGCCGCGCTATATCAGCTCGATCGACCATCACCGCATGGCGGGCGGCTATATCACCGATACGTCGGATGCCGATTTCCGTGCGGGCGCTCTGTATGACCGTTTCGCCTCGACCTATCTGCGCAATCTGAACGGCGGGTGGAAGAATGACGGGCGCGGCCATACGCTGGCCAGCCACGTTCAGGGTTTCTTCCCCGATTTCAAGCCCAAGCGGATCCTCGATCTGGGCTGCGCGGTGGGCCATTCGACCGTCGCCATCGCGCAGGCTTTTCCCGATGCCGAGGTCTATGCGCTGGACGTGGGCGCGCCGATGCTGCGCTATGGTCATGCGCGCGCTGAAAGCATGGGCGTTGCCATCCACTTCAGCCAGCAGGACGCCGAACACACTGATTTCGAGGACGGCAGCTTCGATCTGGTCTGCTCTTCGGCCACGCTGCATGAAACTTCGGCCAAGGGGATGCGCCAGATCTTTAAGGAAAGCCACCGTCTGCTGCGTTCGGGCGGGATCATGTGCCATGTCGATGTGCCCCCGCGCCACGAACATCTGAGCCTGTGGGACCAGATGCGCTGCGATTTTGAATCGCATTACAATAACGAACCCTTCATGACCTCGCTGGCCCGCACGGATTGGATGAAGGTGGCTACCGATGCCGGTTTCGCGGCGGACAAGGTGGCCGTCGGCTATCGCAAGGGCAGCTATTTCCTCAACCCGAACACCGAGGATTTCTTTACCGAGGGCCATCCGGAAGGCCGCACCCTGATGGGCAGCTGGTATGCCTGCGCGGCGGTGAAGGACTGATCCTGTCCGCCAGTCGGCTAGAGTTTCGAGCGCAAGACCGGCCGCCATTTTGCCCTGCATGATCCGGGCATGATGGCGGCCGTTTTGGTGGGTAAGGGGTCTGGAATGCGTAAAGCGATTGTTGGGATGTTGCTCGCTGTGGCGGGGGCGGTGTCGGGGCCGGTCAAGGCGCAGGATGGGGTGGCCGTCGTGGCCGCCAAGGCCCCGCCCGCGCCCGATTACGCCATTCGCGCCAATTGGTCGGTGTTTGCCTCCAAGGGCTGGGCCTCGCCTCTGCCTGCGGGTGCGGCCAAACCGGCCCGTGCGCCAAAGGTTGCGGTCTTTTTCCTGCACCCCACCACGCTGCGCAGCGAGACGGGAGAGCTGAACCAGAACCCCGCCGACGCCAAGGCCAGCCAGTGGACCGATGAAAGCAGCATCGCCCGGCAGGCCGGCGTCTTTGCCGCCTGTTGCGATGTCTATGCCCCGCGCTATCGCGCCGCCACCTATAACAGTTTCGCCAACGGCCCGGTGCGTGAGGCGGCCTTTGCGCTGGCCTATGGCGATGTCGAACGCGCCTTTGATGTGTTCCTCAAACAGATCGGCGACCGGCCCTTTATCATCGCGGGCCATTCGCAGGGGGCCTTCCATTCAGCCACCTTGCTGGAGCGGCGGATCGACGGCGCGGCGCTGCAAAAGCGGATGGTGGCTGCCTATATCATCGGCATCAATCTGGCGAAGGGCGATTTCGGCAAGCGGTTCAAGAGCGTAACCCCCTGCGCCACGCCCGATCAGACCGGGTGCGTGGTGCAATGGAACGCCTATCTTGATGGCGTGGCCGATGTGGCGAAAATGGCGGGCTATTCGCAATCGACCTATGTGCAGAAATTTGGCGATGATGCGGGCAAGGTCACGCTTTGCGTCAATCCATTGACCTTTGACGCAAAGCTGAACGAGGCGCCGTCGGCCGCCGCCAAGGGCGCGGTGCCGGGCAGCCCCGGTTTCGGCCCGATGCAGCCGCTGAAAGCGGGAGCGGTTTCGGCGCGTTGCGATTCCGGTCTGTTGCTGGTCCGCCCCGACAAGGCGCTGGGGCTGGAGCCTTTGGCGGGCGGGGCGATGCATTATCATGATCTGGGCCTGTTCTGGGCCGATACCAGCGCCAATGCCGTGCTGCGCGCCCGCGCCTATCTGGCGGGTGGCAAGTGAAGTTCTGGCGCTGGGCGGGGGCCGCGTTGATCGCGGCGGCCTTGGGGGTCGGGGCCTATGTGGGCTCGGCGTGGGCCGGGTGGCTGCGCCCGGATGAGGGCGAAATGCGCGCACGCTATGCCACACCCGCTTCGCGCTTCATCACGGTGGACGGACAGGCGCTGCATGTGGTGGATGAAGGCCCCCATAGCGCCGATGCGCCGGTCGTCATGCTGGTGCATGGTTCCTTTGCCTCGGTGCATATGTGGGATGGCTGGGCGGCGGGTTTGAAGGATCGCTATCGCGTGATCCGTTTCGACCGCCCCGGCATGGGCCTTTCCGGGCCGCAGCCGCAGGGATTGTATAATGGCGATGCCGAGGCGGCGCTGATCACGGCGCTGGCGCGGCAAATGGATCTGCCGCCTTTCGTGCTGGTGGGCACCAGCAGCGCGGGCGAGGGCGTGGCCCATTATGCTGCGCAGCATCCCGAAGCGCTGCGCGGTCTGGTGTTGGCCAATATTGCCGCCGGCCCGTTGAAACCGGCCCCGCATTTCACGCCATGGTTCAAGGCGGTGCTGGCCTTTGACGGTCTGCTGGGCGGGCATCATATACCGGCGATGTGGGACGGGATCTTGCGGATGAATTATGCCGATCCGGCCCGCGTCTCGCCTGAACTGGCGCGTGAATGGGCCGAACTGAACAATCGCGCGCAGGGCTGGCCGCGCCATTTCGGCAAGGCTCCGCCCTTTTCAGGCACGCCCGCAGATCTGGCGGCCATTACCACGCCCACGCTGGTGCTGTGGTCGGATCGCGATCCCGAAGTGCCGCTGGCCAAAGACGGGCGGCAAACGCTGGAAAGGCTGGGTGCAAAGGACAAGGCGATGGCCGTCGTTAAGGATTGCGGCCATATGATGCCGCTGGAATGCCCGCAAGCGTCATTGGCGTCCGTGCAGGCCTTTTTGGGCCGGATTTCCCGCTAAATTGCCCCGTCAACTACGGATTCCTGCGAATTTCACGCTGGGCGCGCGTTGCCTAGCACGCTTTTGTGACCGTTTGGTCGGGCCTCTGCATCCGACAGGCGAATAGGCCGTATTTCCTGCGCCACGCGGGGCGGGGGCAAGGCACTCTCTCTTCAGCCGAAAGGGATAAGCGGAATCGGCCAGATAGGGGAGTTCAAGTAAAGCGGCCTACTTTGGGGCCGGGGTGTTTTACGCGATGCGTAATTCGCCGCATTCCCTGCTGGATGGATCGCGCCAATTGGCGCCGCGTGAACAACAGGCGGATAGAATTTCATAATAACAGATAGCAGCGGGAACTAGAACAAATTCTGGATCGGCCCAATTCAACTGAAATGTGCCGACATAACAATTATCCAGTGAGGGAAAAATGGAAACTCGCTTTTTGAAAGCCTCTGTGGCGACAACGACCTCCGCTCTTGCGATTTTCGTGGCACTTGGGGTTGCCACGCCCGCGCTGGCCGCTGAACCGGCCGCCGCCGCGCCCGTCGAGGATGCCGGCACCATCACCGTCACCGCGCGCAAACGCAGCGAAGACATTCTCAAGGTTCCCGTGACGGTTACCGCGCTGACGGCTGAAACGCTGGCGCAAAAGGGCGTCATTTCGATGACCGGCCTGGCGCAGTCCACCCCGGGGATCAACATCAACGACAATTCCTCGGGCCACGCCGACCGCTCGTTCCAGCAGATCGTGATCCGCGGCTTCACGCCCTCGACCACGCTGGCCACCACCACCTCGATGTTCATCGACGGCGTGGCGGTTGCCTCGCCCTCGGCGATCATGTCGATTTCCGATCCCAAGCAGGTCGAAGTCGTAAAGGGGCCGCAGAGCGCCTATTACGGACGCAACACCTTCGCCGGCGCGATCAACATCAGCACCAAGGACCCGACCTCGGAATGGCACGGCAGCCTGCTGGGCATGGTGGGCACGCGTGACAACTATCGCCTGCAAGGCTCCATTGAAGGTCCGATCTTTGGTGACGTCCTGACCTTCCGCATCACCGGCGACCGCTGGGCCAAGAGCGGCTCGTGGGCCAATAACGCCGCCGGTGGCGGTACGTTGGGCGACCAGAAGAGCACGATCGGCACCGCCACGCTGCTGTTCAAGCCTGCCCCCAACTTCACCCTCAAGCTGTTCGGCCTGATGAGCGAAGACCGCGACGGCGCCCCGGCGCAGGCCCGTCTCTATGCCTATGACATCAAGTCGAGCTCCGGCGCCATCATCGCGCCCAGCCAGTCGAACTGTTCGTTTCAGGGCAACAGCCGCGGCGTCGCCGGTCAGGGCAGCGCCGTCACCAACGCTTATCTTTGCGGCGTTACGCCCAAGCTGGCCTATCCGGTATCGGCCAACGTGACCAACAATGATGCACTGCGCTCGTGGCTGTCCAGCCCGACCAACCGCATCGTGGATCCCAGTGAAGGCGTCGACGGCTATGGCCTGCGCCGTATCAGCCACCATGCCCATGCCAATGCCGAATGGGTCATCAACCCCAATATCACGGCAACGGTTCTGGCCGGTTACAACCGCGAAGTTTGGTCCACGGTGATCGACCTTGACGGTCTCGACACCAGCAGCATCACCTATGCCGCCAACCCCAAGGGCTATTGGGACTATCCCTACCTGATCGAACGCAAGACCAATGACTGGTCGATGGAAGGCCGTTTGAACTACAAGTTCGGCCGACTGCGCGGTGTGGTGGGAGCTTCCTACCTCAAGGCGCAACAGCTTCAGGGCGGCGGCGGCGGTTTTGCCGCGCTCAGCCCGGCCGTGCTGCTGCCGGGCGGCAAGGCGGAAAGCCGCACCACGGGTCTGTTCTTTGGTGCGACCTATGACTTTACCGACAAGCTTTCGGCCAGCGTCGAAGGGCGTTATCAGATCGACTGGCTCGGCGCTTTTGCCCGCCCCTCGGGGCAAACCATCCAGGCCGGTTATCTGCCCGCCGGCACCTATACCGGCGGTAGCCTGCTCGCATCGGCCAAGTACAACAACTTCACCCCGCGCGCGATTGTGAACTATCAGTTCACGCCCAGCTTCATGGCCTATGCCTCGTGGGCCAAGGGCGTGAACCCGGCGCAGTTCAACACCGCTATTCTGGCCACCAGTTCGGCCATTCAGAATGCCGCGATCGCCGCCGGCGGCGCGCTGTCGATCAAGCCGGAAAAGGTCACCAACTACGAACTGGGCGTGAAGGGCAAGCTGCTGGACGGCCGTTTGCGCTATACCGCTGCGGCCTATTATGCCCAGTGGCGCGATCAGATCAACGCGATCTCGATCATCGTGGCCGACCCCACCTCGGCCACAGGCACCAGCTTCCAGAACGTGTCTGCCAACACCGGCAATGTCGACCTTTATGGTGTTGAGGGCGACTTCTCGCTCAAGGTCAATGATCTCATCACGCTGGACGGCGCCGGTGCGATCAATGCCTCGGACATCAAGCAGTATCGCAGCACCACGGTCAGCCAGTTGACGGGTATGTTCGATTTCTCCGGCAAGGAGATGAAGAACACCTCGAAATACTCGGCCAATCTGGGCATCCTGCTGCATGGCGATCTGGCTTCGGTGAGCGACGGCAAGTGGTTTGCCCGGTTCGACTGGAACTTCAAGTCGGGCATGTGGTCGAATGAGGCCAACATCCTGCGCACGCCCGATCGCCACATCTTCAACCTGCGCGGCGGGGTGTCGAAGGGCAATGTCTCGGTTGAGGCTTTCGTGAACAATCTGTTCAATAACCACACCTACACCTCGATTGGCGACAATTATGCCATCGACAACACGCTGGCGCGTTTTGGCTTCTACTCGGCGGCTGTGGTGGGTCTGCCAGAACTGCGGACCTTCGGTCTGCAGCTCAAGGTCAAGATGTAATGGCCCGACGGGGCGGCGGCGCGATCCGCCGCCCCGGGCAGGCAAATGGTTTCAGGCTGGCTCTGCGCATGCGGGGCCAGCCTTTTTTGTCAAAGGAGAGCGGCATATGACAGCCTATATCTGGGCCACGGTAAAAAGCGGCGAGCCTGAACAATTCCTCGCCTATGCCCGCGCGGCGGCGCAGGTCGCGGCGGGCTTTGGCGGGGAATATCTGGTGCGCGGGCTGATCGAAGAAGTGTTTGAAGGCGAATGCGAGGATGCGAGCCGGGCGGTGCTGATCCGCTTTCCCGATGCCGAAGCGGCGCGCGCCTATATGAACAGCGAGGGTTACAAGGCCGCAAAGGCTCTGCGTGAAGGGGCGGGCGGATCGGTCAATTCGCGCCTTGTGGTGGCGTCATGACGGGCGCGTCGCGGCGAGCGGTGCTGGGCGGAGCCTTGGGGGCAGGGGGTCTGTTGCTGGCCGCGCCCGCGCTGGCGGCGGCGCGAGGGCTGGATCTGGCCGCGCCTGCTGATCGGCTCAAGGCTTTCGTGAAAATGCGCGGCAGTCTGGACGACCGGCTGATCGCAAGCTGGGTTTCAGCCCGCTATTACGGCATTACCGGGGATGAGATGCGGCCGCTGTTCAATGTGCGCTCGGCGGTCTTTGCCCGCTATCGTCCGGCCCCCGATGGCGGCTATGAGGCGGTCAATGCCGAAATCGCATGGTTCACCGACCCCGATACAGGCGCGGTGCTGACCCAATGGCGCAATCCCTATACGGGGCGCGATGTGAAGGTGCCGATGGGGGGCTATGCGCCGTCCAAGGTGTTCATCCGCCCTGATCTGGGCTTTGCGCTGGCCAAGCCGGTGCCGGGGCTGGAGATCGAGCATGAGGTGCTGCCCTTCGAGGTGCGGGGCGATGATCTGTATATCACCGAACGTTCGCGCACCGCGATGCGCTTTGCCCCCGGCGCCAAACCTTTCCGCTATTCGGAGAGCAACACGTTCCATGCCAGGCTCTCGGATGTATTGTCCGGCGCCCCCCATGTGCCCAGCGATGTGAGCTTCACCAATGTGTGCAGTTGGCGGCCATGGATGGAGATGGGCGATATTGCGGGCCATATGTCGGCCATCGGCATCGGCAAACAGGGCGCGGCGATGGAGAGCATCCCGGCGGAATGGCAGGCCGCGACCCGCCAGTTCCGCCCGGAAGTGTTGAAGGACCCGGCAGTGCTGCTTACGCCCCTTTGGAACGAAAAGTAATCAGACACCCAGCAGGGCGGCGGTCTCGTCGCCCTGTTTTGCCGCGCGCTGCATGGCGATGCGGCCCATGTTGAACAGGCCCGCCGCCACGATCACCGCAGGCCCCGCCACCAGCGCAATCGCCCAGCCCACCTTGGCCGGATCATGCAGCACCGCGCCATTGACGCCGGCCACCAGCAAGGGCCCGCTGGCCGCGCCCAGCAAGGTGTTGAGCACCAGTGTCAGCGCGATCGAGGTGCCCCGCATCCGCGCCGGGACAATGGCCTGCAAGGTGGCGAACATCAGCGTGCCGCAGACCGCATAGATGGCATTGCCCGTGGCCACGACAAAGGCCGCCGTCCGCGCATCACCCGCCAGCACCGCCAGCGTCGAGGGCAGCGCCAGCAGCGGCATGAAGGAGAGCAGGCGGAAACGCAGCATAGGCTTACCCGCCTTCATCGAGCGATCCAGCAGCCACCCGCCCACCAGCGGCCCCGTGGCCGAAAACAGCATCGAGAGCGGCCCCAGCCATGCCCCGACAAATTGCGGCGAAACGCCAAAGCCGCGCATCAGCATCGTGGGCTGCCACGCCGCCCCGCCATAGGCCGCGATAAAACACACGCCAAAGCCCAGATAGAGCGGCGCCAGCACCGCCCGGTTGCGCCAGAACCACGCTGCGCTCTCGCCCATGCCGGGATGCGCGGCCAAAGGCGAGAGGCCCCGCCGCACCGGTTCGCGCGTGGTCATCATGCCCAGCACGACAACGAGGCCCAGCGAGCCGGAAATGACGAAAACCGTCCGCCATGGGGCCAGCCCGGCCAGCACGGGCCAATGGACAAAGGCGCCCTTGGCCGCCGCGCTCAGCACGATGCCGGTGAACGCAATGCCCAGCCCTTGGGCCAAGGACTGGCCCATCATATAGATGCTGATCGGGCGGCCGCGTTTGTCGGGTGCAAACAGGTCGGAAATCAGCGAGATCGCGCAAGGCCCCAGCGCCGCCTCGCCAAGGCCCACCAGCAGGCGGGCGGCGAACAATTGCCCGAAACCCGCCGCCAGCCCGCTGCCGATCGTGGCCAGCGACCATAGCGCGATGCCCCCGGTCAACAGGTTGCGGCGCGACACGCGGTCGGACGCCAACCCCATCGGCATGCCCATAAAGGCATAGAACAGGCCGAAGGCCAGCCCCTGCAGCAATCCGATCGCGCCATCGCCAATGCCCAGATCATGGCGCACCGGATCGACCACCATGTTCAGGATCGCCCGGTCGATGACCGAACAGATCCCGGCAAGGAACAGCAGCGCGACCATCCACCATGCGGTGGACGCGCGGGGCCAGCTTTCGGCCGGGGCCCGCATCAGAGCAGACCGCAGGCGCGGGCGCGCGTCTTGATGTAATCGCCCAGCCAGTCGAGATTGCGGAAGCGCAAAGTGCCGCGCCCGACCGCCGTGCTGGAATGGGCCATGCCCGCCACCAGACGCAGCGCCTTGCCCATCAGGAACAGCTCTTTGTTGGCGATTTCCTCGGCGGTGAAGGGGCGGACCGACTGATAGCCGTCCTCAAAGGCCGTGCCATAGCTTTCGGAAAAACCGTAGAACAGATTGCCCCAGACGAAGTTCTGAACGTCCTGCATCAGAAAATCCTCACCCGCCGCGTCGAAATCGAGCAGGGTGATCGTGCCGGCATCATCGACATGGACGTTGGAGGGGTGGAAATCGCGATGGCACACGCCCAGCGGAACGCCCGCGGCGGCCAGTTCATCAAGGCGCTTGTCCATATTGGCGGCGATGATCGGATAATCGCGCAGATCGTCCGGGCGATCATACACAAAGTCGATCAGCGCAGGCATGCAGATGTTGTAATCCTTGGCCGTGTCGGTTGTGAACTTGTGGTCCTTGCCCGCCCATTCAAAGCCCTGAAGGTGCAGATTGGCAAAGGCAGCCCCGATGCGGAACGAGGTTTCCTCGCTCAGCATATCGCCGAATTTGCGGCCCGGCGCCCAGTCATACATGGCAATTGCGCGCGCGCCTTCCGGGGTCGCGGCCTTCCAGTACAGCGTGCCGTCATGCTGGGGCACGGCGACGCTGGCGGGGAAGGCCTTATCCTTGAGGAAGGCGAGGAAATCGAGCTCATAGGCGACATCATCGACATCGCGATAGGTCTTGCGCCAGACGCGCAGGGCATATTTCGTCTGCTCGTCCTGAACCAGATAGACATCGTTCATGCCGCGATAAAGCAGCCACACATCGAGCTTGCCCACCACCGGATAGCGCGCTTTGACCTCGCGCGCGATGAAATCGGGATGCAGCACCGAATGCGAAATGTCGGCAATCGGCAGGCCGGATTCAACCAAGGAAGATACGTAATTCACGGGCAAGCACCTCTGGAGCAATGTCGAAAATATCGCGATCCAATTGGGGCAGATCGCGGATGGTGATGTCCGGTATCAAGGCCGCCGCCGCCAGCGCAGGCTCACGCAGGGCTTCATGCGGTTGCAGTAAAAGTACCGGACAGGTGATCTGGCCAAGGCGGGCATAGTCATAGGACCATACGCCGCGATAAGCCCATGTGAAGCGGTCAAGGATGAAAGCCTTGTCCGCAAAATGACGGATCGCGCGCGACAATGGCTGGGCCGGATTGCGCGCCTTGACCACATAGGCCCACAGGCGCGAGATCAGGTCGAGGATGACCGCGCCATCCTCGTCGGGCACGGGAAATTCCTCGGCCTCGCGCAATTTGGCGGCGCGGATCTCGGCGGGATACATGGGAATGCCGGTCAGCCCCATCCGCCGCACCTGATCGGGCAGCGCCAGCGCCAATTCCACCGCCAGCAGCGAGCCGGTGTGATAGCCGTAAAGGTTAATCGGCCCATCCACCCCCAGCGCTGCCAGACCATCGGCAAAGGCAGCCGCATAACCGGCCATGCCGGGAGGGGCGGGCGGCGCATCGCTCATGCCATGGCCGGGCGTGTCAAAGGCGATCACGCGGCGGTCCTGCGCCATGGCGGCGATCAGCGGCTCATATTCCCAGCCCGAGGACGGGTTTTGATGCAGCATCACCAGCGGCGGATGCGCGCCATCAACGCCCGCCTGCCGGTAATGCAGTTGGCCATAGCGACAGGTGGTATAGGCGCGCGACAGGGTCATGATCGGATCGGGGGTGTCCGTACAGTTATCGTCTCAGCATGATCCCGCGCGGATTGTGCAACAGGGTGTCACAGCGGACTCTCCGCAGGGCGGAGATTTGGGCTATCGGCGCGTGGCATTGCGGACGGGCGCGCCATCCTGATGGCTTGCCGCAACAGGAGAATGGCACATGGAGAACCCGCTGGGTTTGGCATTGGTGGGATGCGGGCGGATTTCGGGCGCGCATCTGGGCGCGGTCGGGCAACTGGCGGATCGGGTCCGTCTGGTCGCCGCCGTGGACCGCGATCCGGCCGCTGCGCAGGCCGCGGCCCGCCCCTTTGGCGCTGTGGCGACCGATGATCTGGCGCAGGTGCTGGCCATGCCCGAGGTTGAGGCGGTGATGATCGCCAGCCCCAATGACCTGCATGCCGAACAGGCGATGGCGGCCATTGCGGCGGGTAAGCATGTGCTGGTGGAAAAGCCATTGGCGCCCACCGGCAAGGAGGCCCTTGCTCTGGCACAGGCCGCAGCGGACAAGGGCGTGGTGCTGGCCGCCGGGCATACCTATCGTCAGGGCCCGGCATTCCACTATCTGCTCGATCACTGGCAGGATTTCGGCAAGCTGATGGCGGTGGAGGTCACTTCCTGCGTGCGCTGGAACGGTCCGCAGGCGCCGTGGTGGGCCACACGCAAGCCCGAGGAAGGGCTGATTCTCTCGCTCTTTGCGCCCCATTCGCTCGATTTCGTGCAGATGTGCATGGGGGCGGACGATCCTATCCGGGTCCATGCCGAAGCCGCCCGCCGGCAGACCGGGTGGCAGGGCGAGGATCAGGCGATGATCCTGCTGGCCTATCCGGGGCGGCGCATGGCCACCGTGCACATCAGCTATAACCAGCCCAGCATTATCGACCGCAAGGTTTTGCATTTCAGCAAGGGCGCGGTCGAAATCGAGGATGGCGAATTCCTGCGCTTCAACCGCGAATTGCTGGTGGAGCCCGCGCCCGGCGTGGTGCGCGATGCGCGGGTGATGGGCGGGCGCGATCTGGGCCATTATTTCCGCATCCAGATGGAGGAATTCATCGCCGCCGCGCGAGGGCTGCCCAATCGCAGCGTGAACGGATTTGACGCGGCGCGCACCATTGCGCTGATCGACCGCATTCTGGCCGAGGCGCGGCGTAATGCGGCCGATGCCATCGATCCGCCGCCCCCGCCCGAACTCGCGCTGGACATTACAGCCCAAGTGCAGGCCGATGCCTTCAGCAATCGCAGGGAGGCCTGAGATGCGCGATGTTCTGTCTCGATGGAAGCGCGGCGCGGCCACGATGGCGATGGGCGCGGCGGTGATGGGCGCGGCCCCGGCCAAGCCTGAACTGGGGCCGGACGGCACGCCGATCATCCGTGCCGCGCCCGCGCCTGCCTTTCCTTCGCTGCGCCCCGGATCGGCCTTTGCCGATGGGGCCGATCTGCCCGAAATGGTCGTGGTGCCCGCCGGGCGCTTCATGATGGGCACCACGCCCAAGGACAATCGCTCGGTGGGCGTTTGGCCAATGTTCGATGCGATGGAGGGGCCGGTGCATCCCGTGACCATCGCGCGGCCCTTTGCCGTGGGGCGCTATGCCGTCACGTTCGACCAATGGGATGCCTGCGTGGCCGATGGCGGCTGCGGCACCTATCGCCCGGCGGATGAGGGCTGGGGGCGCGGGCGGCGGCCGGTCATCAATGTGAATTACGACGATGCGCAGGCCTATGTCGCCTGGATCCGTCGGAAAACGGGGCAGTCCTATCGTCTGTTGTCCGAGGCGGAATGGGAATATGCCGCGCGCGCGGGCACGGTCACGCCCTTCTATTTCGGCACGCGCATCACCCATGATGACGCCAATTACGGCAATTTCTATGATCGAACGACGCCGGTGGGGGCCTATCCGCCCAACCGGTTTGGCCTGTATGATATGGCGGGCAACACCGCGCAATGGGTGGCCGATTGCCATCACCCCGATTTCAAGGGCGCGCCCGGCGATGGTTCGGCATGGATCGCGGGCGGTGATTGCACCAAGCGCAATGTGCGCGGCGGCGGGTGGAGCCTGCTCGACTGGACCTTGCATGTGGCCCAGCGCATCGGTGATCCGCCGCAACAGCGCAATAACCATCTGGGCTTTCGCGTGGCGCGCGATTTGCCGTGATGATGGGGGCCTTGGCAAAGGCCCCCACGCCGGTCAGCCCTTGGGCACGGTTTTGAGATAATCGCCCATATCGTTGCGAAAGCCGGTCCATTCCTTCCATTTGAAAATGTCGGGCGTGTGGCTTTCCAATGATCGGCGCGCGGCGGCGGGGATCTCATCAAGGCCGCTGATCTTGGCCCCATAGGCGCGGCCCCATGTGCGGCCCGATGTGGTTTCGGCCCGTCCGCCCATGCCCAGCCATGGGTGCCATGTTGCCATATTCTGGAATGTGCAGAAGGCAGGCGCGTTGGTCAGTTTTTCATTGAAGGCGTCCTGCGCCCGCGCCCCATAGGTGGCGTGACTTTCCCAGAAAATGGTCTTGCCCGCCGAGAGATGCGGATAGGCATCGGGCGTGGCGGCATTGGGAAAGGCCGCCGAGGAGGATGTCGGCACGATCACCATGTCGCCCAGTTCTTCCATCGGCAGCACCACCGGGTTGAGATCGGCGCCCTTGGTGACGATCCCGTCCGGGCCGATGGCGACACTGAAAGGGCCGCCGTAGAATTGCCAGACCTTGCGCTTTTCGCCGGTGATGGGGTTTACCCATTCGTCGAGCGGCTCGTCGGTGTTGAACCGGCAATAGACCCCGGCCTCATAGGTCCGCGATTCATACTGGTTGCCGGGCAGGGGCGTCCATTCCGACACGTTGAGGTGGTTCATCGTGAAGAAGGGGATCAGATTGCCATCGCCGCTGTAGCCATAGATGTGCAGGCGATAGAAGATGAATACCGTTTCGCGTGCGCAGGAACCGATCACGCGGGCGCGCATCCGGGCGCGGGCGGCCGGGTCGTTCAGATCGGGCCTTGCGCCTTTGACGATGGCCGGGGCGGCCAAGGCGGCGGGCGTCAACAGCCCCATTCCGGCGGCGGGCGCGGCGGCGAGCAGGTTTCGGCGGGACAGATGATTCATGGTTTTCAGGCTCCCTTGGCGATTATCGGCCCCCCGCCACATCCAGCGTGGTGCCCGAGATATAGCTGGCCTCGTCGCCGGCCAGGAACAGGATGGCGTCGGCCACCTCGCGCGGCGTGCCCAGCCGGTGCAGCGGCACCATACGGCTGGGGGCATATTCTAGGCCCTGTTCGTCCATCGCGCGCAGGTATGGCCCCGCCAGTTCGGTATCGATGGGGCCGGGGGCTACGGCGTTGATTGTAATCCCGCTGTCGCCAAGTTCGATGGCCAGCGCGCGGACAAAGCCGATCACCCCGGCCTTGGCGGTCGAATAGGGGGCGGCGCCGGCGTAGAAGGCGTTCCACACCGTTCCGTTTCGCGCGCCCGAGGACAGACACACGATCCGCCCATAACCGCGCGCCGCCATGCCCGGTACGGCGGCGCGGGTGCACAGGAACATCGAGCGCAGGGACAGCGCCATCGTCTGTTCCCAATCGTCGAGCGAGAGATCAGCGATCCGCCCCGAACGCCCGCCGCCGACATTGTTGATCAGAATGTCGAGCGGGCGCCATTCGAGCGCCGCCCTGAACAGATCGGCCACCTGCGCTTCGCTGGTGACATCACAGGGTATGAGCAGATGCGGCGAACCGCCCAGCAGGGCAGCGGTTTCGCGCAACCGCTCCTCGTCGCGGTCGGCAAGGATGACCGCCGCGCCCTCTTCGGCAAGGCGCAGCGCGGCGGCGCGGCCGATGCCCAGACCCGCGCCGGTGATAAGGGCGGTTCTGCCGCCCAGTCGTGATTGGCTCATGGCGGGCAGGCTATGGAAGGCGCGGGCGCATGGGCGCGCTTTGCGCGGTCTATCCGATGGGCGGAATTGTGGCGATCGGTCGTTGCAGAGCGGGGAGCAGGAGGCGCAGCCTTGGTCCATGATCGCATTGGACAATGGTTTCGAGGAAGTGGTGGCCATCGTGGCCGATGCCGGGGCAAGCGCGGCCCGGCTCTGCGCGGCCACGGGGTTTGTGCCTCTGGCGCAGGGGCCGGTCGATGGCGGGGCGCTGGCGCTGCTGGGCCTGACGGGCGGCGCGCGTGAGGTTCTGATCGGCCATCCCGGCGTGGCGCGCGGGCGCATTCGGCTGATCGAGGTGGAAGGCCCGGTTGCGGGCCTGAATCGCGAGGGCGGGCAGGCATGGGACCCGGGGGGGATTTTTGACATCAACCTGCGCGCCCTGCCCGATATCGAGGCTTTGCAGCGCGCGCTGGTGGCGCAGGGCTTTGTCGCCCATGCGCCGATCACCGACTGGGATTTCGGCCCGCTGGCCGTACGCGAGGTGGTGAGCAGCGATGCCGATGGAATATGTATCGCGCTGATGGAGCGGGTACGCCCGCCCCTGCAGGGCTATGACGGCGTTTCGGGGCCAGCCAGTTTCGTGTTCAATTCAACGCAGGTCGTGCCCGATTTCGAGGCGGCGCGGCATCTCTATCGCGATTGCTTCGGCTGGTTGCCGGTACAGGAAACACAAGGCGTGGCGGCGCAGGAAAGCGGGGCCAACTGCATGGGATTGCCCGAGGGGATCGCCGCGCAGATCCCGATGCAGATCGGCATCTATCACCCCGAAGGGCGGATGGAGGGTTCGGTTGAGATCATCGGATATGGCGTGCGCGGCCATGATTTTTCCGACCGCGAACCGCCCCTGCGGGGATGGGCTTCGCTGCGCTTTCCCGTCACCGATCTTGAGGAGTTCATCGAGCGCGCGGCGCAGGGCGGGTGCCGGATCATCGGGCCTGTGATGGCGCAATGGGCGCCTCACCCCGCCGGATTGGCCGCCGCCGCGATCACCCCATGGGGCGCGCGGCTGGAGGCTTTTCAATCGGGGGTCAAAGACCGCTGAGATAGGCGAGGGCTTCGGCCTCGTCGATCACATCGGCATATTTGGCGTTCATGTCGAACAGGTTGGCCTCATGCGGGCCGGAATGCCGGTCGCCGCAGGCGTCGGCAATGACGGCGGTCTTAAACCCGTGACTCATCGCATCGACGCAGGAGGCCCGCACGCAGCCGCTGGTGGAAAGCCCGGTCAGCAGCACTGAATCCACGCCCATCGCCGTCAGCGTGCTGGCCAGCGAAGTGCCGAAAAAGGCGCTGGGATATTGCTTGGGGATGACCAGCTCGTCCTCGAAGGGTTCGAGTCCCGGTCCCCATGCGGCCATCGGATGGCCCTTGACGAAATAGCGCAAGGGCGCGGCCTTTTCGAAAAAGCGCCCGCCATCCACGCCGCTGGCATGATATTGCACACAGGTCAGGATGACCGGAACATTGGCCTTGCGCGCCACTTCGCGCACGCGCAGCGCGCTTTCGATGGCGTCAAAGACGGGCTGGCCGCAATAAAGATCGCAGTCCGGTTCGAAATAGGCGCGGCAAAAGTCGATCATCACCAGCGCGGGCTTTTTCCCGAAACCTACGCGGGTGTTATAGGCGCGCTTGTAATTTTCGAGCAGGTCGTCGCTCATGATGCATCATCCTCGGCATAGAGCCATGGCACGCTGGCCTTCTGGCGTGTTTCAAATTCGGCAATCGCGCCGGAATATTGGTGCAGCAACACGGCGGTTTCATCCCAGCCGTTGAGCAGGGCCAGCTTGCGCTCGGGCGCGATGTCAAAGGCAAAGGCGCGATTGCCCACGGTCAGGCTCTGGGTTTCCAGATCGACGGCAAAGGTCTGCTCGGTCTGGGCCGCGACCATCAGTTCGGTCACCGTTTCGGCGGGCAAGGTGATGGGCAGGATGCCGTTGCGCTGGCAATTGGAATGGAAAATCTCGCCAAAGCCCGCCGCGATGATGCAGCGCACGCCAAGCCCCGCAATCGCCCAGACCGCCTGTTCGCGGCTGGAACCGGAGCCGAAATTGGCTCCCGCGACGATAAAGGGGGCGGCGTTGAACGCGGCCTGATTGAGCACGTAATCCGCGATTTGCGCACCATTGGCATCAAACCGGCGGTCATGGAACGCATAGCGGCCCAGCCCCGCCTTGGCAGTGATCAGCAGAAAGCGCGCGGGGAAGATGATGTCGGTGTCGATATTCTCTTCCGGCATCGGGGCGGCATGGCCCGACAGGGCGGTGAAAGGCTGGCTCATGCGACATACTCCCGCACATCGGCAATATGGCCCGCGATGGCGGCGGCGGCGGCCATGGCCGGACTCATCAGATGGGTGCGACCGCCCGGACCCTGGCGGCCCTCGAAATTGCGGTTGCTGGTGCTGGCGCAGCGCTCGCCGGGTTTCAGACGGTCATCATTCATCGCCACGCACATTGAGCAGCCCGCAAGGCGCCATTCAAAGCCCGCCTCGATCAGGATGCGGTCAAGCCCTTCGGCCTCGGCGGCGGCGCGGGTGGCGGCAGAGCCCGGCACGACGATGGCCTTGATGCCGGGGGCCACCTTGCGGCCCTGTGCAATGGCGGCGGCGGCGCGAATGTCCTCGATCCGGCCATTGGTGCACGAACCGATGAAGGCATGGGTGATGGCAATGTCGGTGATGCTCTGGCCCGGAGCCAGCCCCATATAGGCCAGCGCCTTTTCCGCCTGACGCCTCGCCGGTCCTTCGTCCAGCGCGGCGGGATCGGGCAGGGCGGCATCGATGGGCAGCGTCTGATCGGGCGTTGTGCCCCAGCTCACCTGCGGCACCAGCGCGCCCACATCGAACTCGATCACGCGGTCATAGGCGGCATCGGGATCGCTGGCCAGATCGCGCCATGCGGCCACGGCCTGATCCCACAGCGCCCCCTTGGGCGCCAGACGGCGGCCCTTGAGGAAGGCAAAGGTCACATCATCGGGCGCGACAAGGCCCACCCGGCTGCCTGCCTCGATCATCATGTTGCATAAGGTCATGCGCTCGGCCATGCTCATCGAGCGCAGGGCCGGGCCGGTGAATTCCACCGCATGGCCCGCCGCGCCATCCGCGCCGATCTGCGCGATGATGGCAAGGGCAATGTCCTTGGCAAAGACCAGCGGGTGGCGCGTGCCGGACAGGTCGATCCGCATGGTCTTGGCCCGCTTCTGGCGCAGGCATTGCGCGGCCATCACCGTGCCTTGCTCGGACGCGCCAATGCCAAAGGCCAGCGCGCCAAAGGCGCCATGCGTGGTGGTATGGCTGTCGCCGCACACGATGGTGGTGCCGGGCAGGGTAAAGCCGCTTTCCGGGCCGATCACGTGGACAATGCCCTGTTCGGCCCCGTCCAGTTCGGCATAGGGCACGGCAAAATCGCGGACATTGGTTTCCAGCTCGGCAATCTGCGAGGCGGCCTGCGCGTCCTCGATCGTGCCGTGGCGGATACCATCGGCGCGCGGGGATCGCGTGGGCACGGCATGGTCGACCACGGCAATATGCGTTTGCGGACGACGCAACCGGCGCCCCGCCTCGCGCATGGCGACAAAGGCCTGCGGGCTGGAGACCTCATGCAGGATCTGGCGGTCGATATAGAGCAGTGTCTCGCCGCCGGGCAATTCGGCCACGGCATGGGCGTTCCACAGCTTTTCATAAAGCGTGCAGGCGGTCATTGTCGGATCATTCTCAAAGTTTGGGGGTGCCGGCCTCGACATAGGCGGCGATCAGTTGGGCAAAGCGGTCGCCCACCTCCAGCGGGGGATAATGGCCGACATCGGGCATCAGCACGCGGCTGATCGTGGCGTTGGACAGATATCGCGCGATATGGTTGGCCGCGATTTCGGGCAGCAGCGGATCGGCAGCGCCCCACAGCAGCATGGTCGGCGCCTTGACCTTGGCCATTTCCACCGTCGCCTGTTTGCCATCGCCAATGCGGGCGACCAGCGCGATGGGGTACTTCTCTGGCGTGCGGCGATTGAAATCGTAATACTCATCGCGGGTTTTCTTGCTGATCCGCTTGGGATCGCCTGCGAAATAGCCCAGATAATCGTCCCAATAGGGGCGGTCGTTAAAGCCCTGATTGGCCTTGGCGCGGGCGATCCCGTCAACGAAGCTCTTGGGCATGACCAGATGGCTGGTATCGACCGGATCGCTGGGCGTGTTCGACAGGATCAGCCGTTCGACCAGTTCGGGGCGCTTGGCGGCCAGATACATGCCCATCGTGCCGCCGCTCGACACGCCGACAAACGTTACCTTTTTGACCTTGAGCGCATCGAGCAGCCCTTCGGCGATCTCGACCGGCTGGACATTCTGCGCGACTTCATCGGAGATCCGGCCCGACAGGCCATAGCCGGGAATGTCGAAGCGGATGATGCGATAGCGCGATTTCAGCCGCGCGGTAATCACATCCCATGTGCGCAGTGTCGAAACCGAGCCATGGACCATATAGAGCACCGGCGCCCCGCGCGGGCCTTCATCCTTGTAATGGACCTCAACGCCCTTGATCGTCATGAAGCGACTGGCCGCATCGCGGTATTTGGCGCGCAATTGTTCGACCGAGAGATAGGGGTGGGCGGCGGCCGCAGCGGGCGCGCTCTGCCCATGGGCCAGGGGCGACATCACGCAGGCCGCCAGCATCGAGCCGACCAACAGAACCGGGCGCAGGCACTTCATCGCTTTCTCCACCATTTATAACAGTCCTGCGCCTTATCAGCGCGCGCAGGCTTTGCCACAAGGCGGCAGGTCCCCGACGGCACAGGCCCCCTTTGCGTGAGGCATGATGATGGCAATCTGCGAGGATTTCCGAAACGGAAAGTGCGCTATCCGACAGGTGGTGACGGGCCGGGGGTGGATCGACAGGGCGGTGGCCAGAGTGTGCATTGCGGGCAGGCATTTCGTGGAGTTTGAAGATGGGCGTTGACCGGCGCGGATTTACCCTTGGCCTTGGCATTGCGGGCCTGATGGCGGCCACGCCCGCGATAGCGCGCGCGGCGGCCAAGGCGGCCAAGCCTGCAGCCCCGCGCGGCACCGATGTGATCGTGCTGGGCGCGGGGATTTCGGGGCTGAACACGGCATGGCTGCTTGAACAGCAGGGGCTGAAAGTCACCGTGCTGGAGGGCCGCAGCCGCGTGGGCGGGCGGATCATGACGCTGATGGACCAGCCCGGCTATCCCGAAATGGGCTTCAACTCGATGGCCGAAGGCTATGGACGCGGCATTGATGCGGCGGCGCGCGCGGGCGTGGCGCTGGAAGAAGTGGGCGCGCGCTATCGCATCGGCGGGGCGCCGGGGCTCTATATCAACGGCAAGCTGCTGAGCCGCGAGGAATGGGCGCGCCATCCGGGCAATCCTTTTCCCGATGCGATGAAGACCTTTATGCCCGCCGAGCTGGTCAATGTGCTGATCGCCAGGAACACGCGGCTCAAAGACTGGACCCAATGGGCCGACGCGGCCAACGCCCCGCTCGACATCTCGCTCTATGAATGGCTCAAAGCGCAGGGCCTGTCGGATCAGGCGATCCATCTGGCCAATGATGTTTCGCCCTATTACGGCAGCAATGCCTATGACGTTTCGGCGCTGATGCTGGAATATAACGACGGCTTTGTGAAGGCGCAGATCGCGACGGGGATCAAGTCGCTGGCGGTCAAGGGGGGCAATCTCAATCTGCCCATCGCCATGGCCAAGATGCTCAAGGGCGACCTGTTGTTTGGCAAGGAAGTGGTGGCGATCGAGACCTCGCCGACCAATGCCACGGTCACCTGTGCCGATGGTTCGGTGCATCAGGCGGGGCGGGTCATCTCCTCGCTGCCTTTTTCCACGCTGCGCCATGTGCATGTGATGCCGGGCCTTTCGGGTGTTCAGGCGCGGGCCGTAGCCACCATGCCCTATCAGCCGCTCTCCATCGCTTTCCTGACGGCCACCGCGCCGTTCTGGGAAGAGGACAAGGCTGCGCCCGGCATGTGGACCGATGGCGTGACCGGCGTGGTGACGCCCCAGCGTTTCGGCGCAACGCCTGAGGAAATCACCGGCTTTACCGTGCAGGCGCGCGGCGCCATGGCCCATTATTGGGACGCGATGGGTAAAGAGGCTGCGATGGCCACGATCATCGCGGGGATCGAGGCGATCCGCCCATCGACCAAAGGCAAATTGCGCGGCGCGGCCTATTTCAGCTGGGTGGGTGAACGCTTCAATCAGGGCGACTGGGCCTATTTCAGCCCCGGACAGGTGGCGGGCGTGATGAGCGAATTGTCCAAGCCGGCCGGCCGCCTGCATTTCTGCGGCGAGCATACCGCCACCGGCGCGCGCGGATTGGAAGGCGCGCTGGAATCCTCCGAACGCGTCGCGCTCGAGGTGCTGTCGGCCTGATGCGCATTTGTTCGCATTGCGGAGAGTCAATCCTTGCCGATGGGCGTGGAGGCTCAATAATGTTTGTGTCGCACCATATTTTGCCAAGCGAGTAACGTCTCATGGAATATGATTACATTCCCCTTCCCGCCCGCCAGCCTTTGAAGTGGCCCAATGGCGCACGGGTCGCGCTTATCCTGACCTTCAACCTTGAGACGTGGGATCTGACCAAGGACAGCGACAAGCCCTATTATGCGGGCGGGCCGGCGATCCTGCCGGATTCGCTGCCGGCCAACACGCCCGATTTCCCCAATTTCACCTGGCGCGAATATGGCCAGCGGGTGGGCATCTGGCGGCTTTATGACCTGTTCGACGAACTGGGCGTCAAGGCGAGCTGCACCACCAATGCCGTGACGTTTGAGCGGCGCAAGGCGATGACCGATGCCTGCCTCGAACGCGGCTGGGAATTGCTGACGCATAATTGGGAGCAGGGCGAACTGCTGACCAGTTTCGCGCATCAGCCGGAAAAGGAGCGCGACATCATCCTGCGCAGCCTCGACCAGTTCGAGAAATATACCGGCCGCAAGTCGAAGGGCTGGCTCTCCTCGTCCCTGCGCGGCACGATGCAGACGGCCGACATTCTGGCCGAATATGGCTGCAAATTCTACTGCGACATCATGAATGACGATCAGCCCTATTTGCTGAAGACCCCGAATGGTCCGATCGTCTCGGTACCTTATTCGAATGAAATCAACGATTTTACCTTCATCACGCGCAAGAATTTCACCACAGACCAGTTTCGCGACGCGCTGATCGAGGAACTCGACGTGCTCTATGCCGAGGGCGCCAAGACCGGCCGGATCATGAATGTCGGCCTGCATCCGCATGTGTCGGGTCGCGCGCATCGCGTCCGGGCGCTGCGCGAATTTATCGAACATGCCAAGAGCCTGCCCGGCGTGTGGTGGGCCACGCGCGAAGAGATCGCCGAATGGTATCTGGCCAATCATGAGAGCCACATCCCCGGCCAGCTTGAAGGCGGTGCAAAGTGAGCAAGCCGCAGACCATCCTGATCGTTGGCGGCGGCGTGGCGGGCATGACCGCCTCGGCCGCGCTGGCCCAGCAGGGTTTCAAGGTGACGCTGCTCGAATCCGCGCCCCAGTTCGGCGAAATCGGCGCGGGTCTGACCCTGACGCCCAACGCGATGAAGGGGCTGGATTTCATCGGCATCTGCGAGGAAGCGGCAGCGGTTGCCGTCGAACCCACCCGCCAGCGCATCCAGCACTGGCAGGATGGGCGCACGCTGGTGGCATTTGACCGCTCGACCCAGCGTGAGAAATATGGCGCGCCCTACATCACCGTTCACCGGGCTGATCTGCACGGGGTGATGACAAGCGCGGCGCAGCGCGCCGGGGTGGAAATGATCGCCGGGGCGCAGGTCGTTTCGAGCGAGGGAACCACCGTGACGCTCGCCGACGGGCGGCAATTCAGCGCGGATGTTCTGGTCGGCGCGGATGGCGTAAAGAGCGTTATCCGCCAGCGCTTTGGCGATGATGCCCCGCATTTCACGGGCCATGTCGCATGGCGCTGCCTGGTGCCGGTGACGCCGGAAATTCAGGATCTTTCCGATTTCCCCGGCATCATCATCGGCCCCGGCGCGATGATGAACCGCTATAATGTGCGCGGCTCGAAGGTGATGAACTTCGTGTTCTTCGCCCGGCAGGAAGGCTGGAATCAGGAAGGCTGGACCACGCCCGCCGATCCCGAAGAACTTCAGGCGATCTATGGCCATTGGTGTGAGGATGCGCAGCGTCTGCTCAAAGCGGCGATTGCACAACCCCTGTTCAAATGGGCGATCAACGCCCGACAGCCGATGCCGACCTGGGTTCTGGACGGCAATGTCACGCTGATCGGTGATGCGGCCCATGCGATGACGCCTTTCCTTGGCCATGGGGCGGCCTGCGGGATCGAGGATGCGGTGGCGCTGGCCCGCGCGCTGGCTGCCTCGGATTCCGCCGCCGAGGGCCTTGCTCGCTATGAGAAAGCGCGCCACGAACGCGCCACGTTCATCCAGCAGGAATCGAACGCCAATGCCGATCGCATGCAGGGCCAGAACACCGATTTCTTCGGCCTTGAAGGTATGAAGGACGAGGAATCGCTCGGCCTGTTTCTGTATGATCCGCGGGAAGTTGAAGTATGAACGTGCTGCCCTTTGATGGCCACGCCATCGCGCCGCAAACCGCCGCCTTTTTGGGCGGGCAGCATCGGTTGCTGATCGACGGCGCATGGGTCGACGGCAGCGGCGAGCATGTCACGCGCGACCCGGCGACGGGTCTTGAACTGGCCCGTTTCGCCACCGGCGGCGCGGCCGAGGTTGACGCCGCCGTCGCCGCCGCCCGCCGCGCCTTTCATGGCGCATGGGGACGGATGACGGTTTCGGACCGCACCGCGATCCTGTTCCGCCTTGCCCGGATCATGGAGGCCAATGCGCAGCTTTTGACTGAGCTGGACATTGTCGACAATGGCATGCCCGGTTTTATTGCGGGGCTGACCACGGCCAATTGCGTGGAAATGGTCGATTATTACGCAGGTGCCGTGATGCGGATCGAGGGCACCACCACCGCCCCGCCGCGCCACATCGCCGCCGAGACCGAGGCGTTGACCTATACCCTACGCGAGCCGGTGGGCGTGGCGGGGCTGATCGTGCCGTGGAACGTGCCGCTTTCCACCGCGATCCTGAAGCTGGCGCCTGCGCTGGCGGCGGGCTGCACCGTGGTGATGAAGCCGAGCGAGGAAACCCCGCTCTCGGTGCTGGCGCTGGGGCAGATGATCCTGGATGCCGGTTTCCCGGCGGGGGTTGTCAACATCGTCAACGGCTTTGGCGCGGATTGCGGCGCGGCGCTGGCGGCCCATCCGGGCGTGGACAAGATCAGCTTCACCGGATCGACCGTGACCGGCAAGAAGATTGTGCAAGCGGCTCTCGGCAACCTCAAAAAGGTAAGTCTTGAACTGGGCGGCAAGTCGCCGGTGGTGGTGATGCCGGACGCGGATCTGGCGCTGGCCGTGCCGGGCGTGGCGCTGGCCACCTTCTTCCTTCAGGGCCAGAACTGCATGGCGGGCACGCGTATCTTTGCGCATGAGGCGATCCATGACGAACTGGTCGAGGGCGTGGCGGCGTTCAGCGCGGGCATGAAGCTGGGCCATGGATTGGACCCGGCCACGATGCAGGGACCGATGATATCGGACGTCCACAGCGCCAAGGTGATGGGCTACATCGAGGCGGGCAAACAGGCGGGCGCTACCCTGGTCTGCGGCGGGGAAAAGCTGGATCGTCCCGGCAATTTCATCCCGCCCACGATCTTTGCCGATTGCCGCCCGGATATGTCGATCGTGCGCGATGAAATCTTTGGCCCGGTGATGGCGGTCCAGAAATTTGCCACCACTGATCTGGACGCGATTGCGGAGCTTGCCAATGACACGCCCTTCGGCCTGTCGGGCAGCGTTTGGACGCGCGATCTGTCCACCGCGCATCGCATGGTCAAGCGCATCCGCTCGGGCCACGTCTCGATCAATTGCCATGGCGCGGTGGGCACGAACATTCCCTTTGGCGGCTTTGGCCAATCGGGATGGGGCCGCGAATTTGGCCGGGAAGGGCTTGAAGCCTATCTCGAAACCAAGGCCGTTACGGCGCGGCTGTAATCGGAAAGGGGCGGGGTTATTCCCGCCCCTTTTTTATGCGCTGCCCACCGGGGCGCCATTTGACAGATCGTGGCTGATGGCCGCAGCGGTGGCTTTCAGATCGTCCAGATAGCGTTCGAGCGCGGTCGACAGTTTCATCGCGGCCACGAAGAAAGCCAGCGTGATCGCCGCTTCGAAATGGCCGTTGCGAAACACCGGTACGGCGATGGACGATGTCTTGCCCGGTGTCAGATTGTGGTGATTGCGCCCCTGCACGGCATAGCCTTCCGCGCGGATGCGTTCGACATCGAGGCCGACCTCTGCCGTAGCCAGATAGTTGAGGTCGATATCCTGCGACACGCGCATGAAGCGCAGGATCATCTCGCGGTCCTCATCATCGGCAAAGGCCATCGACACTTTGCCCGAGGCGCTGTCCAGAATGGGCAGGGTGAAGCCGGGATAGTAATGTTCGAAGGTCAGCGAGGAGTTGGCATGGGTGGAATCGCGCAGCATCATGTCGCGCCCCACCCGGATCGCCACCGACACCGGCCAGCCCACCCGCCGCGTCAGCGCGACAATATGGGGCCGCGCGATGCGCACCAATTCATCGTCATGCTGAAACCCGGTGGCCAGCGTCTGCACCAGCGCGGTGGCGCGGTAACGCTTGCGCGCCGGTTCCTGCTCGATCAGGCCCTCATACAACAGCGTCTGCACGATGCGGCAGGCGGTGGGATAGGGCACCTGGCTCGCCTTCGCGATTTCCATCATCGAAAGCGAGCCGTGACGATTGATGGCTTTCAGCGCGGCGATTGACCGCGTGATCGACCGAATGGGAACACCCTTTTCCATGACCGTTTCTCCCGTGAAACTCTATTGTCGCCAGAGTGTCAGGAGATTGTCATTTTTCCGAAAAGGACGCCAGTTTATCCGACAGGCGGATACGCATTCTGACGTATATCCATTTACGCCCCCGGAATGATCACCTGCCGAATGGCTGCTCCGCTGGCCAATTTGTCCATCAAGGCATTGATTTCGGACAGCGGGCTGATCGAGGTGAGCAGCTTTTCTACCGGCAGGCGCCCCGCGCGCCACAGGGCGACATAGCGCGGAATATCGCGTGAGGGGATCGAGGAACCCATATAACTGCCCATCAAAGTCTTGCCATCGGCCACCAGGCTGAGCGCGTTGATGGAAAGCGACTCGGACGGATTGGGCAGGCCGACCGTTATGATACGCCCCCCGCGCCGCGCGGCCTGATAGGCTGTGGCCAGCACGGCGGCCTTGCCCACGGTTTCGACAACCACATCGGCGCCGCGCGCGGGTTCTTCCTCGCCCGGCGCAAAGGCGCCCGCCGCACCCAGTTCGAGCGCCAGCGCGCGCTTTTCCGCGCTGGGGTCGACCGCATAGACCGGCTGCGCACCGCAGGCCAAAGCGCCCAGCAGCGCGGCAAGGCCAACCCCGCCAAGGCCATAGATCAACACACTTTCGCCGGGGCGTACGGCGGCGGTGTTCATCACCGCGCCAACGCCGGTCAGCACCGCGCAGCCGAACAAGGCGGCGGTTTCGGGTGGAATGTCTGCATCCACCTTAACAACGCTGCGGCGGTCCACGACGGCATGGCTGGCAAAGGCCGAGACACCGAGGTGATGATGGACATGCGCGCCATCACACGACAGGCGATGCCCGCCGCGCATCAATTCGCCCCGCCCGTTGGCCGCCGCGCCATTGGGGCAAAGGTAGCCCTCGCCCGACTGACACGCGACGCATTGGCCGCAGGAGGGCAGGAACACCAGCACCACCCGGTTGCCCACCGCGATCCCGCGTTCATCAGGATCGCCAAGGGCCAGCACCGTCGCCGCCGCCTCATGCCCCAGCGCCATCGGCATCGGACGGGGGCGATCCCCGTTGATGACCGACAGATCCGAATGGCACAGGCCCGCCGCATCAATCCGCACCAGCAATTCGCCGGGCAGCGGATCGGCCAGTTCGACCGATTTCACGTCCAGCGGCTTGCCCGTGCCATAGGGGGCGGGGTTGTTGCCGCTCTGGTTGAGCACAGCGGCGGTGATGGTGCGGGTGTTCATGGTCTTACTTCGCCCACTTCTTTTCAAAATCCCAGACTTCGTTAAAGCCGATCAGGCCGCAGAATTCCTTGAAATTGAAAATGCCTTCCGGCTCGCCAATGCCGTGATCCTTCAGATCGCGCAGGCACTTTTCCATGGCCGTGGCCGCCACCAGCGAGGTCAGCGAGGGATAGATGGCATAGGCATAACCGATCTCTTCCAGAACGCTGGCATTGGGGATGGGGGTCGAACCGCCATTGGCCATATTGGCCATCACCGGCTTGTCAAACAGGGCGCAGGCCTTGGCCATTTCCTCTTCGCTTTCCAGCGCTTCGGGGAAGATGACATGGGCGCCGGCCTTGTCATAGGCTTCCATGCGGCGCATCAGGGCGTCGAAGCCTTCGCTCTGGCGCGCGTCACTGCGGGCGATGATCAGGAAATCCTCGCTCTCACGTGCGGCAACGGCGACCTTGATCTTGTCGACCATGTCTTCGACCGGGATGCAGCGGCGGAAGGGCGTGTGGCCGCACTTTTTGGGGAATTCCTGATCTTCCAGCTGGATGCAGGTGACGCCTGCGGCCTCATAGCCCTTGACCGTGTGATGGACGTTGAGCAGCCCGCCATAGCCGGTGTCGCCATCGGCGATCACGGCAGAATTGCTGGTACGCACCAGCGTGGTCATGCGGTTGAGCATTTCGGTATAGGTGGCGATGCCAGCGTCCGGCAGGCCCCATGCGCTGGCGGTCAGCCAGTAGCCGGTGCCATAGACGATGTCGAAGCCGACCTTGTTGGCGATGGCGGCAGTGATCATATCCTGAATGCCGGGCACGACGAAAAATTTGCCGCTTTCCAGCTTTTGGCGAAGGATGGGATTGGCCATTATGTTCTTCCTGCGATTTTTGTGCGGCCCCGAAAGCATGTGCCTTCGGGGCCGGATAGGTTAGGCGATGGTGGCCCACTTGGGCGCCTGCGGCGCGGGCAGGCCGGTTTCAGCAAGGCAATTGGCCCGCAGCGTTGCGAGGTCCGGGCCAAAGTTGAAGGTCTCGATGGGCCCGCGCTCGGCACGCATTTTGGCGCGCAAGGCGTCCGTGGCGGCGGCATCCACCACCCCATCGACCAGCACCACGCCATAGCGCAGCGCCCCCTTTTCGGTGACCAGCCCCTGCGTCAATTCCTTGGCCAGCAGCGCGGGATCGCGGTCGAGCGGGTCGCCCCAGCCGCCGCCGCCCCAGGTGATGAAGTGCAGGCGGTCGCCCGCCTCGACCGGATAATCCTCCAGCTTGTTGCCGACGACGATCTCGGTGCCGTCCTTCTTGACCAGAACCTTGCGCGCGCGCGCGCCCGGTTCGCCGCCGTTCACGCCCCATGGCGGCACGAACCAGCGGTCGTCATGGATGGCGATCACACCGTCCTCAAGGAAGCGATAGACCATGTCGATGCCATTGCCGCCACGATGCAGGCCCGCGCCGCCCGAATCGGCCACTGTTTCATAGCGCTCAATGATGAGCGGGAAGTAGCGTTCGAGGAACTCGTTGGGCACATTGGTAAAGCCGGGGAAGAGCGAATGCCCGTCCGGCCCGTCGCCCATCGGGCGGCCCGGAATGCCGCCAAAGCCGATCTGGAACAGCTGGAACCACTTGCCTGCCTTGTCCGTGCCGGCATAGAACAGGTGTGGGCTGGACGAGAAACCGGCGGCGTTGAGGAATTCAGGCGTTTTCTGGCCCAGCAGGCCGCCCAGAATGTCGAACAACCGGCCCAGAACGTGGGTGCGCCCCGACAATGCGGCAGGGAACTTGGGCTTGAGCAGCGAACCTTCGGGGATGCGCACATCGATGAGGTCGTAATAGCCGTCGTTGAACAGGATCTGCGGATCAAAGATCATGATCATATAGATGCCGAAGAACATGCGCATCATGTTCTCGTTCAGGAACATGTTGATCGAGGCCTTGGACTGCGGATCGGTGCCGTCGAAGTCGAGGACCACGCGGCCATCTTCGCGCCACATCGTGCACTTGATCTTATACGGGCCATAGCCCATGCCATCGTCGCAGATATAGTCTTCGAAGCTGACCTTTTCCTCGCCGATCGAGGTTTCGATCAGATGCTTCATCGCGCGATAATTGCGATCCAGCAGCAGGTCCGTCGCCGAGGTGAACATGTCGTCGCCAAAGCGGGCGGCCATTTCCACCACGCGGGCGGCGGCCACGCGGCAGCTTGCGATCAGCGCGTTAAGGTCCGCCTTGCACCAGTCGGCCGTGCGGCTCTGATGCATGACCAGCTTGATGAGATCCTCGTTATAGACGCCCTTCTTCCAGATCTTGACGGGCGGGATGCGCACGCCTTCCTGAAAGATCGAGGTGGCGTGGATCGGCATCGATCCGGGCACCATGCCGCCAATGTCGCTCTGATGGCCGAACATCGAGGTATAGGCGATCAGACGCCCATCCTTGAACACGGGCAGCAGCACCAGCCAGTCGTTGCAGTGCGAAATAGCCCCGCCCACCGAATAGGGGTCGGAGAGGAAGATCAGATCGCCATCCTCGACCGTGCCCTCGAAGCCTTCGAGGAAGGGGCCGATGTACGAACCGAACTGGCCCACGATCATGCGGCCCTGATAGTCGGCGATCAGCGGGAAGGCGTCACCCTGTTCGCGGATGCCGGGCGACATGGCGGTGCGCACCAGCGTGGCATCCATTTCGATACGGGCATTGCGCAGCGCGTTTTCGATGATGTCGAGTGTAACCGGATCTACGGCCACGGTGGCGAAAGGCGTTTCATTGGCCTGAATGATCTGTGCGGGCATGTCTTTGCCTCCTTCTCAGGCGAGGTTGATGAGGATGTTGCCGACGTGATCGACGGTGCCGTTGCAGCCCGCTTCGATCAGCGTGGTGGAGTCCATTTCGACGACGATGGCGGGGCCGGGGATGACATCGCCCGATTGCAGCAGCGCGCGGTCATAGATTGCGGCGGGCACCATCGCGCCATCGGCCCACAATTCGTGGTCGCGGATCTTGGCGCGGTCCAGATTGCCGTCCGATGCGGGCAATTCGGGCGCGGGCAGATCGAGCGCAGGCCCCATGGCCACCGCGCGCAGGTTCACCAACTCATGGGCCGAATCCATGTTGAAGGTGAAGAGGCGCAGGTGTTCGGCATCGAAACGGTCGGTGACCGCCTTGAGGCCATCGCGACGCAGCGTTTCCGGGTCGATGGAGAGCGGCACTTCGAAGGCCTGACCTTCATAGCGCACGTCCAGTTCGAACTGGCTGGTGATGTCGGCCTCGTTGATCCCTTCGGCCAGCAGTTCGGCGCGGGTCTGGCGCGCCATTTCGTCGAGAACGGCGATCACGTCTTCCTCGGCCGTATCGGCCACGCGCTTGGAGAAGCTGCGCGCCGTTTCCGTCCGCATCCGCGTGGTGGCATCGCCCAGCGCGCAAAGCACGCCCGGCGAGACCGGCGAGACCGCAGGCCACGAACCCATCAGGCGGGCAACCGCGTTGACATGGAGCGGACCCGCCCCGCCAAAGCCCATGAGCGCGAAGTCGCGCGGGTCATAGCCCTGCTGAACCGAGATCATGCGCAGCGCGCCGAACATGTTCTCGTTCACAATGTCGATGATGCCGCGCGCGGCCTCCATCAACCCGATGCCCAGCGCGTCGGCAATAGTCTGCACCGCCTTCTTCGCGCCCTCGCGGTCAAGCTGGAACGTGCCGCCCAGCAGGTTTTCGGGCAGATAGCCCAGCACCACATTGGCGTCGGTCACCGTGGGCAGCGTGCCGCCCTTCTGATAGGCCACCGGACCGGGAACAGCGCCCGCCGATTGCGGACCCACGCGCAGCGCCTTGGTCAGTTCAGGCACATAGGCAATCGAGCCGCCGCCCGCGCCCACGGTCTTCACGTCCAGAGCCGAGGCGCGAACCTTGAGATGCCCCACTTCGGTGTCGCGCTGGCGGCGGGCCTCAAGCCCTTCGATCAGCGCCACGTCGGTGCTGGTGCCGCCCACGTCCAGCGTCAGGATGTTCTTGATGCCCGCATTGCGGCCCACCCAGATCGCGCCGGTCACACCGCCCGCAGGACCCGACATCAGGAGCGAGACAGGATGCTCTTCCGACTTTTCAGACGACATCAACCCGCCATCCGAACGCAGCAGCGAAAGCGACCCGGCCATGCCCGCCCCGCGCAGCTTGTCGCGCAGGTTGCGAACATAGCGGCGCATCACCGGGCGGACGCTGGCATTGGCAACGGTGGTCAGCGTGCGCTCATATTCCTGCATTTCGGGCAGGACTTCGTGGGAGAGCGAGACGGGCACATCGGGCATGATTTCAGCCGCCAATTCGCCCACACGCTTTTCATGCGCGCCGTTGAGATAGGCATTGACCAGCGAAACCGTCAGCGCCTGAACGCCTGCATCGCGCAATTGCGTCAGCACGGCGCGGATTTCGTCCTCGTCGATGGGGCTGATTTCCACGCCATCGGCATCCATGCGTCCGGCAATTTCCAGCGTGTCCTGCAGCGCGGCCAGCGGTTCGGGCTTGGGCCACACGATCCAGCCCGCAAGGCCGCCCGGTACAAAGGACCGCGCGATCTGCATCACCTGACGATAACCCTGCGTGGTGATCAGGCCCACCCGCGCGCCCTTGCCCTCCAGCACGGCATTGGTGGCCACCGTCGTGCCATGCAGGAAGAATTCCACATCCGAAGGGCTGATCCCGGCCTTGTCGCAAATCGCGGTCACGCCGTTCAGGATGCCTTCCGAACTGTCATGCGGCGTCGAAGGCGTCTTATGGCGCCAGAATTTGCCGCTGGTCTGGTCGAAAAGCAGGAGGTCGGTGAAGGTCCCTCCAACGTCTACACCCAATCGGTAGGTCATATTTTCCCCGGCTTCCTTTGGTTTCATGTGCCGGCGGCTTTTGGCCTGGGGCCTTGGCCTGCCGGTTCCAGATGCTCTAAGGCTGTGACGTGATCGTCAGCGCCAATGGGGTGAAGGCGTAACGCAATCGCCGCGCTTGGCCCGGCTTTGGGCGCGGACTATCCGCCAAGCGAATTTTTGCCCTCGCGCAGTGGTCATTCCTCCGGCCCATGGGCAGGTTCAAAGCCAAGGCGGACGCGCCAATCATGGAGAAATTACCGATGGCCCTTGATCTGAACACGCTGCGCAGCGATTCGCGCGAATTTCTGGCCCGGCGCGGCGCGGGCGAGGGCCTGTTGATCGCGGGCCAGTGGCGCAAGGCCGAAGGTGGGCGCACCTTGCCCACGCTTGACCCGGCAACGGGAACCGAGACCGCGCAGATTGCTGCGGCCAGCACCGCCGATGTCGAGGCCGCCGTTGAGGCCGCCCGCGCCGCCCTGCCGCTCTGGCGTGCCACGGTGCCGGTCGAGCGCGCGCGCATCCTGTGGAAGATCGCCGATCTGATCGAGGCGCATATTGACGAACTGGCCGAGCTGGAAACGCTCGATCAGGGCAAGCCGCTCTATGTCGGGCGCTGGGCCGAAATTCCCGGCGCGGTCAACCAGTTCCGCTTCTTTGCCGGGCAGGCGATGACCATCGAGGGCAATACGATCGAAAATTCGATCAATTATCAGCCCGCCGGCAAGCAGACGCGTTCGTGGACCGTGCGCGAGGCGGTAGGCGTGGTGGCGGCCATTGTGCCGTGGAATTCGCCTTTGGTGCTGACGGCCATGAAGCTGGCCCCGGCGCTGGCGGCGGGCTGTACCATCGTGCTGAAACCGGCCGAGGACACCAGCCTGACCGCGCTGCGTCTGGCCGAACTGATGGCGCAGGCGGGCCTGCCTTCGGGCGTGCTGAACGTGGTGACGGGTCTGGGCAGCGAGACGGGTGCGGCGCTGGCCAATCATCCGGGCGTGGACAAGGTGGCCTTTACGGGCTCCACCGCCACGGGCCGGGCCATTCTGGATGCGGCCAAGACCAATTTCAAGCGCGTGACACTGGAGCTGGGCGGGAAATCGCCCTCGATCGTGATGCCTGATGCTGATCTCGATCTGGCGATCCCGGGCGTGGCCAATGCGATCTTTTTCAACGCCGGACAGGTCTGCATCGCGGGCAGCCGCCTCTATGTCCACAGCTCCATTCACGATCAGGTGGTCGAGGGCGTGGCGAACTATGCCAAGAGCATCAAGATGGGCCATGGCCTGCTGCCCGACACCCAGATGGGCCCGGTCGTCTCGGCCCGCCATGCCGAGCGCGTCGAAGGCTTTCTGAACCGCGCCAAGGCGCAGGGCGCGACCATGCTGGCAGGCGGCGAGCGCAGCGGCGAGGCGGGCACCTTCATCGCGCCGACTGTGGTGGTCGATGTAAAGCCCGATTTCGAAATCGTGCGCGAGGAGGTTTTCGGCCCGGTTCTGGTGGCTCAGCCCTATGACGACGCTGAGGAAGTGATCGCGGCGGCCAATGCCAGCGAATATGGCCTTGCCGCCAGCGTGTGGACCGAGAGCCTGAGCCACGCCCACCGCATGAGCAGCGACATTCGCGCCGGGACCGTGTGGATCAATTGCCACGCGATGTATGACGCGTCGCTGGCCATCGGCGGGGTCAAGGCTTCGGGCTGGGGTCGCGATTCCGGCAAGCAGGCGATGGACAATTACCTTGAATGGAAGACCGTCTGCGCGGTTGTTTGATCTGATCTGCCCGATAGGCGGACAGGGCCGGGCGGGGCGTTGAGAATATGCCCCGCCCGGCCAGCTTTCCCTTTCCAGTCGAAAGGGAGACAATCCATGCGAGGCCGAAAAACCAAGCCGTTCAGCCGCCTGTTACCCATCCTGCTGTGCGCCGGGGCCGCAATTGGCCATCCGGCGCGGGCGCAAAATGCCTCCTGCCAAAAGCCGTGGTTCACCCCGCAGGCTCCGCCGGTGCAGTCGGTCGAGGTGCTGAGCGATGGCCGGGTGACGTTCCGCCTTTGCGCGCCGCTGGCCCATGAAGTGCTGGCCACCAGTTCGGATGCGGGCGACGTCATCCCGATGGGCTTTCCGGCGGGCACGCCGCAAGGGCTTGTGCTGAAGCGCGATGACACCGGATTGTGGAGCGGGACGACCGCCAAGCCGTTTAAACCCGGACCTTATCGCTATGCCTTCCGTGTGGATGGCGTGCGCACGGCCGATCCCTATGCGCAGGATTTCTCTCGCACCCGCTTTGGCACAGAGGCGGTGCTGGAAGTGCCCGGCAGCCAGTTTCAGGCCTGGGGCGCAAACCTGCCCCATGGCGCGGTGGCCAGCGTGGATTACTGGTCGGCCTCGTTGAAGGCCCGGCGGCGGGCGCATGTCTATACCCCGCCCGGCTATGAAAAGGGCGGCAATCAGCGCTATCCGGTGCTCTATCTGGTCCATGGCGCGGGGGATAATGATGAAAGCTGGACCGGGATCGGCCATGCGAACCAGATCCTCGACCGGCTGATCGCGGCGGGGCGGGTCAAGCCGATGATCGTGGTCATGCCCGATGGCCATACGCCCGATGCGGCTCGCGCGATTGATTTCCACGCCCATGATTTTGGTGATGATCTGACCCGCGATCTGATCCCGCTGATCGACCGAACCTATCGCACCACGCCCACGGCCGACGCCCGCGCGATGGCGGGCCTGTCGATGGGCGGTTCGCACACGATCCGCGAAGGGCTGACCCGCCCCGGCACATTCCACTGGATCGGCATTTTCTCGATGGGTGTGGGCATCGGCAGCCAGACCGGCGTGGACCCCAAACGGATCGAGGAATACGCCACCGAAAATGCCGCCGCGCTCAAACAGGCGGGGCGCGATATGCATCTGGTCTATTTCGCCATGGGGCGCGAGGATTTCCTCTATGCCTCGGTCAAGCCCACCCGCGAAGTGTTTGACCGATTTGGCATTGCCCATGTCTATCACGAGAGCGAGGGCGGGCACACCTGGATGAACTGGCGCGATTATCTGGCCGATTTCGCGCCCCGACTGTTCCGTTAATGGCTCAGGCCGCCGCGTCCTCGCGCGCGGCGGCCTTCTTAACATCGGCCATTTTCGCCTCGTCCAGATCGTAGAGATAGAGAAACACCCCGTTCACCACGAACATTGCCGCCGGGATAACCGCATAGCCCATGGTCAGCGCAAAAATCGCGCTGGGCGGCTGCGTCACCAGTTTGCCGCCCATGGTGGGGATATAATGGGCCGCGCGCAGGAATACGCCCAGCACCGCCACACCCAGCGCAAAGCTGGCCTTTTCCAGCACGGCGGCGGTGGAGGAGAGCAGGCCCTCGCGCCCGATGCCGGTGATCGCCCGGTCATAGACCATCGTGTCGCCCAGCATCGAGATCGACATCAGGATCAGCGCCCCCGAGCCAAAGCCCGAGGTGATGCCGCGCACAATCAGTTCGGCATTGCCCGGCGTATGGGGCGCGGCCAGCCAGCTCAAAGCCGTGGCGCAGAAGATGAAGACGCCGATGAGATAGGTGCCCCGCTTGCCGATCCGCTTGCCGCTCCACACCCAGACCGGCATGGAGAGCGCCGTGACGATATTCTGCACCGAGGTCAGCAGGATCTGGCCGCCATAGCCCACGCCCAGCACGTTGAGCAGGAACAGCAGACCGCAAGATCCTATGCTGGCAAAGGCGAGGAACTGAAACACCTTGGCGCCCAGCAAGAGCATATAGGGCCGGTTGCGCCCCATCAGCGCGATCTGGCGCGGCAGGGACAGCGGCGGCGGCGCGTCCGCATGGGCCTCTTCGGCGTGGGTGGCGGGGACCGACAGCACCGTGGCCGTCATCGCCCCAAAGATGATCAGCGCCATCACCAGCCCCATCGTGGCATAGGCCGGGCCGCCCGCGCCGCCCGCCTTGATGATCGCCGCCGTGCCCGCCGTGGCAAGCATTTGCCCGATCGAGACGAAGACCGTGCGGAAGGAGAGCAGGCGGGTGCGCTCGGCAAAGCCTTCCGTCAATTCGGCGGGCAGCGCCATATAGGGCACGGCAAACAGCGAATAGGCGGTGGAATAGATCACCTGCGCCGCGATCATATAGGCGATCAGCGCGCCTTGCCCCAGCGCGGGCGGGGCGAACAGCATCAGGAAAGAAGCCGCCGACAGGAACGCGCCCACCAGCATGAAGGGGCGGCGGCGGCCCCATTTGCTGCGGCTCTTGTCGCTCATCGAACCGATGATCATGTCGACCACCGCGTCATAGAGCTTGGCCCCCATCATCAGATAGCCCGCGATTTCGGGCGATTGGCCCAGAACTGTGGTCATGAAGGCGGGGTAATAGGCAGTGACCGCATTGAGCATGATCGACACGCCCACCGTGCCGATGCCAAAGCCAAGGCAGGTCTTCATGGGAAGGCGCGCGCTCATGCTGCTTCTCCCTTCAGAAAGGCTAGGATCGCGCCGGCCTTGGCCGCGTCTCCAGGGGGCAGGGCGGCGGCATGTCCGTCGGGCAAAATCTCCAGCGCGCGCGCCACCGAGGCATTGAGCAGGGCCAGCTCGGTTTCCGGCTTGAGCAAGAGCGTGGGCGCCGCGACCAGTGCCATCCGGTCAAAGGCGCGATATTCAAACGCCGCGATATAGGGCAGCGAATAGGTGTCCCATGATTTGAGCACATCAAGCGTGATGCGGTGCAGGATCTCGGGCGGCGGCATGGGCACGGACAGGCGATGGGCCGCATCCTGCATGAAATGGGGAAAGAACAGCGCCTGATCGCGGCAGAAATTGAAGGCCCAGATCAGATGGCGGCCATAGGCGTCGGGTTCGACGCGCGGCGCGTAATGCTCGATCACCGCCTCGCGCAACTCGTCGGCATATTCGGTGATGCCGTCCAGCACCACGCGGCGCACGCGTTCGGGATGGGCGGCCGCCATTTCGCAGGCGATGCGCGCGCCGGTATGTGTGCCGTAAACGTCCACCTGCGCAATGCCCAGCGCGTCCAGCATCCGCACCATCGACCTGGCGAAATAGGCGATGTCGGGATGGTCGGACCCGGGGACGGCGCTGTCGCCGTTGCCCAGCGTGTCGGGGGCTAGAATCGGCCCTTCATGTCCGCCTGCGCGCAGCGCCCGCATCAAAGGCTGGCTGAACCACCCCGAGGCGGGCGAGGCATGGAGCAGCAGCAGCGGCGTGCCGCTCCCCTCCATCCGGCGCAGGTGGATCTGTCCTTCATCGATGGTGACGAAGGCTCTGGTGATAATGGGGGGGGTGATGACGGGGGGATCGATCAGGCTCATGGACAACGAAGCTAACCCGGCATGGCCTGCGCACTTGTCGCATCCTGACCTTATCCAGCAGGCGGATAGAAGCCTTTTGTCTGGGGGCAGAGCTGCTTTGGCATGGTCAATTTACGGGCATGTTACAAAGCGACGCCTCCGATGATGTCCTGCTGGACGGGTTGAACGCCGCCGGGCCGATCCATCTGGCCGAGGCCTATGCCGTGATGGAGCGCTGGGGGCTGGACGCGCTGGTCTGCGCACAGCCGGTCAATGTGTTTCACGCGCTGGGCCATTGGCCCCAGATCGCGCGGACCCGGATCGGCCAGCCCGCCGGAACCTTCGCCATCCTCTCGCGCAGGCATATGGAAAAGCCGGTGCTGGTGACCAGCCGGTTCCTCCATTTCTACACCTTTGCCGATGGGCGCGGGCCGGTTGAGGCTTTCCTCTATGATGATCTGAGCGATGGCGAGGATCTGGGGCAGAACGGCGATTTTCCGCTTTGCCCTGATCGCGGTTTTGCGCCGCTCTCGGCCATGGAGCAGCACCGCTTTGCCATCAGCGAGGCGGCCTTGCGGCACCGGGCGGCCTATCGCCATGCGGGCGGGGCGCTGGTGGCGGCGCTGCGCGAAATGGGCGCATGGGGAGGGCGGATCGGCTGGGATGATCCGTTGATCGCGGGCGTGCTGGCCCGCCATGGCCATGGCGGGGCGAGCATCGCGGCAGACAATGCCATGCGTGAGATTCGTCTCATCAAATCGCCGCTGGAAATCGCGCTGATGCGCCGCGCCGCCAGCGCCAATGTCGAGGCGTTGCAGGCGGTTGCGCAGGGCGTGCGTGCCGGGGCCTCCTACCGCGATCTCCACGCGCTGTTTCGCGCTGAAACGGCGGCGCGGGGCAACAGCGCGGTGTTTCTCAACGTTGATCGGTCATCCTCGGAGGCCAGCCCGCATCGCATCGCCGATGGACAGGCGCTGTTCCTTGATGCGGTCAGCCATTTTCAGAATTATCACGGCGATTTCGCCCGCACGGTCTTTGTGGGCGAACCCACGCGCGCGGCCGCCCGCGCCGCTGATGCCGCCGCCTTTGCCTGGCAGGCTGTGCGTGAAGAGATCGGGCCGGGCCTGCGCTTTTCCGACATCGTGCGGATTGGGCAGGATGCGCTCAAACGCGGCGGATTTGATGTTCAGGTCGGCTTTGGCCCGCATTCCTGCGGCCTCGCGCATACCGATGAACCCGGCGAAGATGCGGGCGGCTTCTGGCGCAAGCCCGATCTGATGCTGCGCCCCGGCATGGTGATTTCGGTCGATTGCCCGGTGCTCGATTCCGGCCTCGGCGGTTCGGCCCATTGCGAAGATCTCGTTCTCATCACGGCCGATGGCTGTGAAACCATCCATTCCTCTCCTCCAGCGGTGATTGTCGTATGACCAGAAGCTTTATCCTTTCCGCCGGCATTGGCGATCCGGCGCTGGCCGATCCGGCCATGGCCGCGCAATTCGTGACCGCCGCCGAGACGGCGGGCGTCGATCTGCTGTTGCTGGGCCGCCATGACAGCCTGCTTTTTGACCCGCAGGTGATTGCCGCATGGGCCGCGCCGCGCGTGTCGCGACTGGGTCTGGTGCCGCTGGTGTCCAGCCGGATTGCACATCCCTTTCACGTGGCGCGCTCGCTTTCGGCCATTGATTATCTTTCGGGCGGGCTGCTCGGCTGGTGCCCGGTGGCGCAGGGGGGCAGCGCGGCGCAACTGGCCGATCTGGTGCGGGCAACGCGCGCGCTTTGGGATGGCTGGGATGATGATTGCCTGATCATCGACAAGGAAAGCGGGCGCTATCTGGACACGACCAAGGTGCGGCCGAGCAATTATGTCGGCACCCATTATGCGGTGCGCGGCCCGGTCAACGCCATGCGTCCGAAACAGGGGCATCCCGTACTGGTCTGCGATGCCGCCTCGCCCTTTGCGGTGCCCGGGATCGATGTGGTGATCGCGGCCGAGGGGCAGGCTTTCCCCGCCGCCGCGCGCCGCCTGCTGCGGGTCGATCCGGACGTGGATATTGCCGCCATGGCTGTGCGGTTTGCGGCGGGCGAGATCGACGGGCTGCATGTCGATCTGATCAACCCCGTCGTCGAACTGGCCCGCATCGGCAAGGCCCTTGCTCCGATTACGCAGGGGCGCCCGTCGGCGGGCACTTTGCGCGAGAGGCTTGGCCTGCCGCTGACGCTGCGCAACATTCATGAGGAGATTGCCTGATGCCCCGTCCCATCCATCTTTGGGCCTTTCTTCAGGGCATCGGCCATTATCCCAGCGGATGGCGCCATCCCGGCGCCGAGCCGGAGGGCGTGTTCACCATGGATTATTACGCCCGCGTCGGGCGTCTGGTGGAAAAGGGCCGGTTTGACGCCATCGTCTTTGGCGATCAGTTGCAGTCGCGCGGGGTGCGCGGGCGCACGCCCGAACATCTGGCCATGCCCACGCTCGATCCCATGGCGCTGCTTTCTGCCATCGCCTCGGTCACGCAGCATGTCGGGCTGGTGAACACGCTGTCCACCACCTATTGGTCGCCCGAAGGCTTGGCCGAACGTTTCGCCACGATGGACCGGATGAGCGGCGGGCGCGCCGGGTGGAATATCGTCACCACCGCCCATCCCGACACCGCGCCCAATTTCGGCGACGAAGATCTGCCCGAAAAGTCGCAGCGCTATAAGATGGCGGCGCAGACCGTGGCGCAGGCGCAGGCCATCTGGCGCGAGCGCAATGCCGCGCTGGGGCCTTCGCCTCAGGCGCGCCCGGTTTTCGTTCAGGCCGGGCAATCGGGCGACGGGCGCGATTTTGCCGCCAGCATTGCCGAGGCGATCTTCTGTTCGGCCCCGACGATTGAGGAAGGCATTGCCTTTCGCAATGACATGCGCGCCCGCGTGGCGGCGGCGGGGCGTGATCCCGATGCGGTACGGATCATGCCGGGCCTCTCCTTTATTCTGGCCGAAACCGAGGCCGCCGCGATTGCCAAGGATCAGGCGATCCTCGATCTGGCCGATGAGGCGCTGTGCATCGAATATCTCTCGGAATCGCTCAATTGCGATCTGACCGGCTTTGATCCGGCCGGGCCGATCCCGGTCGATCATATTCTGAGCCAGACCTGTTTCCCCAAGGCCGACATTGGCCGCGCGCTGGAAAAGCCGGCTGCGATTGGCCTGCCTTTGGGCAAATTTGCCTCAGGCTATGTGCGTACGCCGCGCGGGCATAATGTGTTTCGCGGCACGGCATCGCAGCTGGCCAATATGATGATCCAGTGGGTTGAGGCGGGGGCCTGCGACGGCTTTACCCTGCAACCGGCCTATATGCCGGGCGAATTGGAAATCTTTGTCGAGGAAGTGGTGCCGATTCTGCAGGCGGCGGGCGCCTTGCGCATGGATTATCCGGGCAGCACCCTGCGCGAGACAATGGGCCTGCCGCGCTGGCCTGCGGATATGGCGGCGTGATCGGGGGGCTGGCGGCGCTGGTGCTGATGGCGGGCGCCGCGCCCGCCGTCGAAACGCCCAATGTCCATACCGACCGCGCCGCCGTGACAAGGCGCTGGGCCAAGCCACCCTCGCGCTTTGTCACGGTCGATGGCGTGCCGATCCATGTGCGCGAGGAAGGGCGCAAGGGCGCGCCTGTCGTGGTTCTGCTGCATGGCTCGATTGTGAACCTGCACGAATGGGATCTGGTCGTGCCCTTGCTGGCGCGCGACTATCGCGTGGTGCGCTTTGACTGGCCGCCCTATGGCCTGTCGGGGCCGGACCCCAAGGGCGTTTACACCACGCCGCGCGCCGCCGAACTGATGGACGGCTTGATGCGGCAATTGGGGCATGACCGTTTCGCGCTGGTGTCCACCAGCAACGGGGCCAATGTCGCGCTGGAATATAACCGGGCCTATCCGGGGCACACTACGGCCATGGCCTTTTCCATCCTGCCGCTCGAACGCCCCAGCCAGACGCGCAAGATCGGCGCGCGGATGATGGAACTGATCGCCGAGCAGAAGGCCAGGACGCCGCAATGGCGCAGCCATGCCTTTTTCCGCGAGGTGTTGAAGGACACCACGCCGCCCGCCTTCGAGCCGAAAGACTGGATGGTGGACAGTATTTTTGACGCCGACAATCTGCCCGGTGCCTATGTCAATCAGGCGGCCTTGCTGGCGGCCAATGTCGAATTGTTCAAGACCGATATTGTCAAGCGCGAGACTGAGGCTGTTACCGTGCCGGTGTTGCTGCAATGGTGCACCTATGACACGGTGATCAGCCAGAGCGCGGATGAATCCAAGGCGCGTTTTCCCAATGCGCGGGTGGAGTATATCGAATATCCCACGCTTGGTCATTTTCCGATGTGGGAAAATCCCAAGCTGTTCACCCGTGACCTCAAGGCCTTTTTGGACCGCCAGCGCAAACCGGCGGTCCGGCGCAAGAATTAAGGTTTGATCGCCCGGATCAGCAGGTTGGGCAGATAGGCATTGTCCCATTCTGCCTGATTTGTGGCTGAAGGCGCGGGCGGCGTGGCGCCGATGCGCAGCACGATCAGGTCATGTTTGGGCGAGACATAGACCACCTGATTGGAATTGCCGTCGAACAGGTAAAGCGCGGGGTCGAGGTAAGGCTCGCTGTGCAGAACCTGCGGGCCCAATGTACCGGGAGCGCCAAAACCGCGCCTTTGATTATAGGGCTCGCCGATCCAGATGCCCAGGCCGAAATTGGGGTTCTGCGGCGTTCCTTTGCGCATTTGCGCCGTATAGTTCTTGGGCAACAGTCGCTTGCCGCCCCACACACCATCGGCATGGATCAGCATGGCCATGCGCAGATAGGTCTCGGCAGGCAGATAGGTGCAGCAGCCCGAATGGGCGAGGCCCCCTTCGCGGTCGACCCAGATCGTGCCGCCCGGCGCGCCGATTTTGGCCAGCACCTCGGCGCCGACAAATTCGCCGTAGCGCCGCCCGGTGGCCCGCTCGATCACCAGCGCCACCAGATCCGATGGAGCATTGGCATAGGCATAGCGCGTGCCCGGCTCGGCGGTCATTGGATAGGTGTCGATAATCTCGCGCCCGTGATCGGTGGACAGATAGGCGGTGTTGAGCGGATGGGCCGGATCGGGGCTGAACCCCTGATCGAGCATCCCTGAACGCATATCGAGCAGATGGCGCACCAGAATGCGGCCCTTTTGCGTGCCCTTCAATTCGGGGATGATCTCACCCAAAGGCTGGTCCAGCCCCTTGATCCGCCCCAGCGCGATGGCGCGGCCCACAGCCAGCGCGGTGATCGGCTTGGACAGCGATTTGGACAGCATCGGCACCTGCGCATCCATGCCCGGTCCATACCAACTGTGGATCAGCGCGCCTTTGTGCCATACCAGAAAGGCGCTTGACCGCATCGCGGCGGCATAGGCATCGCCCTTGGCCAGAGCGGCGGGGGCGATGGCGGCATCGGCGCGCGCCGTCATCGGTCGCCATGCCTTTGCCCCGGACAGTTTTTCCAGCGGCGCATAAGGGAAATTGCCGGGATCTTTCAGGAATTGCGCGAATCGCTGCTGATAGACCGCCCTATCGCCGGCAACCTCGCCGGCCATGGCTCCAGCGGCCGGAAGCGTGGCCAGAAAGGCGGTCAACGCCGCCATCGTGATCCTCTTTGTCCTTTGCATGTCAACAATTCCCCGCATTCCTAATGGTCCCGAAGTTTTTGCAATCTGCCTATTGGTGCCGTGCATGCCTGTGCAGAGCGCGCCAATCCCCACTGTGCGGATAATTCCACCACATGCCGCATCACCATGGGGCCAAGCGTCCATATCCCGTGCAAGTCCGAGGTTTGGAGTGCATGAGCTATGACAGGGGTAGAACGGTGCCAGGTGGGGATTGTGGGTGCAGGCCCCGTTGGCACAGTAATGGCCACCCTGCTGGCCAAGGCCGGCTATGACGTGGTGGTGTTCGAGGCGGGACTCGATTGTGCGCAGGACCTGCGCGCATCCACGTTCCATCCTTCGACGCTGGAAATGCTGGACGCTATCGGCATCACCCAATTGCTGCTTGATCGCGGGCTGAAGGCGCCGGTCTATCACTGGCGCGACCGTTCTTCGGGCGAGGTGGTCGATTTCGATCTGTCGGAAATTTCCGATGTCACGCGCTATCCCTTTCGTATCCAGTGCGAGCAATATCACCTCTCGCGCGGGCTGGCCGAAGGGTTGGAGCAATATGGCAATGCGAAGGTGCTCTTCGGTCATCGCCTGCTGACGCTGGAGCAGGACGATACGGGCGTGAACCTGTGCGTCGAGACGATGACCGATATCGTGCGCTATCGCTGCGATTATCTGATCGGGGCCGACGGCGCCAATTCGGTGGTGCGCAAATGGCTGGGCATCGAATTTGACGGTTTTACCTATCCCGAACGTTTCCTCACTTTGTCCACCAAGCTGGAGCTGGCCGATTATCTGCCCAATCTGGCCTATGTGAACTATGTGTCGGACCCGTCGGAATGGCTGGTGCTGCTGCGCGTGCCTTCGGTGTGGCGCGTTCTGGTGCCGACCGACGCCTCGTTGGGCGATGATTATTTGAAGTCTGACGAATTCAAGGACGGCATTTTCCGGCGCCTGCTGGGCAGCGACATTCATGTCGAAACCGGCCACCGCACGCTTTACCGCGTGCACCAGCGCGTGGCCAAGAGCTTTGGCAGCGGCCGCGTCTATCTGGCCGGGGATGCGGCGCATCTCAACAATCCGCTGGGCGGGTTCGGCATGAATTCGGGCGTGCATGACGCTTTCAACCTGTTTGAAAAGTTGGACCCGGTGCTGAAGGGCAAGAAGACCAACCAGAGCCTTGCGCTCTATGATCGCCAGCGCCGCACGGTAACGCACAGCTTTACCCAGCAGCAGACGATCGAGAACATGGCCTTCATCAAGGGCGGCGCCGACGAAGCGCACAAGCGCCGCCGTCAGGCGATGCTCGACCTGAAGGCAGATGACGACAAGCGTCGCGCCTATCTGATGCGACAGGCGATGTATGAAAGCCTCTCGCAGGCCGCTGCGGTCGAGTAAATTTTCGGGCGGGGCGGTCAAACGCTCCGCCCTTCTTCCATCCAAACTGGGCACGGTCCCCCGTCCTGCCTGTAACAAGGAGTATATTCGCATGGGTGACGTTCTGGGCTGGCGCAAGCTGATGGGGGTGATTGCGCCTTCGACCAACACCACGGTGCAGCCCGACATGGAGCGGATGCGTCCGGTGGGCGTGACCAACCATTTCAGCCGCATCTATGTCGAGGACCCGCTGGCGCTGTCGAACGAGGATTTTCTGGTCGGCACCCAGGCGATTTCCGACGCCACCCATGATGCGGTACGCTCGGTCATGACGGCCAAGGTCGATTATCTCGTGCTGGGCATGTCGGCGGTGACGTTTTACGGCGGCGTTGAAGGCAGCCGCAAATGGAAGGCCGATGTCGAGGCAGTGGCGGGCGTCGGCGCCAGCACGGGGGCCGAATCCGTCGCCGCCGCCTTGAAGGCCTATGGCGGGGTCAAGACCGTCAGCTTCGTCTCGCCCTATTATCCGGTGGCCAACACCGAAGTGCGCCGTTTCCTTGAGGAATCGGGCTTTGAGGTGAAGCGCGACAAGCCGCTGGAATGCAAGCGCTGGACCGATATCGCCAAGGTCAGCCCTGAGGAATTGCGCCCGGTGCTGGATTATCTGGACGGTGATGATGTGGACGCCATCGTTCAGGTGGGCACCAATCTTTCGATGGTCGATCTGGCGGTGGAATATGAGCAGAAGCTCTCCAAGCCGGTGATCGCGATCAACACCGCGACCTATTGGCATGGCCTGCGCGCCTGCGGCATCCATGACAAGATCGAGGGCGTGGGACGCCTTCTGGCCGAATTTTAATCGAAATGCGCGCCCGCCTGACCGACAGGCGGGCGTATCGCGGCGGATGCCTACCCGCGCGCCCGGCAACCATGCGATGGATCGCTCACAGCAGGAGGTCGGCGCCATCAACCGAGCGACGACAGGGCCGCGCATGATCGCAGCGCCGGTCCCAACTCAGGGAGAAAACCGTGATTCAGGAAGTTCTCGTACTGCGCTGGGTGCACATCATCTGCATGGTCTATTGGCTGGGCGGCGAATGGGGTGTGTTTCAGACCAGCTATAATATCCTCAACCGCAAACTCTCGATGGAAGAGCGCAAGCGGCATATGGAAACCGCCTATCGCATCGACATTCTGGCGCGCACCGGCATCATCACGCTGCTGCCGCTGGGTCTGCATATGGGCAATATCTATGGGCTTCAGCCCTATGGCGGCAATTTCCTGACCTTCATGTGGATCTTTGTCGCAGGCTGGCTGGCGCTGTGCTGGGGCGCGTTCATCAAGCGCGAGACGGACATCGGCATCAAGCTGACCAAGATCGACGAGTCGGTGCGCTATATCCTCATCCCCACGATCTTCTTCGTCGGCATTTCCTCGCTGCTGGGTCATGGCCCGTTCGAGGCGGGTGAGGGCCAGCGCTGGTATGCCACCAAGTTCACGCTTTATGGCTTTACGCTGTGCATCGGGCTTGGTCTGCGCTGGATCATGCGCCGCTGGACCACGGCTTTCCGTATTCTGGCCCAGGGGCCCAATCCCAAAATCGAGGCAGTGCTGGAGCGCGACTTCTTCCTCGGGCGCTGCATGGCCTATGTTTATTGGATCACGATTTCGGGCATCTGCTTCCTCGGCACGGTCAAGCCGATCTGAAGACGCCTTCTCAAAGGGGCTAAGAAGCGCGGCGGGCCAAACCTGCCGCGTTTTTTATGCCCATAAAAAGACCCCGGCGCCTTCTGTTGAAAGCGCCGGGGCCAAGTGCGGGTTCGTATTAACGGATCAGTTGCGATAGGTGGTGGCCGCGCGGGTCAGCACGCCCATCGGATCGGCCGCCATCGCCGGATCGGCCTTGGCCACCATCGCGCGCCAGTCTTCGGGCATATCGGCATAGCGGGCCACTTTCATCCCCGCGCTGCGCAACGTCTGGGTGCCTAAGCCTGCGGGCATTTTCCACCAGCGCGCATAATCGGTGACATCCGTGCCATAGGCGGTCGCGCTGACAAAGGCGCGCTTGGGATCAAGGGCCTCAGCAGCAGGGCTGCAAATCATGCTCATATCGTTGAGCACGCGATCGTTCTGCCCGGCCGTTTCCGCGCGGGCGCGGCTGTGGGTCTGGAAACAGACGGTGTCACCAATACGGAAGAAAAGCTCGGGCACGTGCTCGACCGAGAACTTCGACCCACCAATGGTTGGGGGCAATTGCAGGACGTTATCCGCGTTATAGACCACCTTGGTCGGGCCGACGGGAGCGAAAGGCACATCGACCATCGTACCGGTGATCGGATTAAGCAGCTTTTCCGCGCGCACGCCGGAATCCAGCGCGGTGCGGAAGGCCAACTCATACTGGCTGATCACCAGCCCGCCATCTGCGGTAGGCCGCACATCCATCAGCGCGCCAAAGATCATGTCGCACATCGGGATCAGATTGGCGCCCTGCTGGGCATAATTGCGCCCGCGAAACCACCAGAACACCGGCCCCGCATCGGCGCGCATCCGCATCCGCCGGGTCATGGCGATGCGGGCGGCGGCATCGGCGGGGATGCCCTCTTCACGGGCGATCGGCGCGGCTGCCGCCATTTCGGGCATGGCCATGGCCGCGCCCAACATTGCCCCGCCCGCCATCAGCATCCGGCGGCTCAGAAGCAGGCTTTCATCGCCCATATCGGTCTCAAATGTGTCACTCATCACATTTCCCCCACTGTCGGGTTTACAGGGCGCCCACCGCCCCGGACCCGATCAATTGTTCAATTTTTCTATTATCATAGCCCAGCGCGCCCAGCACCTCGCGCGCATCGCGCCCCGGCTGGGGCAGGTGGTTTTCGGCGCCCGTCCGCCGCCCCGCCATTTCCAGCGGCACGGTAGGCAGCTTGGTCTCGCGCCCATCGTCGAGGAACACCGTCTCCAGCCCGCCTGCGGCCAACTGGGGGTCTTCGAACAATTCTTCGGGCTTGCTGACCGGAGCGAAGGGGATGCCGGTGCCTTCGAGCCGCGCGATGATTTCGGCGCGGGTGAAGGACGCCACCTTGTTGCGCACGACGGGCAGGATGCGGTCGCGGGCCAGCACGCGCTGGTTGTTGGCGCGCAGGCTTTCGTCCGCCCACAATTCGTCAAAGCCGAGAAGTGCGCAGAATTTTTCCCACAGGCTGTCGGACACCACGCCGATGAACACAGGCAGGTCCTGCGTTTCAAACACGTCATAGATTGCCCAGGCCGAAATGCGCGCGGGCATGGGCGCGGCGGGTTTCCCGGTCACGGCAAACTGCGCCATATGCTGGCCCACCAGATAGGCGGTGGTTTCAAACAGGCTGGCCACAACCTTTTGCCCGCGTCCGCTGCGGTGGCGTTCCTCCAGCGCGGCAAGGATTCCGATCACGCCGAACATCGCGCCCGTCACGTCGATAACGCTGGACCCGGCGCGCAAAGGCCGCCCCGGAGGGCCGGTCATATAGGCAAGGCCCCCCATCATCTGCGCCACTTCATCAAGCGCGGTGCGGTTTTCATAGGGGCCGGGCAGGAAACCCTTTTCGCTGCAATAGATCAGGCGCGGATTGGCATCAGCCATCGCCTCATAAGACAGGCCCATGCGGCCGAGCGCGCCGGGACGGAAATTTTCCACCAGAATATCGGCGCCCAGCACCAGATCGCGCGCCACCGCAACGCCATCGGCACTTTTGAGATCAAGGCAGATCGACTGCTTGCCCCGGTTATACATCGGGAAATAGCCCGAGCCGGAACCGAGCAGCCGCCGCGTGGCATCGCCGCCGATGGGTTCGATGCGGATCACCTCGGCGCCAAGGCTGGCGAGGATATGGCCCACCGCCGGACCCATCACCATGTGGGTGAACTCGATCACGCGGATGCCCGCCAGAGGGGTGGGGTTCTGGCTCATTGGGCGATCCTTTCCTGATAATCCATCATCACGCCCGCATCGGGGGTGAAACCATACAGCGGCTCGTCCGGCAGGGCTTCGGCCAGAATGGCGCGCACTTTCAGCAACTTTTCCAGATCAATGCCGGTGCGATAGCCCATGGCGTTGAGCATCAGCACCAGATCCTCGGTGACGAGATTGCCCGAGGCACCCGGCGCATAGGGACAGCCGCCAAGGCCGCCCAGCGAGGCATCCAGAGTGGTGATCCCTTCATCCAGCCCAGCCAGCGCATTGGCCAGACCCAGCCCGCGCGTATTGTGCAGGTGGAGCGTGGTCAGCGCATCGCCCACCTCGGCGCGTACCGCGCGGACAAGGCGGCGGACCTGCGCCGGATCGGCATAGCCGGTGGTGTCGGACAGGCTCAGCTCCTTGGCCCCCGCCTCGATGCTGGCCGCCGCCATGCGGACCACGGTGGCCTGCGGCACGGCGCCCTCGATGGTGCAGCCAAAGGCGGTGGAGAGGCCCACCGCGAAATGGACGCCTGCTTCGGCCGCGATCCGGCCCATTGCGCGGATTTCCTCGATCATCTGGGCGTGGTCCTTGCGGACATTGCGGATCGAATGGGTCTCGCTCATCGAGAAAGGCGCGGAAAAGCCATGCACGCCCGCCTCGACCGCACGCGCCGCGCCCTTGGCATTGGGCACCAGCGCGACGACGTTCAAACCCTCGATCTCGCGCGCGAAGCGCACCAGTTCGGCAGTGTCGGCCATCTGCGGCAAGAGGCTGGGGGGCACGAAACTGCCTACCTCGATTTCAGGCACGCCGCAGGCGGCCTCGGCAGCGATCCACGCCTTTTTCGCCTCCAACGGCATGACAGGCTTGATCGATTGCAGCCCGTCGCGCGGGCCGACTTCGGAGATAGTGATGAAAGTCATAGATATATCCAAGGGCGCGCCACGCGGTCGGCATGAAGCCACGCGGCGATGGCGGGGCGCGATTTCAGGGTAAGATCGATGGCGTCCAGCCCTTCAAGGAGCATGGTTCTGGCCTCGGCCTCGATGGGGAAAGAATATGTTTCATCGCCGCAGGTCAGCGTCTGCGCGGCAAGGTCGATATGGACCTCGCGCCCTGCGACGCTTTCCACCGCCTCGCGCGGCAGGACCAGCGGGAGCAAGCCGTTGCGGATGCAATTTGCGGCGAAGATCGGCGCGAAGCCCGGCGCGATGACACAGAGCACGCCATATTCGGCCAGCGCCCAGACCGCATGTTCGCGGCTGGACCCGCAGCCGAAATTGGCGCCCCCCGCGATGACCTGCGCGCCCGCATATTCGGGCCGGTTCAGCACGAAATCGGGATTGGGCACGCGGCCTTCGACATAGCGCCACGGGGCGAACAGCCCCTCGGCAAGGCCCGTGCGCCCGGTCGATGTCATCTCGCGGCTGGGGATGATCGCGTCGGTGTCGATATTGTCGAACATCATCGGCGCGGCGATGGCGGACAGGGTGTTAAAGGGGGTCATGCCTGCGGCTCCAGCAAGCGGGGATCGGCAATTGCGCCTGCAATCGCGCTGGCCACGACCACTTCGGGGCTGGCGATATGGGTGCGGATGCCGGGGCCTTGGCGGCCTTCGAAATTGCGGTTGGTGCTCGAAATGCTGCGGCTGCCGGCGGGGAAACTCTCGCCGCCCGCAAAAAAGCAGAGCGAGCAGCCGCTCATCCGCCATTCAAAGCCCGCAGCCTCGAAGATCTTGTCCAGCCCTTCGGCCTCGGCGGCGCGTTTGACCGCGCTGCTGCCCGGCACGACCAGAGCCTTTTGGATTGAGGAGGCGATATGGCGCCCTTTGACCAGCGCGGCGGCGCGGCGCAGATCGGACAGGCGCGCATTGGTGCAGGAGCCGATGAAGGCGACATCAATGGGCGTGCCGATGATCGCCGCACCGGGGGCAAGGTCGATATAGTCATGCGCGCGAGCGGGCCCGCTGGGCACCACGCTGTCGATGGGGATCGCATGTTCAGGGCTGGTGCCCCATGTGATCATCGGGGCAATGGCGGCGGCATCGATCACGATGGTGCGGTCGAACCGCGCGCCTTCGTCGGAATGCAGGCCCGTCCAATAGGGCGCATCGAATGCGACGGGTGCATAGCGGCGGCCCGCCAGATAGGCGAAAATCTTTTCGTCCGGCGCGATGATGGCGGCCATGGCGGCAAATTCGGTGGCCATGTTGCACAAGGTCATGCGCGCCTCGATATCAAGCGCCCGCACCGCCGAACCGGAAAATTCCACCACATGGCCCGCGCCGCCCCCCGCGCCATGCGCCGCGATCAGAGCCAGCGCCATATCCTTGGCTGTCACGCCGGGAGACAGCGCGCCGTCAAAACGCACCAGCATCGTCTTTGGCCGGGGCAGGCGCAGCACGCCGGTGGCCATCGCATGTTCGGCCTCCGATGATCCGATGCCCCATGCCAGCGCGCCCAGCGCGCCCTGCGTGCAGGTGTGGCTGTCGGGCGCGACCAGTGTGCAGCCGGGCAGCACGATGCCCAGTTCGGGCGAGATGACATGGGTGATGCCTTGATCCGGGTCGGTCACATCGAACAGGGTGATGCCCGCCGCGATGGCCGCCGCGCGGGTCTCGGTGATGAAGGCCTGTCCGCCCAGCATCAAAGTCTTGTCGCCCCGGCCAGGGCGGGTATCGACGATATGATCCATTACGGCAAAGACGCGGCGTGGATCAACCACCGGCCGTCCCGCCGCCGCCATGCTTTTGAGCGCCGAGGCCCCGGTGCGTTCATGCAGGAACACCCGGTCTATCGCCACCAGATCCGAACCCGCGGGCGTGGTGGCGGTGACATGCGCGTCCCAGATCTTATCCGCCAGGGTGAGGGCCATTACGCCGCGCCCCCCAGATCGACGATGACCTTGCCGCTGGACGCGCCGGAGAGCAGGCGTTCGACCGCATCGTAAATGCCTTCGAGGCCAGAGAAACGTGGCGTGTCGAAATGAACTTTCACCTTGCCCTCGGCATAAAGGGCGAACAGCTTCTCGCGCGCTTCGGGCCAATGCGGGGTCAGCAGGCCGTTCATGAAGCCGCGCACCGAGGCGCCCTTGTAATAGATCGCGTTGGCGATGCGCGGGCCGCTGATAATTTCGGGCACGCCGTTGAGATCCGCCGCCGCGCCGCCCACCACCAGCCGCCCATGGTTGGCCAGATTGGCAAGGAAAGCATCGAAGATCGCGCCTGAAACGGTATCGACCGCCACATCAATGGCATTGCGATATTCGCTGTTCAGCACGGTGGTGACATTTTCGGCGCGATAATCGATTACCCGCGTGGCGCCCAGCGAGCGCACGAAAGCGGCCTTTTGCGCGCCTCCGCAGACCGCCACGACATGGCATCCGCGCGCCGCCGCGATCTGGACGAGGAAATGGCCGAGGCCCCCCGCCGCCGCCGAAATCGCCACTGTCTCGCCCGGCTGCAATTGCCCGATGACGTCGAGCGCCACCATCGCTGAAACCCCGGTGCTGCACAGCGCCAGCCAGTCGGGGTCGGCCGAGGTAACCTTCAGGAAATTGGCGGCGGGGGCGATATTGGCCTGGCGATATCCGCCGGTAAAGCGTGTGGTGACCACCGCATCGCCCGGTGCGAAATCGGCAACACCTTCGCCCACGGCCTCTACCACGCCCAGCGCCTCGACCCCGGTATAGGTGGGCAGGGCGATCTTCACGTAGTCCACCGCATTGCGCGCGATCTGCGTGTCGAAAATGCCGTTGATCCCGCAATAGAGGTTGCGCACGCACAACTCCCCCGGCGCCGGATCGCTCAGGGGCAATTCCCGGATCACGCAGCCCTCGCGAAACGAGGGCGCGATGGTTTCAAGCCGGATCGCGCGATAGGTGTTCAAGCTGGAGGTGTTCATGCGGGAAACCCCAGACAGCCGGGGTTCAACTGCCCCTTGGGATCGACCACCGATTTGACCGCATCCAATACGCGCAGGAAGGCGGGATCGCGGCTCTCGCGGTATTTATAGGATCGCCCGATCTGGAAATGGGCGCAGCCATAGCTCTCGGCAATCCGCTTAACCTTCTCGCGCGCAGCCGCGACCATGGCGCTCGCCTCGGGCGCATCGCCCAATTGCTTGAGACGCGCCAGATGGGCCGGTTCGACAAAGCTTTCATGCACCGGGCGATAGCCCTGCGGCCAGAAGAACACCGGTTCCATGCACACGGCATTGTTGTGCAGCGTAGAAAAGAGAAAGCCGGTGTGGATGCCCAGACGGTCGAATTCGCCGGCCATTTCGTCGAAATAGGCCTTGATGTCGGCAAACATTTTGGGCGCGTTCGACAGCGAGACCTGACCATGGACCGGAATCCAGCTTTCGCCCTCGGGCCCAAGGATCGAGTTGGGCGGCGGGAACGGCATCGCGCGGATCACCTTGGCGATCGTATTGGCGATTTCGACGCCATCATATTGCGCGGCAATCGCGCGCGCTGTGGCCAGATCGGCGGCCACGGCTTCCTTGCAGCGGCCCTCGGCGGTAATGTGGAGGGGATATTCCTCCTCCTCGATGAAGCTGCGCCCGGCGGTGGCGATTTTCAGGCCAGCCTTGAGCGCGCCGAACACCGACTTTTCCTTGGCCATCACCGCGCCCAGCGCTTTGACGTCATTGGTCATACCCATGCGGCGCATCCGCACCTTGGTCAGGCCGGGGTCAAAGCCGCAGGTTTCCGAGGCGATCCCGGCCCGTGCCATTTCGGCCAGAGCCTCCAGCATGATCGGGCCGGTCTTGAAGCTGAAGCTGACCGAATCCTCAAATTGCGGGCGGCGCATCAGGCGGAAAGTGACCTCGGCCTTGAGGCCCAACGTGCCCGCATCGCCCATGAACAGGCCCGCCAGATCTGGGCCGTAGTGACGATAGAACGGCGTTTCCCCATCCGGCCCGCGCGCGCCGGTTTTCAGCACGCTGCCATCGGCCAGCACCATCGTGATCGCAATCACGCTTTCGGTCGAGGTGCCGTACTGGCCGCAACCGAACATGGCATTATGGTTCGACAGACCGCCGCCGATGGTGGAATATATCCCGCTCATCGGCCCCCAGAACGGCAGGCGCAGGCCCAAAGGTTGCAGCGCATCGTCGATGGCTTTCCACGATACGCCTGCCTCGACGGTGATCGTCATATCCTCTTCGCGGATCGAAAGGATGCGGTTCATCCGCAAGGTGTCGATCGAAATGGTGGTATCGGTGGTCGGGATATAGCCGCTGGTATAGGTCATGCCCGCGCCGCGCGGGGCAAGGTCCACGCCCGCTTCGACCGCGGCCTTGACCACGGCGGCCAGTTCGGCGGTATTGCCCGGCGAAACGATCAGCATCACCGTATGGTCCGATGCGCTCCAGATGTCCTCGCTGAACAGGCGGCGGCTGGCCTCATCCTCGCGCAGATTGGCTTCGCCCACGATTGACGCAAGGCGCGAACGCAGGTCGGCGGGGCAAGGGGCGGACATTGTTGCGGTTTCCTGAGACATGATGGCCTTTCGGATCGAATGGGGTTTAAAATAGGCAATAGGACCGGGCGGCGGGGGGCAGGCAGAGGATCTATCCTCCTGTCGGATGAAGCGATCAGGCCACGAGAGCCGCCGCCGACAGACCCGCGAGCCGCCCCAGCGTTACCGCCGTGCACAGCCCCATCGCGGGCAGATAGCCCCAATGGGCGGGGCCCGAGACGCTGCGCGCCGCGCCGCCTCCGGCAAACAGATTGGGCAATGGTGAACCATCCTCGCGCAGCACGCGGGCCGCGCCGTCGATTTGAAGCCCGCCCTGCGTGTGATAGATCGCGCCCACCACCTTAAAGGCGCTGAGTGCGCCCTGCGGCGGGGCGGCATCGTCCCAGCATCGGCCCATGGTGTCCGCCCGACCCTGCGCCTTGGCCTGCGCGGCTTCGGCCAGAGCGGCGGTCAGCGCCTCGGCAGGCACGCCGATGGAATGCGCGAGAGAGGCCGCATCCTCGCCGCGTCGGGCCGCGTTCAGGCCGGCCAGCGTTTTCATCTCGGGCGTATAGGCCTGCGCCGCCTCGATGCGTTCATCAAGGATGACCCAGCACGGCCCCCCTTGCGCCATCACCGGATGAACCATCCCGGCAATATCCTCGCTTTCGTCGCAAAAGCGCTGGCCATCCGCATTGACGATGATCCCGCCATCGACGATCACGCCCGGCACCACCGAAATCCCCTGCGGATCGGTCAGCATGGCATAGCCCTGATAGGCCCCCATATCGCCCAGCGCCGCGCCCAGCTTTCGCCCAAGCACGACGGCGGTGCCATCGCTGCCCTCATGCCCATTGTTGCGGGCATCGGCCATCGAGGGGATATATTGCGCCAGCAGATCGTGGTTCGCCGCATAGCCCCCGCTGGCCAGAATCAGGCTTTCGCAGCCAACGTGTTCCACCGAACCATCGGGTCGTTTCAAACTGACGCCCAGCACGCGGCCCGTGTCATCGGCATGAACCTCCACCAGCCGCGCGCCCAGCATCACCATCACGCCCTCATCCTCAAGGCGCCGGTGCAGCAGGTCGACCATGTCCTGTCCGTCATGGCCGTGCCAGCCATGCATGCGATAGGTGGACAGGCCATAGGAGGGGCGGAAACCCATATCGAGTTCCCACGGCATCGACAGCCGCCCCGCCATCCAGTCGAGCGTGGGGCCGGAATGGTCGGCAATCGCGCGGGCGATGACCGGATCGGTGGCCCCGCGCGTCTTGGCGATGATGTCGTCGTAATAGGCATCGCCGCTGTCGCTGATGCCCCTGGCCGCCTGCGCGCGCGTGCCCGCCGCGCAGATCAGGCCCATCGACATGCCGGTCGTGCCCATGGGCCGCTCATCGGCCTCAACCAGCAGCACCTCGGCCCCGGCATCGCGGGCGGAAAGCGCCGCGATGCAACCGCAGGCGCCCCCTCCAACCACCAGTACGGGAATGGAAAATTCAAATTCCATTACCCTGCGCCCCTCACCATATCGTCGGCCATCTCACCGCTGGCCACATCATCAGCCAAGGCGGCGGCCTCGTTTTCCTGCTGAACAATGCGCAGGATGCGAGCGATATATTCCTGGTTCCACATCTGCCGCTCGGCGCTGGCCGAGGCATCGGGGGCAAAGGTGTCGATCTCGCCTTCCACCAGAACGCCCTTGGCCTTGAGCAGGCGCTCCAGCGTATCGGCGCGCTGATGCGCCACGGCCAGCTCCTGCATGAGGCTCATGGTGATGGCCAGCACGCGCTCGACCTGCGGATCAAGGAAATAGGGGCGCTTGCCGGCGGGCTTGGCTCCGGCTTCGTTCAGGGCGTCGTTAAAGCTCATGCCACAGCTCCGATCACATGCCATGCGGCCTTGCGGCCATAGTCCTCGGTGTTGTCCTCGGCGGCGTCTGGGAAGATTTCCCGGTCCACCACGCCATAGACGCCGCCATGGATGATCTTGGCCCGGTCAAACCCGGCACGTTCCATTTCCGCGTCCAGATCCATTTCGTGCATTCGGCTCCAGAACGGTTCGTTGTTGTAGAAGGCGTCCCAGTCGCGCATGGCCTGTTCGAACAGGGGCATGTCGGGAGCATATTGCGGCTGTTCGACATGCAGCACGATGCCGCCGGGCCGCAGCAGGCGGTGGCTTTCGGCAAAGATATTGCGCAGCGCGCGGGTCGACAGTTCGTGCAGGAACATGGTCGTCTGCACCCAGTCGAAACTGCCATCCTCGAAAATGCCGGTCAGATCCTCGGCGCTGGCCTGAACGAAGCGGACATTGTTGATCCCCAGCGATTTCGCCCGCGCCAGACCATAGCGCAGCACCGGTGCGCCCAGATCGACAATCGTCAGTTCCGCATCGGGAAAGGCTGCGGCCAGAGGCAGGCTGGAATGGCCCACCGTACCGCCGAATTCGAGGATCTTTTTGGGCGCGAAATCGGGCAGGTTCTTCTTGACCCACTGCACCACGGCATGCCCGCCGCCATCGGAATATTTGCCCAGCAGACCGCCCGTGGTGACGAAACCGGCATGGTCGTAATTGGCGCCATTGGTGAAATCATCGGGCGCATATTCGCGGTGATAGCTGCCCGGCATGCAATGGTGATCGACCGCCGAAACATAGCGCGGGATCTCCAGCGCGGGGTTGAGCACCAGCCGGTCATCGCCCTCGATCAACTCTTGGCCGCGCGCGTTCAAGTCCTCGCGCTGGCGGATCACGGTCCAGCGGCCCGCCTGCTGGCGCTGCTCCATCGTCATGCGGCGCAGCGCCGACCATGTGCAGAAGGCCTGATCTTCCAGCATCGCCTTGCGCGCCTCGTGGCGGGTGGCGATGGGGCGACCATGGGCGGTGGCAAAGCCGGGGGCGACCCGCGTGTCATAGGCGGCCTTGACGCCGGGCACGACGCGCGCGGCCAGATGGCGGTTCATCTGCGCCAGAAAATTGATGCGTTCGATCTCGTCATGGCTGGTTTGCGGAAAGACGCCATGGCGGCCGATCACTCGATAATCGGGCGGGCCATCATAGGATGCTGCGGGGCTGTTGGGGCGCTTTGTATCGGCCACGGGGCTTGTCCTTATTGTGTTTGCCGGGATGGGGGATTGCCTGTCGCGTGGGGCAAACCTAGCCCGGCGGGCCGCTTCATCCGAAAACCACCCCGGACCTGACCGACAGGCGGTCACACCACCCCGCGCCTCTGCATCGCGCGGCCATTCCGGCCCAATTTCTCCGCCACACCCAGATGCGGAGAAGTGACATGCGGATTTTCGCCCTGTTCAACCTGAAGCCCGGCGTGGACGAGGCCGCCTATACCGAATGGGCCAAAACGGTGGACCTGCCCACGGCCAATGGGCTGCCCTCGATTGACTCGTTCCGCCTGTTCAAGACCACCGGCCTGCTGGGCAGCGAAGCCAAGCCGCCGTACGGTCATATCGAAGTGATCGATGTGGCCGACATGGACCAGTTTGGCCGCGATGTGGCCACCGAGGCGATGCAGGCCGTGGCCGCCGCCTTTAACGAGATGGTCGATGTGACCTTCATCACCACCGCCGAGATCACCGCGTGAACGGGCGTTTTGCGGGCAAGGTGGCGGTGGTCACCGGTTCGGGCCGCCGGGGCGGTCTGGGCGAGGCGATTGCGCGGCGGTTGAGCGAGGAGGGGGCGATCCTCGTCATCTCCGACATCGGCACCAGCCGTGATGCCGCCACGCCCGACAGCATGATCGGCGGCACGGATGAGATGAAGGCCATCGCCGCCGGCTTGCCGTCGCCTGCCAGCACCTGCGTCTGCGACGTGCGCGATCCCGACAGCGTTCGCGCGCTGGCCGAACATGCCGTGGCCACGCATGGCGGGCTGGATATCTGGGTCAACAATGCGGGCATCGGCTATATCATGAAGCCGCTGGCCGAGGTTTCGCCCGATGATTGGCGCGCGGTGATCGACGTCAATCTGACCGGCGCCTGGTTTGGCCTGCAGACCGCCGCCGAGGTCATGGTCCGCCAAGGGCGCGGCGGACGCATCATCAACATCGCCAGCCAGGCCGCCAAATCGGGCTTTCCCCATGCGCAGGCCTATACCGCCTCCAAGCATGGGCTGGTGGGCCTGACGCGCTCGGCCGCCATCGAATTGGGCGAGCATGGGATTACCGTCAACAATGTCTGCCCCAACCATGTGACGACCGGACTTGGCGCTTGGCAGAATGAGCATTTTGCGCAGCTTCAGGGCATCAGCGTCGAGGAATATCTCAAGCGCATGGCCGCGCGCATTCCGCTGGGCCGCCCCGGTCTGCCGGGTGATACGGCGGGCGCGGTGGCTTTCCTGTGCAGCGATGACGGGGCCTATATCACCGGTGAGAGCATGAATGTTTCGGGCGGCGAGGAGCCGCATTGATGGCCCAAAATCCCGCTGAAATCCTTGTCGATCATGCGCTGGGCCTGCGCTGGGCCGATGTGCCGGGCACGGCGCGCGAAAGGGCGCTGGCTTTCCTGCATGACACGCTGGCGGTGGGCGTGGCGGGGGTGGGCGCGGCCCATGCCGATGCGGTGCTGACCATGGCGAAGGGCTGGGGCGCAGGGCGCGTGGCGGGCGTGCTGGGGCGGCCCGGCCTGCGCCTGCCGGTATGTTCGGCGGCCTTTGTGAATGCCTATCAGATCCATGGGCAGGAATTTGACTGCGTCCATGAACCCGCCGTGCTGCACCCGATGGCCACTTTGCTGGCGGCGCTGCTGGCCGAGGCGGCGCGGGGCGTGCCGGTCAGCGGCGAACAATTCCTGACCGCGATTGTGGCCGGCGTCGATGTTTCGGTCACGCTGGGCCTGGCGGCCCCCGGACCGCTCAAATTCTTTCGGCCTGCAACGGCAGGGATCTTTGGCTGTGTGGCCGGGATCGCCGCGATGCGTGGGCTGGGACGCGAGACGGCGCTAGATGCCTTTGGCCATGCCCTCGCGCTGGTGTCGGGGACGATGCAGGCACATCTTGAGGGCAAGCCAGCGCTGCCGGTGCAGGTGGCTGCGGCGGCGCGCAATGCGCTGGTGGCGGTCGATCTGGCGCGGGGCGGGATGCCGGGGGTGCGCGATCCTCTCGCCGGGCCTTTCGGCTATTTTCCTCTGATGGAAGTGCGCGAGGAACTGGACGCGGCCATCGCCCTGCTGGCGCAGGGCCACCGAATTGCCGAGGTAAGCTGGAAACCTTTCCCGACGGGTCGGGCGGGCCATGGCGGGATCGTGGCGGTGCAGCGCCTGATGGTGCGCGGGCTGATCGCGGAAAATCTGACGGCGCTGGAATATTACGCTCCGCCGCTGATCCACCGCCTTGTGGGTCGCCCGGCCAGGTCGGGGATGGAGGTGGCCTATGCGCGCCTGTGCTTGCCCTATCTGGCGGCCTGCGTGCTGGTGCGCGGAGGCATCGGGCTGGGCGATTTCACGCGTGAGGCGCTGGACGATCCGGCGGTGTTGGCCGTGGCGCGGCGGATTGCCGTGGTGGCCGATGACAATCCCGATGCGGCGGCCTTTGTGCCCGCCCGTGCCATGGCGATCCTGAGCAATGGCACGCAGATGATCGAGGATGTTTCGGCCCAGCTCGGCTCGCCCGCATGGCCTTTGTCGGCCCTTGAACAAGAGGCCAAGGCGCAGGCCTGCCTCGATTTTGCCGGTCTTGGCGCACAGGCCGCGCCGCTGGCCGATGCCATTGCCGGGTTGGAGGCCGCGCCCGACGCGCTGGCCGCGATCCGCGCTGCGGGAGTGATGGGATGACCTTGCTGAAATGCGCCACGCATGTTGTGGCCGATCTGGATGACGCGGTGGCGCGCTATGCCGCGTGGATGGATTATGCCGTGGTGGAAAGCGGCGTGGTGGATGATAGGCTGGCCGCGCTGTGGCTGGCGCCCGCCGGCGCGGGGCGGCGCTATGCCCTCATGCAGCCTGCCTCGGGAGCGCAAACTTTCCTGCGCTTTGTCGAAGGCGATGTGGTGGAGGATTACGCCCCCATTCGCTCTTATGGCTGGGCGGCTATTGAGCTTTGCGTTACTGATGTCGAAGCGGTGAATGCGCGGATGATGGCCTCTCCCTTCGAGATCATCGGCCCGCCCAAGCCTCTGGACGGTTTTGCCATCGTCAAGCCGATGCAGGTGAAGGGTGCGGACAAGGAGGTGGTCTATCTGACCCAGATCCTTGCGCCCGGCGCCGAACATGGCCTGCCCGCGCCGCAATCGCTGGTGGACCGGCCCTTTATCATGGTGCTGGCCTGTCCTGATTTGCGCGCTGCGATGGATTGGGCGCGCGATGTGCTGGGGCTGGAGGTGATCGATCCGGTGGCGATCCGCTATTCGATGATCGCCAAGAGTTTCGATCTGCCCGAGGGGCAGAAGACCGAGATTTCGACCGGGCGCTGGGGCGATCACGTCTTTCTGGAATTCGACCAATATCCGCAAGGCGCGTGCCCGCGTCCGCGCATCGAGGGCCAATTGCCCCCCGGCGTGGCGATCACCACGATGGAGCATCCCGATTTCGCGCGCCTTGCGCCCCATTGGGCCGTGCCGCCCGCCCCGCGTGAGGGCGCGCTCTATCAGGGCCGCCGCACCGGCATGTTGCTGACGCCCGAGGGCGCCTTGCTCGAGGTGATCGAGGCGTGAGCATCCGCCGCGCCTTTGCCGATCTGTCCCATGGCCAGATGCATTATCGCCACGGCGGTGAGGGGGCCTTTGCGGGGGCGGCCGATGCCTTGCTGGTGCTGCATCCCTCGCCGGTCTCCTCGCGGCAAATGGTGCGGATGGTTGAAGGGCTGGTCCCGCTGGGCCGGGTGATCGCGCCCGATACGGCCGGTTGCGGCGACAGCGACCCTCTGCTGCAGGAGGCGCCCGCCATCGCCGATTATGCCGCTGCTCTGCGCGATCTGATGGACGCGCTGGGGCTGGGGCGGGTGCTGGTTTACGGGATGCATACCGGGGCGGCGATTGCGGCGGAATTGGCCATTCTGGCTCCGGATCGCGTGGTGGGCGTGGTGGTCGATGGCCTGTCCGATTTCCAAGGGGCGGGGCTGGAGGATGTCCTTGCCCATTATGCCCCGCCTTTCGCGGCCGATCTGGACGGGGCCGGCCTTGCCCGCCTGTTCCAGTTCTGCCGCGACCAGTTTCTGTTCTTCCCATGGTATGCGCGCAGCGCCGCCGCCCGCCGCGACACCGGCCTGCCGCCGCCCGATGATCTCTATGGATGGGTGGGCGAGGTGATGAAGGCGCGCGGATCCTATGCCCGCGCGTATCATGCGGCTTTTCGCTGGCGCGGGCGTGAGAGGCTGCCGCTGGTGGCCTGCCCGATGGTGATCACCTGCGGGGCCAATGACCCGCTCTATGCCGCAACCGATAACGTGGCGCGCGATGCGGGGGTGGGCTTGCGCCCGTTGCCCCGGTTTGATGCGTCCGATTATGCCGCCGCGCGCCGCGATCTGATCCTTGCGCTGGCCCAGCCTGATTTCGGGCCCGCCTGACATTCACGGAGAACTTCCCAATGCAACAGCATCGCACCATCACCGGCAAGATCCTCTATACCTCGCGCAAGCCGGGGCGTGAGGGCGAGGAGCGCGGGCGCGAATATTTCACCTGGACCCACCACAGCGACGGCAAGAAAACCCTGCGCGCGCGCTGCGAGATCGACGAACCGGCCCCCACCGTCCACCGCGACATCACCTACAGCATGGACGAAAATGACATGCCGATGGACTGTTTCGTCCGTCTGGTGATCGGCGACCGGTTTATGGGTTCGGGTTGGTTCCGCTTCACCCCCGATACGGTCGAATGCGAAAGCTATGGCCCCAGCATCGGTCGCCTGTCGCAGCGTATGCCGATTGAGGGCGCGTTTGACGGTTTCGGCACCCATCCCATCGTGGCCGACGCCTATATCACCCGCAAGATCGACCGTGCCACCACCGAGCCGCGCAATTTCCGCTGCTTCCTGCCCTCGCCGGACCATCGCGGGGCCACGCCGCCGGTGATCGCCGAAAGCGTGATGCGGCTGGGCTATCTTGGACAGGAAACGATCACTGTTCCGGCCGGAACCTTTGATTGCCACAAGTTTGAATTCACCGATCCGCATGGCGCGATGGTCTCGGGCGGCCAGCCCCATCCGCCCTATGAACTCTGGGTCACGGCCGATGAGGATGCGATCTTCGTTCAGGGCGGCGTGGGCGGCTATATGCAGACCTGGTACGAACTGGTCGAGCTGTCACGCTGATGAGCAATTCTATGGACAGCAGTCCGGTCGACAGCGCCAAGGGCTGGAGCGTGGTGCTGGCCGGGATGGTGGGCATCGCGCTGGGGCTCAGCCCGGTGCCCTTTTACACCATCGGTATGTTCGCGCCCGAACTGGCGCGGGCCTATGGCTGGACTTTTACCCAGTTGATGACCTGTCTGACGGTACAGACCGCGGTGGTGGTGCTCTCGGGGCCTTTGTCGGGCTTTGCGCTGGACCGGTTCGGCGCGCGGGCGGTGGCGCTGTGGTCGGTGCCGCTGTTTGCGTTGTCCTTTATGAGTCTGGCGCTGACCAATGGTTCCCTGCCGCTGTTCTATGCGCAATGGGCGGTCATGGGGCTGGTCGGGGCGGGCACGCTCAACGCCACATGGACGCGGCTGGCCAATGCGTGGTTTTTCCGCCATCGCGGCCTTGCCATCGGGCTGGTCAGCGCGGGGACGGGGATCACCGGCTTTGCGATCAAGCCTTTTGCGGCATGGCTGATCGGTCATTATGGCTGGCGGATGGGCTTTGCGGTGATCGGGGCGCTGCCGCTGGTGGTGGCATGGCCTTTGGTCTTCGCGCTGTTTCGCGCGCCGCCGGGGGATGCCCTGCGCAGGACGGACAGGGTAGGGGTCGAGCCCACGGTCTGGGCGGTGATGGGCACGCGCCCCTTCTGGCTGATGGCGGCGGCTTTTCTGTTGCTGCCCTTTGCGCTGACCGCGCCCATTCCCAATCTGGAAAATATCTTGAAAACGCAGGGCTTTTCTCTGCCGCAGATCGGTGCCGTGGCTTCGGCCTTCGGGCTGGCGGTGGTGGCCGGGCGCGTGGGCGGAGGCTGGCTGCTCGACCGGGTCTGGGCGCCGGGGGCGGCGTTTGGCGTGCTGCTGCTGCCGATGGCGGGCAACTGGATTCTGGCGGGGCAGGGGGTTTCGCCGGGCATGGCCACGCTGGCGATCATTGGCATGGGGTTGGGGTCGGGGTTTGAATTCGACCTGCTGGCCTATCTGGTGGCGCGCTATTTTGGCGCGCGGCATTATGGGGCGATCTATGGCTTTTTCTATGTGATGATCGCGATTGGCGCAGGGCTGGGCCCGGTGGCCTATGGCAAGGTGTTCGACATGACCGGCGCCTATGGATCGGCGCTGATGGGCGGGATCGGGTGCCTTGTTCTGGCGGCGCTGTTGCTCTTGGCACTTGGCCCCTATCCGCAGGAGAAGGCGGGCGATTAAGCCCGCCTTCGCGCCGTTTATTCCGAAACCCGGATAAGGATCTTGCCGACATGGCTGCCTGATTTGAGATGGGCATAGGCCGCTGAGGCCTCGTCAAAGGCAAAGGTGCTGTCGATCACAGGCTGGATATTCTGCTGCTCGATGGTGCGCACAAGGCGGGCCAGCATTGCGCGGCTGCCTTCGGCAATGCCTTTCAGGACGAGGTTCTTATAGATCACCAGACCCACGTTGATCGCCGGGGCGCCCTCACGCGGGGCCACGCTGATAAAGCTGATGCGCGCATTGGGGGCGGCGGCAAGGATCGATTTGGCATGGGTGTCATAGCCGCCGGTTTCGACGATAATGTCCGCGCCCGCACCGCCGGTGGCCTTCATCACTTCAGCTTCCCAATCGGGATTTGTGCGATAGTTGATGGTGATATCCGCGCCCAGCTTGCGCGCCAGTTCGAGCTTTTCGTCGCTGGAGCTGGTGATGATGACCCGCGCGCCATGCGCCTTGGCGATTTGCAGCGCCCAGATCGCCACGCCCCCGGTGCCCAGCGCCAGAACGGTGTCGCTGGCCTTGATCTGTCCGACCTCGACCACTGCGTGCCATGCCGTCAGCGCCGAGGAGGCGAGCGAGGCGACCTGTTCGTCAGACAGGCTTTCGGGCACTTTGACCAGCGCGGCGGCGGGCACGCTTATATATTCGGCCAGCCAGCCATCATGGGTGATGCCGTAATCCACGCCAAAATGGCCGAGCGAGAAGGCCCCATCGATCCAGTTGACGAAATGGGCAAAGATCGCGCGGTCGCCAAGGGCCAGCCCGCTGACGCCTTCGCCAAGCTCCACCACCTCGCCCACGCCCTCGGACACGGGGATGCGGTTTTCCGCCTTCTTCGCGCCATAGCGGCCTTCGAGCACCTGAATGTCGCGGTTGTTGAGCGCGACAAGGCGGGTTTTCAGCAGAACCTCGCCAAAGCCCGGTTTGGGCGTTTCGCGGATAACAGGATGCAGGCTGTCCAGCCCGGTCTGCGGGCCGATTTCATAGGCTTTCATGTCGGATTATCCTTGGTTTGCCGCAAAGGCATCGAAAATGTCGCAGCCGCGCGCGAACCATGTGTCGGGGCGGGCGGCGAGGTCTGCCAGCAGGCGCTCGAACGTATCCATCCGATAGGGCAGGCCGATGATATAGGGCGTGATATGCAGCGGCAGCATCCGCCCGCCGCCCTGCGCCTGCGCCTCGGCATTCAGCCAGTCATGGGCGTCGAGCACCTGCTGCGCGTAACTGTCCACCGACTGCTGCTGAACATTGATGATCTGGCGGTCGGACAATTCGTGGTTGAGGGGGATGTTGACGAGCCCATTGTTGAAGGCAAAGGGCATTTCGTCATTCGCCCAATCGACGCAGTAATCGACGCCCGCTTCCTTCAGCAGATCGAGCGTGGCGAAACTTTGCGAGCGGGCGATAGAATGCCACCCGCGCGGGCGCCGGCCTGTGGCCTCCTCCAGCGTGGCAAGGCTTTGCTCAATCAGCGCGCGCTCCTGTTCCACCGGCAGGGTGGAGGCGATGGTGCCGTTCATGTCGGTGCTGTGGGCGATGATTTCGTGGCCCGCGCCCAGAATATCCGCGATGATCTGGGGATAGCGCTGGGCAATCGCGGCATTGACCGCAACGCTGACCTTGGCTCCCACCTTATCAAACGCATCGAGCAGCCGGTAGAACCCCATCCGCGTGCCATATTCGCGCGATGTGTAATGGCGATAGTCGGGATAGGCGGTCTGCATATGACCCGGCGCGCGGAAGGGCGTGTCGGACGGGGTAATCGGAAACCATTCAAGGCTGACCGTGAACCACACCGCCACGCGCCGCCCGTCCGGCCATGCCAGAGGCGCGCGCCTGGGCAGGGGCGCATAGGGATAGAGCGCGTGGTCATAGCCAAGGGCGCGGCGGGGATATTCCAGATAGGTTGGGTCGAGGCTCATTGTCCGCCCTCCTGCGCGTCATACCATGCGTCCGCGATGTCGCCCGCCCGCGTGATCCACGCACGTCCACCTTCTCCGGCATCCTGCGCAATATGGCGCAACACTTCCTCAAACGGCCCGATGCGATGGGGCTGGCCGATCAGATAGGAATGGAGCGGGATGCACATCACCGTGCCGCTTTCCTCCGCTGCCAGCCTTTCATACTGCCGGATCAACGTCTGGGCATAGTCTCGCGGGCTCATGTTATAGATGAAGAAGCCATAGTGGTCGTTGACCTCAAGGCTGTAGGGCATGGAAAGCAGGCGGCCCTTATTGACCTTCACCGGAAACGGCTGGTCGTCGTGATAGAGGTCGCAGGTGTAATCCATGCCATATTCGGCAATCAGATCCAGCGTGCGCGGCGTATGCGTCAGCGCGGGCGCCAGCCAGCCCCGGATCGTCTGGCCCGTGGCATCGCGCACGGTGCGGATCGAATCCTCGATGATGGCGCGCTCCTGCGCCTCGTCCATGCCATAGGAATAGCGCGTGTTGTAAATGCCGTGGGAAAAGAACTCCCACCCGCGCGCATTGGCGTCGGCCACCACATCGGGATGATGCTGGCACAGCGCCACCGAGAGCGAAACCGAGCCGGGAAAGCCATGTTTGCTCATCACATCGGCCATGCGCCAATGGCCCACGCGGTTGGCGTGGTCGCGGTGGGCATAGCCCACGACATCGGGATGCGGCCGCGCCCATGATTTGCGATGCGGATTGGCGGGCGGGTCGATCTCGTAATATTCCAGATTGGGCGAGATCCACACCGCCACTTTCTTGCCGCCCGGCCATGCGAAAGGCTTGCGCGCGCGATAGCGCTGGAATTCATAGAGTTCGGGATCGGGGCTTCCTTCACGCATCAGGGCGACCCTCCAGCCAGTCGATCACGCTCTGCACCGGCTCGACATCGGCATATTTGAGCTGAAGATCGGTCAGATTGGCGAAGTGATAGGATTCATGCTTATCCGCGCAGGTCTCGATGGGAACGATGGTGCGATAACCGCGCGAGAGCGAATCCACCGCGCCGGCACGCACGCAGCCCGATGTCGATCCGCCCGTGATCACCACCGTATCGACCTTGTGCCACACCAGCAGACTTTGCAGCGGCGTTTCGAAAAAGGGCGAGGGCATGCGCTTGGTATAGACCGTATCGCCCGGCGCAATGTCGCAGCGCTCGTCAAAGGCGTGACGGTCGCTGTCATATTTGATGTTCTGCAGGGAATCGGGTGTGTTGGTTCGCGTGCCCCATACGCCCGCGTCGCTGGCATCCTCGGCATAGGCCACATGGGTCCAGATCACCGGCATACCCTTTTTGCGGGCCAGAGCGGACATGGTGTTCACATATTCGATCTGGCGCGGATCGGTTTCATAGGCGGTCTTATACCGGTCGATGCGGGTATAGGCGTTTTGAAAATCGATGTTCACAATCGCCAGCTTTTCCCCAAAGCCGAATTTGGCGCGGGCGGGATTGGCCATCACCTCCTCGAAGATCTGGCGCGCGGTCTTGCCGTCGCTCACCATTTTCGTGCCGATTATATCCATGGCGGGGCCTCTTGCTGGAATGGGGATTGCGTCTAAGGCTGGCCTTTTGCGCGCCGCTTTGGCCACTGCGGCCCCGATTTTGTCCGCCCACCGGAAAAAGCGGGCAAGCCGCCTTGCCCGTGCGCGAGGCTGCCGCGCAAATCCGGGTGTGAAACCGGCCTAGGGGAAAACAGGCGTGACAAAGAAACGCAGGATTATGGGCACTTTGCTGGCGCTGAGCCTGAGCGGGGCGATCCTGAACGTGGCAGGGGCGCAGGCCGCCCCGGTGCGCGAACAGGCCCCCGTGCCCCTTTGGCCGCAGGGCGCGCCCGCATGGGGCGGATCGCTGAACGTTCCGGTGCAGGAGGAGGCGCGCGATGGCGGGCAGAGGCTGTGGAATGTCAGCCAGCCTACGCTTCAGGCATTTCTGCCGGAAAAGGACAATGATGCGGCGGGGCGCGGCGCGGCGGTGATTGTTGCGCCGGGCGGGGGCTTCCGCTTCCTCTCGATCCAGAGCGAGGGCGTTGCGGTGGCGCGCTGGCTGGCCGCGCATGGCACCGCGGCCTTTGTGCTGAAATATCGTGTGGTCCAGATCGCGCCGGGCGAAACCGAGGCGGCGATGCACAAGCGGATGAACGCCGAAATCGGGACCGAACAGGCGGGCGAGGCGGCGCTGGCCGATGGGCGGCTGGCGCTGCGCTATCTGCGCGCCCATGGGGCCGATTACGGCATAGACCCGCACCGGATCGGCGTGGTGGGCTTTTCCGCCGGGGGCCATGTCGCGGGCATGTTGGCCCATGAGGCAAGACCGGAGGACCGCGCCGATTTCGTCGGGCTGATCTATGGCCTGCCTTTTACCAAGGTCACCCCGCCCATTCCGGCGGCCAATCTGCCCTTTCCCCCCGGCACGCCGTCCGAGCCATGGCTGCAACCAAAGCCCACGCCCGCGCCCGATGCACTGCCGCCGATCTTCATTGCCATGGCGCAGGACGATCTGGCCGTGGGACAGGGCGTGCCGGACTATTACGCCAAGCTGTTTGCCGCCGGCTATCGCCCCGAAACTCACCTTTATGCGCGCGGGGGGCATGGCTTTGGCATGAAGGGAACCGGCACCACGGTGGACCATTGGATCGAGGAATTCGATTGGTGGATGCAACAGGTGCTGGCCGACAAGAGCGAGAAGAGGACGAAATGATGGATCTGAAACTGGCCGAGCCTGCGCTGCTGCGCGATGCGGCTTTCGTGGGCGGCGTATGGGTTGGGGGCGCTGCCAGCATCGCCGTGACCAACCCGGCCGATGGCGGGCTGGTCGGCCATGTGCCTGATCTGGGCGAGGCCGAGACGCTGTTGGCGCTTGACGCCGCCGTGCCCGCGCAGGCTGCGTGGGCGCGCGTGACGGGCAAGGGGCGCGGGGCGGTGCTGCGCCGCTGGGGCGAATTGATGATGGATCATCAGGAAGATCTGGCCCGCATCATGACCGCCGAACAGGGCAAGCCTTTGGCCGAGGCGCGCGGCGAGGTGGCCTATGCGGCCAGTTTCCTCGAATGGTTTGCCGATGAGGCGCGGCGGATCACCGGCGACGTGCTGACCCCGCATCAGGCCGACCGCCGCATCCTTGTGCGCAAGGAGCCGGTGGGCATCGTTGCCGCTGTCACGCCGTGGAATTTCCCGCTGGCGATGATCACGCGCAAGGCCGGACCTGCGCTGGCGGCGGGCTGCGCGATCATCATCAAGCCTTCGGAACTGACGCCTTTGTCGGCGCTGGCGCTGGCCTGGCTGGGCGAGCAGGCGGGGGTTCCGGTGGGCGTGCTGTCGGTCATCACCGGGCAGGCCGCGCCCATCGGCAATGTGCTGACCGGCGACAAAAGGATCGCCAAATTCACCTTCACCGGATCGACGGGCGTTGGCAAGAAACTGGCCGCGCGATGCATGGAGACGGTCAAGCGGGTGAGCCTTGAACTGGGCGGCAATGCGCCGTTTATCGTGTTTGATGATGCCGATCTGGACGCCGCGGTCGAAGGCGCGATTGCCAGCAAGTTTCGCAATGCGGGCCAGACCTGCGTCTGCGCCAACCGCCTTATCGTGCAATCGGGGATCTACGATGTCTTTGCCCGGAAATTGGCCGAGCGGGTTGCGAGGTTGAAGGTCGGGCCGGGCCTTGCCGGTCCGTCGGATCAGGGGCCATTGATCGACGCGCGCGCGGTGGAAAAGGCGCGTGCGCATGTGGAGGACGCCGTGGCGCGCGGGGGCCATGTGCTGACCGGCGGCGATGCGATTGCGGGCGAGGGTACGTTCTTTGCCCCCACCGTCATTACCGGGGTTCCGGCGGACGCCTTGCTTTGCCGCGAGGAGACATTTGGCCCGGTGGCGGGTCTGGTGCGGTTTGAAGCCGAGGAGGAGGCGATCGCCATTGCCAATGACACTGATGCGGGTCTGGCGTCCTATCTCTTTACCCGGGATTACGAGCGCGTGTGGCGCGTGCCTGAGGCGCTGCGCTATGGCATGGTGGGGGTCAACACCGGCCTGATTTCCACCGAGGTCGCGCCTTTTGGCGGGGTCAAGGAATCAGGCATGGGCCGCGAAGGCTCGCATTACGGCATGGACGACTATCTCAATATCAAGATGGTCTGTTTGGCCGTATCGGGCTGATGGGCTGCTGCCCCGGCGCGCGCCGGGGCAGCCCTGTTGTCAGGCCCAGAGGTCCGGTTCATCGCCCGCCAGCGTGTTGGCCGGGCGGGGAATGCCCAGATTGTCGCGCAACGTATCGCCTTGATATTCGGTGCGGAACAATCCGCGCTTTTGCAGGATCGGCACCACCTGATCGACGAAATCCTCCAGCCCCCCCGGCAGGTAATTGGGCGATAGCGAGAAACCATCGGCGGCGCCCGCGCGGAACCAGTCCTCCATCATGTCGGCCACCTGTTCGGGCGTTCCGGCCATCGAGAAACTGGCGCGGCTGACCGTGGCGCGCTTGGCCAGTTGGCCCAGCGTCAGATCCTCGGCGCGCGCCATGCGGACCAGTTCCTGCTGCACCCATTGCCCCCCATTGGTCAGCGGAATGTCGGGCATTTTATCATCGGGGCCATAATCGGACAGGTCGAATCCGATCTGCATCTGCAACGTGGCCCATGCCAGCGCATCGGGGATCAGGTGCAGCAATTCCTCCTGCGCCGCGCGGGCCTCGGCCTCGGTGGAGCGCACCAGCAATTGCACCGAGGGCAGCACCGCCATATGCGCCGGATCGCGGCCAAACGTCGCCGCACGAGCCTTCATGTCATCGTAAAAGGCGATGGCCTTGTCCTTGCTGCTCTGAGCGGTGAACACCAGATCGGCGGTGCGGGCCGAGAGTGCGCGGCCCGGCCCCGATCCGCCCGCCTGCACGATGACGGGGTGGCCCTGCGGCGGGCGGCCGACATTGAGCGGCCCGGCCACTTTGAAAAAACGCCCCTTGTGGTTCATTTGCCGCAGCTTGGCCGGATCGAAATAGCGTCCTGCGGCCTTGTCGCGCAGGACGGCACCGTCTTCCCAACTGTCCCACAGGGCTTTCACCACATCGACGAATTCCTCGGCGCGTTCATAGCGCAGATCGTGGTCCATCAGCCTGTCATGGCCGAAATTGCGCGCCTCGCTGTTGCCCGCGCTGGTCACCACGTTCCACCCGGCGCGGCCCTTGGTGATATGGTCGAGGCTGGCCATGCGGCGGGCCACGGCATAGGGTTCGTTATAGGTGGTGGACACTGTGCCGATCAGGCCAATGTCGCTGGTGACCATGGCAAGGGCGGCGAGCAAGGTCGTCGGCTCCAGCTTGCCCGCATAATCGGTGGCGGCATAGGCGTCGCGGCCCTTGATCATCGGCAGGCCCTGCTGATCGCCGGAGAAATAGCAGTGCAGCTTGCCGCGCTCGGCGGTTTTGGCGAGGCGGACATAGTGATCCACATCATGCTGGTCGGCGCTGTTGCCATAGCGCCATCCGCCCGGATGGGCGCCGCTGTTGTGAATAAAGGTGGCCAGCACCATCTGGCGGCTGTTCATGGGATCTAATCCTTTTGAGAAGAAGCGATTGCCGCACGCCATGCGGCGGCAAAACAAAGCGAGGAAAGCACAAGAAACGGCACCCCTACGCGCAGGAACGCCAGTCCCAGATCGCCCGATGAACCTCCGGCCCCGCCCCCCGCCAATGCCATGACCCAAGGCCCGCCCGCGCCCGCGACGATAGCGCTGCACAGGCCCAGCATGGCCATGCCAAAGCCGCGCATCGTGTTGGGCAGAATATCCTGAAGCGTGGTGTTCATCGCCACATTGATCATCGGCATGGCGATGCCGATTGTGCCCAGCAGGGCCAGCGAGAGGCGGTAATCCGGCGCGAAACCGGCAAAGGCGGCGGGCAGGCCCAGCAGCGGCAGTGCGCAGAGCAGAGGAATGCGCCCCGCCGCCCCGCCCGACAGGCGCGAATCCGCCAGCAACCCGCTGATCAGATAGCCCGACACCCCCGTCACCAGCAGCATCAGCCCCAGCGCTCCGCTGAAAGCCGTGATCGGCAGGCCATAGTGGCGCATCAGAAAAGGCGCGGTCCACATGGTGATGCCCAGCAGCGCGACATAGAACAGGCAAAAGCCCAGATAGAGCGGCGCCACCAAAGCCCGCCTTGCCCATAGCGCGCCCAGCTTGGCGGCCATATGGGCGCTATCTTCGCGCGGGACGGCCTGGCGGGTGGGTTCCTGCGCGGTCAGCAGCAGGAGCGAGACCGCCGGCCCGCACAGCCCGCACAGGACAAAGCAGGTTCTCCATGCCTCCAGCAGGCCGAAATGGGGCAGGGTGATCGCGATGCCATGGCGCAGGATCATTCCCGGAATGACCGAGGACAGGCCCGAGCCGATGCTGGCACCGATGAAATAGACCGCCATCGCCCGCCCGCGCCGTGCCGGGGCAAACAGATCCGCGATCAGCGAGAGGGCGGCAGGCGCAATCGCTGCCTCTCCCAATCCCACCACCATGCGCGCGGCAAAGAAGCCGGCGAAGCTGGGTGCAAGGCCGCAGGCGATGGTCGCCACGCTCCACAGCGCGATGGCCCCCGCCACCAGCCGCCGCCGGTCGCGATGATCGACCAGCCAGCCCAGCCCCAGCCCCAGCACCGCCGAGAGCAGGCTGTAGGCCATGCCCATCAGCAGGCCCATCTGTGCATCGCCGATGGCAAAGCTCTTGCGGATCGGTTCGGCCAGCACGCCGACGATGGCGCGGTCGATGCTGTAAAGATTAGCGCCTAGAAACAGCAGCACCATGGGCCAGATCGTATGACGCGCCGGGGGATAGTCGCGCATGTTGGTCATTCCACCGGCACGGTGCGGCCGTCGATACAGGCCAGCAACCGGCCGTCGGGGTTATTGAGGATCTCGACCTCGCCATCCTTGAGATAGATGATGTCCTCGAAATGGAATTTGCCGATCTCTGGCCCGATCCATGGCAGATCGCAGGAGATCACCATGCCATCGACCAGTTCGAATGTGTGCATCCCGCCATTGGGATGCGGATGATCGGTATGTTCCAGCCCCACCGAATGCAGGCCGCAGCCGCGAAATTCGGGATTGCCGGCGGCCTGAATGGCGGTGGTGACGGCTTTTTCGACGTCGGTGGACAATGCGCCCGCGCGGAAATGGGGCAGGGCCGCGCGCCAGCCCAGACGGGTGGCGTTGAACACGCGCAATTGATCGGCGTTCGGCATGCCGATCACGGCGGTGCGGCCAATGTCGCTGGTGTAATGGGCAAATTCGGTGGTGGCGTCGAAGGTCACCGTATCGCCCGGCAGGAGCGGCGCGTTCTTGTCCAGACGGCCAAATCCGGGGCGATAGGGGGTGATGAGCAGGAACACCGGACGCGCGCCGCCAAGCGCGGCGGCGGACCAGAACACGCGCTCGGCCTCCGCGCAGGTGGCGCCCGCCGCAATGGCTTCTGCGCTGATTTGGAGCGCCAGTTCGGTCTTGCGACTGGCGGCGCGCATATGGCCCATTTCCTCGGGCGTCTTGACCATGCGAATGTCGCGCAGGAAATCGCGCGCGCCCACCACTTCAATGGCCCCGCCCAGCATTGCGGCCACATCCAGCCCCAGCCCGCGATCCTCGAAGGCAATGCGCGCGCCTTGGGCCAAGCCGATCTCGCGCAGATAATCGGCCACCGCCTCGGGGTGGTTCTGGGGCAGGCCTTCGCTGGTCAGCACGCCTTGCGTGCCGCCCGCGCCGATGCCGGGCTTGCGGGCATAGCCCCGGATGATCGGCATCCATGTGCCGCCGCGCTGCTGCGGCTGGCCGGTGTCGACCTCGACGGTCAGCACGGCGGCTTCCTTGGCATGGTCGCGCGGCAAAAGGGCCAGCGCCAGATCGCCAAAGCCCCAACTGGCGTCCGTGGCCCAGCTTGAGAGGTAATAGGTGTTGATCGGGGTGGAGGCGACGATGGCGTCAATGCCGTCGCGGTCCATCAGTGCATCGGCGCGGGGACGGTTGAGCAGCATGGGAAAGCCTTAATGAGCGCGGCGGAGCAGGCGGCCCGGCAAGGCGCCGGTGGGTCTGTCTTCGCGGTGGGTGATGATGCCCGACAGGATCGTGGCGGTATAGCCTTGCGCCTCCTGCGTCAGGCGGCGGCCGCCTGCGGGCAGGTCGAAGGAGGCGCGCGGCGGATGGAGATGCAGCCGGTCATGGTCGATGATATTGATGTCGGCCTTCATGCCGGGGGCCAGAAGGCCGCGATCGCGCAGGCCCATTACGCGTGCTGTATGGCCGGTCATGCGATGGACGACATGGGGGATCGAGAGCTTTTCGCCCGCCCGGTCGCGCGCCCAATAGGTCAGCAGATAGGTCTGCATCGAGCCATCGCAGATCGCTCCGCAATGCGCGCCGCCATCGCCAAGGCCCAGCACCGTGTCCTGCCGGGTCAGCATGTCGCGCACAACGTCGAGATTGAAGCGCGTGAAATTGCGCGCCGGGAAATAGAGGATGGCCTGCCCCTCTTCCTCCAGCAGCAGATCATAGGCCAGCTCTGGCAGCGAAACCCCGCGTGCGGCGGCCAGATTGTCGAGGCGGCGGCTTTCGGGCGGGGAATAGTCCGGCTCCGCGCCCATCGGATAGCACAGGTGGATATAGCGCATGAAGGCGGGATATTTCGCCGGGTCCAGCTTTCCGCCATATTCGGACAGGATCGCGGCGCGCGTATGCGGATCACGCATCGCCGCCACCCGCGCGGGCAAGGGCAATGCGTCAATCGCGTCATAGCTGGGGCAACCGCGAAACGGGTGGAGTGTCAATTGCAGCCCCATCAGTACGCCTACCGGGCGGCCCACGACTTGCCCCAGCATATCGGCCCCCGCCGCGCGGGCGTTGGCGCAGGCATTGGCGATCTCCAGCCAGCGGTCGGGCGCCTCGTCATATTGCAGCAGGGGGAAGGTGACGGTGTGGCCCGATTCCTGGGCGATGCGTTGCAACAGGCGGAATTCGCTGGAAAAGCCATTGGCCGTATCGAATTCCGAGGCCGACATGAACAGCGCTTTGCCATGCGGGCGCATGGCCAGCGCGATGGTCATCAACTCGTCCTCGCTGGCGGTGGTGACGGGCAATTGCTCGCCGCCTGCCGTGCGATGGCCGATCACGCGGGTGGTGGAAAAGCCAAAAGCGCCCGCCGCCATGCCCTCGGCCACAAGGGCGGCCATGCGCTGCATATCGCGCGCGGTGGCCGGTTCGCGCTTGACCGCGCGCTGGCCCATCACCCAGACGCGGATCGGGATATGCGGCACGGCAACACCGAAATCGGCATCCATCCGCCGCTGGCTCAGCGCGTCGAGGAAATCGGGAAAACTGGTCCAGTTCCACGGCAGCCCTTCGGTCATGACGATGCCGGGAATGTCCTCAACGCCTTCCATGACGTCGATCATCTGCTCGCGCATCTCGGGCTTGCAGGGGGCAAAGCCCACCCCGCAATTACCCATCAGCAGGCTGGTCACGCCATGGTTGGTGGAGGGCGAGAAGTGGCTGTCCCATGTGACCTGTGCGTCATAATGGGTGTGGATGTCGACAAAACCGGGGGTAACAAGCTGTCCGCGCGCGTCAATTTCCTCCGTGGCCGACCCTGCGATCTGCCCCATGGCGGCGATGCGGCCATCGGCTATCGCAATGTCGCCCTCGAACAGGTCCGCACCCGTGCCGTCGGCCAGCGTGCCGCCGCGGATCACCAGATCATAATCGGCCATCTTACGCCTCCCCCTTTGCGGGCCAGATTTCGGGTTGAACATGGGCATAGTCGCCGGTTTCATAGCCATTGGCGGGCCGCGCCAGCCCCAGCCGGTCGCGCAGGGTTTGCCCTTCATATTCGGTACGGAACAGGCCCCGCCGCTGCAATTCGGGCACCACATGGGCGACGAAAGCCTCCAGCCCGGCGGGCAGATAGGCGGGCGTGATGACAAAGCCGTCGGCGGCCCCGCTCTCATACCAATACTGCAATTCATCGGCGACATCTGCGGCGGTGCCCGCGATGGAGCGGCTGGTGCGCCCCGCCGCCACGCGCCGGGCCAGTTCGGCAATCGAGAGGTTCTCGCGCCGGGCCAGGCCGACCACCTGCTCCCATGTCGATTGCGACAGATGGCTTTGCGGCACATCGGGCAGCGGGCCATCGGGATCATGGTCCGAGAGGTCAAAATTGCCCAGCAGCCCTTCCAGCTTGCCGATGGCGACGGGCGTGGGGATCAGCGTGTCCAGCTCGCGCTGGATGGCCTGCGCCTCCTCGCGCGTGGGGGCGACGATGGGCGTGATCGCGGCCATGATCTTCAGGCCTTCCGGCGCGCGGCCCACTTCGGCCAGCAGATCATGCATTTCCGCCCGAAAGGCGCGGGCCGTGTCAGGGCTGGGGTGCGATGTGAAGATCACCTCGGCATGGCGCGCGGCAAAACGTTTGCCCGTGTCCGAGGCCCCGGCCTGTACCAGAACGGGGTGCCCTTGCGGCCCGCGCGGCACGTTGAGCGGCCCGGCCACGGCAAAATGATCGCCGCGATAGTCAACCCCGTGCAGGCGGGCAGGATCGACATAGCGCCCGCTCGCCTTGTCGGCGATCACCGCGCCATCTTCCCAACTGTCCCACAGGCGCTTGGCGGCCTGAACAAATTCCTCGGCGCGTTCATAGCGCTCGGTATGGCCGTAATGGGCCGCGCGGCCGAAATTATGCGCCTCGTTCTCCATGGTCGAGGCCACCATGTTCCACCCGATGCGCCCGCCCGAAATATGGTCGATGCTGGCCAGACGGCGCGCCAGTTCATAGGGCTGGGAATAGCTTGTCGATGCGGTGCAGATGAAGCCGAGCCGGCTGGTGGTGGCGCAAAGATGGGCGATGATGCTGGCCGGGTCCAGCTTGGGCGTTTCCAGACAGGCGAAAGTGTCGGCGCTCTTGGCGGGCGGGTATCCCACCGAATCAGCGATGAACACCGCGTCGAACAGACCCCTTTCCGCCGCCGCCGCGCATTGCCGGAAATAGGCGATATCGGTCAGCGCATTGACCTGCGCATCGGGGTGGCGCCACCCGGCGATATGGCCGCCGGTCTGCATCAGGAAAGCAAGAAGTTTCATGAGGAGGGATTATGTTGTGCATTTCTGTGCATGCGATAAATCCCCATGAAATGTTCGCCTATCGGAATTTTCGGCGCGACACCTTGATAAAACGTGCAAGAAATTGTGCAACTGAGTGAATGACGTATGGCCTGATCTCCTGCCGGATAGAGTGCAGGGGCAAGGTGATGCTGCGTGCAGGGCCTGCACATGGGTGCATCCACCATGCGCGCGGTTGGGGAAAGGGCAGATTCGATGCCGGAAAAAAGAGTGCTGATCACTGGGGCGGGCGGAGCGTTGGGCATGGCCGTGATGGCGCGATTGGGCGCGCAGGGCTGGCATATCGCGCCGGTCGCCGGACGCCATGGTGCAGTTGCGCCCGGTTGGTTCGGCCCGGTCGATCTGGCCGATCGCGATGCCGCCGCGCAGGTCGTGGCGCAGGCGGCGCAGGCGCTGGGCGAACTGGACGGCGTGGTGCATCTGGCCGGGGGTTTTGCCATGCATCGCGTGCTGGAATGCACGTCGCAGGATTGGCGCGCGATGCAGACCGGCAATGTCGAAAGTCTGATCGCGGTGGTGCAGGCCGCCGTGCCGCATATGGCCCATGGCGGGGCGATTGTTGCCGTGGGCGGTATGGCGGCGGCGCGCGCGGGGGCGGGCATGGCGGCCTATGCTTCGGCCAAATCCGCTGTCCTGCGCGTGGTCGAGGCGCTCAGCGTCGAACTGGCCCCGCGCGGGATACGCGCCAACGCGGTGCTGCCCGGCGTGATCGACACGCCCGCCAACCGCCGCGACATGCCCCGGGCCGATCCGGCCAAATGGACCCATCCCGAAGCGATTGCCGATGTCATCGGCTTTCTGCTCAGTCCGGCCTCGCGCGCGATCAATGGCGCGGGCGTGCCGGTGAACAATCCCGCCGGGCCTGCGGCATGAAACCGTGGCGCGCGTGGAGCGCGGTGCTGATCCTGTGCATCGCGCAGGTGGTTTCGACGGTGGATCGTGGGATGCTGGCGCTGGTGGTCGATCCGGTGCGGCGCGATCTGGCGATTGGCGAGGTGGATATTGCCCTGCTGCAAGGCTTTGCCTTTGCGGTCTTTTATGTCTCGGTGGGGCTGCCGCTCGGCTATGTCGCGGATCGGGTCAACCGGCGCCGCCTGTTGTTCGGCGGTATTCTGGTGTGGAGCGCGGGCACTATCGCCTGCGGTCTGGCGCAGACATTTGCGCAGATGTTTCTCGCCCGGCTGGTGATCGGCGTGGGCGAGGCGGTGCTTGGCCCCTGCGCGGTGGGCATGATCGGCGAGATGTTTGCCCCTGACCGGCGCGGGCGGCCAATGGCGCTGTATGTGCTGGGCAGCATGGTCGCTTATGGCCTTGGCTCGATGGCCACCGGGGCGGTGCTTCAGGCGGGCGCGGCGGGCGGTTTTGCCGGGTGGCCGGGGATTGCGGATCTGGCGCCATGGCGGATCGCCTTTGTGTTGATGGGGCTGGCGGGGTTGCCGGTGGCGCTGTTGCTGCTTTCCATTGCACATACCCGGCGCACGAAGGAGGCGCAGCCGCTCAGCCTGCCCTTTGCGGCCATGGCGGCGCGGCGCGGTGTGCTGCTGCCGCTTTATGGCGCGGTGGCGCTGTTTGCGATGGGGGCGGCGGCGGCCTCGGGCTGGGGCGCGGCTTTGCTGGGGCGGGCCTATCATTACGCCCCCGCCGATGTGGGCAAGCAATTGGGCGCGGCGCAGATGGCCTGCTCACTGGTGGGTGCGGGGCTGGCCGCGATTTTTGTGGACCGTGTGGCGCGGGCAGGCGGGACCATTGCCAAGTTGCGGATGAGCGCCTTGCTGGCGTTGCTGACCATCCCGGCCTGCATGGGCTTTGTCAGCCAGAGCGGCGCGGGCGCAATGATTATCACGGCCACGGTGATGGCGACGAGCGCGATTTATGGCACGACGATGCTGTCCATTCTGGCCGATGCGGTGCCGGTCGAGGCGCGCGGGCTGGCCGTCGCGCTCTATGCTTTCGTGATGACGATGATCGGCGGCTCGCTGGGGCCGCTGGCGGTGGCGGCGCTGACCGAGCGCGTATTTGTCGATCCGGCCCGCGTGGGCTGGTCGATGGCTTTGGTGGGCGGGGTTGCCCTGTCCCTTTCGGCCTTGCTGGCGGCGATGGCCGCGCGGGCGCAGGAGAAATTGGATGCTTGTTGAAAAAGCCTATGCGCCCAGCCGTTTCGGCCAGTTGCATTACCGCATTGTCCGCCCGGATGGGCCGATGGTGCAGCCGCCCTTGCTTGTGCTGCATCAGACGCCCAGCAACAGCTATGAATGGATGCCGATCCTGCCGCTGTTGGCGCAGGGGCGGGTGGTGATTGCACCTGACACGCCCGGCTATGGCATGAGCGATGCGCCGCCAGAGCCCGCCTCGATCCCTGATTTTGCGGGCGTGATGGGCGATCTGGTCGATTATCTGGCCGAGCGGGGAGAGATCGGGGATGGTGCCTTTGATGTGATGGGTGCGCATACCGGTTCGATCATCGCGACCGAATTGGCCGTCAGTTTGCCGCAACGGGTGCGGCGGCTGGTGCTGTTCGGTCTGGCGGCCTATCCAGAGCATGAGCGCGAGCGGCGACTGGCGCTGCTTTTGGAGAAGTTCCCGCGTCCCGGCGCCGATCTGGCCCATGTCGAACAGCTCTGGGCGATCTTTGGCGAGCTTGGCGATGCGCGCATGACCAGCGAGCAGCGCCATGTGGCAATGGCGGAATGTCTGCGGCTGGGCGCGCGGATGCCATGGGGCTATATTGGCGTGTATCGCTATGATTTCCTTGGGGCGCTGGCGCAGGTGGAGCAGCAGGCGCTGGTGATCAATGCGCAGGATGATCTCTGGGAGGTGACGCAGCAGGTCGCGCCGGTGCTGCGCCATGGGCGGCTCTGGCCCTTGCCGGGTCGGGCGCATGGATTTCTGGCCTTTGATGCGGCCGATATTGCGCCGGACATCCTGGGTTTTCTTAGCTGATCAAGGCGGCTTCCTGCCTCATCCTTGCCTCGGTTGGCGCGTCAAAGGCGATGCCGATCACTGTGCAGGGCTGCTCCAGCGGATAGGAGCGATGGCCGCGCCCGACCGTGTCCAGCATCACCAGCATATCGCCGGGGCGCAGCACCCGCCGCGCCCCATCGCCCGCCTCGACCGCCCATGATCCGCGCAGCACGATCGACAGGCCCGCAATGGCCGAATTGTGCCATTCGCCATAACCCTCACCGGATCCCTGCGTTATGCCCCATCCGGTGGCGCCCGCGATGCCTTCCCAAAGATCGGCGTCCGTTTTGCGACAGAGCGCCAGTGGCAGGTCGAGCAGGCGCGATCCGCCATCGGCTGTGGGCATGATCGCCACGGCCTGATAGGGCGCGCCGCTCATCGGAACCACAGCTTGTCGCGCTCGCTGCTGCCTGTCGCGGGGCATAGCGCCTTGGGCATCTGCACCGAGGCCATGAAGGAGCCCTGCGGCCCGGCGCGCGAGATATGGCCCTTGCCGCTGCAATCCTCGGCAATGGCGATGTCGCCATGGCGCAATTCGTGGAACGATCCATCCTCCAGCCCGATCAGCATCGTGCCGAAAATCGGGATCAGCAGGGTCGGCTGGTTGGCAACATGAAAGCTGAAACCGGCGTTGGGGGCGGTGCCGCCGATGGAAACGCGCTCGGCCTCGCGGCGCAGGAACAAGGCAATTTCGCCCATCACCGGGGTGTTGACTGGCAGGCTTTCGATCCGGCTCTTGCCGCCCTGCGCGGTGTAGAGATGGAAGGCACGGGCAAACCATGGGATCGGCCCTGTCCCATGAAAATCGAGTGGGAAGGGTGGCGGGCTTTGCGCCGGGACCGGGGAGGCCAGCGGCGCGGCCATGCCCGCCAGAGCAAGATTGCGTATCAGGGCGCGGCGCGGCGGGCTCAGGGGTGCTTCATCGGACATGCAGACATCCTTTCTTGCAAGATATGTGCATTGATGTGCATTGGTTCTGCGGTTCCAAGATGTGGTGCAGTATCGTCCGACAGGCGGAGTTATTACGAAAAATCGGCGGAAAATGGCGATGATTGAGCCCTTTTATGGGAGGATATGCATGGGCTTTCGACCAATCTTGCATCTGTATGGCGGCGCATATCATCATCCGACAGGCGAATAGGCCCTATATCGTGCATCGGGAAAACGGATCTGGATGCAACTTTTGCTCGTCCGCGGCAGAATCATGTGCACATTCGTCCATGATGTCCATCTTCGCCCGGATACCAACGGGCGAGCATAACGCCCGGTCAAACAGCATGAGCACCGGGGCGAAACGCAGGACCGCCCCAGACAATCTTACGGGATGAAAGTTGCCGCCCCGCGTGGGCCGGCTTGAAATGAGGGGTTATCACCATGACGCGTTACCCACGACCGATCCGTTCTCTCTCCATTTTCCACCTGGCCGCTTCGGCGCTGGCGATGGGCGCCACGCTGGCCGCCGCAGGCCCGGCCCAAGCCGCAGAGCCCGCCGCAGAACCCTCCGTCGGGGATGCCGCCAATGATCCGGGCGCCATTACCGTCACCGCGCGCAAGCGGTCCGAGGATATTCTCAAAGTTCCCGTCACCGTGACGGCCATGACCGCCGCTGCGCTGGAGCAGCGCGGCATCGTCTCGATCACCGATCTGGCCGGTTCGACGCCGGGGGTGAATGTCAACAACAGCTCTTCGGGCCATGCCGACCGTTCGTTCCAGCAGGTCGTGCTGCGCGGCTTCACGCCCTCGACCACGCTGGCCACGACCACCTCGATGTTCATCGACGGCGTGCCGGTTTCCTCGCCTTCCCAGGTGACCTCGGTCTCCGATCCGGCGCAGGTCGATGTGGTGAAAGGCCCGCAAAGCGCCTATTACGGCCGCAATACCTTTGCCGGCGCGATCAATGTCACCACCAAGGAGCCTAAGGGCGAATGGGCCGGCACGATGACCGGCATGGTGGGAACGCGCGCCAATTACCGACTGCAAGGCACGGTCGAAGGGCCGATCATCGGCGACATGCTGACCTTCCGCGTGACGGGCGAGCGCTTTTCCAAGAACGGTTCGTGGCGCAATGCCTATGACGGCAGCACGCTGGGAGATCAAAAGACCACCACCGGTTCCGCGCTGATCGTGTTCAAGCCCAGCCCCAAGCTGACGATGAAACTGTTCGGCATGATGAGCGAGGACCGCGACGGGGCGCCTGCCCAGACGCGCCTTTATGGCTATGACATCACCACCGCTTCGGGCACAAAGGTGGCCGCCAACCAGTCCAATTGCACGCTGAGCGGCAATACGCGCGGGGTGCAGGGTTATGGCAGCACGGTGTCAAACGCCTATATCTGCGGCACGGTGCCGGGCCTGATTAATCCGATTTCGGCCAACACGGTCAACACCGACGCGATCAAGCAATTCCTCGCGATGACCTCGAACCGGGTTATTCCCACCAGCGACAGCGTTGATGGCTATGGCCTGCTGCGCAAGAGCCAGCATGCGCATACGGCGGTCAATTACAAGATTTCCAGCGACCTGACCGCCGACTTACTGGCCGGGTATAACCGCGAGGTCTGGTCGACGCTGATCGATCTGGATGGTTTCGATTCCTCCGGCTTCCCATCGACCACCAATCCCAAGGGTTATTACGATTTCCCCTATCTGGTCGAGCGGCGCAATCTGGACTGGTCGATGGAAGGGCGTCTGGCCTATAACCATGGCCCACTGCGCGCGGTGGCGGGCGTCAGCTATCTCAAGGCCGACACATGGTCGGGCGGCGGCGGCGGCACGGGCGCGCTGACGGCATCGCTGCTGGTGCCGGGCGGAAAGAGCGAGAACCGCACCACGGGCATGTTCTTCGGCCTGACCTATGATGTCCTGCCCAATCTTTCGGCCAGCATCGAAGGGCGCTATCAGATTGATACTTTGGGGGCCTATGCCCGTTCGGGCGGCCAGACCATCACGTCCAGCGCCTTTATTCCGGCGGGCACCTATGCGGGCAATGCTCTGTTGGTGCAGCAGACCTATAAAAATTTCACCCCGCGCGCGATTATCAACTGGCAGATCAATCCGCGTACCATGGTCTATGCATCCTGGGCCAAGGGCGTGAACCCGGCGCAGTTCAACACCACCATTCTGGCCCAGACCGCCTCGGTTCAGGCCGCCGCGCTGGCCGCCGGGGGGCAATTGACCATTGCGCCGGAAAAGATCACCAATTACGAAATCGGCATGAAGGGCAAGGCGCTGGACGGGCGCCTGCGCTATACGGCGGCGGCCTATTATGCCCAGTGGCGCAACCAGATCAACGCGATCACCATCGTGGCCGCCGATCCCACCACATCCACCGGCTTCACCTTCATCAACACCTCGGCCAATTCGGGCTCGGTTGATCTTTACGGCGTTGAACTGGACACCAGCTGGAAGGTCAGCGACCTGTTGAGCATCGAGGCCGGCGGCGCGCTGAACGGCAGCGATATCAAATATTTCCGCAGCACGACGATCAGCCAGTTGACCGGCATCTATGACTTCTCCGGCAAGGAGATGAAGTATACGTCGAAATATTCGGCCAATGTCGGCGTCATTTTGGGCGGCGAATTGAAGAATGTGGCCGATGCCAAGTGGTTCACCCGCCTGGACTGGAATTTCAAGTCGGGCGTGTGGTCGAACGAGGCCAATATCGCCAAGACGCCGGACGCGCATAAGTTCAACCTGCGCGCGGGCGTGTCGAAGGGGCGGTTTGCGGTCGATGTTTTCGTCAACAACCTGCTTAACGACAAGACCTATACTTCGTTGACCGACAATTATGTGCTGGACCCCAGCTTTGCCCATTCGGCCTATTTCTCGGCCCTTTTGGTGGGCTTGCCGGATCTGCGCACCTTCGGGCTTCAGTTGAAGGTCAAGATGTAAACCTGTTCGGGGCGGGCCATGCGGTCCGCCCCCATTTTGCAAAGGAGGGTTTATGGCCGCCCATATTGTCGCCACGGTCCGCGTGCATGATCGCGAAAAATTTGGTGAATATCTCAAAGCCGTGGCGGGCGTGGCTGAAAGTTTCGGCGGCGAATATGTGCTGCGCGGCAAGGTGGCCGAGGTGCTGGAGGGCGATGTCGATCCTGCCGAGCTGGTGGTGGTCCTGCGCTTTGCCGATGCGGATGCGGCGCGCGCCTATGTCAACTCGCCGCTATATCTGGCGGGCAAGGCGCATCGCATCAACGGCGGCGGCGTGGTGGAATCGCGGCTTATCCTTTAATCGGCATATTGCGGGATGGCGGCGGGATTGTTGGCAAAGCTCAGCCCCAGCGTCGTCTCGCGCTCGATCACATCGCAGGCCAGCCAGATGCGCGGCGGCGGCGCCACATTGGGCCCCAGCCGCCCTGCCATCGTCGATACCGCCGTCTGCACCAGCGAGAGCAGCGGCAGGTGGATTGAGGAGGTCGCGTGCGATAGCCAGCGCGATTGCGAAGTGTCGCCAAAGCCGACCACCGAGACATCCTCGGGCACGCGCAGGCCGAATTCCTTGCGCGCCACATCGACAATGCCCACGGCCAGATAGTCCGAAGCGGCAAAGATCGCGTCGGGCCGATCCTCGCCTGCAAACAGGACGCGCGCCGCGGTGATCCCGTTTTCATAGGTCCAGCCCGTATCGACCCAGCGACAGGGCGCGCTGCCTCCCATTTCCATGGCATGGGCAAAGGCCTGCAATTCGGTCAGGCGGCGCGGATTGGCGGCAATCGCGGCGGGGCGGCTGCGCCCTTCCTTTTGCATCAATTGTGCAATGCTGCGCCCGATTTCCGGTCCGTCGATCCACACCAGAGCGGCGCCTTCGACCACATCCTGCCGATCCATCACCACCAGCGAGATACCGGCCGCAACGACTTTTTTGCGCACCGCCGCGCCCGGCACGGCGGAGAGCACGATGATGCCGTCGACCTGTTCATCGACCATGTCCCCAACGGTCACGTCCAGCAGCGCCAGATCGCTGACGATACGCCAGACCACGTCGAAGCCGCGCTGACGCAGCTCATCCTCGAACATGGCGTAGAGGTGGCAGAAATAGGGCGAAAACAGGTTGGCCATCACCACGGCGGCGCGCTTGGGGCGGCCATGGTTCTGCTGGCTGGTGGCTGATTGCAGGCGATAGCCCAGCGCCTGCGCGGCGGCCAGCACCTTGGCGCGGGTCTGGGGCGCGACGCTGGCCCCCGGCGTAAAGGTGCGTGACACCGCCGAGCGCGAGACCTGCGCCATGCGCGCCACATCGTCGGCGCTGACTTTGCGCCCGACGGCCTTGGGGGTGATGGTTCGTGCGGCGGGTTTGGAGGGGCCTTTGGGCTTCATGCGATCGGCTGCTGGTCCGTGAACGGGGTGAAGGTCTGTGCATCAGGCTTACGAGTGTTGCACGAATTGTCAAACCCGGTGGCGGTGATGCCCTGCGGCCGATCAGCTTTGCGCAGATCCGGCCCGCAATTTGGCCGGCGCGCGCGGACTGTCCGCCTGTCGGACAGGGGTAATGGCGTGGCTGAATTGCACGAAATATCGCAATATTGTGCATTATGAATTGAACGTAATTGCGCAAAATTCACAATTCGCGCCCTACCTTTGCGGCAAAGGGCGTCAAGGAACCGGGCGCAGACGGCAAAAAAGGCCGCCGCGCCTGCAACGACCCTCACTGGCCCGGGCCGCGTTGGCCCGGGTTCTTTTTGCGCCGATTATCCCGCGTCGAGAAAGCGCGCCAGCAAGGGCGCCGTCGCCTGCGGATTGTCCTGGATCACCCATGCGCCGCTGTCGGGCACCACCACCGTTTCGCCCCGGCGCAGCACTGCCTCGGCAAAGGGGCGGAAACGCTGATAGGCCTTGTCGAACTGGCCATAGACGAGCAGGGTCGGGCATTCGACCCGGCGCAGCGCGGATTTGAGATCGGTCACGCCCACGCCGCGCTCGCTCGGTTGCAGCCAGAGATCGGCGGCCTGACGGCTCTGAATGCCCTCGCCATTGATCGCATCGGCATGGACCATGCCAAAGGTGCCCACCAGCAATTCGGGGCCAGTGGGTAACGGATGACCACCCGCATCAAAAATCGGCTTCAATTTCACATCCACCGCCTGCCGCACTTCCTCCAGGGATTTGCGCCCGCCCAGAGCACTGGAAATCACGCCCAGCCGCCGCACGCGATCCGGATTGGCCGCCGCCATCACCACGCCAATGCAGCCTCCCAGCGAGGTGCCCATCACGTCTGCCACCGGGATATCCATCTCGTCCAGCGCGCCAAACAGCATCGCTGCCGTTTCTCCCAGCGTGTGAATATAGGGTGGCGGCCCATCCATCCGCGATCGGCCATGGCCGGGCAGGTCAAAGGCGATCACCTGCCGCCCCTGCGCAAGGGCCGGGGCGACCTGCCGCCAGTCGGCCAGCCATCCGCCCAGCTTGTGGAGCAGGATGACGGGTGCAACTCCGGCGCGCGCCTCGCCCAGCGTGGCGTAATGCAGCACGCCCCCGCCGCGCCGGATCTGGCCAAAGCGCGTCCAGGGTCCGGCGGGCGGAACAATCGGGGCGGGTGCCCTTGGCGCCGCGGCGGCCCCGCCTGCCATCATCGCGGCGCTCATTCCCATCATCTTGGCCATCTCGCGGCGGTTCATCATCGTATTGCTCCTTATGCGCCCGCGCGCAGATCATCACGGCGCCACAGTATCGGCAAGACATCCTGCGCCCCGTCAACCAATTCGCCCTCGGGCATTGCTTCCACGCCGGGTATCGCGGCCTTGTAGGGCGCATTGCGCCAGCGCACGTCATGCCCGAACAAACGCACCGCCAACCCGGTGCGGGCCAGAGCGGGACTGTCATTGCCCTTGGAAAAATGCGGCGTATGCGGGTGAAAGATCACGGCGTCACCCGGCTCCATATCGAATGTCACGAAGCGGAAGGCGAAATCGGGATTGTCGCGCTCGGCCTCGAAATTGGGGCACAGACCATCGGCCTGATCGGGGCGAAAACCAAAAGTCAAACCCTCCTCCACACAATGTTGATGCCACCCGGCGACATATTCGATCCGGCCGTTTTCCTCGTTCACCGGGGTAAAGGCTGTCCAGATGTTGGGCGCCATTTCTCCGCTGACCGGCCATGCCGTCTCGTCGCAATGCCATGGCATGACCGAGGGGCTGAGCGGGGGCTTGGAAAACAGATGATCGTGATACATGCGGATATGGTCGGCGCCGATCACCCGGCCGGTGGCCTCGGCAATCGGGCTGTCCATGACAAAGGCACGGAAATCGGGGTCATTACGCCACAGATAGCAGACCGAGAGCATCGCCCCATTCGACGGCCCCAACATGCCATAGCGCCCCGGATCGGCGGACACGCGGGCAATCGCGCCCTGCATCCGCGCAACCCATTCCGCATCCAGCAATCCGCGCAGCACCACCACGCCATCGCGCGCATAGGTGTCGATATGGTCCTGGGTAATCGCATATTGCATGGTCATCGAACGGCTCCTTGATTGGCGGCATCATGGGCCAGCGCGGCGGCGCGCAGGCGGGGAAAGAGTTTTCCGCCATATTCGGCGAGGTCCTGATCGGGGCGGAAACCGCGGATCAGAAAGCGCGTGATGCCCATGGCGTAATAGTCCATCAGCGCGGCGCAGACCTGATCGGGCGTGCCGACCAGCGTGGCCTGATTGCCGAAACGCCCTTGCGCCAGATGGGTCACGCCCAACCAGAGGCAGCGGTCGTGGCGATGGGCGCTTTCGGCGCTGGATAGGATGGCCTCGCCTGCATGACTGGATTGTGTGAAATTGCTGGGGCCTTGGGGCGCGGGCAGGCGCGCCATCATCGCGCGGAAATTGCGCAGGACGGCATCGGCCCTTTCCCATGCCTGCGCCTCGGTCTCGCCAAGGATCACCAGCATGGTCATCATGAAATCCATCGGGCGTTCACCCGCCGCCGCCAGCACGCGGTCGCGATGGCCTGCGATATGGGCCAGCGTGTCGCCGCTCATGGCGAATACATCGGCATGGCGGCCGCATGCGGCAATGGATTCGCTTGATGTCCCGGCCCAACTGACGGGAATCGCGCCGGGTTTGACCGGGCTGAAGGCTTGGTTAAAGCGATAGAAGCGCCCCTCGTGGTCGATGGGCGCGGGGCTTTCCCAGATCCGGCGCAGGATGCCGACATATTCATCGGCGCGGGCATAGCGGTCGGGCTTGGCGGTGAAATCGCCGTCGGCCTCCAGTTCCTTGTCGCTGGGCCCGGCGATGATGTGGACGGCCACGCGCGCGGGCGCCAGCCTGTCGATCGTGGTCAGCATCCGCGCCGCCATCGTGGGCGCGATAAAGCCGGGGCGGTGGGCCAGCAGGACTTTCAGCCGCTGAGTTCCCGCCAGAACATGGGTCGCGATGGCGTGGCTGTCGGGCATCAACGAATTGTTGGCGATCAGCACCCGGTCATAACCGGCGGCTTCCTGCGCTTTGGCGCTTTCCAGCATGGCGGCGGGGTCGAACTGGCCGGGTGGGGCGTGATCGAGCGGGGTGCCCCGGTTATGGGAAACAATGCCGGTGATTTCGACAGGCATGGATTGTCCTCTCAGGGCTTGGGCACGGGTTGAGGATTGTGCTGAATGTTCAGGTGGTTGGCCACGCAATCGCCCGGCGCCACGCCATCGGGGCAGGAGGAGGCGCGTGGTTTGAGCGGCTCTTCACGCGGCAGGCGGATGGTCATGGCCATGACCGGCGCGACGCCGATGGCGCGGCTGGTGCGGCCCTTGCCTGTCGTGTCGGCGGCCAGAACGATGTCGCCCGCATGCAATTGCCGGATCGCGCCATCACCCAGCCCCACCTCCAGCGTGCCGCTCAGCACCACCAGCAGGCGCGGGCTGGAAACCCGGTGCCAGTCGATGAAGGTGCCGGGCGGGCTGACCCCGATCTCGGTGTCGGTGGTGGTCAGCCGCGCGTTGAGCAGCAGCGGATCGGCACCGGGCGCGCGGGGCAGGGTAATGGTGGAAAGATGCGAGACGCCGCCCGCATCGGCGGTGATCTGGGGGATGGTGATACCCGATCCCTGCGCGCGGGCGGGCGCAGGCGTGGTTCCCAGCACCATCACCATGGCCAGCGCGCCGATGGCCATGGTGGCGGGCAGGCCATCGCGAGGGCGCGCGGCCATGGCCTCTTCGCCGCTATGGCGCAGGAACAGGCAGGCGACCGTCGCGGCCATCGCGGGCAGCACCGACATGGACAGGACAATGCCCAGCACGACGCCTGATCCTTGCACGCTGCCCGCATCACGGGCCGAGACGAAGCCGGCATGGCTCATGATCGTGCTGAAAATGAACGTGCCAAAGGCGGCGGTGGCCTTTTCCACCATCACGAAAACCCCGGCCAGCCCGCCCTCGCTATCGGCCATGGCGGCATGGAGGCGGGCATGGTCCATCGTGTCGGTCAGTACGGTGTAGAGGCCGAAGAACAGGCCGCCGAAACAAAGGCCCTCGGCCCCGCCCAGCATCAGCACCCATGGCACGGGATGGCCCGCCGGAACCAGATACCACAGCAGCATCGCGCAGGTTTGCGCGCCTGCGGCCAGCATCAGCGCGCGGCGGCGGCCCAGGCGACCCGCGATGCGCACCCATCCGGGCTGGCTGACCATCATCCCCAAGGTCTGGAGCAGGAAGATCGAGGCGAGGCCTTTGTCCGAGGCGTGCAGGACATGGCGCGTGTAATAGGGCAGCGCCGCGCCATGCAGCGTCAGCCCGGCGAACATTGTCACCTTAAAGCCGATCAGGCGGCAGAAGGGTCGGTTGGCGCGGATCGCGGACAGGCACTTCTGCCAGCTCAGGCGCTTTCTTTCGGGCGCGGCCTCCGCGCCCTCCAGCCCGTCGATCAGCAGAAAAGTGCCGATCCCGCCCGCTGCCACCAGCGTTGCCAGCACCAGCGCCAGCAACCCATGCGCCGCCCTGTCGCCGCCCAGCGCCGCCAGCATCCACGGCGCGGCCGAGGTGGCCGCCAGCCCGCCGAACGAGGAGCCATAGACGCTGAAGGTCATCAGGCGCGAGCGTTGATGGAAATCCTGCGTGATCTGGCGCCCGATGGCCAGATAGGGGATGCGATAGAGCGTGTAGGCGGTGGAAAAGACCAGCAGAGAGGCGCCCGACCAGAGCTGCAGACCCGCCGCGCCCAGCCCGCCCGGCACGTTGAAGAGCATCACCAGTGAGAGCGCCGCCAGAACGCCGCCGCCCGCCAGATAGGGACGATAGCGGCCCCAGCGCGTGCTGGTGGCATCGCACAGCAGGCCGACCAGCGGGTCGATGGCGGCATCATAGATCTTGGAAAGAACCACCAGCAGCCCCGCCGCGCCCATCGCCATGCCCAGCGAATCGGTCATGAAACGCAGGTGGAGCAACCCGACCGCCCCCACCAGCGCCGCCGAGGTGAAGGAACCGAGGCCCCAGCCGATCAAGGCTTTGCGTTGCATGATAATCCTCCGGCAAGGTTCGGGAGCGCCGGTGCGCCGCCTTATGTGCAATAAGAATGCAAAAATTGGCGGTTATTTTGCACAAATGGTGACCTATCCGCGTGGCGGATTAAACCGGCGTACCCAGCCCCAGCACGCAGGCGATCAGCACCAGCACCCAGATGCATTGCACCGTGGGCCGCGTCTGGCCCAACACCTTGCGGACGGCGGCATCGCTTTGGGGCGTGGCCCCCTGCGCCTTCATGGCGGCAATGGCGGGAAACAGCGGAACCAGTTGAAAGCGCACGATCACCCCCGTGGTCACGCAGGCTGCCAGCACCAGCAATTTGCAGGCGATGAAGAAGGGCATGGCCAGATGGCCGGTCAACCCCGCCACCCCCGATACGGCCAGCAGCGCGATCATCGCATAGCGGATTTTGATGTCGATTCCGCGCGCTAATGCCCCGCGCGGCCCATGGATCAGATGCACCGCCCATGCCAGCACCAGCCAGATCAGGCTGAACACCCACAGTCCCGCCAGGGCCCATGGCGTGATGGCCAGCCAGCCCTTCGTCGCCGCCAGCGACAGGCCCGTCGGCAGCGTCAGGATCAGCACCGTGCGCGGGGCCATATCGATCCCGTTCATGATTTTCAGCGCCAAAAGGCGTTCGCCCACCGGCCTCTTTTCGTCCATCATAAAGCCCGCGTTGTAAAATGTGCCCAGATCCCCGCCCAGCCAGTAGATCGGCACCAGCAGATGAAGCAGGGTGAGCAGGGCAAGCGACCAGTTCATGCAAATCTCCCCGGAACGGGCGGCAGATTTCGTGCAAAATGCCGCCGCACTGTGCAAGGCCATGCAACGCCGCGCGCCCAAAGAGCAGCACTTCAGGGTGGCTTTGGCCGTGTGGCGGTTAAATCTGACGCGGATGGCCGTGGCATTGCCGATCATGATGCAATAATTTGCAAGCAACGCTGCCCAAGGCGCGGAAGAGGGCCTCTCCGCCGCGCATTGGCCGCCGCGCATGGCCTTATGGGAAGAATGGTGGAAAAGAGCATGTTCGACAGACGCGACTTTCTGATGAATGCCGGGCTGATCGGCGCCGGGGCGATGCTGCCGGGGGCCGGGCTGGCCAAGGGCGTGCTGGCGGCGGAAAAGGCCGATGTGGTGATCATCGGCGGTGGGCTTTCTGGGCTCAATTCCGCGCTGATGCTGGGCGATCTGGGGTTCAAGGTGGTGGTGCTGGAGGCCGGCGCGATGGTCGGCGGGCGGGTCAAGACGCTCGACACCAGCGAGGGCAAGCTGGACGTGGGCGCCAGCCAGATCGGGCGCGGCTATGCGCGGATCATCGATGCCTGTATGAAATTCGGGCTGAAACTGACGCCGGAGGACCGCGACTTGCTGCCCTTCGGTTTCCGTTACAAGGATCAGTGGGTTGACCTGAAAACATGGGCCGACAATCCGCTCAACAAGACCGTGGGCGATGAGCGCAAGATATCGCCCATGCTGATGGGGCAGGCGGTGACGAGCAAGTGGAACCCTTGCAAGGAGTTGTCCGACTGGCTTGATCCTTCGCTGGCCGCGCAGGACATTTCGCTGCGGCAATTGATGGTGCAAAAGGGCTATTCGCCCGCCGCCATTGAACTGGCCTCTTATTCCGCGCCCGGCATCGGCATGGATGAAACCTCGATGCTGCGCATGTGGCAGGAGGAAACGCGCGGGGCGGCGGACCGGCGCATCGGCGGGCGCGAACGTGAACAGCGCGACCATCCCTTTGGCGAGACCAACGACCATAATGCCATCGACGGGCTTTCCTCGATCAACAATATCGTGGGCGGCACCCAGCAACTGCCCTTCGCCATGGCGGCGAAACTGGGCGATGTGGTGCGGTTGAACAAGCGCGTGGGCCGGATCGCGATGAGCGACAAGGGCGCCACCGTCACCTGTATCGACGGCAGCGCCTATCAGGCGCGCTTTGTCATTTCCAGCCTGCCTTTCTCGATGCTGCGCGATGTGGAGATCACCGGGACAGCCAATCCGATCGCGCGCGACGCCATCGCCCATATGCCCTACGCCAACACCGCGCGCCTCTATCTCAGCGTGGAAAAGCCCTTCTGGAAGGCCGATGGCCTGCCCGCCAGTTTCTCGACCGATGGGCCGATCGGCATGTTCTGGGGCATCGATAACCACACCGGCGAGGGCAAGCATCGCGCGATGGTGGTGATGGTGGGCAAGGTGGCGCAGGCGATTTCGCAGCGCGCCGATGCGGTGCCTTTCATCCTGTCCGAACTGGAGCGTTTGCGCCCCGCGTCCAAGGGGCTGCTCAAGGTGGTGGCCTATAAGGACTGGCTGCGCGATCCGCTGCAAAAGGGCTGCGGTTTCAGCCTCGCGCCGGGTCAGGTCAACGCTTTTGGCCGCGACTTCATCAAGCCATGGCAGGTGCTGCATTTCTGCGGCGAGCATACGCGGCGCAGCGATTACGGCATGGAAAGCGCGATGGAAAGCTCCGAACGGGTGGTGCTGGAGGTGGCCGAAAGGGCGGGCTGATCGGCTCTATCCGCTCGCCGGACATTGGCGACAACAAAGACTTCCCCGCGCCCCGCGCAGGGCAGTCTTTGTCCCAAGAGCGCCGCGCAGGCGCTTAAGGATTGGGGAGACATTCATGACATATCGCTGGTTTCTGGCCGGATTGGTGCTGGCTGTTTCCCCGCCTGTCTTTTCGGCACCCGCATCGATCCGCGATTGCAAGGACGTATGCCCCGCGATGGTGGTGGTCCCGGCGGGCCATTTCACCATGGGCGCCGATGCGGGCGAGGCCGACCGGCCCGAAGGCGCGCCTCATCCCGTCGCCATCACCCGCGCTTTTGCGCTGGCCACGCGTGAGGTGACCAATGGCGATTATACCGCCTTTGTCGCGGCCACCGGCTACGCCTCCTCGCGCGGGTGCCGCAGCCTGATCCGCGCCACGGGCAAGGTCGAGGCGATCCACGATGCCGATTTCCGCCATCCGGGTGAGGGCGCAGGCGATGGCGCGCCTGACCGTCCGGTTGTCTGCGTGTCATGGCGCGATGCCAAGGCCTATACCGCATGGCTCTCCCAAAAGACCGGCAAGCCCTATCGCCTGCCAAGCGAGGCGGAATGGGAATATGCCGCGCGCGCAGGCACGAGCGAGGAATTCCCATGGCAGGGCGGCGCGGCCAAGGCCTGCGCTCATGCCAATGTACTGGACGGCGACGGTATGAAGGATGGCGCGCTGGCGGTGTTTGGCGGGGCGGGGGGCATGGCGGCGGCTGTGCCGTGCCGCGATGGCTTTGCCGGGGTGGCGCCGGTGGGGTCTTATCCGCCCAATGCCTTTGGCCTGTACGATATGGTCGGCAATGTCTGGGAATGGACACAGGATTGCTATGTCGCGCCCTATCCTGCCGATGCGTCGCACGATGGCCGCGCCTATGAGGTTTCGGGCGCATGTCCGCGCCGCGCGGTGCGGGGCGGCAGCTGGATTTCGGCGGCATTCCGCAACCGGGTAACATGGCGCGGGCGCGATCCCGAGGACCAGGTGAGCTGGATCTTCGGTTTCCGCGTCGCGCGCGATCTGGTGAATGGGAAATGAGCCGCATCCTCAATCTCAGCCGCCGCGAAATGCTGCATGGCCTGGGCGCGGGCGTGCTGGCGCTGGGCTTTGGCTTTCCCGCACGGGCGCAGGGCGGGGCGGGCTTTGGCGCGATGATTGCGATTGTGCCGGATGGCGCGGTGCATTTTACCTGCCCCTCATCGGAAATGGGGCAGGGGACGCAGGAAGCGCTCGCCCGTCTGATTGCCGAGGAACTCGATTGCGACTGGGCGCGGATGGAGGTGGGGCTGCCATGGGCGGACAGGGCCTTTATCAACCCCGGCATGGGAAAGCAGATGACCGCCAACAGCGCGACCACGGTGGGCTATTTCCTGCCTTTGCGCCGGGCCGGGGCGGCGGCGCGGATGATGCTGATGGCGGCGGGCGCGGCGCGCTGGGGCGTGGCGGTGGACCAGATCTCGACGCAAGGCGGCGAGGTAATTCATGCGGCCAGCGGGCGGCGGCTGACCTATGGCGCGCTGGCGGAGGAGGCGGCGCGTTTGCCGGTGCCGGGCGATGTGGCGCTCAAGTCTCCCGCCGATTTCCGCCTGATCGGCTGCAAGAGCCCGCGCAAGGATCTGCTGCCCAAGGTGACGGGTCGGGCTGAGTTCGGCGTCGATGTGATGCGCCCCGATATGCTGGTGGGGGCGCTGGCGCTGGCCCCGCATCCGCGCGCAAAGGTTGAGGCAGCCAATCTGGCACAGGTGAAGGCCATGCCGGGCGTTGTGGCGGTGGTGCCGGTCGATGGCGGCTATGCGGTGCTGGCTCCGCGTTTCTGGACCGCGAAAAAGGCGGCCGAGGCGTTGAAATTGACCGTGCTTTCCTCGCCAACGGCGGGGGTGGATGACAAGGTGATCGATGCTGCGCTGACCCGCGCCTTTGCGGAAAAAGCGCCGATGCCCTTTCCCGATTTCGATTTTTCCACCATGCGTCCACGCGCCGGAGGAGGCGACAAGCCCGCCGTTCTGGCCGCCATCGCCGCCGCGCTGCGCCGGGTGGAGGCTGAATATGACGTGCCCTATCTGGCCCATGCGGCGATGGAGCCGTTGAATTGCAGCGTGCTCTTTGCCGATGGGCAGTTGACCCTGCGCGGGCCTATGCAATCGCCCGAGGACGTGCGGGCGCTGGCGGCCAAAATGGCGGGCCTGCCGCTCGACAAGGTGCGGGTGGAGGTGACGTTTCTGGGTGGTGGGTTTGGCCGCAAATGGGCGACCGACTTTCCCATTCCCGCCATGCAGGCTGCGATGGCCGTGCCGGGGCGCTGGGTTAAACTGATCTGGACGCGGGAAAATGATCTGGCGATGGACCAGTTCCGCCCGGCCTATCGCGTCAAAAGCGTGGCCGGGATCGGGGCAGACGGCGCGCTGGTTGCGATCCACAGCCGGATCGCGGGGCAATCAATCAACACCTATCACGGACGGCGCGGCTTTCCCGGCATGGCCGATCCCACGGCGGCCGGGCTGCTGATCTACGGCTGCTATTCCGGGCCGATGAAGCTGATGGAATTTCACGAGGCCGATCTGGCGATCCCGGTCGGCTTCTGGCGGTCCGTTACGATGAGCCAGAATGCCTTCTTTGCCGAGAGCTTCATCGACGAAGTGGCGCGGGCGGCGGGCCGCGATCCCTATGTCTATCGCCGCGACCTGCTTGCCGGTGAACCGCGCATCGCGCGCGCGCTGGACAAGGCCGCTGCCATGATCGGCTGGGACCGGCCCAAGGCGAAGGGCGTGGGGCGCGGTATGGCGCTGACCTATAACGAGGGCCATGTCTGCGCGCAGGCGGTCGAGGTGACGGTTAATGAGCGCAAGCTGGCCATCCGTCGGATCGTGGCGGCGTTTGATTGCGGGGTGATGGTCGATCCGGCGGGCGTGGAAAGCCAGATCAGCGGCGGCATCATCTTTGGCCTTCAGGCCGCGCTGTGGGGTGGGGTGCCCTTTGGCGACGGGCGGCCGCAAATCAGCAATTTCAACGATGTGCGCCTGCCCGGCCTTGCCGATGTGCCGCCCATCGAGGTCGCGCTGATCCCCAGCGGGGCCAAACCGGGCAATGCGGGCGAGGCGGGTACGCCGCCGATTGCGCCCGCCCTTGCCAATGCCATCGCGGACGCGGGCGGGGGCCGGGTGCGCCGCCTGCCTCTGTCGCTTCGTTTCGAACTGGAAAATGCATGATCACGATCACGGTCAATGGACAGGAACGCCATGTCGAGGCCGAGGAGGACACGCCCCTGCTCTGGGCGCTGCGCGAGGATCTGGGGCTGACGGGGACGAAATTCGGCTGCGGAGCGGGGCTGTGCGGGGCCTGCACCGTGCATGTCGATGGCGAGGCGATGCGCGCGTGCCAGATCCCGCTGAACATGGCGCAGGGGCGCAGCATCACCACCATCGAAGGCCTGACCCCGGCGCAGGGCCTTCATGCGGTGCAGGCGGCATGGGTGGCGGCGCAAGTGCCCCAATGCGGTTATTGTCAGCCCGGCATGATCATGGCGGTGGCCGGATTGCTCAAATCCAATCCGCGCCCCGATGCCGCCGCGATCCGCGCAGGCGTGACCAATCTGTGCCGCTGCGGCACCTATCCCCGGATCGCGGCGGCCATTGCTCAGCTCAGCTCAGGCTGATCCTGCGCCCCTGCTGGGCGCTGGCCATACCCGCTTCCAGCACTTCCATCACCGCCAGCGCCTGTTCGGCGGGGACGGGGTTCTCACCCTTGCCGTTCAGGGCATCGGCCAAAGCCTGCCAGAACAGGCGATAGTCGCCGCGCTCATTGGGCACGGGGGTGGATTGCGCCGGGTCGGCGCCGTCGGTGAAATGGCCGATGGCCGGGTCCAGCCCCCAATCCGGCCCGCCCGGCGCGGCGCCGCCCAAAATGGCCGGTTCCTGCGGGTCGATGCCTGGTTTGATCCAGCTTCCCCCCGTGCCGTGGACGGCAAAGCGCAAAGCATGGTCGGCGGCCATTTTGCTTGAGCGCAGGACCGCGCGGCGGCCCGGATAATGCAGAACGACATGAAACCAGTCGGGCGCGGGCGCGCCGGGGCGCAGTGCGGTCAGATCGGCGGTGACAGCATTCGGGCGGCCAAACAGGCACAGCGCCTGATCGACCAGATGCGGCCCCAGGTCGAGCCATGATCCGCCCGCGCGGGCCTCTTTCCACACCGCCGCCGGGACCGGGCGCCAGCGGTCGAAATGGCTTTCGAAATGGACGATCTCGCCCAGACGCCCTTCGCCGATCAGCCGCCGCAAGGTGAGGAAGTCGGCGTCCCAGCGGCGGTTCTGAAAGGCGGTCAGCATCTTGCCGCTGCCGCTTGCGGCCTCGGCCATGGCGCGGGCATCCTCGGCGCTGGTGGCAAAGGGCTTGTCCACCACCACATGCTTGCCTGCCCGCAGTGCGGCAATGGCGTGTTCGGCGTGAAATTCATCGGGGCTGGCCACGATGACCAGATCCACGTCGGGCTGGGCCAGCAGGGCGGCGACATTTGGCACGACCGTCATTCCCGGCAGCCCCGAATGGACCTTTGCCACATCGCGTGAGACCACGGCGCGCAGGGTCATCCCGGGCGTCAGCGCAACAAAGGGGGCATGAAACACGCGCCCGGCAAGGCCATATCCGATCAGGCCGACGCCAATCTCGCGCATCATTCATGCTCCTTTCGCTGTATCTTCGCCTGCGCCTTTAATCGCTTTGCCCGCCCATGCCCAGAGCCTTCAACGCCTCGACTTGGCTGTTGATGCGGCTGCTGAGGCTTGGGGCTTTTCCGTGTCAGAGCGCAAAGGGCAGCGAGCGCAGCCTCTTGCCCGTGGCGTCAAAGATCGCATTGGCCAGCGCCGGGATCACCGGGGGCAGGGCCGGTTCGCACAACCCTCCCGGCGGCGCATCAGAGGGGACAAAGGCGACCTCCACCATGGGCAGGCGGTCGATCCTGGCAAAGGGGTGATCGTGGAAATTGCTCTGCTGGACCTGCCCGCCCGCGGTGGATGGGCGCAACCTTTGGTTGAGTGATCCTCTCACGGTGCCGATCAACTGGCAAAGAGGAATCCTGTGATCGGCATATTTACCTTTGCTCTATCGCTGTCGAGGTTGGGCCTATCAAGGCATCATTTTCCGGAGTTGCTTGGCCGAGTTGCGGGCTGATGCGCCTCCCTCGCTATACGCGCGAAGCATCGACTCCCGCTACGATCATCGCTATTAGTACGCCATATAACAACTTGCGCCTTTATTGCAGCAAGACCTAACGGGAGATCGCGATGTTTCAAAAGCACGCCACTGGCTCGATCGGCGCGAGTAAGAGGCTAGATTATTGGAACAATCTTGTATCGACTATGTTTCCCGGCATGACGGTCGATGGCGCGCAGGCCATCAATGCCAGTTGGACGGGATGTCGTCTGGGCGATTTTGGCCTTAGTTTGGCCAGTTCGGAACGCGCTTCGGTTCGCCGCTGGGCAGGCGGCACGCCGCAATCGTCCGAAGGCAGCGGGCTGATCCATTTCCAGTCGCAAGGCTTTAGCGCAACCGGGCAATGCGGCCGCAACGCCGGGCTGTTTTCCGGCGATCTGACCTTCTGCGCGCCCGACGAACCTTACACGATAGAGATTTCCGACCGCAACGTCATGTTCGTCATCGATTTTCCCTGGGCGGCTCTGGAACAGGCCGGGGCAACGCCCGGACTTGTCCTGCGCCACCAGACACCGGCGATGGGCGTGCTGCACGGTTTTGTGGGGTCGGTGTTCAGCCAAAGCTGGAACGGGATGCCGGCAGAGGAGGAGCGCTCCGCCTTAGGCGACGTGCTGCATCGGCTTTTGCTTAACGCGCTCAGCACGCAAGCGGGGCAAAGGACCCAAACCGGCCTGCGCGAACGCTTACTTGGCTTTGTCGAGGGCAATCTGGGCAATAGCAGCTTGCGCAGCGGGTCGATTGCGTTGGGGTTGGGCGTGCCTCAGCGCGATGTGCAGATGGTCTTTGCCGAAATGGCCACCACTGCCAGCGACTATATCAATAGCCGCCGCCTAGCGCTGGCCGCTCATCGGCTGCGTTCAGGCCCGCGCGGCGCATCCTTGACCGATCTGGCCTATGAGCTGGGCTTTTCCGATGCCGCCCATTTCAGCCGCCGTTTCCGCGAGCGCTTTGGCGAAGCGCCCAGCACTTATGGGCGCAGGTTTGGTCAATAGGCGTTTGTTCAAGTCAAGAGCGGCCGGACGTTCAAGACAGGCAATGCTATAGGGAATAACGTTTCCTCCATAAAGGCGGGGCCAACCGCCGCCACAGGAGAGGAAACACCATGCGAAATCGCCTTTTCGTCACCAGTGCGATTGTTTTGACCATGGCCGCAACGCCCGCACTGGCCCAGTCCGCGCCTTCAGATTCCGCCATTGGCGAGATCGTTGTCACCGCCCAGAAGCGCTCGGAAAACATCCAGACCGTGCCCATCGCGATCAGCGCTTTTACCGCAATGGCGCTCAAGGAACGTTCGGTCACTTCGGTCGCCTCGCTTTCCTCGCTCACGCCCAATGTCAATTTGGATGGCGGCACACCCTTTTCCGGATCCTCGGCGGTGCTCTCGGCCACTATCCGCGGCATTGGTTCGGATGACTTTGCCTTCAATATTGATCCGGGCGTCGGCATTTATCTGGACGGCGTCTATCTGGCGCGCACCGTTGGCGCCAATCAGGATTTGCCTGATGTGGAACGGGTCGAGATCCTGAAAGGCCCGCAAGGCACGCTGTTTGGCCGCAACACCATCGGCGGCGCGATCAGCATCGTGACGCATGATCCGGGCAAGGTTTTCAAGGGCAGCTTTGACGCCACGACCGGCAGCTTCAACATGGTCAAGTTGCGCGCCACGGTCGATGTCCCGCTCACCCACAGCCTGTTTTCCTCGCTCACCGTGGCCAGCCTGAACCGTCAGGGCTTTCTCAAGCGCATTCCCTTTCCCGATCAGCGGGCGGGCAATGCCGATCCCTATACCAGCTTTTCCCACGCGGATTATTCCAGCGCCTCGCGCGAGGGCGGCGATAATAGCGTAAGCCTGCGCGGCAAGTTGAAATGGGACAATGGCGGCGCGATTACCGCCACGTTCACCGGCGATTTCACACGGCAGGACAGTCCTTCACAGGCCACCAAGCTGCTGGGCGTGTTTCCCAATGTGCCGGGGCCCTTTGCGGGCACGACAAATCTGCCCGGAACGGCTTTTGATCCCACCTCCAGCACCGGCTTCCTGTTTGCGGGCCTCTATAATTTCTGCATCAACAGCACGCCCAGCCAGATCGCGGGCCGCAATGCCCAAGGTCTTTGCGGCCCGCGCGGCACACAGTTTAATCCGCAATACCAGCTTGCGGGTCTCGGCAGCGTGAACACTGACAGCAATCCGCTCAACAACCGGCTGCCGTGGGATTCTCGCTTCGTGATCGCCGATCCCGACCTCTCCTATGCCACCGGACCAAGCTTCACCAAGCTTACCGCATGGGGGCTTGGCGGCACAGTGCAGGCCGAGGTCAGCCCCAATCTTACCATCAAGTCAATCACCGCCTATCGCCAGACCAATTGGAAGGGTGGGGTCGATGCCGATGGTTCGCCGCTGTCTTTCCTCGAACTCAGCTTTACGCAGAATCAGTGGCAGCTTAGCCAGGAACTGCAATTGCTGGGCAAGGCTTTTGATAAGAAGCTGAATTATGTGCTGGGCGCTTACTATTTCAAGGAAAAGGGCGACCTGCACGATTATGTGGTTTTCACTGAAGGCTTGTTGCAGGTGGACGGCCTCAACAAATTCAACACCGAGAACTGGGCCGTGTTTGGACAGGTGGATTTTCGCCCCAGCGATCTGCTCGGCTTCACCGTGGGCGGGCGCTATACCAAAGAGCGCAAGGCGTTTGAAGGCGGACAGCAGGATCTGAACGGCGGTAATTACAAGCTGTTTGGCTGCTCGGATGGCGCGGGCAATATTACGCCGGGTGGCCCGTTCCCGCTGGCGCCGGTGTCTTGCCAGACAGCGCTGGGCTATCCCAATCCGGCCAATCCGGTACAGGTCTATGTGCCGGGGGTAAACCGCAAGAGCTTTTCCAATTTCTCGCCCAAGCTAGGTGTACAACTGCATCCGGCCAAGGATATCATGGTCTATGGCTCGTGGTCGAAGGGTTATAAAACCGGCGGCTGGACAACGCGCCTGACCAATCCGCAAGGCAATGTCGCGCCCGATTTCAACGAGGAAAAGGCCACCACGCTGGAGGCGGGCATCAAGTCGAGCCTGCTTGACCGCCATTTGCAGATCAACCTTGCCGCCTTCACCACGGCCTATAAAGGCGTCCAGCTCAACATCCAGATCGGCACCTCGCCCACGATTGCCAATGCTGGCGATGCGCGGATCAAGGGGCTGGAGCTTGAAGTGGTGGCAGCGCCGATCCGGGGCCTGACGATCAATGGCGCGGTGGGCTATATTGATGCGCATTACACCGCGCTGCTGCCCGCCGCTCTGGTCAATGCCAGCCCGATCCCGGGCATTCAGGAAGGCATATTCGTCGGCGCATCGCTGCCCAAAACCGCCGATTGGAAGATCAACGTGTCGCCGCGTTACGAATATAGGATGGCAAGCGGGGCCTCGCTGGTGGCTTTGGGCGATTGGACCCATACGACGCAGGTGTGGAACGACATCGCGCGTTCGGATTTACTGCGCCGCCCGGCCAATGACATGTTCAACGCCAGCCTTGCCTATAACGCGCCCGAAGGCCGATATTCGATCACGCTGGGCGCGACCAACCTGACCAACACCCGCTATATTACCAGCGGAGGGGTGAACATCGCCGCAGGCACTGCCTTTGGCACCTATAACCGCCCGCGTGAATGGTATCTGCGCTATGGGATGAAGTTCTGATGACGACGCCCGCCATTGCCGCCGTTTCCAGAGTGGTGGGGGAGGCCCCGCAACTCGAAATTGTCACCATAGACGATCCCCGCGCCGGCGAGGTTCTGGTCAAGCTGGTCGCCACGGGCATATGTCACACCGATATGGTGATGCGCGATGGGCATTTGCCGGTGCCGATGCCGGTGGTGCTGGGCCATGAAGGCGCGGGCCATGTTGTGGCCGTGGGGGAGGGGGTCAGCCATGTCGCGCCCGGCGATGCGGTGGTGCTCTCCTTTGCCAGTTGCGGCGCCTGCCCAAGTTGCGAACTTGACGCGCCCTCCTATTGCCACGCCTTCTTTTCGCGCAATTTCCTTGCCATGCGTGAGGATGACTCGACCGCGATTCATGATGGGGCAGGCCCGGTCCACAGCCATATCTTCGGCCAATCCTCCTTTGCCACTTATGCCATTGCCCATGGGCGCAATACGGTGAAGGTGGAAGCTGACTTGCCGCTTGAACTTATGGGGCCGCTGGGCTGTGGTTTCCTGACCGGCGCGGGGGCCGTGCTCAATGCGCTGGATGTGAGGGAAGGGCAGGGTTTTGCCGTGCTGGGCGCGGGGGCGGTGGGTATGGCGGCGATCATGGCGGCCAAGATCCGCGGCGCCGCCCGCATCATCGCGGTGGATCGCTCGGCCGATCGCGTGGCGCTGGCGCTCTCGCTGGGTGCGACACAGGGCGTCGTGGCCGATGGGCGCCCTTTGGCCGAACATGGGCTGGCGGGGCTTGATCATGTGCTTGACACGACGGGTCATGTGCCGTTGATCGAGGAAGCGATCATGACGCTTGGGCCGCAGGGGCAGGCTGGTTTGGTGGCCGCCTTTGCGCCCGGTGCGCAGGTCAGGCTGGACGCGGCTTTTGTGATGAGCGCCGGGCGCGTGGTGCGGGGCATTGTCGAAGGCTCCGCTGATCCGCAAAGCTTGATCCCGCAGCTCGTTGCCTATTGGCGCGCAGGCCTGTTTCCGATCGAACGGCTGGTTCGCTTCTATCCCTTTGCCGAGATCGCGCAGGCCATTGCGGCCGGTGAGAGCGGCTCGGTCATCAAACCGATTGTGAGAATGTGAACATGGAAAAGACACTGCGCCTCCTTATTGACGGGCAATTGGTGGACGGGGCGGGCACAATGCCGGTCATCAACCCGGCTACCGGGGCGGCTTTTATGCGGGCCGCCCGCGCCGATACGGCGCAATTGGATGCCGCCGTAGCCGCAGGCCGGCGCGCCTTTCCCGCCTGGGCGCGGCATTCCTATGCCGAGCGCCGCGCGTATCTTGAGCGCTTTGCCGATGGCGTGGAGGCGCGTTTCGAGGAATTTGCCCGCCTGCTTACCATGGAACAGGGCAAGCCTCTGGATCAGGCGCGTTTTGAAGTGGGCGGGACGGTGGCCGGGCTGCGCTATTTTGCGGCGCAGGACATTGCGCCTCATGTCATTCGCGATACGCCCGAAGAGCGCATCACCGAACACCGCAGTCCATTGGGTGTGGTGGCGGCGATCACACCTTGGAATTTTCCGCTGATCCTGCTGGTGGTCAAACTGGGGCCTGCTCTCATCACCGGCAATGTGGTGATCGCCAAGCCTGCGCCCTCCACCCCGCTGACCACTTTGCTGCTGGGCGAGGTGGCGGCCGATATTCTGCCCGCCGGTGTGTTTCAAACGCTGGCCGATGCTAATGATCTGGGTGGGCCGCTTTCTGCCCATGCGGGTGTAGCCCATGTCAGTTTCACCGGCTCCACCGCCACGGGCAAGAAGGTGTTGTCGAGCACCATCGACACGCTCAAGCGCTTCACGCTGGAATTGGGCGGTAATGATGCAGCGCTGGTGCTGGACGATGCCGATGTGGCCAAGATCGCGCCGATGATTTTCAACGCGGCCATGGTCAATGCGGGGCAGGTGTGTCTGGCGGCAAAGCGGGTCTATGCCCCGCGCGTGCTTTATGACGATTTGTGCAAGGCTTTGGGCGATCTGGCGCGCAGGGCCGTCGTGGGCGATGGCATGGAGCAGGGTAGCCAGATCGGCCCCATCCAAAACGCCGCGCAATATGCCAAGCTGGTCGATTATCTGGCGCAGGCGCGTGAGGAGGGAACTGTCGTGGCTGGCGGCGAACCGCTTGAGCGAGGCGGCTATTTCATCGCGCCAACCATCGTGCGTGATCTGCCCCATGATGCCCGGCTGGTGCAGGAGGAGCAGTTTGGGCCGGTGCTGCCGTTGCTGCCCTATGATGATCTCGATGCCGCAATCGCGGCAATCAACGCCAGTGAATACGGCCTTGGCGGCACCATCTGGACAGGCGATCCTGATCGCGGCGAACAGGTGGCGGCGCTGATCAACAGCGGTACGGTATGGATCAACCGCCATCTCGATTTGCCCTTTGATGTGCCGTTTGGCGGGGCCAAACAATCCGGCATTGGGCGGCAGCAGGGGCTGGAAGGCTTGCTGGAATTTACGCAGGCCAAGATTATCAACATGGCCAAAGCATAATCCGACCACAGGAGAGAATTCCGATGAGCAAGCCCTATGTTCGGCCTGATGTGGCGGCCTTTCTTGCCGCGATGGAGCAAAGTGGCGCGACGCCGGTCAATGAATTGCCGGTGGCCGCCGCGCGCATGGCGATCCGCAGCATGGGGCAGGCGATGGACCTGCCGCCAATACCGCTGGCGGTGGTGCGCGATCTGGCATGTGGCGAGATTCCCCTGCGGCTTTATGACAGCCTGAACGTGCGGCAGGCAGGACCGCTGATCCTGTTCTTTCATGGCGGCGGTTTTGTCTTCGGCGATCTGGATTCGCATGATTCCTTTTGCCGCTTTCTGGCGCAGCGCAGCGGTTTGCCAGTATTGGCGGTGGATTATCGTCTGGCGCCCGAACATCCCTTTCCCGCCTTTGTTGAAGATGCCGAGGCCGTGGCCAGATGGGTGGCCATGCAACCTGAAGCTTTGGGATTGGCTCTGAGCGGCCTTATCACCTGCGGAGACAGCGCGGGCGGACATCTGGCGATCCTCGTGGGGCAACGCCTTAGCGCCCGGCCTGCCGATCTGCCGGTTTTGGCGCAATGGGCCATTTACCCGTTTTTGGGAGCGGGCAGTGATTGGCCTTCTATGCGCGAATTTGGCGAAGGCTATATGCTAAGCCAAAGCGCGATGGATTGGTTCGATGGCCTTTGCGGCAAACCCGAAGGTGATCCGAGCTATAATTTGCTGCTCGGCCCGATCCCGCAAGTGCCGCTGGTCATCCAGATAGCGAGCCTTGACCCCTTGCGCGATGCGGCCTGCCATTATGCCGATATGGCGCGCAATGCCGGGGCCAAGGTGATTGAGATCGGGGCTGAGGGCATGATCCACGGCTATGTCAATATGCGCCTGGTCTTGGATTCAGCGCAGCAGGATATTGAGAATTTCCTCGCAGCCGGGCTGGCCTGCTTGGCGACGTCAGCAAGTGACGGTGGTTTTGGATTACTTAGGGCGTGTTATCGCGAAGCGTAAATCCGTCGGATCGGGCTTTTGCTTGCCCCTTATCGGATGGCTTCGGCATCCGGCTGTTGCATGAAAAAACGCCGTTCAGTGCCTTCGGGGTCGCGCGCCACCCGGCATTGTGCATCGATGATCATCGTTTCGCGCCGCTTCAGCGTATAGGCGGGCCATTGCGGTTGCCCCTTGGCTGCCGGGCGTCCGGTGTGGGCAAAATGCGCCCACATGTGGCTCATGTTTTGCGCGGTTTTCAGGCGGGCCGGGTCGCGCGGGCCGAATTCGGGCGCCGTGTCGAATTTCATCGGAATGTCGGAGGCATGGGGCGATCCCTGCGGATAGGCGGTGCCTTCGACCGGTGTGGGGTCGCGGTAGTCGAGGATATAGGCATAGGCCGGAGCGCCGTGCTGGCGCGCCTTGGCCTCGGCGATATGGATGGCATGGGCGCGCCATGGCGCAGCAGTGGCGATGGCCATAAAGAGCTGTGATGGGCTGGCATGGGGGCGGGATGCGCGAAAGGTGGCGATCCATTCGCCCGCACGCGGTCCGGCCATGGCGGTCACTCGGGCGATAAGACCCGCTTCATTCAGCCGGAAGGTTGCCGGATCGAGCCGGTTGAAAAACACGGCCTCATCCTTGCACCCGCCGATGATCAGCGGCTTATGCGCGGAAATTGCCGGGGCGGACCGCGCGAAGGGTTCCTCGGGCAGGATGGCGCCGTCGATGAAGGGCCAGAACATCAAGGATGGCGGGCCCGAGGGCTGGCCGGGCAATTTCGTGCCGGGTTGCGCCGATGCGTCGCCGCCCGCCTGCGCCTTGATCAACGCCTCGGCGGGCAGGGATAGCAAGGTTTTGGCATCGCTGATCCCTAGCCGTTTCATCACCTCGCGCGTTACGGCGCTGGCCGCATCGGGGTCCATATGGCCGGGGCCGATCGAGCTTTCGATCGAGGCCTTGTGGAAATAGGCCGCCGCCGAAGGCATGGCATAGAGGCAGGCAGTCTTGCCCCCGCCGCCGCTTTCGCCAAAGATCGTGACATTGCCCGGATCACCGCCAAACGCGGCAATGTTGCGCCCGACCCAGCGCAGCACCATCACCAGATCCATCAACCCCTGATTGCCGGGATAGTCCTCGCCCAGCAACCGGCCAAGGTAGAGATAGCCCATGATGCCGAGGCGGTGATTGGATTGCACCACCACCACGTCATTCTCTGCCGCCAGCCTTGCGGCATCCTGCCATGGGGCCGCGCCCGAGCCGACGACAAAGCCGCCCCCGTGCTGATAGACCATGACGGGGCGGGGTTTGCCATCAAGCGCCGGGGTCCAGACGTTGAGGAACAGGCAATCCTCGGCCGGGGCGGGGCGGCCCGGCCCTATCGGTTGCCCGGCGGGCTGGAGCGAGGGCGCGCCAAAGGCTGAGGCATCGCGGATGCCGCTCCATGTCGGCGGCGGCACGGGCGAGCGGAAACGGCGGTCCGGGCCGGACACCGAACCGGCATAGGGGATGCCGCGAAACACTTTCACGCCTCGGTCATGGATACCCAGCAGGCGGCCATCGTCGGTTTCGACCATCGGCCGGTCGAGCGCAGCCCCGCGCAACAGACTCGGCGCGGCCCCCCGCAACAGGCCCGGCGCGCCGATCAAAGTCAGACCGCCGGTTTGAAGAAAGCTGCGCCGGTTGAACGCATCGAAAGCCGCCATCACGAGATCCCCGCAAGAACAGCCATGGAGCGTGGGGATTATGCGTCCCTTGCGCCGGTGGCCGGATGGCGGTGCTTCTTGCGATAATCGGACGTGGCAAACAGGGTCCTAAATCAACTGCGCGCGACGCTTTCGCACAAAGTCACGGTATGGCGTGCCGCCATGGCGTCGCCTTCGCACACCGCGAGGGCCAGTTGGCACGTATAGTCGAGCAGCATATCGGGCAGCGGTTCGAGGATGCGTTCGAGCGCCAGGGCATCGGATTGCAATTGAAAATAGAAGATGCAGCGCGCCAGCATATGCAACACCCTGTTGCCCGCCACATCGCCCAGCATCCGCCATATCAGCACTTGCCCGGAATGGTCGGCTGTGTCGAAATCGCGGGCCTGCAATTCGTCCAGCGTGGCCCGCAGGAGTGCGGCCTGTTGGTCTGTGCGATGGACTGCGGCATAGGTCGCGGTGCCCAGATTGATCGACCAGATGATGTCGCGCGATGTTTCTCGGTTCAGGTTTTGCAGCACGAAATGCGGATAAAGCGCGCGCACCACCGCGCCGGGCGAAGGCTGGCGCAGGGCGATGCCGCCGCCGCGACCGGGGACCATTTCGATCATTTCCAGTTCTTCCAGAATGCGGATCGCCTGCAAAATGATAGGCCGCCCGCTGGAATGGGTTTCCTCCAGTTCGACCAGCGTGCCCAGCCTGGCCCGCCCGCCCGGAGCGACGGGGCGGGCCTGAAGGTCGGCCACGATCCGGCGCGCGATGACCAGCGCGCGCGTGTCGCCCGCTGCGGGCAGATGGTTGTCGGCGCGGTCAAAGGTCTGCGCCAGCGCCCCAAGGATGCCGCCCACGAAATCGAGCGAGGCGGCCGGGCGCCACGCCATTTCGGGCATCAGTATATCCTGCGCGCTCCGCACCTCGTCCCGCCCGGCGCCGATGGCGGACAGATAGATGGCCATCAGCTCGGCCGATTCCTCGATTGCGGGAACCCGCAGCGCCAGCCCGCCATGCACACCCCGCCGCACCGAGCCGAGAAAGCGTGATTCGAGAATCCGCAGCGCCTGCCGCACCGCCTTGGGCGAGGCTTGGTAGTCCTGCGCCAGATCGCGTTCGGGGCCGAACACCGGCCGGCCGTCGCGGTGATGGGCCAGCAGCGCGGTTTCAAATTCCGCAACCAGTTGGATGGCGGCTTTGCGCGGGCCGTGGGATGGGATTTGCGACGCAATTTCGAGCGATTTTGTCAGCATGGAATGGTTCCGGGGCGGGGTTGCTTGTTCTGGATGCCGTCCTTCGCGCGATTTTGGACCCTCTTTTCCCTTCGGCGCAAGTCCTAATGCATGGATTAACAGGTGACGGACCGCTGTGTGCGGCGGATTGTTTTCAGCCTGTGATGAAAAAGTATCACAATAATGATATAGGGTGGAGAGGTTGATTTATTCTCAAGATATTGGGAATAAACTTCTGTGGGTTTCATAAAAACCTTCATCCTCCATTCAATAAATTCAGGAGGATTGTAAATGAGGAAATGGTTTCTGCTTTCAGCCACGGCGATGGCCTTCAACCTTGCGCCCGCAGGCGCGGCTTTCGCCCAGACTGTCCCCGCCCCGCAGGAGGCCAAGGAGATCATTGTGACCGGCGTTTTCGCGGCCAAGGCGGCAGAAAAAGCGCCCATTTCGATTAACGTCGTCACATCCAAGGATCTGGCCCAGCAGGTGGCGGTTTCCTCGGCCGATCTGCTCAAGAATGTGCCCGGTGTGTTTGTTAACTCGGCGCTGGGCGAAATCCGCAATGTGGTGTTCTCGCGCGGGATTTCGGCCAATTCGCTCGATGGCGCGGGCGGTTATTATTACGTTTCGCTTCAGGAAGACGGTCTGCCGGTCGATCTGCTGACGGCCAGCAATTACGGGCCTGACTACTACCTGCGCTCCGACATCAATCTGGGGCGGCTGGAGGGCCTGCGCGGGGGCACGGCGGTGATTACCGGCCCGAATGCGCCGGGCGGGATTTTCAACTATATCTCGAAAAACGGCAAAACCGATCCGGGCGTGGCGGTCGATCTGAAATTCGGCCTTCAGGGCGATGGCAAGCTGCCGCAATATCGGGCCGATGCCTATATCGGGGGGCAGCTGCGCGACAATCTCTATTATTCCATCGGCGGCTTTCTGCGTCTGGACAATGGCACGCATGATGCCGGCTATGCGCTGAACAAGGGCGGTCAGGTGAAGGCCAATCTGCTCTATGAATATGAGGGCGGCTCGCTGCAACTGACCGGCAAATATCTGAACGATGCCAATACGTGGAACGAGTTTACGCCCGCCTTTGGCGGCACCCGCATCGCACCGGGCTTTTCCAACGTGACCTCGAACCTGCAACCGGTGTCGGGCAGCCATTGTTACCCCGTGGTAGGCGGGGGCAGCGGTTGCTGGAACCCGTCCAACCTGGTGCAGAATGAATCGATCGCACTGGGCCTCAACTGGCGACAGGATCTGGGCGGTACGTTCAAGCTGGATAACAAGCTGCGCTATACCTATAACCGATCGAACTGGGGCGCGGGCGCGGTGCTGTCGGTGGTTTCGCTGCAAGACCCCATCGTCAATATCCTGATGGGCACGGCCTTCCTCCAGCCCGGCACGCTCAACTATTACAACGCGAACAGCGGCACTCTGGCCGCTTCGATGCAGGCGGGCGGTTCGGCCAGCGTCTTTGCGCCGGGCTATTTCAACGTCACGGCCAACAATCTGCCCAATCAGGGCATCATTGCGAACAGCAATCTGCCCGGCAACATCGGCGCCTATGTCGGCTTCGGCAATGCGCAGAAATCATGGTCGAACCAGATTTCGGATCAGCTGACGCTGACGGGAGACGTGGGCAATCATCACCTTGCTCTGGGCGGCTTTATCGGTCTGGCCAAGCTCTCGACCGATTATTCGGGCGCGCCGGGCATCGGCCTGATGACCATGACGCCCCAGCCCCAGATGCTGACCGTGACCTATACGCCCAATGGTTCCTCCACGCCCTATCTCGTCACCAGCCCGGCGGGCTTTGGCGGTATGGGCCAGCCTGCGCTGACCAGCTATAACGGCACGCAGAAACAATATTCGCTCTTCTTCGGCGACAGCTGGAAGGTGACCGACAAGGTGACGCTGGAGGCAGGAGGTCGCTGGGAGGCGATTGATTACGACATTCGCAACCAGTCGTGGAATTCCAGCCCCTTTGCCCTGTTTCCTATGGGTTTCGGCTCGCCTGTGGGCGGGGTCGATGGCAATCCCTATACGCTCTATGACAATGGCGTTTCCAGCGCGGGCGCGGTCTATCGGACACAGCGGAATTACAATTACTTCAACTATTCGCTGGCCATCGATTATGATGTGAACAACAATCTGACCACCTATATCCGCTATTCCAACGGCAAGAAGGCGCCCGATTTCGGCGGTATCCAGAGCATCAACACACCGGGGCAAATCGCCACCGCCTTCCCCGCTCCCCAGCGGATTCAACAGGTCGAACTGGGCATCAAATATGCGCGCGGGGGCCTCAACCTGCAATTCTTTCCCTTCTACAGCCTGCTGCAGAACGTGAATGTGCCCGCCGTGTTCAACTACACCTCCGGCCCCCAGACCGGCCAGCAATATGTCGAACCGGCGTTTCAGGGCCAGATCAAGACCTTTGGCATCGAAATCGCCGCTGCGGCTCGTGTCACGTCCAGCCTGAACCTACATGGCAACCTGACCTTGCAGGACCCCAAGGCCAGCAATTTCTACAACTGGGCGCAGGGGCCCAAAGGCGATGGCACGGATGATGTGAAAACGCTGATCCCGCGCGGGGATGCGGATAACAATCCCAAGATCATTCTGCGCGGCGGGTTCGATTATGCACCCATCGCCGATGTCAAAATCTTCGGCACCGTGTCCTATCTTGGCAAGCGGGCGGCCAATGCGGCCAATGCCTTCTATCTGCCCGCGTTCACCACAGTCGACATGGGCGCATCATGGAACATCACCAAGCATATCAAGGCCCAGTTCAATGTGAGCAACCTGTTCAATCAGGTCGGTATCATGTCCTGGTCGGCCACCGGCTTCCTTGCCAGCCTCAACCGGCAGGGGCTGACGGCGGCGCAATATAACCCGAATGCCATCTATCCCGTCGTGCCCAGTCAGGCCCGCTCCTTCGTTTGGACGGTGTCGGCCCGGTTCTGATGCGCGGATAGACCACGTTCCTCTCCTGATCCTCCGCGGCCTCGTGCAGGCTGCGGAGGATGATTTTTAACGGAGTCCGGTTGATGCCCAAGCCCTTGCTTTTCTTTTCCCTGCTCGCCGGTTGCGCGCTGGCCGCTCCGCTGGCGGCGCAGACCACGCTGGTTGAGGGGTTTCAAAACCCGCCCGCCTCGGCCCGCCCGCGCGTGTGGTGGCATTGGCTGAACGGCAATATCACGCGTGAGGGGATCGACAAGGATCTCGACTGGATGGCCCGGATGGGGATAGGCGGGGTACAGAATTTCGATGCCGGGCTGGCCACACCGCAGATCGTGCCCAAGCGGCTGGTCTATATGCAGCCCGACTGGAAAGAGGCCTTTCGTCATGCGGTGATGAGCGCCGAGGAAAAAGGGCTGGAATTCACCATCGCTTCCTCGCCGGGATGGAGCGAGACGGGCGGTCCATGGGTGCCGCCCGAAGACGGGATGAAAAAACTGGTCTGGGCGCAAACCGATGTGCAGGGCGGGCAAAGGTTCAACGGCAGGCTGGCCGATCTGCCCCATGTCACCGGGCCATTTCAAAACCTGCCGAATTCGGAACCTTTTGCCTCCGGCGCGGATGGCAAATTGCCCGAGGCATCGGGGCAGGTGGCCGTTCTGGCGGTGCCGGTTCGCGCGGCGGCCTTGCCTATGCCGCGCGTGATGGGGGGCGATGCGGCGGCGCTGCTGGACGATGATCTGCAAACGGCGCTCGATCTGCCTTTGGCTGCCGATGGCAGCGCTGTGCAGGAAATGGCTTATGACCACCCCGTCTCGGTACAATCGCTTCGGGTCTTTGTTCACGATGCCCAACCTCCCTTTGCCCCGCCGCGCTATCGTGCCCATCTGGAGGCGCAGGTCGACGGAGCATGGCGTAAGGTGGGCGATGTGGGCCTCTCGGCGGTGGCCAGCACGATGGCATTCAGCCCGATCACCGCATCACGCTTCCGCTTCGTGATCTCGACCAACTCGGTCCCCTCCGCCGACAATTTTCTGGGCAGCGTGGCGGGTGCCGACATCACTCCGCTGTTCCCTTCCTCCGGCCCCGTGACAAAGGTCCGCATCGGCGAATTACGCTTTCTGTCCGGCCCTGTCGTGCATCAGGCCGAAGCCAAGGCGGGCTTTGCCACCGTTGCCGATTATGCCGCAATCGATACGCCCGTAGCGGGGCAGGGCGTGCCCGCCGCCGACATTGTGGACCTGACCGGGCAGGTCAAACCTGACGGCACGCTGGATTGGACCCCGCCTGCGGGCGTGGCGTGGCGGATCCTGCGCTTCGGCTGGTCGCTGACCGGCAAGTCGAACCACCCCGCTACCGCCGAGGCTACCGGGCTTGAGGTGGACAAATATGATGCGGCGGCGGTCGAGCGTTATATGCGCCGCTATCTGGCCCTCTACCGTGATGCGGTTGGGCCGGAATGGATGGGCGAAAAAGGCATACGCGCGATCCTGACCGACAGTATCGAGGTGGGCGCCTCAAATTGGACACCGCGCCTGATGGAGGAATTCCGCCGGAGGCGCGGCTATGATCCGCTGCCCTTCCTGCCTGCGCTGACCGGGATAGCGGTGGGGTCGGCCGCGCAATCGGACCGGTTCCTGCATGATTTTCGACAGACTTTGGCCGATCTGATGGCGGACGCGCATTATGGCACCGTGGCTCGCGTCGCGCATGAAAATGGCCTCAAGGTGTATGGCGAGGCGCTGGAGGCGGGGCGCCCGGTGCTGGGCGATGATATGGCAATGCGGGCCCATGCCGATGTGCCGATGGCTGCGCTCTGGGCGTGGGCGGGGGGCAAGGGAGCGCGCAGCGGTTATCTTGGTGATATGCGCGGCGCGGCCTCGGTGGCGCATTTCTATGGGCAAAATCTGGTGGCGGCGGAATCGATGACCTCGGCCTATTCGCCATGGGCCTTTGCGCCCGCTGATCTCAAACCTGTGGTCGATCTGGAATTTGTCGCGGGCGTCAACCGGCCCATCATACACACCAGCGTCCACCAGCCCGAAGATACGAAACTGCCGGGCCTTTCGCTGGGCATTTTCGGGCAATATTTCAACCGTCACGAAAGCTGGGCCGAGATGGCGCGGCCATGGGTCGATTGTATCGCGCGCAGTTCCTATCTGCTGCAACAGGGCCGGTTCGGGGCGGATATCGCGGTGTTCAACGGTGAGGATACGCCCGTGACCACCGCCTTTTCCGCCGCAATTCCCAAGGGCCTGCCGCGCCATTACGGCTATGATTTCCTCAATGCCGAAATGCTGGGCCTTCTCAAGGTTGAAGGGGGGCGTGAGGCGGTCAGCCCCGGCGGCGCGCGTTATCGCGCCATCATGCTGGGCGGCACCAGTCGGTTCATGACGCTGGGGACGCTTCGTCGTCTCAAAGCTCTGGCCGAGGCGGGCGTGCCGATCATTGGCGACAAGCCGCAGCGCTCGCCCGGCATGGCCGACGATCCGGCGCAGTTCGAGCGTGAGGCCGATGCGCTGTGGCGCAATCCGCGCATCATCGCGAGTGGGGATGTCGAAGAGGCGATGGGCAAGCTTGGCCTTTCCCCGGATTGGCAGAGCTTGACCCCGGCGGGGGCGGATTTGCAATTCGTCCACCGCGTCCTGCCCGAAGGCGACCTCTATTATGTCAGCAATCCGGGTAGCCAGGCCGTTAAAACCGAGGTCGCCCTGCGCGCCTCCGGCCCCGCGCAGCAAATCTGGAACCCGCGCGATGGCTCGGCCATTCCGGTCCCTGCGCGCAAAACTGGCGCGGCGACCATCATCCCGCTCGATCTTGCCCCGCATGATTCCCGGTTTGTCGTCTTCCACAACTCCCCGCCGCCCAAGGTTGTACAGGGTGCGGAAAAGCCCGTCTTCTCCTTCACCACGCCATGGCGGGTCAGTTTCACCGGCCTCGCTGCGCCCGCGCCCGTGGTGATGCCGCGCCTGAGTGCCCTCAATACCAGCGCGGGCAAGGCACAGCGCTATTTTTCCGGCACGATAACCTATGGCAACAGCTTCACCTTGCCGCAGGTGCTGATCAACGGACGTCTGGCCGGGACGGTGTGGTTTGGCGGCGATCGGGTGAATATTGGCGCGCTGGTGCGCCGTGGGCGCAATGAACTGACGGTCCGGGTGGCCAATTTGTGGGTTAACCGCCTGATTGGTGACGCCCAGCCCGATGCCCGACCGGTCACTTGGACGGCGGTGAAAACCTATCGCGCGGATGCGCCCTTGCGGCCATCCGGGCTGATTGGGCCGGTGCGTCTGATTTCGCGTGACACACGCTGATTTTTGCTATGATTAAGTATCTTTGGAGTCTCCATCCATGAAACGCCTTACCTCGCTGCTGCTTTCTGCTCTTGTTGCGACCCCCGCGCTGGCCGCCAGCCAGGGGGCCGATGTGGCCCGGATCGAGCCCGGCACCTATGCTGCCGACCCGACCCATACCGCCGTTGCCGCGCGGGTCGATCATCTTGGCTTTTCCAAGACCACCCTGCGCTTTGCCAAGGCAAGCGGGGAATTGACCTTCGATCCGGCAAAGCCCGAGGCCGCCACGCTGGACGTTTCGGTGGACGCCATTTCGTTAAGCACCGATACGGAAGCGCGCGACAAGGAATTGCGCGGCGCGGGGTTCTTCAATGCCGCGGCCTTTCCCACCGCGCATTATGTTGCCGACGGACTTGTCCGGGTGGATGCCACCCATGCGCGGGTCAATGGTCGGCTCACCTTGCTGGGCGTGACGCGCGACGTGCCGATGGAGGTGACGCTGATCGGGGTGGGCACGGGTCTTGCCAATGACAAGCGGATCGGGGTGACCGGCCATATGCAGATCAAGCGGTCGGAATTCGGCATGAAAACCTTCCTGCCCTTTGTTGGCGACGATGTGAGCATCGACATTGACGCCGAATTTTCAAAGAAGAAGTAAAAGATGAACAGCGCCCCTCTCCGTTATCGCCCGATGGCCATCGTCCTGCATTGGATGATTGCTGCCTTGCTGATGTTTCAACTGGGGCTGGGATGGCATATGACCGACATGCCGCGATCGGCGGTGATGTTCGCGGCGTTTCAGTTCCACAAGAGCATCGGCATGGCCATCCTGCTGCTCTCGTTGCTGAGGGTGGCGGTGCGGGTTGCCTCGCCCCGACCCGCTCCGGTCGAGGGACCGCGATGGCAGACCTTGCTCGCTTCGGGTGTGCATGGGCTGCTTTATCTCTTCATGATCGGCGGGCCTTTGACGGGATGGGCGCTGGTTTCGACCGCGCCGGTGGCGATGGCGACCTTGCTGTTTCACACGGTGCCCCTGCCGCATCTGCCGCTGGGCCATGGCTGGCATGATGGAATTGAGGCGGGGCATTCGCTGCTGGCATGGCTGGGCGCGGGGCTGATTGTTCTGCACATCGGCGGGGCGCTGAAGCATCAGTTGGCGGCGCGGCGTGAGGAATGGGTGGTGCCGCGCATGATGCCCGCCCATGTCCGCTCTGTGTGGGGCGCGTTGGTGCTGGCGCTGGGCGGGCTGGGGGTCAGTTTTGCGCTGCCCTGGGGGATCTATCGGACCGTGCCTGTGTCGGCCGCTCCCGTCACGCCCGCGCCCGCTGCGCCTGTGGCTGTTGCTTCTGAAGCGCCTGCTGTCGAGGAAACTCCGGTTGCCGTCGCATCGGCGGAGCCGGACAAGCCCCTGACCCATGACTGGGCCATCGAGCCGGGCGGGCGTCTGGGTTTTTCCGCCACGGTCAATGGCGGGCCGGTGGAGGGCCGTTTTGGCAAATGGACGGGCAAGGTCACCTATGATCCTGACCATCCGGAGGCAGCCAAACTGACCGTGACGGTTCAACTGGCCAGCGCATCGAGCGGCGACCAGACGCGCGATGGCATGTTGCAGGGGCCTGAATTCTTCGGCTCTTCGCCGATGGGGCGGGCGGTGTTTGTGGCCAATGGGTTCAAGCCCGCGGGGGGCAGCAAATTTGCTGCCGAGGGTCGTTTGTCGATCAATGGCGTGATGGTGCCGGTCACGCTGAACTTCGACCTGCGGATTGCCGACAATGGGGCCACCGTCAAAGGCAGCGCCCGGCTCGACCGCACCGCGCTCCATGTCGGCACCGGGCAATGGAGCGGGACGGATCAGATCGGTTCGGAAGTTGGCCTTTCCTTCAACCTGAAGGCGCATCGCAAATAGACGAGAGGAAGGTTACGCTTTGGGCGCGATGTTACTGTCGGCGGGCGATGTACCTTTGGCGGAGATACGGTTCTATCGGGTGAAATAGAACCGGCGGGTGAAATAGGGCTGGCGGGGCCGGCCCTATTGGCGGCTTTATTGGCGCGCCACGGGCATCAATGTGGCGCTGTCCCAATGTTCATCCGCCTTGCCGTCGACAAAGCGCCACATGTCGAACCAACTGGTCGTATAGGTTTTGCCCGGTGCGCGTGGATCGGGCAGGGTGACGACCGTTACGACCACAACCTTGTCGCCCTGCGCCAGGACGCTGACCACGGGAGCGGAAAGCCGCGCCGGGATGGGTTTGGGTTTCATGCCGATCGAGGCAAAGAAGCGGACCACCGTGTCCCGCCCGGATGCGACATTGGGGTTATGCTGAATATAGCGCTGGCTGAGATAGGCCGGGGCCTGCTCCCAATGCCCCGCCTCCAGCAGGTCCTTCATGATATGATAGGCGGTCTGCAAATTGCGGTTAAGCGATGGGTTGGGATGGTGGAACAGGGCTTCTGCATTGGGCGCGGGAGTGACAGCTTCCTGCGCGGCTGCGGGGTGGGCGGCAAGCAGGGCGCCGCTGAGAACGGACAAAAGGCGGTTTCTTGAGAACATGGGCAGTTTCCTTCGAGGTCATCATAAACTGTTCGCCGTGATCGCGACAGAGGGGGGAGGGACCATCGAATGCTTATCGAAACAAGGGATCAGAATTGGGCAATGTTCTTCTTTGAGCGACACAGCCTCGCGCTCCAAGAGCATTTTTACATACTTTTCCGGCCAGAAGCACGGCAGGTGGATGTAGAGCCGATCGAAGGTCTTCTCGCGGCCAACGATAGCCACGCTGCCCTCGAAGCCACCCTGACGCGGGGCGATGGCACATTGCGCCCCGGCATGACCCCGCGCTGACGATGAGGATGTCGCGATGCTTGGTCATGAAGGTCGAAATAAAGTAATAGGAATGGTCATAGCCCGGCTGCATGCGGATCGGCGCTGGTTGCCGGGCGGCCTCGCAGGCTGCGACGAGCAAGTTGGTCTTGAGCTGTCCATCGAGGAAATTGTCGGTCTCGCCCTGATCGACGAGCAGGTCGGGCAGGTCGCATGGTAGATACTCCCTTGTTGAAAACCTTTCAAAATACGACGACGGAGCGGATCGACTTGCCTTCGTGCATGAGGTCGAAGGCGGTGTTGATGTCTTCAAGGCCCATGACATGGGTGATCATG